>JACRLN010000010.1 GCA_016215115.1 Nitrospirota bacterium
CGCTCCCTAAAGGGTCACTGGTTGCTGCCTGATGTTTATAACGGAAAAACGTTTGTCGATGGGGTGATAAAACAAGAATCAAAGGTGCTGGAAAGGATGGCCGCCTGATGGCTATTTACACACCTATTGACAAGACTCCGAAACCAGATAAGGATGTAACATAGTTTGTAAATTATGTTGTATAATGTTGTTAATCAAACGGAGGACAATATGAAAGGTATTAAAATAGGGGTAATTGTAAAAAAGCAGTGCGGTAATAATGGGGATAAGAAAGAGCGCACGGAGAGAGAAAAAAAGCAGGGATGCACATTGCGTGTAGCCGACCCGGAGGCACATCAGAAGTTTGTCAACAATCTCTTTTCAGTAATAAAATCGTAATCGTCCTTTCATATTGTTTTTATTTGACACTTCAGAATCTAACCGAGTATCTGTTCAGCTTGATTTGTTATATCTGGCTACCTTAGGCAAAAGATCTTCTCTTTCTGTTTATATAAATGATTATGCCCTTATTGATAAAATACCTGTATATTGATATCAAGCATATCTAACCATAAAAGACGAGAAGGGAACAAAAAGGTTTGATTTAGATAAAAAAGATATAGTAAGAGATACACGGGGGGCTTATTTATTTTTTAAAGGCAAAGATGCTGATGTTGTGAGAGACAACCTGGAAGTGGTCTCTTTAGTTATAGAAAAAGAGACTAAGGACATAACGGAGATAGTGGAGTCTCCGCAGAATTCTATGCTTTACAATTTTAAGGAGGTATTATTACATATTAATATATTTTTCTACTTGCGAGGGAATTACACAGAGAAGAATTTGGCTATATCTATGAAGCCATCAACGCCCTCCTGCCTTCGTGGTGAAATGTTCTTGAAAACTTAGTATACTAATAAGCCTGATAAATTAAAAAAATCAAAATAACAAACAACAATGGATTTTACTGAAAAAATACTCGTACTGGACTTCGGCTCCCAATACACCCAGCTTATTGCAAGAAGGGTGAGGGAGCAGAAGGTTTATTCTGAGATATTGCCGTATAACGTTACTCTCGACAGGATAAAAGAATTTGCTCCAAAGGGGATAATTCTTTCGGGCGGGCCTTCAAGCGTTTACGATAAAAATGCGCCTTTGCCGGATAAAGAAATATTTGAACTTGGAATTCCGGTTTTAGGAATATGCTACGGCATGCAATTGATGGCGTATTGTCTTGGAGGAAAAGTTTCAAAAGCGGCAAAGAGGGAATACGGTCGCGCCGAGTTGATGATCGATGATGATTCGGATTTATTGAAGGGAATAAGAAAGCGGTCAGCGGTCAGCGGTCAGCGGTCAGCTACACTCAAAACTCAAAACTCAAAACTCAAAACTGTCGTCTGGATGTCTCACGGCGACAAGATAGAAAAGTATCCGAAAGGTTTCGTCCCGATTGCCCACACGAGCAACTCGCCTGTTGCTGCAATGGCGGACAAGGGGAGAAAGTTCTATGCACTTCAGTTTCACCCCGAAGTAGCGCATACAGAAAACGGCACAAAGATTTTGAAGAACTTTGTTTTCAACGTATGCAAGTGCAAACCAAAGTGGACCATGCAGTCTTTCATAGAGACAACGACAAGAGAGATTAAGAAAAAGGTCGGCAGGGATAAAGTCGTATGCGCAATCAGCGGCGGTGTTGATTCCGCTGTGACGGCAGTATTGATTAACAGGGCGATTGGGAAACAGCTTACCTGCATTTTTGTGGATAACGGCGTCCTGAGAATAGGAGAAGCGGAGAAAGTCGAAAGCACTCTGAAAAAGCATTTTCGCATGAACATCATTTGCGTCGATGCCTCAAAAAGATTCCTTAATAAATTAAAGGGCATCACCGATCCGGAAAAGAAAAGGAAGATCATCGGCAATGAATTCATCAGGGTCTTTGAAGAAGAGGCAAAAAAAATTAAAGGCGCCAAGTATCTTGCGCAGGGGACGCTCTATCCCGACGTAATTGAGAGCACATCGTTCAAGGGACCTTCAGCCACAATAAAAAGCCATCATAATGTCGGCGGGCTTTTGAAAGATATGAAGCTCATTCTGATTGAACCGCTCAGAGAACTTTTCAAAGATGAAGTCAGGGTGTTAGGTAGAGAGATGGGGATGCCGGAAGAGATTATTGGCCGACATCCATTCCCTGGGCCAGGTCTTGCAATAAGGATAATTGATGAAGTTACCCTGCAGAGGGCTGATATATTGCGGAAAGCAGATGCGATTGTCCTTGATGAGATAAAGAAGGCACGTCTTTATAAAGAGATTTGGCAGGCATTTGCAGTATTGCTTCCCATAAAAACTGTCGGGGTTATGGGTGACGAGAGGACCTATGAAAACGTCGTTGCAATCAGGGCGGTAAAGAGCGTAGACGGAATGACCGCTGACTGGGCCAGGCTCCCCTACGAAGTTTTAGGCACAATGTCTAACAGAATAATTAATGAAGTGAAAGGCATCAACAGGGTTGTGTTTGATATCAGTTCAAAGCCGCCAAGCACCATAGAGTGGGAGTGAAACCTTAGTTAAGGGAGAAGCAAATTCCTCCTACAAATCCAACTTGAAAAGAGAAAGGGGGTTAACGTTTATCCCCTGCAGTTTTACTCCCAGATGAAGATGAGGCCCTGTGGCCCTGCCGGTCATGCCGGCAAGCCCTATTATCTGACCCTTTAATATTTTTTCATCCTTTGAAACACGAAACTCTGAAAGATGCATATAAACAGAGAAAAGCCCCATGCCATGATCTATTATTAGCGTATTCCCTCCAAAAAAGAGTTCGTCTTTTAAAACAACCCTGCCTGAATTGACGGCCTTTATTGGAGTTCCTGTTTCCCCTTTGTAATCCATCCCCCCGTGAACGCTGGTTTTTTCCCCATTCATTATACGTTTTACTCCAAACACTTCAGAAACCGGCGTATCAGTTGGTGTTATGAAACGTCCATCCCATGCCCGTGCAGTGTTTTGAGAAAAAAAGCTTTTAAGCAGCCCGGCTTCTCTTTCAGCGCGTTTCAGATCCTCAGGGCCTAATATAACCTTTTCTTCGGGCAGGGTAATTTTTTTAGTCAAAAACTTGTATGGTTTTACCCTGATACGAATAATTTTCTCTTTCTCTCCGGATGTAACGGTGATAATATGTTTTTTAGGCGATGTATCAATATCAACAGGGACTAACGCAATAAAATGATTATCGGTGTCCTGATAAAAATCTATTTTTTTACCGGCAAATTCAGCCGTTGGGAAATCACTGCTCGCAGGATTTTTGTCAGTAATTACTTTAAGAAGAAATACATCTCCCGGAACAACTTCTACCGGCTTCAGTTCCACATTGAAGGCATATAAATGGAGAGGCACCTGAAAAATAAAAAAAATAATGAAAAATAATCTATAGCCAAATATTATCTGCAAGATGTTTTATTATAGCAGAAATAAACACCCCTCAAGTCCCCCCTTGTTAAGTGGGGATTTAGAGGGGGCAAGAGAGTTTATCAAATGAAAACCATCGAAATCGACGGCAGTTTTGGTGAAGGCGGAGGACAGATTTTAAGGACCGCCCTGAGCCTCAGTTGTATTACAGGTTGCGGACTAAACCTCTTTAATATAAGAAAGAGCAGGAAAAAGCCGGGTCTCATGCAGCAGCATCTTACCTGTGTCAATGCTATATCTGAAATCTGTAACGCTCAGGTCTTGGGGAATGAGTCAGGTTCAACAGAACTCACATTTGTTCCCCGAAAGATAAAATCCGGCAACTACTTTTTTGATATCAAAACCGCAGGTTCAAGTTCTCTCGTTATTCAGACTCTTCTGCCGCCGCTTCTTTTTACTGACAAGCCCTCGCATATCAGAATTAAAGGGGGCACGCATGTGCCGTTCAGCCCGCCTTATGACTATATATCCGAGGTCTTCATTCCCATGTTGAACAGAATTGGTATAAAAGCAGAATCCTCTATCAGCAAATACGGTTTTTATCCGAAAGGCGGCGGCGAGGTTAGTTTTAAGATCTTCCCTGCTGAAAAGATTACAGGAGTGCATGCTGTTTCAAAAGGGAAATTATTTTCCATTACCGGACATTCCGCTGTTTCAAATCTTCCGATGCATATTGCCGAAAGACAGAAAGATTCCTTAATACAAAATCTCTCTCCCCTTACTGCAAAAATTAATATTCTTGAAGTCCCTTCCTTCGGACAGGGAACCTTTGTCTTTCTGAAAGGTGAATATGAAAACATCCTGACAGGATTCTCATCATTGGGGGAAAGAGGCAAACGTGCAGAGGACGTCGGTAAAGAAGCGGCTTCATTGTTTAAGCATTCCCACAATACCTCAGCATGTCTCGACCCTCACCTCGCGGACCAGATGGTGATTTACCTCAGCCTCGCTCAAAAAGGCTCGACTTTTACAACATCCCGCATAACACAGCATCTCCTTACAAATCTGTGGACTATAGAAAAGTTTCTGAAAATCCGATACGATATTGAAGGTACGCTGGATTCGGAAGGCAGAATAAGCATTTCCTTACATCCTTAAATGTAATACAGCATACTTGCTCAATGATTCAAAATGAATCAGAATTGATTTTTGGTATTAAATGATATTTAGAATATTTGAGAAAAAAGAATTAAAAAATCTGTTTGAAATCCTTGCAGCTCATAACAAGGTTGTTGGCCCTGTTGAAATCGGAAAAGACAAACAGTGCAACCCTATTTACGCCTTTACGGAAGTTTCTGATTTCAACAGTATTAAGCTGGACTATACGACAACAAAACTTCCTGCGAAGCGTTATTTCCTGCCCTTTCACGAAGACCTGTCCACCTTCAGAATCAAGGATAATAACTGGCAGAAGACCATTGATTACAATGCCGATCGGCCCCTGATATTCTTTGGTCTCCATCCATGCGACATTAATGCATTAAACAAGCTCGACAAGGTTCTCCTGCACAGCGTATTCCCGATGCCATACTACGTTGCCAAAAGAAAGAATATGTTCATAATAGGCATTGACTGCGTGCCGCAGCCGTTCTGCTTCTGCCGTTCGATGGGATCTGATACAGCGCTTCATGGCTTTGACATGTTTATTACCAACCTTGGAACCAGATATTTTGTAGAAATACTGACAGACACCGCATACAATTTTCTGAAAAACATCAAAACAGAGGAGCCCAAAGAAAAAGACCATATCCTCTACATGAAGTCGGCTGCAGAGAGGAATAAAAAATTCACTGCAAAGGTAGACACCACCGACCTTGCGAAGATACTCGATATGGAATTTCAGTCGGATGTGTGGAAGCAGTGGGGCGATAAATGCCTTGCGTGCGGGACCTGTGCAAATGTGTGTCCGACCTGTTACTGTTACGGTGTTGAAGAGACTGTGGATATTAATCTCAAAAGCGCAAGAAAAACCAAGATGCTGCATTCGTGCAATTTGATAGATTTTGCAGAGGTTGCAGGCGGGCATAACTTCAGGCCTGAAAGACATTCACGTCTCAAGTACCGTTACTATCACAAGCACAGGGGCTTTGTCGAGGCGTTTGAGGAATCCCTGTGCGTGGGATGCGGCCGCTGCGGAGAATCATGTCTTGCAGGGATAAAGGTCCCGGAAGTGATAGCAAGCGTTCGCGGAGGGAAGAAGAGATGAAGCCTGAACTGAAATTTGTAGACATTATTTCACAGCAGCCAAAAATGCAGAAACGGAAGAACGACCTCTCAAGTTTTGAATATACCTATCGCGCTGAGATTACAAGCATGTATCAGCTTACCGATATGGAAACACTATATCGCATACAGATAGTCAATCCTGAGGAGCGAAGACGGTTTGCGTTCATCCCCGGACAATTTCTGATGCTGGAAATACCGGGAATCGGCGAGGCGCCGTTTTCCATATCATCTTCTCCGAGCATTCACGGAGAGGTGGAGCTGTGCATACGCAAGGCAGGCAATCTTACAAATTTTCTTTCAAAAGTCGGCAGGGGCGCCATCGTCGGAATCCGCGGGCCCTTTGGAACAGGATTTCCGATGGAGGAAATGCACGGACAGAATATACTTCTGATTGCAGGCGGACTGGGCCTTGTGCCGCTGCGTTCGCCCATTGCATACGTTCAGGAAAACCGCAGCCACTTCAGGGAAGTCAACATTGTCTACGGCACAAAATCTCCTCAGCATCTTCTGTTTACTTATCAGTACGATGTGTGGATCAAGGATGACATTAATTTAAACATTATTGTTGAGAAAGCAGATCCGTCATGGATAGGCTCGGTAGGAATGTTAACGGATACTTTAATGAAAATACTGGAGGGACGGGACAACGAGTTTTATCACAATACATATGCAATAGTCTGCGGGCCGCCTGTCATGTTCAAGTTTGTCTGCAACATGCTGAACAAGTTTAATATTCCAATGCAGAAGATGTTTGTCTCTCTTGAAAGGCGGATGCACTGCGGGATGGGAAAATGCTGCCGCTGCAACGTTGGGTCAACATACACCTGTTTAAAGGGACCGGTTTTCGATTACTGGACGGTAATGAATCTGAAGGAGGCGATTTAGATGAAAGCCAAAGAATCTGAATCAAAGACATATCTTGGCATTCCGCTTTACCGCCCGAAAGTTGCATTCTTCGAGTTTTCTTCCTGCGAGGGATGTCAGTTGCAGATTATAAACAATGAAAATACCCTGCTTGATTTTCTTTCGCTTGTTGAGGTGGTGAACTTCCGTGAGGCAATGACTGAAAAGTCTGACGATTATGAGATTGCCTTTGTCGAGGGTAGCATCACAAGAAATGATGAGGCAGAACGTCTGAAGAAGATCAGAAAAAATGCAAAGATACTCGTGGCTCTTGGTTCATGCGCCTGTTTCGGCGGGGTCAATCAACTGAAAAACAGGTTTAATAATATTGAATGGGTAAAAAAGCAGGTATATGGCAAACATCCGATAGACACTGCTCCGGTGAGGGCTTTGGAAGAGGTAGTAAACGTGGACCTCAGGATTTACGGCTGTCCGATTAAAAAAGAGGAAGTTGAGAAAATAGTACTGCACGTTGTACTGGGGAAATCAATAGATATTCCCAAGTATCCCGTATGCATGGAATGCAAGGCAAATGAGAACATATGCCTGTTTGATCTCGGCGAGCCGTGCCTCGGGCCGATAACCAGGGCAGGTTGCGATTCGTGGTGTCCGAATAACAACGCCGGATGCTGGGGATGCCGCGGCCCTGCAGAGGACGCAAATGTCGGGTATATGAAAAAGATAATGAAGGAGAAGGGTTTTTCTGAGAAAACCATTCTGGAGCGGCTGGACTGTTTCGGAGGATTTGCTCAATTTCCGGAGTTGAAAAAGAAAGGTAAACATTGATTACCGTAGGGGCAACCCTTGTGGTTGCCCTGGTATTCGGGTAGGGACAAGCCCTACCCCTACAAAAGGGAACGAAAGAAATAAATGAAAAAGACAATAAATGTAAACGTCAAACACCTCACGAGGGTTGAGGGTCACGGCAATATAAACATAAAAATCAGGAACGGAAAATTACTGGAGGCGCAATGGGAGGTAATCGAGACCCCGCGCTTTTTTGAAGCCATGCTTGTTGGAAGGAACTGGGACAATGCGCCGTGGATAACCGGCAGGATCTGCGGGATTTGTTCAATCGGACACACTCTTGCGAGTATTCGGGCAGTGGAGAATGCGTTTAAAATCGTACCCGATGAGCAGACGCGGAAACTTCGTATCCTGCTGAAACACATGGAGACGCTGCAAAGTCATTCACTGCATTTATGTTTTCTTGTATTACCTGATTTAATGAATGCCGGCAGCGTATTTCCGTTAATAGACTCCCATAAAGACGTTGTGGTCCACGCCGCAAAGATTAAAGGACTTGCAAATGACTTGTGCGACTGCATCGGAGGGCGCAGACTGCATCCGACAAGGACCGTAGTAGGGGGATTTACCAAACTGCCTGCGAAGGAAGAACTCGCTGCATTCGGCGAACGCCTGAAAAACATAGTGAAGGACCTCATGGTAGTGGCTGACCTGTTCACCGGATTCAAACTCCCTGATTTTACCAGAGAGACCGAATTTGTCTCTTTGAAAGGCACAGCCGGTTATCCGTTTATCGGAGGAGACGTAGTCTCAAGCGACGGCATACAGATGAGGGAGCAGGACTATAAAAAATTAACTAATGAATACATCGTGAAGCAGTCAACAGCCAAGTGGTGCCGTCTCTCACGGGAATCATTTGCAGTAGGCGCGCTTGCGCGTCTGAACAATAATTTTGAGTTTCTCCACCCAGTTGTAAAAGATATCGCCGGAAGGTTTGGTCTTATACCTGTAAACCATAATCCATTCATGAACAACATAGCGCAGCTTGTCGAAAGCGTTCATGTTGTCATGGATTCAATCACGCTGATTGATGAATTGCTCAGTTCAAAATTCACTGAACCCCGTCAGGAAGTCAAACCAGGAAGCGGCGTCGGTGTCGGGGCCGTGGAAGTGCCGCGCGGGATTTTATATCACAGCTATGAATTTGACGATAAAGGCAAGATTGTAAAATGCGACTGTGTCATTCCCACCGGACAGAACCATGCCAATATCCAGCACGACCTTGAGGCTCTGGCAGAAGAATTTGCTGATAGAGGAAAAGATGACAAAGAAATCGAACTCCTCGCCTCAATGCTCGTCAGGGCATATGACCCGTGCATCTCGTGTTCAGTGCATTGATCATATGAATACAATTAACTTTAAGATTGCACAAGCAGACCCCTTTTAATCTGTCATTCCCGTGCCTAAAGCACCTACTGTTGGCAGTCTTTAAGCGGGAATCCAGTATTTAAAAGGACTGGATGCCCGATAAAAAACTTCGGGCATGACGAATAACACCTCAGACATGAGCCAAATTTAAAGTGAACTTTCATGTTCATTTTATTTATGTGCTTCCTGTGGTTTATAATTTCGTATGCAAATGGACAAATCTGCAAAAGACCCTGCAAAGATAAGTACCATGTTTTCAACGATAGCTCCGCGCTATGACCTTCTTAACAGGGTGTTAAGTCTGGGCATTGATGGTTACTGGAGAAGGTTCGCAGTTAACCAACTGCCGAAAGTTGAAAACGCAAAGTTCCTTGATGTGGCTACCGGCACATGCGAGGTTGCGCTGGAAATAGCGAAGAAATACCCTGATGCAAAAGTTTCCGGTGTGGATTTCAGTGAAGGTATGCTTGAACTCGGGAGAGAGAAAGTCAGGAAAGCAGGTCATCAGGGCAGGATAGATGTCCGCCTGGCAGATGTCACTTCCCTGCCATTTGAAGATAATACCTTTGATGCTTCGATCATTGCATTCGGGATACGAAATGTTCAGGACTATAAAAAGGGAATTGCAGAAATGGGCAGGGTTGTTAAAAGCGGTGGCAAGGTAGTTATCCTTGAATTCACCAGTATTCAAAACCGTTTTTTTAAACTGCCTTATCGTTTTTATATTACAAAGGTACTGACTTTTATCGGTGAAATGGTTTCCGGCAGAAAAGGAGCTTATAAATATCTTCCTTCCTCGATGCTCGAGTTTCCGTCTCCCGATGAATTCAAGAGATCTATGGAAGAAACAGGTTTGCAGGATGTCAAATATTACAAATTAACTTTCGGCGTTACTGCCGTGCATGTGGGAACGAAACCGAAGTAAAAATTAACCACAGAGCACACAGAGGCACGGAGAATGTCCATCGCGTCATTCCCGCGAAAGCGGGAATCCAGAAACAATGTAGTAGGGGCAATTCATGAATTGCCCCTACTGGATTCCGGATCAGTCCGGAATGACAAAAAGGGGAGATCTTCGGAACAATTATGAACCGCTTTGTCGTACAGGAACATCATGCCAGTCATCTGCACTGGGACTTCAGGCTTGAAAAGGACGGCGTTCTCAGAAGCTGGGCAGTTCCAAAGGGAATCCCGGAAGAAAAAGCAGTGAAACGCCTTGCAATACAGGTAGAGGACCATGATCTAAGTTATATAAATTTTGAGGGTACAATTTCAGAAGGTCAATATGGCGCAGGTACAGTAAGAATCTGGGATAACGGCACATATACATTGGAATCAGAATCTCCTAAACGCATACTCTTTGAATTAAACGGCAAACGTCTGAAAGGAAAATACAGTCTTGTGCATCTTAAAGAAAACCAGTGGCTTTTGATAAAATTGTAGGGGCGATTCACGAATCGCCCCTACCGCTAATATGAACACTGAAAAACTTCTTATACAAGGCCTGAAAGAACTTGACCTCTCTTGCTCTGATGAACAAATCAGATCTTTTATGACCTTTCTTGCTGAACTCAATAAGTGGAACAGGGCTTACAATCTTACTGCATTAAGAACTGATGAGGACATAATCATCAAGCATTTCCTTGATTCCCTCCTATATATAAAGGCCTTGCCGGAAGGAGCGTTGCAATTAGCCGATGCCGGGACAGGCGCAGGCTTTCCCGGGATACCGATTAAAATTATTCGACCGGAGATAAACATTACACTCATTGAGTCGTCAAGGAAAAAATCTTCCTTTCTCAGGCATATAATCAGAACGCTTAGATTAGCTAATATAAATGTTCTGGAACAAAGGTTTGAACGTCTCGGCAAAGAACATGAAAGGGCATATGATGTTATTGTCTCAAGGGCCACATTCAGCGTTAAGGAATTTCTCAAAACAGCCTGCCCATTTGTGAGAAAAGGCGGCAGGCTTGTATTAAATAAAGGGCCGAAGGTATCAGAGGAATTAAAAGAATCAGATGTTGCAAATGCAGTCATGGAAATCCTTAAATTGCGGCTTCCAGTTAAAAATGATGAGAGGAATTTGGTTATTCTTGAATGTACAGAAAAGCAGCTATAAGCAGTTAGCAATAAGCAGATGAGTTGTCATTCCCGCGAAGGCGGGAATCCAGAGTCTTTTACTGGGAACTGGATTCCGGCTTAAGGACTGCCGGAATGACAGCTTTTTCCAATTGAATCTTACAACTTATGTTAAAATGTAACAGTGAAATCCTTTGTTGTAGCAATCTCAGGTGCAAGTGGTTCAATCTACGGCATCAGACTCATAGAAACGCTTCTTAAATCCGGGGGCTTTGTCCATCTCTGTGTGTCACATACGGCCTTTTCCATTATCAAAAAAGAGACCGGAATTAGCTGGACCGGCAAGAAAGCCTCTGACACAGAAAAAAATATACGAAAACATTTTGCATCCAAAAACGTAACGTATCACAGCGAATTTAATCTCGCAGCTCCAATCTCAAGTGGTTCTTTTATTACGGAAGGCATGTTTATTGTTCCCTGTTCCATGAAGACCCTTTCGGGGATTGCCAATGGTTATGCAAATAATCTTATTGAGCGGGCTGCAGATGTGGTTATAAAAGAGGGAAGAAAGCTTATTCTTGCTCCCCGTGAGATGCCATTAAGCGCAATACATCTTGAGAATATGCTCAAGCTTGCCAGGCTGGGAGTGACAATTGCCCCGCCTGTACCAGCCTTTTATCAAAACCCTAAGGATATTAAAGATATCGTGGATTTTGTCGTGGGGAAAATACTCGACAGCGCCGGCGTAAAGCATAATCTGTTTAAGAGATGGGGATAAAGTCCGTGACCCGTTATCCTAAATACGGCAGTTGCCACGAATGAACACGAATAAACACGAATGAAATAAAGCTTGAAGACAGATTTTGTCTTTAACCAAAATGGTGACAAATTGAACAGTCACAAGTTCCCTGTTATTCGAGATAATTCGTGAAAATTCGTGGCTGAAAAGCTTTTTTTAAGGTTATGCGTAATCCGTAATGCGCTTGTCAGAGCAAGTTTTATCCGGTTCATTCTTTTCTCTCTCAGTTGTAAATCCGTTACAGGATATGCTTAAATATTTGCCTGTGAAAAACATCTTTCTCATAGACGTAACTAACAGGGACGGGGTGCAGACCTCCCGTATATTATTAAGCAAGCTTGCCAAGACAATGCTTAATATTTACCTTGATGAAATGGGCATTTTCCAGAGCGAGATAGGGTTCCCCACGTTAAGGCATGAATTAAATTATATAAACGCCAATCTTGAGCTTGTAAAAAAGGGTGTTATCAAGAGGATGCATCTTGAGGGTTGGTGCAGGGCAATTAAGGAAGACATTGAGTTGACCTTCAGGAATTGTCCGGCCATCAGACACCTCAACGTCTCAATTTCCACCTCTGACATAATGATTCAGGGAAAATTTCAGGGCAGGAAGACATGGAAAGATATAGTAAATTCAATGGTGGAGGCCTTGAAATTGGCAAAATCACTTGGCGCTGAAACAGTGGGTGTAAATGCAGAAGATGCATCCCGGACAGATGTTGAAAAGCTCATAGAGTTCTCCCTTGCAGCCAAAGAAAACGGAGCTGACCGGTTCCGATATTGCGACACACTCGGTGCGGACGACCCGATAACAATCTATCAACGGATAAAAAAGATAGCAGAAGCAACAAAATTCCCAATTGAAATGCACTGCCACAACGATCTCGGCATGGCAGAGGCTGTATCCGTTGCCGGCGCACAAGGGGCTATCGAAAACGGAGTTGACGCTTATATCAATACCACAGTAAATGGTTTTGGTGAAAGGGCGGGGAACTGCGATCTCGTTTCCACAATTCTTGCGCTTAAATATTCACATGGTTTTGCAGAAAAGGTTCATCTTGACGAAAATGTGGATTTAAGGAAATCATGGAAAATCGCCCGTTATGCATCATATGCATTTAATATCCCTATTCCAATAAATCAGGCTGGAGTTGGAGCCAATGCCTTCGCCCATGAATCAGGAATTCATGCAGACGGCGCTTTGAAAAACAGACGCAACTACGAACTTTATGACCCTGAGGATGTTGGAAGAGGAGAACTCGAACTGCTTGACACCGGCAGGATTATAACAACGGGTGAATATGGCGGAATTAAAGGCTTCGGGCATGTTTATGACAAGCTCGGCATCCATTTTCATGACGATAAAGAAGCAAGAAGGATTCTTGAGCTGGTCCAGTACGCAAATTTGCATACCCAGAGACCTCTTACTGACGATGAACTGAGATTTATTGCAGAACATCCTGAGATTGCCTGTAAGATACTGACTGCTATACCGCAGTTTTAAAATGCAATTAACCACAGAGGACACGGAGAGATACATTTTAAATAAAAAGAGAAAAAAGATTAATTTTATTATTTTTATCTGGGTACTCTTTTATTACAAAAAGCACTTGTATTACATAAAGGATTTAAATTGTGAGAACACGGAGAACTATTTGAAAATCAATAATTTTATAAAATTATCTCTGTGTTCTCTGTGGTTTTTCTAATGTACAAAGTCACTCTTATCCCCGGCGATGGCACAGGGCCGGAAATAACAGAAGCGGTCAGAAGAGTTCTTGAAGCGACAGGTGTTTCATTTGAATGGGACCTCCAGAACGCAGGCGAAGACGTGTATCATCAGGAAGGAAATCCGCTGCCTGAAAGGGTGCTTGAATCTATAAAAAGAAATAAAGTCGCGATCAAGGGTCCCATTACCACGCCTGTCGGTACAGGCTTCAGGAGCGTAAATGTTACCCTGAGGCAGGCCCTTGATCTTTATAGTTGTTTAAGACCTTGTAAGTCATATGCCGGTGCAAGGACCAAATACGCAAACATTGACCTTGTTATTGTAAGAGAAAACACTGAAGACCTTTATGCAGGTATTGAATATCAAAAAGATTCTGAAGGTGCAAAGGCTATTATTGATCTCGTAAAAAGTATTTCCGGCAAGACAATTCGTCCTGATTCAGGCATAAGCATAAAGCCGATTTCCGTTTACGGTACAGAGCGTATTGTACGTTTCGCCTTTGAATATGCAAGGAAGAACAAGAGACGAAAGGTAACCTCTGTGCACAAGGCGAACATCATGAAATACTCGGACGGACTATTCCTTGAGGTTTCAAGAGAGGTTGCCAAAAACTATCCGGATATTGAATTTGAAGACAAAATCATCGATAATATGTGTATGCAACTTGTTCAAAAGCCGGAACTTTATGACGTAATCGTTCTGCCAAACCTTTACGGCGACATTGTCTCGGACCTCGCGGCAGGATTAATCGGTGGACTCGGGCTCGCGCCGGGTGCAAATCTCGGCAGCGAATATGCTGTTTTTGAGGCGACTCACGGCAGCGCCCCGAAATACAAGGGACTCAACAAGGTAAACCCTTTTGCCATGATGCTCAGCGGAGTTATGATGTTAAGACATCTTGGCGAAACCACGGCAGCAGAGAAATTGGATAACGCGATAGCTTCTATAATTAAAGAGGGGAAATACGTCACTTATGACATGAAGCCGTCTCCTGACGACCCGACTGCCGCAACTACGTCAGGCGTCGCTGACGCAATTATTTCAAAAATCACAAAATAACAAATGGAACCTCACTCGTCAAGTTTTATAATTATAATAATTTGTTTAATATTCATCGCCCTGCTTTCGAGTTCGGAAGTAGCATTCATTTCCGTCAACAGAATGAGGCTGCGGCATCTTATTGAGAAAGGGAACGAACACGCCAAAATCGCCCAGAAAATCCGCGACCAGCATGACCGGCTTTTCAGCGCGGTAATCCTGTCCGGCAACTTATTTGTAGTTCTCGCAACCTCTATCGGTACTGCTCTGGCTATAAACATCTTAGGGAAAGACAGGGAAGATCTCGGCGTAATAATTGCAACGGCTGTAATGACTTTTCTTACTGTTTTATTCGGTGAACTTACGCCGAAAACCTTTGCCGTGACTTATTCGGAGAAAATCTCCCTTGCTATGGCAAGACCTATGGAAATATTCATAAAAATAATTTCACCTTTTGCTTGGGTCTTCAACAAGCTTTCCAACTCCATTATCCACGTAATGGGCGGAGAGATAAAACCCGCCCCCCAGTTTTTAACTGAAGAAGAAATGAAGGCAATGATAAGCATAGGTGAAGAAGAAGGCGCCCTCGAGAAAGAGGAAAAAGAGATGCTCCATAATGTCTTTGCGTTCGGAGACAAGAAGGTCACTGAAGCAATGGTGCCAAGAACCGAGATAGTGGCAATAACGGAAGACGCTGTGTTGGCAGAAGTCCTCTCATTGGTGACAGAGGAGGGCTATTCACGTTATCCCGTTATCATGGAAAATGTTGACAACATTATCGGCGTATTATATGTCAAGGATATTTTAAGAAAAATGGCAAAAGAAGAAATTACTCCTAATACTCCGATCAGGAGCTTTATAAGAGACGCTTATTATATTCCTGAAAGCAAAATGGTAACGGCGCTCCTTGATGAAATGCAGAAAAACAAATTCCAGATCGCCATTGTTCTGGATGAACACGGAGGCACGGCGGGACTCATAACGCTCGAAGACATCATGGAAGAAATCGTCGGCGGGCTCCAGGATGAATTTGAGGCTATTGAGGCGGAAAAAGAGGTTGAAGTTGTTGACGAAAGGACCTTTGTTGTGTCAGGGACAACGGGAATGGATGAGATTAATGAACTTGTCAGCACCGACCTTGACAGCAAGGATTTTCATACTATCGGCGGTTTCCTGTTCGGATTATTCGGCCGTCTTCCAAAGGTCGGAGAGCAACTGCGATACCACGGCCTGAGATTTCTTATCCTTGAAATGGACGGCAAGAAAATAGAAAAGTTAAAAATAACAAAGATTTAGCAGCCTGCCCCTGCAGTTATTTTACATTCATATTTCATTCATTCCCTCCGGTCTGTAAGTAAATTAAAAATTTGAATACCTTTATTTTTTTCTGTTACGTAAAAATCATTTATAGACATCCGGGAAAGCATTTGTAGACATGTTGTGATTCACTTACAAATGGACTTCCCAGATTTTCTTATTGTCTTTGTAGACCATGAACTTCACTGAAGGAATAAGACAAATC
>JACRLN010000011.1 GCA_016215115.1 Nitrospirota bacterium
AGAAAAAAAATAAGCAATATTACTGGCCCGGCGGCAGTTCGCCGTATAAGGAAATAAAACGCCTTTTGCCAAACCACTTCCTGGGTCTGAATGAAGGGAAGTGTCATAGATATTGGCCTGATAAAGCTTTGGAAAAAATTACACTTGATCAGGCAGTGGGAATATGCTCTCATTACCTGGAAGGTTTAATGCTGAGTGCATCTAATCGATTTAATTTAGTATTGTCGTTATCTTCCGGCTGGGACAGCAGATTATTGCTTGCGTCATGTAAGAAGATAAAGAATAATATTTCTTATTTGACAGAGATAAAAGACGATATGACGGATCATCATCCTGATTTAAGGATACCTTCCAAGCTTCTTTCAAAATTGAACTTGAATCATAATATTATCATGTGTTCAACTGAGAAAGTTGATAATGATTTTAAAGAAATATTTTATAAAAATGTACCATTTGCACATGATAGATGGGCGCTTATGGCGAGCGCTTCCCGTAATTATTCCAATTTAAAGAAGGTGGTAGCATCAGGCGTTTATTCCGATATTGCAAAATGTCATTATCACAGGAAATTAACATCAAGAGATAAAAAGATAACACCAGAATTTTTATCTAAGCTCATATACATGGAAAATGATAAATTTGTTGTAAATTATTATAAAGAATGGCTGGCCGGTCTCGGTGAGATATATAACTATAATATATTAGACTTATTTTATGGGGAGCAAAGATCTATATGGATAGCAACAAATAATCTGGAATTTGATCTTGGCTGGCAGGATAATTTTATTCCTTATAATTGCAGAAGTTTAATAATAAATATGTTATCCGTAGATGAGAAATTCAGGAAGCCGCCAAAATATAAATTACTTAAAAAAATGATTTATAACTTATGGCCTGAAGTTTTGTCTGAGCCGATAAACCCTCATAATAAAGAAAGTTTAATAAATAAGTATAGATGGAAACTCTGGAGATTGAAAAAAGCAATAATAAACAGCTTCCCCCCTGCATCCCTGTTTTCAGCATTTCTTTTACAAGTAAATAGTTTCTACGCTTTATTATTCTTGAATTCTTTGATTTATTAAAAAAAGAAATGGATAGTGAACCATTAGTCAGTATTTGTACCCCTGTTTATAATGGAGAGGAATCATTAGAAGATTGTATTAAAGGGGTTTTGAATCAAACATATAAGAACTTTGAATATATAATTGTTGATAACGCTTCTACTGATAACTCGCCACTTATAATAGAAGAATACAGGAAGAAATATCCCCGCATCAGGGTTTACCGGAATGAAAAAACAGTATGTATGGAGGATAACTTCAATATATGCGCCGGCTATTGCTCGGATAATTCTAAATGGATAAAGTATGCCCTGGCTGATGATTACTTGTTCCCGGATTGTGTTGAAAAAATGGTTCAGGTCGGCGAGACGGATGAGCAGATTGGCATTGTATCAGCATATCGTATGGCCGGCAGCTCTGTAACAAATCTGGGATTGCCGATTGAACAAAATATCTTTGACGGACCTGAAATTTTGAAACAGCAAATCCTGCGAAAACTGCATGTTGCCAGCAGTTCTCCGAATACCGTCATGTACAGAAGGAATGTTTTTAATGAATTAAAAGGATTTAACAACAAATACGACCTTAGTGATACAGAGTTGGCTTTCAGGTTGCTTGACAAATACAAGCTGGGTTTTGTTCATTATGTCCTTACAAGATCAGGAAGGGATAAAGGCGGCGGAGAGTATTATGCAATTATACATGGGCTTAAGACAATTGAGTATCTGGATTTTGGATACAAGAATCTTGAAAATTATAAAAGTGTCAGTTTTGATAAAAGCGAATTGGAGTATTTAAAAATGTATTACGCTGATGAAATAATGCTTTTCATTATAACTAAATTTGCCTATTTTGAGAGGGAAGACATAAAAAGGATGCTGATAAATACCCCTGAGGATATTAAAAGAATAATGTTAAAGATTTTTTTAAAGGATTTTTCAAAATATTTTAAGAAATACTTCGGCACTATAGTTCAGTTAAGGAATTATATAAGAGATAAGAGAAGAATAGGATAAACTATCTGTTTTAACAAGAAGAATGCTCACTTTTTAAAGTAAAGGGAAATACATGAATTTATTTATTGTCGGATGGAATTTACCGGAAGAACATTGTACGCGGGTGTTGGCAGAACTGCAGCGGATGCCTGAGATTTATCCACAATTGGATCCGAAGACAATATGGCATCGCAGAAACTTATCCGGCTCGCTGTTTAGTGCTTCAATACATACGGCTGATTATGCATCTGCTCCCCGGCGTTATGTGACGCAAAGCGACTCTGAAGTTGTCTTTTATAGTGGATTGCCTGTTAATTCAACCGGCGCTTATTCCGCGCACCACGCTGAAGCTTTGGCTTCTCACTGGGATCAACTCACTGAAAATATCGAGGGAATGTATTGCATTATACGTGCTGCTGACACACCTTCACGACTCGAATTATTGACCGATATCACCGGCATGGAACAAGTCTATTATTTTCATCAGGGTAATTTATGGCTGATCAGCAACAGTGTGCGCCTTATCGAACGCATCTGTAAACTCAGTGCCTTGGACCCTCTTGGAGTAAGTTTGTTCCTCAGCACGAGTTGGGTTTGGGACGACCGCACATTATTATCCGATATCAGAGTAATACCGGGGGGACAACGTTGGACCTGGAAAGAGGGCGGCGATGAACCTGACCGGGCCTGTTATTTTAAACCTTCGGAATTGGCTTGCCTCCGTCACAAAAAATTTACAACAGCTCATTATAAGCTCTTAGCCGACGATCTGACTCAAAGCATGCGCATCTTGAATCAGAGTTTTGATAACATAATATGCGCTTTGACAGGTGGGCGTGATACCCGTTTTGTGACTGCTTTGCTGATCCACGCCGGATTGCCGGTCCAATATTACACATTTGGCGAGCCCTCTGGTACCGATGCGAAAATAGCCCAACAAATTGCTGAAACATTTGACTTAAATTATAAGCTGATGTCCGTCACATCATCGGATGTGATAAGTAACTGGGATCAAACATGCCGGCAGATTGTTTTACAGGGCGATGGTATGGTTATCATCGATGTAATCCCCTCTATGCTGTCATGTCAGATCTTGTACAATGATCACCTTCATATAGATTTGGGAGGCACCGGAGGCGAATTAGCAAAGGGTTTTTACAGCACCCCTGACTTAAATTTATTTTTGAACGGATATGATATTGCGCAGATGCAGCATTTCTTAACCCGGAATGTTATCAAGGACGGCGGCGGCATAATCCGTCGGGAAGCAATAGAATTGGCACAAAATTGTATGCACAACTTTGTAGCGCAATATACAGACTGCGGATTTGCTCTGAACGATATCCCTGATGTTTTTTTCCTCTACTCACGTCTTCGCAGAAAAAGGGGGAGTAATAAACGTGTGTATATGCAATATCAGGACTTCTTTTCGCCTTTTATTACCCGCGCCTTAATTGAAGCCGTATTTTCAATGCCGGCAGCACAACGCTATACAGAACCGTTGCACTACAATCTGATTCGTTTATTGTCACCAGAGTTGCATAGAATACCGCTCGATAAAGGACATTGGCTTCCTCAAAGCTCTGTCACGCACTTGATAAACTATTATAGAAACAGAATGTCGAACAGGGTCCGGCAACGAATTTCAAGTTTCCTCAATATTGGTTCTAAATCAGGAAAAATATCTAAAACATTCCATTCTGCGACTGACATGTTTGACCAAACAAAATGGTTTGAGGCCAAGCGTGAACAAGTGCGGGAGTTTTGTCTGGATAATAATGATTCAGCGATCTGGCATTTTCTGAATCGCTCTTTGTTTGAGAAAATTACATCGCCGGCCGCTGACCCGGCAGAGATTTCTCAACATGGTTTATATATTGGTCTTTTTTACAGAATTGCAACCCTGTTCTATTACGAAAGAAGCATCAATAATCATTCCTGAATTATTTAGAGTCTGTCCATAAAGTCAAACACTGAAGTGTCATTCCCGCAGTCTGTTGAGCGGGAATCCAGTCTTTTTAATAAGTTCTGGATGCCCGATTAAAGACTTCGGGCATGACAAAAATAAAAAATAGCAATTTATGGACAAACACTAATTAACAGTCCTTTCCTTATTTACTCTATAAAATCTAAGGTGATAGCAATATGTTTCTCAGTGACATAATTATGCAGTCAAGCAGGGCTGCACTTCAATTGCAGTTAAAAGACGGGTCGTTTCCGCCAGGGTTCAATGGCCCGTATCATGATCCGGAAACTTCTGCACGAAATACGGCTCACTGGTTGATTACAATGCTGAAGGCATATGAAATTTCCAGTGAAACAAGGTTTGAAGATTCAGCTTGGCGTGCAGTTGAATATCTCATTTCCCCGTCCGTCCGCCCTATGAATGCGTCTTTTTATTGCCGGAAGAATCCGGAGAAAGATCTTTGTAATGGTCTTATGGGCCAGGCCTGGATAATTGAAGCGCTTGCAATTGCCGGTATGAAATTGGAAGATCCCCAATTTTTTGAATTGGCAAGAAATGTATTTATGATGCATCCGTTTGACCATCAGGCCGGTCTCTGGAGGCGGGTAAATGTTGATGGAAGCTACAATAGTTTTGATATGACATTCAACCATCAACTGTGGTTCGCGGCTGTGGGCGCATTGCTAAGCAATAGTCCAAAGGACCCGATTAGTTTAATGATAATAAAATTTTTAGATTGCGCATTGGAGTCTCATCTGAGTATTGACCGTTCAGGACGAATTATTCATATGATTAAAAGTACAAGGCCCTCTGCGAAGCGGAATAGAATCATTGAATCGATTTCCTTTTTACGCAGTTCAAGCAGCTCTCATAAGCAGATGGCTGATAAAGAAATCGGATATCATGCATTCAATATGTATGCCTTTGCAATGTTAAAACAGTACATGCCGGAACATCCCTTATGGCAGAGCAATAAATTCCTGTTAACCCTGGAGTTTATAAATAAAGCAGAGTTTATTAATGGGTTGGAGAATAATCTGTTTGGATATTTTTATAATGTTTCCGGAATAGAGGCAGCCTATGCAATCCAGTCCTTTCGTTCTTTTTACTCATTTTCCAGGCCCGAAGAATGGTGGGTTTTACAGCAGATACAGCGTTGTTATGATACAGATGAAAAGATGATGAACAGATCGACAGAAGATAAAGCGACATTATCTGCGCGACTTTACGAAGCGACACGGCTGGAAGATATGGAAGTTAATATAACCTGAAAGACTTTACAGCAAAATCGATAAGGGCGCTTGATGAAAAAAGAAAGAATTAAAGAAATCATTTCAGAGATCCGGAAAGTTATTTCCGACAAGCAACGAAAATCCGTTATTAGAATTCTGTATGAATTGCTCAGTTATTTCATTATAAACAGAGATTTTCCCAAGTATTATTCTAAACATATGTTACACCGTAAAGATTCAAAAAATTATCTGGATTATTATATCGGTAAAAAAGAATTTTATAAAATTCGTACGTTACCTGAAGACAGGGAACTCGTCACTTTTCTTGAGAATAAGGTCCTGTTCCACCAACACTACAAGGAATCGAATTTACAGCTTCCTAAACACTTAGGGTACAATTTAGGTAAAGAATTTTTCTCTCCGGATGGAATTCGGGATATTCACAGCCTTAATAGTTTCTGTCACTTTATGGAAGAGATGATGGCAAAAACAGGAGCTGCTTCAATTTTTGCAAAACCGATATCCGGAATAGGCGGTAGGGACTGTTTTAAAATTAACGCTGAAATGTTGGGCCAGGAGCGCCTTGTCGATGCTTATGATAAGATCAGCTCTTCAAAATATATTTTTCAGGAAACTATTGTTCAGCATTCTCTCATCAGCGCTATCTATCCACAAAGCTTAAATACCATGCGAATTCACACATGTATTTACAGGAATGGTCAGATTGACTTGATATCAGCCATGATGAAGTTTGGTTCGCAAGGGAAGTATGTAGAAGCCGGGGGTCTGGGGACCATATTGATATCCATAGATATGGATACCGGGGCGCTGGGACCTTATGCGTGGAAAAACTTTGAATGGGGTGGAGATAAATTTATCCGCCATCCGGATACCGGATTTGAGTTTGCAGGTTTTATTGTCCCTCATTTTGAAGCTGTGAAAAAAATGGCGATAGCTGCTGCAGCATTTCTTCCTTACCGGCTGGTCGGCTGGGATGTTGCCATTACCGGGGAAGGGCCGATTTTAATCGAGGGAAACCATAATTTTGGTTTCTGGGCAGCGCAGATAGCAGATAGAGGCTTTAAGAAAAATAAAATATTCAAAGCCTTCTATGAGGAACTAACGAGTGCATCAAAATAACTATACAAATATAATTGAAAATCAGTCTATCATCTGTTTTGCACCTGACCCCTGGGACACTATGTGGAGAAATCGTCATCAGATAATGTCCCGTCTGTCCCTAAAGAATAAAGTGCTCTATATAGAACCGAATATGTATGATGTACGACAGGGAATTATGCAGGGAATAGGATTGTTTGAAAAATCATGGACCGGCAGAAGTTTGCAAAACGGGCGATTAAAACACATAACTAACGGCTTATGGGTCTATCAGCATCCATACTGGGGAGTCAATAGCCGTTGGCCTGTCTTAAAACAATTGGGACGCAGATTGCGTGTTTCAGCTATTCACCATGTAATCAGGAAACTTCAGATGAATGCCCCGATTCTTTGGGTAGTGGATCCCCGGTTTGGGAACATGATTAACTATTTCAAGAAAGCATTAGTTTGTTATCATGTGGTGGATAATTATGCTGCAGCTCCTTATTTTTCAGAGAAGACACGTGAAGATTTAAAACAGGCTGAAAAATTTATACTTCCCATTGCTGATCTTGTTATTGTCACGTCCCCTTTCCTTTTGGAGCAAAAAAGGGAATATAACAACAATGTCTATTTAGTCAAGAATGCCGTAGACTATGAGCAATTTGCCTTTTTACAGGATGTCAATAATATTCCGGAAGATATGGAAAATATTCATAGACCTGTTATCGGATATATTGGAGCGGTAAATAAAAAGTTAGATTACAAGCTTCTCGATACTGTCGCCCGTGCAAGACCCCAATGGTCTTTTGTATTTGTTGGAGAAATTTATCCGGGAGCCCCGGGATCACAAATACATGATTTTTTACATAACCATCCCCCCAATGTGTTTTTGCTGGGGCGGCGTGATGTTAAGGAAGTACCTCATTATATTCATGCCTGTAATATTTGTATTCTGCCCTACCTTCGGGATGACTATACTAAAGCCATAGATTCGCTAAAGCTGTATGAATATTTCGCCTGCGAGAAACCGGTTGTAGCCACTGATATCCCGGTCATACGTGAGCATGGTCCAGCAGTTTATATAGCTAAAAATGCAAACGACTTTGTTCATAAATTAGAAGAAGCGCTGGTATCCTCTACTCCTGAGCGCAGTGCACTTCAACGCTCAATAGCTATGCAAAATACCTGGGACCAAAGGGTTGAGCAATTGTCTTTTATAATTAAAGCAGCATTACTAAAAAAATCAGGCCAGCGATGCTCATGATCCTGCGTTGAATTCCCTTTTCAGGAGATATCTTGCAGATTTTGCACGTTTAAAGGAAAATGAAGTAAAGATATTTAAGGTCCTGTCGTAAATGATTGTGATTTTATTAAATGCTGCTATAATATGAAGATAGCTTTAGTTCAATTAGATATCGTATGGGAATCAAAGAAGGCAAACCTTGAGAAGGCTCAAGTATTTGTCGAGAAAGCTGCACATGAAAAGTGTGACATCGTTGTTTTTCCAGAAATGTTTAATACCGGATTTTCCATGAATGTCCCGACTATCGCAGAAGATGAGGATGGAGAAACAGCTTCCGTATTGTCGGACATGGCAAAAAGGTATAAGATTAATTTGATAGCGGGGTTTTCTGCAAAGGCATTAGACGGAGAAAAGGGTAGAAATTTGGCAGTTGTTTACAATCGAGAAGGTAAAATTATTTCTAAGTATGCAAAGATGTATCCGTTTTCTTTTGCAAAAGAAGACCAATATTTTGTTGCGGGAGATAATACAGTAATTTTCAATATAGATGGGATGCCGGCGAGTGTTTTTATTTGTTACGATTTAAGATTTCCGGAAGTGTTCAGGAGTGTAGCTAAAGAAGTGCAGGCAATATTTGTCATAGCTAACTGGCCTTCTGCCCGAAAAGAACACTGGGAAACATTATTGAAAGCGAGGGCGATTGAAAACCAATGCTTTGTTGTCGGGGTTAACCGTACAGGCAAGGATGGCAAT
The DNA here is from genome assembly GCA_016215115.1 of Nitrospirota bacterium. Lineage (GTDB taxonomy): Bacteria > Nitrospirota > Thermodesulfovibrionia > UBA6902 > UBA6902 > SURF-23. Next base: position 8,352 of record JACRLN010000011.1, read on the forward strand.
GACATCTATTATTCAGGAGACTCCCGTATCTTTGATCCGTTAGGCAATAAAATTTGTTCAGGCGGTGAAACGGATGAATTTTTTATTGGTGAGATCAATCCTCGAGATGTTATTGAAGCACGTTCAAGATTTCCTTTTCTTAAGGATATGTGACCGTTTAACGTGTCATGTTTTACAAATAAATTTATATAATTCTATCAATCCAACTTGGAAATCTTTCGTAAGAGCTCGATTCCGAACAAGTCGGAATGACTGGATAAGCCGGAAGGACAGAAACCTTGCAGATGCTATAGGAAACAAGGAGGAGGCATGAAGATAAAAAATGCTATAAAAAGATTTGTAGATGTGCTAACCCTGATTCTCTTTGCTGCCATCATTACATTTATATTTGACGGATATGAACATTCTGCGAAGGCTGCATCAAATGTTCATATTACTGAGGGGGACCAATGGAACTACATTGCAGGAACAGAGGAACCGCCTATTCAATGGAACTACGTTGATTTTGATGATTCAAAGTGGCTTAAAGGCCGCTCCGGCTTCGGATACGGTGTTGGTGCCTATAGGACCTTATTGTTGGATATGAAGGGCCATTATCAGACGGTCTATGTACGCCGGGATTTCATGATCAATAACCCCTTGAAAGTGACCGGCATTACCTTTTCCTTAATTTGTAACGGCCCTTTTGTTGCTTATATAAATGGAAAAGAAGCAATCCGGAATTCCGAGCCTGTACCTATACAAATAGATCTCACCGGTTTTGCTGAGGTCCTTCATAAAGGCAGGAATGTTGTAGCAGTCCAGTGCAGTAACAATGATATTATCAACGACAAATATTATTTTACTCCATTTTTTGACGTGCAGGAGCAATGACCCGGATAATGCAATTAACCACAGAGAACACAGAGGAATGTTTTTAGAAATTTCAAATTGCAAAATTATCAATTAACATTTCACATTTAAAGTGATAAATTTACAATGAAAAAATTTACCCTTTTACATGTCTTTTCAAGCATACTGATCATATGCACCTTTTTTGCGGTAATTGGCAGCGGATATTCCGCATATGCCCAGAACAATGCAAAATATGTCATATTGATGATAGCAGACGGCTGGTCCGCAAATGATATTGAGGCGGCAAGAAAATATTGTCAGTCATCAGGAACATGCACCAACTCCAACCCGCCACCCTATGATCTGTGGACCAAATACTTTATGTCGACATATTACGACGGAGTGGGATGCGGTTATGACCCGAATCAGGCGTGGAGCACTTTCAATTATGTTAAGACCGGATGCATAACCGACAGCGCTGCTGCGGCTACGGCCCTTTACACCGGCAGTAAAACGCAACCCGGGCGCTGCAGCGTTTCATCAGGCGGAAACCGGCTGGTCACGATAGAAGAGCAGGCCAGGGTCTTTGGCATGGCATCCGGCGCCATCAGCACCGTTGAATTGTCAGATGGCACGCCGGGGTGCTGGGTAGCCCACAACGACGACCGCGGTAATCACTACGCCATGGCAGATGAAGGGTTTTTTGGAGATCCAAATACCACCGGTACACCGTCAACTTCCGGCTATGCCGGCGGTCACGGGCCCACACTCCCCCCGGCGGAAGTTATCATCGGCGACGGCAGGTCTACATAC
>JACRLN010000012.1 GCA_016215115.1 Nitrospirota bacterium
CTATCCAAGGACATTACCCTTGATCCTTCCCCCCTCTTGTTCCATAAAGATACCCCACCTCCTTAAAAAGAAGAAACCGCCCTGATTCAAAAAATAACATCTGAGGCGTGTTGCTTCCACCTTTCACTGAAGGGTTACGTCAACAAAATAAATTATCTTGACAGTAACTACCATATTATGGTAGTTTCTTCGTAATATGAGTCAGCTTTTTAAAACAATCTATTTTTCAGATTACCCCGCATCTTCTTCTAAAAAGAAAAATTTAAAATTGGCTTTCAGTGAGAGAGATTCTGATATTCATGGTGTTATTTCATATCTTTCAAGTCATGAAATAAGAGAGTTAATTGGGCATGACAGCTACAAAGAATTAAAGTTTGCGGCTGAGAAAGAATACTTGCCGATAAATACATATTGTTTACGCATGTTAAGGGAAAGGTTCCCTCTTATGGTAAAAGAAGATCATCAACCATATTTACCAGGGGCTACGACAATAAATCCTATTCATGCAACTTTCAAAGGTGGGTGTTCCGAACCATTACATCTCTGGTATCCGTTTTTAGAGGGTTATTCTCCGGAATTTGTAGAAAATGTCTTAAATAACTTTGCCCCTTATGCAACTCATATTCTTGATCCATTTGCCGGCACAGGCACAACACCTTTGACAGTTGCCCGGCTTGGGAAAACAGCTTTTTATTGTGAAATTAACCCCCTGTTACAGCACTTAATCAATATCAAGATTAAATCATTAACTTTAAAAGATGATAAAAGAGAAAAACTAATCAAAGCGCTTCAAGATATCTCTATAAAGTTTCCTCAAATTATGGAAGAAATGACATCTGATTTGGAATTAGCTACAAGTTATAGTAACGTCTTTGGCGATAGTAAGTTTTTTGATGATTTTACTTTTGAAAAGATTTTAAAGAGTCGATCTTTTGTTGATTATATAGCTTGTTCTAATCCTTTACTTGCTGAGTTTTTAAGTGTTGCTATTATATCGAGTATTGTTCCGGCATCACTATTAAAACGTGCCGGAGACTTGCGCTACAAGACACCGGAAGAATTAGAAAAAGAAAAAATTAATTTTGAAGAAAATGTCTTAAAGCAATTAAATAGAATGATTTTGGATTTAGATCGGCTGGATCGTATTAATACACGTCCGCTATTGGTATGCGATAATGCAAAGCATCTTTCATTAATTCCTCCGCTTGAAATAGACACGGTAATTACAAGTCCGCCTTATTTAAACGGCACAAATTACTTCAGGAATACGAAGATTGAGCTTTGGTTTTTGCGATGCCTTAATTCATCAAGGGACTTAACTTCTTTTCGTGAAAAATCAATAACGGCAGGAATAAATGACGTGTCACAAAGGAAAAATGGGAAGACCAATCATCCCGCCGTCGCCAGCGTAGTAATTAAATTAAAAGAAAACGCTTATGATCCCCGCATTCCTAAAATGGTGGAAGATTATTTCCACGATATGGACAAGGTTTTTGAGGCGTTTAAATATCATCTCAAGAAAAACTCTGTAGTTGCTATAGATATAGGTGATTCCATTTACGGCGGGATACATGTCCCTACAGATAAGATTTTAACGGAGCTTTTAATAGATAAGGGATTTATCTTGAAAGGCGAAGTTCTGCTTCGCAGGAGGCTATCCAGAAACGGGTCTCAGCTACATCAAATATTATTAATTTTCTCAAATGCTGCTGCACACAAGGTTATCAAAAAGGGAGACACCCCCTCATGGAGTAATCAATGGTTGAAGTTCAAAAAAGAAATTCCGCATCAAAAACATCCGTTTTCAAAGCGTAACTGGGGGCATCCGCTTCATTCATTGTGTTCTTACCAGGGGAAGATGAAGCCGTCTTTAGCTCACTTTTTGGTTAAAACATTTGTACCTGAAAATGGAACTGTTTTAGATCCGTTTGCAGGAGTTGGAACCATCCCATTTGAATCTGCTTTAAATGGGCATAAAGCATATGGCTTTGAAATAAGTCCCGCTGCAAGGGTTATTGCATTGGCAAAAGCAGGGAAGCCGGATATAAAAACATGTCATCATCTCTTAGATAAGCTTGCCGATTATATAAAAACATCTGAAGCATCAGAAAAAGAAATTAATAAAGCAGCATTGATTGCTTTCAATAAAAGTATTCTTGATTATTACGAGAAAAATACCCTAAAAGAAATTCTTCTTGCAAGAAGATTTTTTATAGAGAATCCTCCTGACTCAATTTCTGATTGCTTGGTTGCAGCCAGCTTGCTTCATATCTTACACGGAAACAGACCTTATGCTTTAAGCAGAAGATCACATAGTATTACTCCTTTCTCTCCTTGCGGGACATTTGAATACAGACCTTTGATACCGAGATTACGTGACAAGGTTCAAAGGAGCCTTGATGTTGAATATCCTAAGAGTTTTGTGGAAGGGGAAATTTACCATCAGGACGCTACATCGTGGTGGCCACAGCAAATAGAAAATCTTGATGCAATAATCACATCGCCGCCATTTTTTAACAGCACCCGTTTTCATCTTGCAAATTGGTTAAGACTTTGGTTTTGCGGATGGGAAGCGCATGATTTCAAATCTAAACCTTTAATGTTTGTAGATGAACGTCAAAAGGCTGACTTTTCAGTATATGAATCAATCTTCAGACAGGCAAGAGAACGGCTAAAAAAGGATGGGGTGGTGGTCCTTCATCTCGGTGAAAGCAAAAAATGTAATATGGCCGAGCAGTTAAAGCAAGTGAGTCAGAGATGGTTTAAAACGGTTGATTTGTTTAATGAGAGCGTTGCACATTGTGAATCTCACGGCATTCGTGATAAAGGAACCGTTACATCTCATCAGTACCTGCTCTTACAATGATTAGAAACCTAATATCTTCTTGTTCTCACCGGCCAATCTATCAACTAAGGCGTACTTCTTTATTATCTTTTTCAGTTCGGTAATTCTTTTTTTAAGATTGGATTTTTCCCTTACCTTCAAATATCTCTCAACGCATTTATTTACGTTGATATTATCATTCGGGATGGGGAGCTTGCTGGATATCAGACTTAAATCCGCACCTGTTATTTTCGCCAATTCAATTAATTCATTATTTGTGTAATACTGGCTGGGCCATTTCTCACCTTTGCTGTCATTTGCTTCCCTGCTCAATAATGCTGCATTTTCCTTTGTTAGCGGATAAAGCCATTTAGAGGGAAGAATGTGGTCAATCGCCCATGTACGTCTCTTCTTAATGTCCAAAGGCTTTTTTGTTTTAAAACACTTATGTTCGAAACGTTCGAATAAGTCTTGAATATCTATTGTTTGATTTTCACCTTCTAAAAACAAATCGGCAATCCTTCTACGTACGGATGATTCATGTAACTGTTCTTTTGTTCTCTTAGGATTTAGAACAGCATTTATTGCCCCCTTACAACTTCTACATTCCATTTGCCGTTGCAACGGTCCCCAACCTGAATGTTTACTAAATGCTGAAAAGGGTAAAATCCTGCCGCATGCATTGCATTGTTTCCAATACGATTCAGGATGCTCTGTAGATATTCTGAAAAAAGCTTCCCAAAATCTTTGTGCTTTTATTGAAGAAGCGGATGTAAACGCAGCAGGCCAATTATTAAATGGCAAATCAGTGTTTTTATTATGAATGAAACCACACTTGCTGCATTCCCAATAAGCATCTTCATAAGCTTTTTGCGAATCTGCCAATTGGCTCCCTATCTTGATATTGTTTAAATGATTACATGCTAGACCAATAAACCCAATCCATGCATCATGATAAGGAATGCCTTCAATTCTTGGTAGTCCCGTGATATTTTTGGTTTTTCTTCTTGCCATAAATTCCAATCTTATTTATTAATTTACGCCCCGAACTTCTTGAGCCTTCCCGCGTGGGCCAACGCCAGCGGCATGATATTCAATGCAGGGAAGATGCCGAGCTCGCCTTTGACACATTCTCTTTCAGAAAAGGCTTTGCAGATGCCTCCGAGGACGTAAGGAGATTTAAGAAGCACAGGCACCGGATGCCAGCTATGTCCTTTCATTATAGCGGGGGTTGAATGGTCGCCGGTTATAACGAGGACCTCGGGTTTGAGTTCAAGTATCTGCGGCAGGAGTTTGTCGAATTCCGCTATCCTTTCTACCTTCCCCTCAAAATTGCCATCCTCGCCGTATGAGTCAACCTTTTTCACATGCAGGAAGAAGAAGTCGTATTCATTATATTTTTTCTTTAAAAATGTAATCTCATCTTCAACGCTTCCTTCAAGGGCGGGGGTATCCATCCCGACAAGCCGCGCAAGTCCTCTGTACATGGGATATGTGGCGATAGCAAGTGCATTTAATCCGAACGCCTCATCGAAATTCGGGATATGCGGCATGTTGGAAAATCCCCTTGTAAGTATGAAGTTGGCCTTCTCTTCATTCTTCAGTATTTCGTGTGCCGTATTTATCAATTTCTCTGCAATCTTTGATACCCTCCCAGCATTCTTTGAATGAGCTGCCGGTAGCAAAGGGGCATTCCCTTCTTTCTGCGGGTCTGTATCACTTATCATGGCTGCATCAGGTTTAAGATTATCCGGAAATCTCATCAGGACTGCGAACCTATGTTCCATGCCGGGTGCAAAGATAAGTTCTACATCGTCAATCTTCTTTATTCCCTTCTGCAGTTTCTCTGTAAGTTTTTTACTTTGCTCGGTTGGTATCCTTCCTGCTCTCCTGTCCTTAATAATTCCGTCTTTTATTGTTGCGTAATTGCACCTGACAGCAACATCTGTTTTTCTCACTTCCATTCCAAGTCCGAGCGCTTCGAGAATTCCCCTTCCAATCTGGCAATCAACCGGGTTATATCCGAATATTCCAAGATGACCGGGACCGCTCCCCGGTGTGATTCCGTGAGCAACCGGGATATGAAGTCCGCAGGCGGATTCTCTTGCCAGAGCATCAAGATTCGGCGTATTCGCTGTCTCAAGTTCTGTCTTGCCTGATGCATTTGGCAATCCGCCGACGCCGTCAAGGACAATCATTACTATCTTTGAAGAATTTTTCTGAATAAGCGGTTTAATTAGTTCCTGCATGTTCATGATGAGCTCCGTTTTAATAAAGTGCAAAAGTGCAACAGCGCAAAAGTTCAAAAGTAAATTGCGGCGAATTTTTATTTTCGAACTTTTGCACTTTTGGACTTCTGCTCTTTTGCACTGTTTTCATCTCACCAGCATCTCAAGCAATGCCTTCTGCGTATGCAGCCTATTTTCAGCCTGATCAATAACAACACTCTGAGGAGAATCAATAACCTCGTCGGTTATTTCCTCGCCTCTGTGTGCAGGAAGGCAATGCATTACGATTGCGTCAGGTTTTGCAAGGGAAAGCAATCTGCTGTTAATCTGATATCCCTCAAATTTCTTTTTCTTCCTCTCAATTTCTTTTTCCTGCCCCATACTTATCCATACATCTGTATAAAGAACATCTGCATCTTTTGCAGCTTCATCGGGGTTTGCCAGGACTTTCACTTTAGCGCCTTTGGAACGGGCCTTTTCATAAATCGCTTTATCAGGCTCATATCCATGGGGACATGCAAGGACGAGGTCTATCTCTGTTAACACCGCCGCTTCTATTAATGAGTTTACAACATTATTCCCGTCACCGATATATGCCATGCGTACATCTTTAAGACGTCCCTTTTTTTCCTGAATGGTTAAGATATCTGCGAGCGCCTGACAGGGATGATGAAGGTCGGTAAGACCATTAATGATCGGGATTGTGGAATTAAGGGCAAGTGTTACAATGGTATCGTGCTCATAGGTCCTTATTACAATACCGTGCAAGTATCTTGAAAGAACTTTTGCAGTATCTTCGATGGTCTCTCCTCTGCCGAGTTGCAGGTCATTTGTGTTTATGTATATTGCCTGCGCACCGAGTTGATATATACCTGTCTGGAAAGAGATCCTTGTACGGGTTGATGTCTTATTGAACAAAAGTCCGATACTCTTACCAATGAGTGGACAGGCTGAACTATCCTTCCCCGATTTAAATTCGGCTGCCCTTTTAAGAAGGGCTTGCAATTCTTCCGGCGTCAAATCAAGTAATGTAAGAAAATCTTTTTTCATGAATTTTCTCTCCGTGTTCTCTGTGGTGAATACATTTACTGTCACCTTCCGAAAATATCTTCAAGTGTATCAATCAGATAATCAATTTCTTTTTCTGCCACGATAAGCGCTGGGGTAAACCGCAGCACGTTCCCGCTCGTGCAGTTTATAAGAATACCCCTGCCTGAGCAGGATTCGACTATCGGGCCGCAGGTTTTTGTCAGTTCCATGCCGAGCAACAGCCCCAATCCTCTTACTTCGGCTATGTAAGAAGGGAAGTCTCTTTTCAGCTTTTCAAGGTTGTCTTTAAAATACTTTCCGATGCGACGGCAATGATCCAGCAAAAAGCCGTCCTCAAGCAGCGTTTCAATTGTAGCCACAGAAGCTGCACATGCAAGCGGGTTCCCTCCGAATGTAGATGCATGCGTACCAGGCTGAAATGCTGCTGCTACTGCGTCTTTTGCAAGAATAGCGCCTATTGGGAATCCTCCTGCAAGCCCCTTTGCAAGAGCCATTATGTCAGGTTCTATATTGAAATGTTCGTAGGCAAAAAGTTTCCCTGTCCGTCCCATGCCGGTCTGAATTTCATCAAGGATAAGCAGTAATTTGTTTTCATTGCATATTTCACGGACCTGTTTAAAATAATCTTCTGAAGGCATTTTTATGCCGCCTTCTCCCTGTATCGGCTCAAGCATAATTGCGCAAGTGTTTTCTGTTAAGGCTTTTCTGATGGCTTCAATATCATTGTAGGGTACATACTTAAATCCCGGCACCAGAGGTTCAAATCCTTTATGAAATCTTTCCTGTCCTGTAGCAGTGAGCGCCGCAAGCGTTCTTCCGTGGAATGAACCATATGCTGTTATAAATTCATATTTTTGTGGTGAAACATGGTCTTTTGCATATTTACGTGCAAGTTTGATTGCTCCTTCAATAGCCTCTGCCCCTGAATTACAGAAGAAGGCCTTGTCTGCAAACGAGTTTTCCACTAACAGCCTTGCAAGTTTAATCTGAGGTTCAATGTGGTACAGATTGGAAACATGAATGAGCCTCTGCGCCTGTTTTTGCAGTGCAATCACAACCTTGGGATGGCAATGACCCAGACAATTGACAGCAATGCCGCCGACAAAATCGAGGTACTCTTTTCCGGTAGAATCCCATACCTTCATCCCCCTCCCTTTTCGCAGGACTATGGGGGCGCGGTTGTATGTATTCATCAAATATTTTTTTGATTCATCAATAAGCTTTCTATCCATAGATTAAAGAATATAACATAAATCATAGGGGTTACAAAAGCAGGAACTTTTTGTAAAAAAATAGTTGTCGATAAGTTATTATGTTAAAATTTATCAAATAACAACTTAAACCATGTTCAAATGAAAAAAAGATATCAAAGGAGCCTCTTGAAAAATTCTTTATTCGTCATTCCCGAGGTCTTTATCGGGAATCCAGTATTCTTTAAAACCAAAGACCCCCGATTAAGACCTTCGAGGGCAGGCTTCTGGATACCCGCCTTCGCGGGTATGACGGCAAAGATGATTTCTTCGATACATTTGCAAGAAGCTCATGGAAAAGTTTATTCCCTCTTATTTGTTCTATGCACAATATTTATTTTTTCTTTAGGCGCTTCCTCATCCTGGGCCATCCCTGAGTATGCAGAAAAGACAAAACAGGGTTGTAAGATATGCCATATAAAAGAAAATGGGGGCGATCTTTCAAATAAGGGGATTGAATATTCGGCTGCAGGATATGTGTGGCCCCCTGCCGGCGGGTACAGGGTGCTGGGCCCCATCAAGAAATCTGTACGTTTTTTTATCGGAGCGCTTCATATAGTGGCCGCATTTTTATGGTTTGGGACCATACTTTATGTTCACCTCATTTTAAGACCCGGATATGCGGCGAGGGGCTTACCAAAAGGCGAAGTTATACTCGGGATAGTTTCCATGTCTATTGTCGGCATTACGGGACTGCTTTTGACAATATCGAAAATAAGAAGTATTCATGTGCTGTATAGCGGCTGGTGGGGAATGCTTCTTTTAACCAAAATTGTTTTTTATATTATAATGATCTCCACAGCCATATTTGTTGTGCTATACATAGGCCCGAGGCTTAAAAAGGGAATAAATACAAAAAAGACCGATCTTCCTGCAAGCGGCATATTCGATCCTCTGACGCTTTCAGCCTTTGATGGAAAAGAAGGGAGACCTGCCTATATTGCATATAATGGAAATGTTTTTGATGTTACCTCCTTAAAACTATGGAAAAACGGTGTTCATATGAAACATCTGTCTGGAAGTGACCTTACAGAATTTTTACCAAAGGCTCCTCATGGACCGGAAAAGCTTGAGGGAATTAAGGTAGTTGGAACGTATAACGCTGCACTTAAACCGCCAAAGACCTTTGAGCAGAAAGCTTTTTACTTCATTGCTTATATGAACCTTACTATTGTATTTTTGGTATTGTTTGTAATAGCGTACTGGCGGTGGGGGATTTAACGAGTTATGAGTTAAGAATTATGAGTTATGAGTTTAAAAATAAAATTGGAGGCATAACATGGCTGAAATTATTTTAACTATAGAAGGGATGAGCTGTCAGCATTGTGTCATGAGTGTGAAAAAGGCTGTTGAAAGCATCAGTGGAGTTGCGTCTGCAGATGTATCAATAGGTAAGGCAAAAGTTGTATTTGATGAATCAAAAACAAACAGAGACGAGATCGCACTTGCAATTCATAATGCAGGATACAAAGTAAAGGCAGGAGGATGAAGGTAGAAACAGACGTTGGGAAGATTAGAAGTTGAGAAGTTGTTCAGGGATAATATAAGAGGACCGTTATATTAAGAGTTTTATAATAGTCTGTACATTCTTGGAGGCGTCATTCCCGCATGTCTTTAGCGGGAATCCAGTAGTTATTAGTCTCTGGATGCCCGATAAAAGTCCTCGGGCATGACGGACAAAGGCCGACAGTCTGTAAATACTATTTTGAGACTGTTAATAATATAATAAATAGAAAATCATAAAAGGAGAATTAACTCATGAGCATTGAATATTCATATAGCCCTGACGGCAAGCGCTTTCCACTGCCTGCAATGGTGGATTACAAGAAAGAATTCAACCGTCTGAAAAAGGAGATAGCGAAACAAAAACAGTTGCACCGCGAGATAGTGGTAGTCATGGGGGTTGGTTTTGTCGGGGTTGCTATGGCGGCTGTTATCGCAGATACTGTGGACCAAAAGGGAAAACCGTCCAAATTTGTTATCGGCATGCAGAGGCCAAGCGCAAGAAGTTACTGGAAGATCCCTGTACTCAATAAGGGAATATCTCCGGTAACATCAGAGGACCAGGAACTTGCTCCGATGATAAGAAGATGTGTCCTGGACAAGAAAACGCTTACCGCAACATATGTATATGAGGTACTTTCGCTTGCCGATGTGGTTGTTGTGGACATTCAGTGCGATTATCTCAAGGAATCTCTCGGGAATGTACATGACGGACATGCTGATATGTCCCCGCTCGAAGAGTCCCTCGCAATTATGGCCGAACATATCACTCCGGATACTCTGGTCCTTATTGAAACAACCGTGGCCCCCGGCACTACGGAACAGATAGCCTATCCCATAATGAAGAAGGTTTTTCAAAAGCGCGGTATCAAAAAAGACCCTCTCCTGGCCCACAGCTTTGAAAGGGTTATGCCAGGCAAAAATTATGTTGCGAGCATACGTGATTTTTGGCGTGTATGCAGCGGAATAAATAAACAGGCACGGGATAGGGTAGTGAGATTTCTAAATGAAGTAATTAATACCAGAGATTATCCTCTGACTGTGCTTGACAAACCAATAGAATCAGAAACGGCGAAAATAATAGAAAACAGTTTCCGTGCCGCTATTCTCGCATTTCTTGATGAATGGAGTCTGTTTGCAGAACGCAATGGAGTAGACCTGGTAAAAGTCATTAATGCCATTAAGGCTCGTCCGACTCACAGCAACATTATTTTTCCGGGGCCGGGTATAGGCGGTTATTGTCTGCCGAAAGACGGCGGGCTCGGGGTCTGGGCGTACAAACATATCCACGGCTTTGAAGATGATATTTTTAAAATAACGCCTCTGGCTATCAACATTAACGATACCCGAGCGCTGCATGTGGGGCAACTTACAAGAGATGCTTTGAGAAATATGAGCAGACCTATTGCCGCGGCGGATATACTTGTTCTTGGAGCTTCATACAGGGAAGATGTTGGCGATACCAGATACAGCGGCTCGGAGTTAATAGTAAGAAAATTGACTGAAATGGGAGCCGAGTTAAAAGTCCACGATCCGTATCTGACTCACTGGTGGGAATTCGAAAAACAGGATTCCTACCCAAAAAAAGGATACAGCCATGCAAGATTTTTCCATAATCAGGAGAAACTCTCAAACTTAAGAATGCAGAAAAATCTTAAAGAGGCATTGATGGGTGCAGACGCGATCATTTTTGCAGTACGTCATAAACAGTATCTCGACCTTGATCCCGATGAAGTTGTAAAAATGGTTGGCAATACGGCGGCCATAATAGATTGTTTCGGGATACTTGATGACAAAAAGATCCGCAGATACTTTGAACTTGGCTGCGAGGTGAAGGGTTTAGGACGCGGCCATGTCAGACGGATAAAGGATGAAGTAAAAATGCAGAAAAATCTGAGGACAGGCAAATAAATACTAATGAGTTCATTAGTAAAGCCACGTATAACTTCATCCGTCATGCCCGAAGTTCTTAATCGGGCATCCATGGTTCGACAAGCTCACCATGACACTGTCACCCTGAGCCTGTCGAAGGGTGGATTCCCGCTCAACAGACTGCGGGAATGACAAACAATGTGGCTTTACTTATGACCCCCTAAATAATTCTATTTATACCTTTTAACTTCGAACCGGTAAAGCTCTATGGGCTCGCCATGATAAATCCCCGCCTTCATGGATGCTATGCTGATTTGCTCGTCAACTGAATCAACTCCTTCGAGGTCAGGCAGCAGGAGCCCCCGCCGGTCACCGCTTTTGACGACTACCCCATACTTTTTGGGGTCGAGTTCTTTTCTGCCTGCAACTTTCTCGGGTTCTGTCAGCACATCTACCGAATATTCAAGTTCATTCAGCTCTTTGGGATGAACAGGGGGGAATCTTGGATCCTGGGTGGCAGCGCTTATGGCATTCTGTATAATCTCGCATGCAACATTTTCAGTTGTATTTGAAAATGTTCCTATACAGCCTCTTAACTGGCCTTTTTTCTTGAGAGAAACAAAAACGCCGGCTTTCTCGGTCATTTCAGGTGTAAGTTCGGCAGGTGGAGAGATAGTTTTCTTTGTACGGACATATTGTTCGACGGTTTCTTTTGCAAGTGTTACAAGATGATGCATACCTTAAATTTCAAATCTCAAATTTCAAATTTGAAATTTTTATTTCCTCCTTTTCAAGGCATAATCAGAAATAGCAAGCAGAGATGCTTTTTCCATGGAATCTTTGAATATGTCAAGCTCTGACCTGGCTTCTTTTAAAAAGGCATAAGCCTTTTCATAAGATTTTTCAATGGATTTATGTTTTTCAAGCAGTTTCTGTATATAAATGAGGTCTGTCTCTGTCTTGCTTTCAGCCATGATTATTTCCTTTATTTTTTCTGCTTCACTGTTTTCAGCATTTCTCAATAAATAAATAAGGGGCAGTGTAATCTTGCCTTCCTCAAGATCTTTACCGAGACTTTTTCCGAAAGATTTTTCTTCCGCTATGTAGTCAAGAATATCGTCTATTATCTGGAAGGCATATCCGAATTTTAACCCAAAAGAGGCCAGGGCGTCCTCTTCTTGCTGTGTTGCGTTCCCCAGCACAGCTCCGCCTTTGCACGCCGCAGACATAAGGATTGCGGTCTTTCCCTGAATAATTTTTATATATTCTTCTTCTGTCATATCGGGATTACCCTGTTTGCTCAACTGTATTAACTCGCCTTCGCTCATTTTTGCTGTGGCGGTGCAGAGGGCGTCCATAATCTTCTGGCGCTTAAGCAGATTCGCAAGCCTTAATGCATTTGCGTAAAGAAAATCTCCCACGAGTATTACAACCTGATTACCGAATACGGAATGTGCTGCGGGCCTTCCCCTTCTTAAATTTGCACCATCTACTACATCATCATGAATCAGAGAGGCGGCATGGATAAATTCGACACTGCTCGCAAGGGTGCTGACATTATCTCCTCTTGTTCCGAAAAGTCGTGAGCACAGTATTGCAAGAAAAGGACGTATGCGTTTCCCGCCGCTTGAAAACAAATGCTTTCCAACGGCAGATATTGCCGGCGCAACTGTCTTCAGCGTCTCGTTTATCTTTTCTTCAGCTAAAGCGAGATCTTCTTTGTAATATTCCCAAATACTTTCGATAGTGGTTATCATATGAAATTATGGTTTATAAAATCTCCCCTTACCCCTCTTTCCTAAAGAGGGGGATACACCCCTTAGCCCCCTCATAATAGAGGGGAATTCCCCCCTTTAGCAAAGGGGGATTTAGGGGGATTTTGTAAATTATCAGGTTTTCATTCCCTTTATAAATTAGCCTTCAGCATGTACTTCTCCAAATCCACGCCCTTCTCATTTAGTTTATGCAAATCCTCCGGCCTGAATACTCCCTTTTCAGTAATTATACCAGTTATGTATTTTGCAGGTGTAACGTCAAAGGCAAGATTTCGGACCTTTACCCCCTCGGGGGCAATATGACATTCAAATATATGCGTCACTTCTTCAGAACCGCGCTCTTCGATAGGAATGAGTTCTCCGTTTGAAATTGAAAAGTCAATACTGCTTAAAGGCGCAGCAACATAAAATGGAACACCATTCTCTTTGCACAGGACCGCAAGAGAATATGTACCTATCTTATTTGCAACATCACCGTTTGCAACAGTTCTGTCAGTGCCGACGATAGCAAGATTTATTTCCCCTTTTCGAAGAAGTGCTCCTGCTGTATTATCAGTAATAAGAGTCACGGGGATATTATCTTCCATGAGCTCCCATGCTGTCAAACGGCAGCCCTGCAGTACAGGCCTTGTTTCATCGGCAATAACCTGTATTTTTTTCCCCTGCTCAACAGCCACCCGTATTGGAGCAGTAGCGGTACCGTATCCGCCTGTTGCAAGAGAGCCGGCATTGCAATGCGTGATGACGGTGTCGCCGTCTTTTATAAATTGTGCTCCCCATCTGCCTATGGCCTTGTTTATTTCTATATCTTCCTGAAGAATTTTATTGGCCTCATCTATGAGCAATGCTTTTAATCTATCTACAGACGCATTCTTTCTCTCCATGAGAAATTTCTTTATCCTCTCCACTGCCCATTGAATATTCACTGCCGTGGGCCTTGTTGACAAAAGTGTATTGAAGACTGTTTCCAGATCCTTCATGAATACATTGAAATCGTTTGTCTTAATGTCTTTCGCTCCGATGGCTATTCCCATGGCAGCCGCTATCCCGATTGCCGGCGCTCCGCGTATCCGGAGTTTTTTAATCCCTTCGGCAACCATCTTATAATCGGTGCAATCAATATATGTTACCTCTCTTGGAAGCCTGCTCTGATCAATCATTCGTACTTTTCCGTCAACCCATTCGATTGTTTTTACCATTTACTCTCCTTCTGTATAGAACGAATTGTAAGGGCGAACGGCCGTTCGTCCTTACGTCATCAACTAATAAATTTATTAACATCCGGCGCTATCATCATTACCAGTAAAGTTGCTGTGAGAACTATTAAAACAACCACTGTGGCCCATGAGACATAATTCTGCCCTTTTGAGTTAACAAAATCTCCCATTATCTTCTTATTATTAATAAGCAGTAAGGCAAAAACAAGAACAAAAGGAAGCAATATGCCATTCAGTAACGAAGAGAGAATCATTATAAGTATTAAAGGGGCGCCGGGGATTAAAACTAAAAGCGCTGATATGGCTATAAGGGCGGTGTAGATCCACATGAACTGGGGAGCCTCTTTGAAACTCTTGTTTACGCCTGCTTCCCATCCCATAGCCTCACAGATATAATAGGCTGTTGCAAGCGGAACAACGATAGCCCCGAGTATGGATGCATTTGCGAGACTTACAGCAAACAGAAGCGATGCATATGTCCCTGCAAAAGGCGCAAGGGCCATGGCTGCCTCTTTGGCTTCATTTATTTTGATACCATGCGGGAACAAGGTTGTAGCACACGTAACTATGATAAAAAATGCAATAACATCTGTCATAATACATCCGATATACACATCGAGTTTTGAGACCTTATAGTTCTCTTTTTTAATCCCTTTTTCAGCAATTGACGACTGCAGGTAAAACTGCATCCACGGTGTTATGGTCGTTCCTATTATTGCTATGGTTAAAATAATAAAATCAGACTCGAATTTCACTGTCGGAATAAAGGTGCTTTTTATTACTTCACCCCACCTGGGAGCCGCCATAAAAGCCGAAATCACATAACCTATATAAATCATGCATGCTATAAGCAGAGCGGCCTCTACAATTCTGTAGCTGCCCTTGGTAACTAACAACCATATTAAAAAAGCCCCAAAAGGGACCATTACATATTTACTGAAACCGAATATCTCCATACTTGCCGCCCAGCCTGCAAACTCTGCAATAGTAGTGCCGAAGTTTGCCACCAGCAGAATTACCATCATAAAAAAAGTTATTTTGACCCCATAATTTTCCCTGATAAGATCAGAAAGCCCCTTGCCTGTCACAACGCCCATCCTCGCCACCATTTCCTGTATAACTATAAGGGCTATCGTTGTCGGGATTAAGGTCCATAAAAGCGTATAGCCGTAGCGCGCTCCTGCAACCGAGTAAGTAGTAATCCCTCCGGCGTCATTGTCAATTGAGGCTGTGATGATGCCGGGCCCTATTATGGACAGAATAATAAGGAAATTCCTCCAGCGGTTCATACGCTCCTCCTCTTTTTCCTCGAGGAAGGCGGCAGTAGGATATCAATAATATCGTCAATTGTTACAATGCCGAGGAGATTTCCATCTGCGTCTACGACCGGGATGGCAAGGAGATTATATTTTGATATAAGTTCGGCAACGGCCTGCTGATTCGTGTCAGGCGAAACGGTCTTTAATTTAGTCTCCATAATCTCGGACAGGAGGACCGCTGGAGAAGAAAGGATCAAATCTCTCAATGAAGCAATGCCGATGAGTTTTTCATCTTTGGCA
This sequence comes from Nitrospirota bacterium, assembly GCA_016215115.1. Lineage (GTDB taxonomy): Bacteria > Nitrospirota > Thermodesulfovibrionia > UBA6902 > UBA6902 > SURF-23. The sequence continues at coordinate 15,279 of JACRLN010000012.1, forward strand.
ATATATATGTAATAAACTGCCTCCACGTTCGGTGAATCTATCCTGAGTTTTTCAATAGCTTCCTGTACGGTTAATTCAGGGTGATAGGATATAAACTGATTTGTCATGAGGCCACCTGCCGTATCTTCTTCGTGTGCGAGCAGTTCCTGAATGTCTTCAGCCTCGTCCTTTTCTATGGATTCAAGCAGCTCTTTCGCCTTATCTGATTTAAGATCCGAGAGCAAATCAGCCGCCTCGTCAGGCGGCATTCTTTCTACCACATCAGTGGCATGGTCTTTATCAAGGCTTTCTATAATGGCCCTCTTTATATTTGCTTCAAGCTCGTGCAGCGCCTCGGCTGCGACATTGGGATCAAGTCCCTTAAACAGCGCCAGTCCCTGTTCATACGGCACTTTACTGATAATATCTGCAATGTCTGAAGGATGGAGGGCTGAAATCATCTGTCGGGGAACTATAAGTGATATGGTTGTAAGTCTCGGTTCAAGAGGCTGAATATAGCTCCATCGGATGAGATTATGAGGCAATGTTTTTCCGAAAACCCTGTAAAACTTCTCGCTTTTACGCTCAATGCCGAGACGTCTGAGTATTCCCCTTATTCCCACATCAACAGCAACAAGGCAGGCATGACTATTCAGGCCCTCCAGCTTTACATCATTTACCCTTACAACTTTGGCGCCGTTTGCATCAACGATTTGCTTGTCAAAAATATCCCGGGCAATCAGGAGATCATCTTCAGAAGGTTCGTATGGATCAACTTTTGATGCATAGAGATTGGAAGAGATGATGCGCTTGTTGAATATGCCCACGTTCTTCCATTCGAGAAAGTAGCGCTTCTTTTTTTTCTCCATGATAAGTGTGGATAACATAGGCAGGGGATCCCCTTTTATTACAATAAAGTCTTTCACAGTGCCGAGTTCTTCTCCCATTGGGTCGAGAACAGGCATTTTTATTAATTCACTGACAAAAACTTCACCAAAAAGGGGCATGGGGTCTCCATGGTATCACATGATAATTCAACCCGTAGGGGTAATTCATGAATTGCCCCTACTTATCTTGAGCTTATGAAGTATACCTAAGGGAGAGAATTTTCGGCAACCAGCACAATCGTAAACCGTGTCCGGTTAACGTGACCGCAGGTACGGACACGGATACCGGATTTTAAGTTATGCCGCCTAATTTGCTAACTCATAACCTTTATTCAGGATCTCTATTTTGCCTTTTAAATTTTTTGTGATGAAAACCCTTTTTTGAGAATCCACCAGAATTCCATCAAGACCTTTTGAATTGAGAAGCTTCATCCCTTTTTCAGCTCCGAGAATTAAAATGGCGGTATCGGTGCCGTCTGCTATATATCCTTCAGGAGCTACAACAGACACGCTGATAAGACCGGATTCTGACGGATAGCCTGTTACAGGGTCAATTATATGATGATAGCGTTTCCCGTCCTTTATTAAAAATCTCTGATAGTCCCCGGCAGTTGATATGGCGCTGTCTTTTAAATACAGAGTTAAAAAGATATCTTCCCACGGTTTTTCTGAATTCGGATTTTCCGGGCGTGGGTCCTGAATTCCCACCTTCCACGCCTTTCCACTCGTACTCAAACCATAACCCCTGATATCCCCTGCTATAGCGACAAGCGCTGCTTTTATTCCTTTTACCTTTATTGCTTCTACTGCCTTATCCGCTGCATAGCCTTTAGCTATTCCTCCGAGGTCCAGCTCCATGCCTTTTTCTTTAAGAAATATTTCTGACGTTTTTTTGTTTGTTTGTATTTTCCTGTAGTCAACGAGCTTCAGGGCGTTTTTAATCGCATCGCCGGGTGGTATTGACGGATTTGCCGGACGTCCTGAAAACTTCCAGAGTTTTAGAACAGGGGCAATAGTCGGATCAAAGGCCCCATCTGTAATATCGGAGATACCGATAGTCTTTTCCAGCAGATCCAGAGTCTCTTTACTGACCCGAACAGGTTTTATCCCTGCGGATTTACTGACAGCGCTGATCTCGCTGTCCGGTGTGAAATTGTTAAGATATTTATCGAGCTTTTTTATTTCATTAAATCCGGCTTCAAATGCGTCTTTTGCCTTTTCTTCCGATGGACTTACTACTGTAACCGTACAGAAGGTATCCATTAATACCCTGCTTTCCTTGAACATTTTGTCCCGCCGGGTACAGCCGGATAAAGAAAGTAAGCAGTAAGCAGTAAGCAGTAAGCAGAAGGCTGTAAGGAATAAGGAGTAAGGGGTAAGGGGTATGCAGTATGCAGATTTCTTTATTTTTTCTTCTGCACTTTTGCACTTCCGCACTTCTGACTTCTGACTTTTGACTTCTGACTTTTTCTTCACGCTGCCTCCTCTGCAACCAATTTCTTTTTTAAAAACGCTCCCGTATACGATTTTGGATTTGATGCAACTTCTTCAGGCGTTCCCTCGGCTATTATTCTTCCGCCTTCCTCTCCTCCTTCGGGTCCCAGATCAATAATATAGTCAGCGCTTTTTATAATGTCGAGGTTATGTTCGATAACAACAACGCTGTTGCCTGCATCTACGAGCTTATTAAGAACTTCGAGAAGCTTCTGAATATCTATAAAGTGCAGCCCTGTAGTAGGCTCATCCAGAATATAGAGTGTTTTGCCTGTTGCTCTTTTGCTCAGTTCCCTCGAAAGCTTCACCCTTTGCGCCTCGCCGCCGGAAAGGGTTGTCGCCGCCTGTCCGAGTTGTATGTATCCGAGACCGACCTTCTCCAGTGTCATCAATTTATTTCTCAGCGGCGGGATTGCTTCAAAAAATTCAAGCGCTTGTGTGACTGTCATGTTTAGTATATCAGAGATATTTTTACCCTTGTATCTTATCTCAAGGGTCTCTTTGTTGTATCGGTCCCCTTTGCACGTGTCGCAGGGGACATACAAATCAGGGAGGAAATGCATTGACACCTTGATAAGCCCGTCACCCTTGCAGGCCTCACATCTTCCGCCCGTGACATTAAAACTGAATCTGCTCGGTCGGTATCCCCTTACCCTTGAATCAGGGACCTGTGAAAATAAATTCCTTACGAATGTGAAAACCCCGGTATATGTTGCCGGGTTGGATCTCGGTGTTCTGCCGAGCGGCGACTGGTCAATATCGATTACCTTGTCAATTTTCTCAATCCCCTCGATGCTCTCATGTCTTCCCGGGATTTCTACAGAGGAGTAAAGTTTCCTGGCAAGCGCTTTATAAAGTATTTCAAATATCAGCGTGCTCTTTCCAGAGCCTGACACACCGGTGATACAGGTAAAAACACCCAGCGGCAGTCTAACGTTTATTTTTTTCAGGTTAAATTCCTGCGCTCCTTTTATTTTGACGAAGTCTTTCGGTTCCCTTCTATGTTCAGGAACATTAATGGTTGAATTTCCGCTTAAATAAGAACCGGTGATAGAGTTTTTGTTATCCATTATATCCTGCAAACGGCCCTCTGCCACTATGGAGCCGCCGTGCACGCCCGCTCCAGGCCCCATGTCAATTATATGATCTGCTGTCTTCATTGTGTCCTCATCATGTTCAACTACAAGGACTGTATTTCCCATCTCTCTCAATCTGCAGAGGCTTTCAAGCAGTTTGCTGTGGTCTCGCGGATGCAGACCGATACTTGGTTCATCAAATATGTAAAGCACCCCTGTAAGAGAGGAACCAATCTGCGTTGCAAGTTTAATACGTTGCGCTTCTCCACTGGAAAGGGTCATTGCAGGTCTGTTCAATGTCAGATAGCCAAGTCCCACTTTATCAAGGAAATACAGTCTTTCTTTTGTTTCCTTTAATATCTTTGATGTGATGATCTGCTCAGTCTTTGAAAGCTTAAGATTCTCAACAAAAGAGATAACGTCTTTGATGGGTTTGGAAGATAACTCCCCAATGCTGAGATTATTGATCCTGACGGACAGCGCCTCTTTTCTGAGCCTGAACCCGTTACAGGAAGGACATATCTTAAGCGTGCTGATGTCTTCCTCGTCTTCTTCACTTATATTTTTAAATCCAAGCCCCCTGCATTTCGGGCAAGCTCCGTACGGGCTGTTGAAGGAGAAGAATCTCGGGCTTATCTCAGGATAGTTAATGCCGCATCTGGAGCAGGCGAGTTTTGTGCTGAAAAAGAGGTCTTTACTCTCATCAATTATGTTGATAGTTACTACATCAGTCAAACCTGTGGCAACCTCGATAGCCTTTGAGAGGTGTTTATCAACCCGGGGTTTGATAATCAAGCGATCAATTACAATATCAATATTATGCCTTTTATATCTGTTCAATTTTATCTCTTTCGTAATATCAACCATTTCGCCATCTACCCTGGCCCGTATAAAGCCCCTCCTCCTTGCATCCTGCAATTCCTTCTTGTACTCGCCTTTTCTGCCTATAACAATTGGTGAGAGAACCTGAATGCGTGTGCCCTCGGGCAAAGCGGTTATTAATTCAATAATCTGCTGCGTACCTTGAGCTGTGATAGCGCTTCCGCATTGATAACAACTCAATTTCCCGATCCTTGTGTATGCCACCCTTAGATAATCGTATATTTCAGTAATTGTGCCGAGGGTTGAGCGCAGGCTTTTTGCAGTATTTTTCTGTTCTATTGCAATAGCAGGGGAAAGACCTTCTATGGAATCTACATCCGGTTTCTGGAGCTGGTCCAGAAACTGTCTTGCATATGCTGAGAGACTTTCAACATACCTCCTCTGCCCCTCTGCATAAATCGTATCGAATGCGAGGGATGATTTGCCCGAGCCTGAGGGCCCTGTGATAACTGTAAGACTGTCACGCGGGATTGATACATCTATATTTTTGAGATTATGTACCCTTGCGCCTTTAATTATGATACTGTCAAGCATAAATCTCCTGTAGATTGCAAGAATTTTTACTATAACCTATTGGAATGATATGATGTCAAATAGCTAATGTAGTGCGTCTTAAATCCCTTTACATTGAAGCTCTTGAAAAAAGTCAATTATTGTCATTCCCGAGGTAGTAATCGGGAATCCAGTGTCTTTAAGAAACAAAGAACTCTGGATTCCCGCCTAAGGACTGCGGGAATGACAAGAAGATAGAAAAAATTATTAAATAAAAAGATATTGACATTATGGAGGCATAAAAATGAAAAAAAGGAATTATCTGTTTACTTCCGAGTCGGTAACTGAAGGGCATCCTGATAAGATTGCCGATCAAATCTCTGACTCAATTCTTGACACGATTATAGCAGAAGATCCCAAGGCAAGGGTTGCCTGTGAAACAATGCTTACCACCGGTCTCGCATTTGTTGCAGGAGAAATAACAACTGACTGTTATGCTGATATCCCTACAATAATAAGAGAAACTATAAGGGATATAGGATATACAAGGGCCAAATACGGATTTGATTATGAAACGTGTGCAGTAATTACTTCCATACACGAACAGTCTCCGGATATAGCTATGGGTGTTGATACGGGAGGCGCTGGCGATCAGGGGCTTATGTTCGGATTTGCATGCAACGAGACCCCTGAACTTATGCCGATGCCCATAATGCTTGCACACAAGCTTGCAATGAAATTAACTGATGTAAGGAAAAAAGATATCCTCAATTATCTCAGGCCTGACGGAAAGACACAGGTTACCATTGAATATAAAGACGGTGTACCTTTTAGAGTTGATACCGTTGTTGTCTCTTCACAGCACAGTCCTGATATCACCCTGAAAGAGATGAAAGAAGATATCATTGAGAAGGTCATAAAGCCGGTTATCCCCAAGAGACTGCTTGACGAAGAGAATATCACATATCATATTAATCCCACAGGAAGGTTCGTAGTCGGCGGCCCGATGGGAGACACGGGACTTACTGGAAGAAAAATAATCGTTGACAGTTACGGCGGGGTTGGGAGTCACGGCGGCGGCTGTTTTTCAGGAAAGGACCCATCGAAGGTGGACCGGTCAGCCGCATACATGGCGAGATATGTAGCAAAAAATATTGTTGCCTCAGGGCTTGCAGACAGGGCTGAGCTCCAGATCGCATATGCGATAGGAGTGCCGGACCCTGTATCCATCCTTGTTAACACAGCCAATACCGGAAAAATTCCAGACACCGAGATTGAAAAATTAGTGAGAAAGTATTTCAATTTAAGACCTGCAGCGATCATAAAGAAACTTAATTTAAGAAGGCCGATTTTCAAAAAAACCGCTGCATACGGTCATTTCGGAAGAAATCTTCCTGAATTCACCTGGGAAAAAACAGATATGGCAGAAACTCTTAAAAAGGCTGCAAAGTAAGGAGACAGTTATATGACAATTGCATCACTGAAAAATAGCGCAACTGATCATAAGGTTGCTGATATTAGTTTGGCGGAGTGGGGAAGAAAAGAGATAGAGATCGCAGAAAAAGAAATGCCGGGTCTCATGGCGATAAGGGAGAAATACAAAACCGCAAAACCTCTAAAGGGCGTCAGGATTTCCGGATCACTGCATATGACCATTCAGACTGCTGTCCTTATTGAAACCCTCGCTGATCTTGGCGCAAATGTAAGATGGGCAAGCTGTAATATTTTTTCAACACAGGACCATGCGGCTGCGGCAATTGCAAAGGCAGGCATACCTGTTTTTGCATGGAAAGGCGAGACGCTGGAAGATTACTGGTGGTGTACATTGAAAGCTTTGACCTTCCCTGATGGAAAAGGTCCTCAAATGGTCGTTGACGACGGAGGCGATGCTACTCTGCTCATTCATCGCGGATACGAGGCAGAAAATAATCCTGCAATTCTCGATCAGCCGACAGACAATAAAGAGCTTCAAATTATAAACAATACGTTGAAGGACCAGTTGAAGGAAGATAATCAGTGGTGGCATAAGACAGTAAAAGAGTGGAAGGGCGTCAGCGAAGAGACAACTACAGGCGTGCACAGATTATACGAAATGATGAAGAACGGGACCTTGTTAGTCCCTGCGATCAATGTGAATGATTCTGTAACTAAATCAAAATTTGATAATCTATACGGCTGCCGGGAATCTTTGCCGGATGGGATCAAGAGGGCTACGGATGTCATGCTTGCAGGAAAGGTTGCAGTTGTCTGCGGTTACGGAGACGTGGGAAAAGGCTCTGCAAAGTCCTTAAGGGCGTTCGGCGCAAGGGTAGTTGTCACGGAAATAGACCCGATCTGCGCTCTGCAGGCCGCAATGGAAGGTTATGAAGTTAACACAGTAGAAAATACCCTCGGCGAAGCGGACCTTTATGTAACAGCAACGGGGAACATGGACATCATAAAAATTGACCATATGGCAAAAATGAAGGACCAGGCGATTGTTTGCAATATCGGACATTTTGACAATGAAATACAGATCGAAAAGTTGAACGCATATCCGGGTATTAAGAAGATCAATATCAAGCCGCAGGTTGATAAGTATTTATTCCCTGATGGACACACCATTTTCATTCTTGCTGAGGGAAGACTTGTAAATCTCGGCTGCGCAACCGGTCATCCTTCATTTGTGATGTCCAACAGCTTCACAAACCAGACTCTGGCACAGATGGATCTCTGGAAGAACAGAGACCTTTATGAAAAGAAGGTGTATACACTCCCCAAACATCTTGATGAAGAGGTCGCAAGGCTTCATCTGGAAAAGATAGGGGTTAAACTGACAAAGCTTTCCAGGGAACAGGCGGATTATATCGGAGTTTCTGTAGAAGGGCCTTACAAAGCGGAGCATTACAGGTATTAAGAAATAATTGTCATTCCCGTGGAAACGGGAATCCAGAAATAATAGAAAAAAGGACGGAATAAAATCCGTCCTTTTTTGTTGGAAAGTTTTCTATTTTTTTTTAGATGCCGCACTCTGAATCAGTCGGCTCATCTTTCTTTTTTACTTGTTCAACCAACTCGGCTATTGCTTTGTCACTAAGGTATCTTTGGGCGTCTATTGACTCCGGATCACTAAGGCATGTCCATAATTTGAAAAACAAATCACTGAACGGGATTCCTGTATTTTTAAGCTGCTCAAGGATTTGATGTATATTTTCATTTTTAACATTCATATGAACCTGAAGTTTGAACAGGCTCAATATTAATTTGGATACCTCTTCTTCTTTTTCCTTGTCAGTTTTAAGTAATTTAATGTATTCAACATAAAGCTCAATAAGTCGCAGAGCCTCATGAAGTTTATCTTCGGTAAGCTTTAACCACATACTCAGTTGGATTGCAAAAACCAAGAACCAAAAATCGAACCTCTCTCTATCTTCTTTTTCTATGTACTCACTTGCAATACTTTTAAAATGCTCACTGACAATATCGTACTTATCCAGCAATATCAGGAAGATGCCAAGTTGAGGTTTTGAGAATTTTGTACTTTCCAATGCATAAAACTGTTTGACATAGTCTTCGGGTTTTAATGTTTCAAGGATGGGGAGCATGTATTGATTGTAAGTAGTATAGAACTCCGGATCAATATGTAATTTAACAGAGCTTATTCCAATGTGTTTTGTATAAGCGAGTAAAGAATTTTCTCTATCGCTTAATTTATATAGGGTTTTGCCATATAGCAGAAATACTTTTTGGCAGTTGTAATGCAATTCAAGTAACCTTTCAAACTGTTTCAATGCCTCGGCATAACGTCCCACTTTAAATAAACTTTTTCCATAAGCAAAAACCACTGCACAGTTTTTTAACGCATTATTATGTTTTTCTATAAATTCTACAGCTTGTTGATAACGTTTACTTTCTACAAAACAATATAGCCAGCATTTAATGGCATTTTCTGAATTAGGATTGATTTTCAAAGCCATTTTATATTTTTCTATAGCATCATCATATAGTTTTTGCTCTCTTAAACATTCCCCCCACAATCCATATGCATGTTCTAACTTAGGATTAATCTCCAATGCCTTCTTGTATTTACCTATGGCCTTGTCATATTGTTGTTGTTCCGCTAAACAGTCACCCCATGAAACGTACGCACCTTCTGACTTAGGATTAATCTTCAAAGCCATCTTGTATTTCTCGACAGCTTCATCATAGCGTTTTTGTTTTCTCAAAGATTTGCCCCATGCAAAATATGCATCAATATATTCTGAATTTATATCGAGAGCTTTTGTATATTTTTCATCTGCTTCTTTATACTGTCCTAAATTCCTTAAGCATTCTCCCCATGCACCATAGGCAGTAGCAATATTAGGATCTATTTCTACAACTTTCTTGAATTTTTCAATAGCATTTTTAAATTGCTTCATCTTCCTTAAACAATCTCCCCAATACCAATAAGCTTTCGTTGATTTAGGATTAAGCTCCAATATCTTTCTGTACTCATCTATCGCTTTATCGTACTCTCTGTTCTTCCTATATTCTCTTGCCTTTTTGAATAGTTTCTTCTCTATCTCATCTCCTGTCTTTTCTTTTTTATCAGGCAATGCTGAATCAACGCACAATTCAATAACCTTACAATATTCAGGATGTCTATCCATAAAATCAGCAGTTTTAAAAATCAGCTTTTTGTAAGAATCGGCAGTTATTTCTTCCATATTGCATTTGTCCAACTTACTCTTTTCATCCATAATTGCTTTAGGAGAATAGAGCATCATCAACAATTCCATTAACCACCTTGTCTCTTCCCTGTGACTGCTGTCTCTCATTTGATACCAGATACGATAAAGATATTCATTCAGGCAGTAGTAATTTGATTTCCCCTTTGAAAAAGCGATACGCACATATCCATTTTCTTTCATTTGCTTTAAATAATTCCTTATAGTCGCCTGCGGCATTTCGAGATGGTCCGCTATCTCCTTTGGACTCTGCGCAGGCTCGTGCATTGCGAGTGTGTTCATGACCTCTTCCATGTAATCGGGGGTATCGTTAAGTATTGCCTCAAAATAAGGGGTCAAGTCTTCGAGAATTTCATCCATAAAGTCGAGCATTTCATCCGGCACCTCAGTTTTTAGGATATCAGAGAGGAAGACAGCCATTCGTGGATTCCCACCGGTGAATGAATATAAGGCCCTCATTCGGGCTTCGGTTTTTGCTACTTTCCCGACTATATCCTGTCTGTTATCATCAGTGAGAATGTTGGTAATCAGGATTTTCATTTCATCAAAATTCAGATCGGTCAATCGCCTTATATGAAAGAAATTATAAAAAGGATGCTTATTGTCATGAAGGGCATTGAATACTGTTGTGGCCGAACCTACGAGGAGGACATTATCATGAGTTTGCAGGAATGCACGTAATTTCTTTTGTTCAATTATGCTTATCTTTTCACCTAATAATTTTTGCAGGTTTTCAAAAAGCAGAAGGATATATTTCCCTGATGACCGGTGAATCCAATTAAGGACGGTAAAAAGATGTTCTATCCTCTCTGAAGCTCTAATCCCTCTTATCTTTTTTATTTCCTGCTGAAGTTCTTCTGTAACAGGACTTTGTTCCTTCTCCAATTCCAGCAGGATTTCATTAACCGTCCTTTCGAGAAATTTGGCCAAATCATTAGCCATTCTTAATTCTTCAGGGAATAAAACTGTTATCCATTTTTTTGTCAAATCGGGGTTGTTCTTTATCTTGTAATAGAGAAGAGTCAGAAGATGCGACTTCCCGATACCTCGCGGCCCCACAATCATCCAGTGCTGTTTGGGATGCTCCCCCTTTGTTAGTGCCAACTCTTTTAAAAGGCCGTTTAAGATATCCCATCTTTCGCTGCCGACTAATTCCCTTTCGAGTTGATCAGGAGTCTTTTTTCTCGTATTATATGCGTAACTTCTCGCCATCATTATTGCCCCCCAGTTTTACAGGCCCACCAGTCTTTAAGAAGAGGCGATACAAATTTCAGCTTTCCTCTGTCAGAAGTATCTCTCATAATATAGCCTTCATATATGAGTCTGTTTACAACAGATTGAAAGACTTCATTGCTGCAAGTATCGAATAAATAGGAATCATAAAGTTGTTTTTCGTGTAAAGGATTGGAGCATAAATGCTTCAAAATGATTGTGGAGCATTCCTTTTCAACGGCTGTAACAAGATACTCCTGTAATCTTGCGTGGAAATGGTTGAGGTCATGATCGCCTCCGCGTAACATTGCGTCATAAACCGATTGAACCCGGGTAAAAGTGAATTTCCTTTCCCTTGCATCTCTTAATGCCTTAAATAATATCTGCCCATAATAAGGGGAGCCGTCTGTTATCTTATCCGCCATGAACTCTATGCCCCCTTTATCTATCTCTATCTGATATTTCTTCATCAGTTCTTTTATAAGAAGTAAGGCTTCCTCACTCTTCATAGGTGGAACTCGCAGAGTTTCCAGATCGTTTATTCGTTTTCCTATCCCCAGATCTTCCAGTGTCTTCCGCAAATTAATGGAGCCGCAGAAGACAAACTGATATTTGCATCCGCTTTCAGTTTTTTGCCTTAATGAACGCAACCATGCAGTGAGTGTGTCAGTTGCTTCCTTAAAACCTAAAATTTCTTTTCCTCTATTTTTAAAATTTATAAGCATATCCGGAAATTCATCGAATACAATCACCGTTCTTTTTTCAAAAGAATTCAAACCGAAAATCAAGGGCTCAATTTTTTCTCTCCATTTAGAAAAATCGAAATCCCTTGTTTGCTCTCTTAATTCAATTTCAAATTGAGGAATTTTAATTTTCGGAAGCCTTTTGGCAATGGTGTTCCAGAAATCCCCAAGGATAGTGCTTAACATATCTAACTTCTTGCGAATGCTGTAAAGGTTTAATAGTTCTTTAAAGAATGCATAGCAAAAGTGGTTTATAGTCTCCTCTCCTTCAAGCTCAAAGAAAAGGATATTGAATTCTCTTTCAGCATCTGGCTTTTTATTTTCCTCAGACACAAATTCTTTGACTACGCTTGTTTTTCCATATCTTCGAGGAGCTTCAATAATAATTGAGGTTTTTCTTGTCAATCCTCTCAACTCATCAACCAGGAATAATCTTGTTTTTAAGTAATTGGCATCTACAACTGGCGTCCCCGTAATATTTTCCATTTTAATAACCTCCTAAAATTATTACAATTTAAGAGTATCATAATATAAAACACTTGTCAATATATGCGTTTTATATTTTATAACGTTTTAAATTTTAAAACGCTAAATCTAATTACTTAAGATAGCTGTGGATGTCAGGAATCTACCTTCTTGGTAAATGAATTAGAGAAGATCTGTTCGTAATTCAGTCGTGGGGCGTTAAAAATTTCCAATCTATGCGTCTCTCAAAGCCTTAATGATGTCATCCAAATCTTTTTCGGTTACAGCCTTATCCTTGATTGTCCTGAACAACAATGGTAATGCAGGCACGATCTTCTTGTCGTCCATAATATCCTCGGGTATTCTGCCGCTAAATACACTGGCAAGATCAAAGAATTTGAGCCAGTCATCAGTCCCCCTTTTTATCTTCAGCGCCTTTGCGTACTCTTCCAGTCTTTTTCTGTCCTGCGGAGGCGGCAATAAGTCTCTTTCCAATTTGCTCATATTTCCGACATCGAATCCGTTTTGCCTGCAAAACTCTCTCAAAGTCAGTCCGAGTGCCCTTCTTTTCATGTTGAAGAGTTCCCCGAATGTCATAATGTTACCCCCTTTCTGGTGTTGTAATTATAATACAACAATGGAAGATAAACATCAATATCCTATTCAATCACCCCGCCGCCTATGACCACATCGTTATCGTAAAATACCGCACTCTGCCCTGGAGCCGGCGCCCACTGCGGCTCGTCAAATTGAACAAGAACTTTGTTATCTCCGGCGGGGCTGATCGTTGCCGGCATCTCTTTCATTGTTGAGCGGATTTTTGCGTGTGCTCTAATCGGGCTTGTGAGCGAATCGATGGCTATCCAGTTCAATTCTCTCACATTGAAACTTTTTCTCACAGTGTCTTCCTTTGAGCCGGCAACGATGGCGTTTTTCTTCCGATCTATATGAGTAACGTAATGAGGCTTTAGCGAAGGAATTCCAAGCCTCTTTCTCTGTCCGATGGTATAAAATGCGATCCCTTTATGTTCTCCGATAACTCTTCCTTCCATGTCCACGATAGGGCCTGGCTGCAGTGATTCAGGGGAAAACGCTTTTATAAAATCCACATACTTCTCATTGCCGACAAAACATATCTCCTGGCTTTCCGGCCTTAAGGCGGTGGCAAGTCCGAGTTCTTTTGCAATATTCCGTGTTGTTTCTTTCGTAAGCTCACCGAGGGGGAATATAGTTATTGAGAGCTCTTCTTGCGTCATTACGTAGAGAACATAGGATTGATCTTTCTTTAAGTCGACACCTTTGAGTAACAAGTGACGAGTAACGAATTTAGTTCTGAGTTTTGAGTTTTGAGTTTTGAGTTTTTCTGACTGCTGACTGCTGACTGCTGACCGCTGATTTTTCTCTATTCTCGCATAATGCCCTGTTGCAACTAATTCAGACCCCAATTCTTTTGCTTTTTTCAAAAGGAAATCAAATTTTATATATTTATTGCACAGGATGCATGGATTCGGAGTTTTTCCTTTTATGTATGAAGTACAGAAGTTTTCAATCACATGTCTGTAGAAGGCATCTCTGACATCAACGGTGTAATGCTCTATCCCAAGATTGTGAGCTACTGACTTTGCAAGTTCAATGGTTTCAACGGAACAGCAGACATTGGAACTTTTTAAATCCCTTTTGTCCCACAGTTCAAAGCTAAGCCCTGTTACTTCGTAGCCCTGTTTCTTTAGTAAATACGCGGCAACAGACGAATCAACGCCCCCGCTCATGGCGATAATTACTTTCATGGTGGTTTTATTTTATCACAGGAAGGGACTCCATTGATTCAGTATTCTGCTGCTGTGTCATTGACCCGAAAATAGTAGTTAAGGTTGTCATTCCGGCAGTTCTTAAGCCGGAATCCAGGGTTCCCCGTGAAAACGGGGATCCAATTCCGAAAATTTTGGATTCCCGCTCAAAAGACTGCGGGAATGACGGACAAGGCGCTTTATAAACAGACTCTATTATTGCAATTTCAATCACCTTGAGTTTAAAGTAACAAAATATCAATTATCATTCGAAATGACAAAATCAAAAACAAACAAAACAGCTTTATCCAAAGCCAAACGACTCTCTTTTCCTGCAGATGAAAAAGAACATCCATGGCTTAAATTACTCCTTGAAGCCTACTATATTGTAGATAAAGGAATTGTACAGGCGATTGATGCAGAACAGAAGAAGGGAAGAAAGCTTGCGTGCGCCAAAGGCTGCTCGAGTTGCTGCAAAACTCATAAAGACATCCCTGTTTACCCGCTGGAGCTGATAGGCATCTCGTGGTATGTGACGGAGAAGATAAAAGGCGCTGGACGTGAGTTGCTCAGGAAGCAACTTGAAAGCTATAAAAAAGACGACCCGTGCCCTTTTCTAATGGAAGGAGCATGTTCAGTGCATCCGGTAAGACCTATGGCATGCAGGCAGTTCAATGTCTTCGGCAAACCTTGTGAAAAGGGTGAAGACCCTTATTACACAAGACGTGAGGATGTACTTCCACCTGTTAAGAAATATGTGGATCAGGCATTTTTCATCATGCTGCCTTTTTATGGAGTTGAAAAAGAATCCGAGCGCATTAAAATTGTGGAGACCGGAGCTTTTCACAAAATGGTTAAAGAACTCTATGCATGTAACTGGAAGAGCCTTGCTGAAAAGATGAATAACTTCGATATGATAGCAGCAGGCAGGGAAGCGCTGCCGGTAATAACCAAACCTTGACCATGTCTTCACTTGTATGTTAGAAAAGACACATGACAATTCAAGAGCAGCTCTCCCAATTGCCGTCAGTTGATGAGTGTTTAAAAAGTTCATACGGCGAAAAGTGGCTTGATTCCTTTCCAAGGAAGACTGTACTCCGGGCAATCAGAGAGGTCATTGATGCAAAGCGGAAAGAGATATTGAGCGGCGCAGTTCCTGATGTATCGCTTTATTCACTTTCACATGACATCGAAGCCGCCATCAGAAAACATTCCGCATACAAACTCAGACCGCTTATAAATGCCACAGGCGTTGTAATTCATACCAATCTCGGCAGGTCCATTCTCTCTGACAAGGCAATAGACCACGTGATAACAACTGCCCGGAACTATTCAAATCTTGAATATGAAATCAACACGGGGAAAAGAGGCAAAAGGTATTCGAATATAAAAGACATTATCAGAGAACTGACCGGCGCAGAAGATGCGGTTATTGTCAACAACAATGCTGCTGCGGTTCTTATCTGTCTCGATACTTTTGCAAAGGGCAAAGAGGTAATTGTATCAAGAGGCGAGCTTGTTGAGATAGGCGGCTCTTTCAGGATTCCCGAAGTTATGAAGGCAAGCGGTGCAATTTTGAGAGAGGTGGGCACAACAAACAAGGCACATCTTGCTGACTATGAAAATGCCCTCTGCGGTAACACGGCACTTTTACTCAAGGTTCACCAGAGCAATTACAGAGTGATCGGCTTTACAGAAGAGGTCCCGATCGAAAAACTGATGAAGATCGGGAAGGAATACAAAATACCCGTTATTGCTGACCTCGGCAGCGGATGCATGATTGATCTTCAAAAATATGGCGTGCACGGAGAACCAACGGTGCAGGAAGTTGTTAAGACAGGCGCAGATATTGTGACCTTCAGCGGGGATAAGCTCCTCGGCGGGCCCCAGGCCGGGATAATCATCGGCAAAGAAAAGTTCATTCAGAAGATTGAGAAGAACCCCCTGCTCAGGGCCATGAGGATAGACAAGATGACACTTGCATCGCTTGAAGCAACCTTTATGCAATATCTGGATGAGGAAAAGGCAATTAAAGAAATCCCGACACTCAGGATGTTGACAGAATCTGCAGATGTAATAAAAAGGCGGGCCAAAAAGATTTTGTCATCTCTGAAAAAGGATATCTCTAATCAGGCAAAATTGGAAGTTACTCCAGACGAATCACAGGCCGGAGGAGGCTCCCTGCCGGAGATAAACTTCCCTACATTTGTCGTATCAATCAAACCATCGAATATTTCTGTTAATGAATTGGAAAAACGATTGAGATTCGGCAATACTCCTATAATTGCAAGAATCAAAGGTGATGCTTTGCTTATTGATGCAAGGACGGTTCAGGATAGAGAGATTAAAATGTTAGTTAACTCTGTAATAGCTGCATTATCCTGAGATGGGGTTATTTCATTTTTGGTTTTTGATATGTATTTTTGATTTTTTATCTTTTATCTTTTATTTTTAATTTAATCTTATGAACCGTTACGTAATACTCGGCACAGCAGGTCACATTGATCACGGCAAGAGTTCTCTTGTGAAAGCGCTTACAGGCACGGACCCTGACAGGCTCAAGGAGGAAAAAGAGCGGGGCATAACCATTGACCTCGGGTTTGCGGATTTAGCTTATCCTGACGGTCTCAAGGTCGGAATTGTGGACGTCCCCGGGCATGAACGGCTGATAAAGAACATGCTTGCCGGGGCAGGGGGGATAGACATTGTGCTCATGGTTATTGCCGCTGATGAAGGGATCATGCCGCAGAGCAGGGAGCATCTTGATATCTGCAATCTGTTAAAAGTGAAAAGGGGACTGATTGTAATCAACAAGTCAGACCTTGTTGAGAAAGACTGGCTCACTCTTATTGAAGATGACATCAGGAAATTCGTAAAAGACACTTTTCTTGAAGGTGCAGAGATGATAGCTGTCTCTTCAAAAACGGGGCACAACATTGAACTTCTTAAAGAAAAAATTCATGAGCTGGCCCTGATCGTTGAGCCGAAATCGGTCCACGGCATTTTCAGACTCCCTGTAGACAGGATATTCACGCTAAAAGGTTTTGGTACGGTTGTTACAGGCACTGCTGTTGCAGGCAGTATATCTTTGGATGCTCCGGTAGAAGTGCTTCCAAAGGGAATAAAATCTAGGATAAGAGGACTGCAGAGCCATGGGGAAACACTCAAGACGGTATATGCGGGACAGAGGGTCGCGATTAACCTGCAGGGCCTTTCAAAAGACGAGATTCAAAGAGGAGACGTTATAACAATTCCGGATAAAATAAAAACCACACTTGTTATTGACGCTGAACTTGAAATATTAAAAGACTCGTCTGTTGATGTATTGAAAAGCAGGAGCCTCGTCCATTTTCACACCGGCACGTCAGAACTTGTTGCGAGGATTATTATTTACCCCGTTAGAAATAAAACTTCTTCAGAACTTTCTAACGTTTTGAATAAAGAAGAACTGAAACCTGGTGACAGGGCCTACTGCCAGTTCAGGTTTAAAACACCGGTTGCTGTTATGGCAGGAGACAGATATATCATCAGAAAATTCTCTCCGCTTTTGACAATCGGAGGAGGAGAAATCCTTGATCCTTCTCCGTTACGCAGAAAAAAAAGCGAGAAATTGGAGGATCTGGAGATCTTTAAGGAGGGGAGACTTAAAGAGAAATTGTCTTTAAAGATACTTCACAGTGGATTAAACGGGTTGATGCAATCTGATATTGAAGGCTGGATAAGAGCGGAACTTCCGGAAATTAAAAAAGAAATAAATTCTTTGGTTTCAGAAGGCGGGATTATTCTGTGCGAAGGCAGGTTGTTACATAAAGAGATTTTTAACTATTTCTCCGGCAAAGTAGTCGCAACCCTCTCTAACTTCCACAAAAACAATCCTCTTAAACCGGGGATGCTGAAAGAGTCACTCAGGGCTGTTTTCATGGGGCTTGATGAAAAACTCTTTGAAGCTTTGATTGCCATTATCAGTCAGGTGGTTGTTGAAAAGGAAATTATCAGGCTGAAAACATTTAAGATCTCATTAAGCGATGATAAGAAGATTTTAAAGGATAAGATATTAAAGGCTCTCGAGCAGGCTGCCTTTCAACCGCCTACAAAAGATGAACTGGCCCAGTCAATATCCCTCAGGAAAGAAGAGGTAAATGAATTATTCAAGATCATGGCTTCGGAGAAGAGCCTCGTGCGGATGAATGACTCTATTTATATTCCGATGACAAATTATCAGAAGATGGTAGAGGGGCTTAAAAACTTTTTCAGCAAAAAGAACGAGATGACCGTTGGTGAATTCCGCGACATTCTGGGAACAACGAGAAAATATGCCCTTCCTTTCCTTGAATATCTTGACAGCAATAAAATCACATTGCGCGTGGGAGAGGTCAGAAAATTCCTTTTAAAAAAATAACATCCACCCACCCCTAAGGAAAAAGCTATATTCAAGTAAGCCTTTTCCTGACCACTATTTCAGAAAAAAACCTATTAAGAAATATTTCAAAATGCCGTATGGATAATTAATGGATATTATAGAATTATTAACATTTAAATATTGACAGATAAAAACAAAATCGTTCTCATTAAGTTTTTTGTTTTTATCCAAGAGGGGAGATGGCTGAAGAATTTGGTTTGCAGACTTTTAAAACATTCCCTCATTTAACAAAGAAAGGGGTGATATGATGAAAATATTAATATCTCTTTTGCTAATGCTTTTTATCAGCGCTTGTGCTCAAACACGATATACACATTCAACTAAAGGTACGCAAGATTTTGAGCGTGACAAATATGAATGTGAAAAAATAGCAAGGCATCAGGCAAAAGAGTCGGGGTCTCCAGACAATCCATTTATAATTACGGATAAAACAAATCAGTGCTTACAATTAAATGGATGGACAACAGTTAAATAATAGTGGTAGCGGCTTTATTATCAAGCTGTAGATAATCAGGCACAATCCGCAATCTCACCTTCACTCCAGGACTATTGAAAAGTCATTTCACCTTTCGGGTGAGAGCAAAACAGATGCAAATATTGTGAGTAAGTTTTTGAATATGAATTCTTTTATCTCTGTGTTCCCGGTGTACTCTGTGGTTAATTGCCATTTATAGGTTCATATATTTTATTTGGTGAGAACAGCGTGCATGAGACTGATAAAATTATCCGCAAGGAAGGGATTGAAATCTTTCCCGGCGCCCTTCTTCATCAGTATAAAGATCTCCTTAACATCCATGCCGCCCCTGTAAGGCCTTGTGCTCCTGAGGGCGTCGAAGAAATCAGCGACGGCGACGATCTGACTGAAGATGTGCTGTTTTCCACCGTTGAGACGAGCTTCGGGATAGCCGGAGCCGTCATATTTCATATGGTGCTCGAATGCTATGATGGGCGCAAGACGGCTCAGACCGGGAATTTTTGCAAGATACCATGCTCCTTGAAGAGGATGCATTTTTATTTCGGCAAATTCTTTCTCATCGAGCTTGCCATTTTTTCCCAGAATGTCTTTTGAAATAAATATCTTCCCTGCGTCATGAAGCAGCGCGGCAATGCCTATTTCACACAGAAGCTCCTGACTTATCCCAAGCGATTCCGCCTGAAACACGGAGAGTACGGCTACATTTGTTGCGTGCGTATATGTGTAATCACTGTTCGCCCTTATCAGACTTAAATATTTCAGAATATTCGACTCTTTTTTAAAAGCAGCAACGAACTGGAGGACCACCTCTTCAAGGTCTTTTATATCAAGCTGTTTGAAAATCAATGAATGAAAAATACCTTTGATCTTTTCAATGTCTATAAAAGAACCGTATTGTGCGACATCGCTTCCAGTCTCATTGGACAACTGAATATCGACGGTCCCTGTTTTTATGTGGGAGTAGGATTTCATCGTTTTCCCGGTCTCCGCAATGTCGGCAATAAGCTGTCCGATCTCATTCTGCGTCACCCCCGGCAAGATATCAATACGTGAAATCCCTTTTCTTTTAAAGCGGGCTATAAGATTACTGATATGAATCCCCTCCCGAAGAGGGTTGTTATTGACGATAAGTTCATTGTCTATGACCATAATTGCAAGCCGGTCCTTCAGGATTCCCTGTAATAAAGAAAAGCACTTTTTTGTGAATTCATCAAAGGCCTCGTGTCCTCTTGAATACAGCGCGCAGTTCGATACGGCTATGACCAGGGAAGTGATGAAGGCCCTTACGCCCTCACCTTTAAGCGCTGTATCTGTTTTCACGATAGTGTGATTCATGTTGTTTTAATGACCGGTTCCCAATACTTTTTCGCCCGGTCCCCCGGTCTCTTTTAACGAGAGATTTTTTATTGCATTCACCGTTTCAGCCTTCAGCTTTTCAAGCGCGCTCCTAAAAAACAGGCTCTTTGTTTTAAGGATATTGCTCAGCGCATCATACGCGCGCGTATCACCAATCTGACCGAGCGCCTGTACAAGAGGAATTTTCTCTTCCAGATCCGTGCCGGTAACCGCTTTTTTGCGGAGTATACCGATCAAATCCGGGACCACCCCTGCAACCCGGTATGTTCCGGCAAGGAAGACAGCTTTCTTTATCAGATCATTGTCTCCTGAATGAAGATATTTTCTCAAAGCCTGCACCCCGTGCTCATCCAGTGCCTTGAGCAGGCATTTTACAGCTTCAAAACTGACCTTTACATTTTCATGTTCGCAGCAGGACCGCGCCTTTTTCAGGTATTCATCGTTTCCGCATTCCAGAAGGATAAAAAGCATATTCCTTATTACAAACCACCTGCCGTCCTTCAGCCGTTTTGCGGCCTCGCCTGCGGCGCTGTCGCCGAAGCCGGCAATAAGACTGATCAGGAATCTTCTCATGGTCTGCGACTCCTCATCTACTAGGGCATCCATGAGCGGAAGCAGTATCCTTTCGCCATAGCATTCACAAAGCAGGAATACATCTTGCCTCGCGGTTCTTCCCATGATCTTGATTGCATCGATGAGAACTGCAATGAAATCCGGGGAATAGAAATATTCCAGCACGCCTGAAACGATAGCGTTATTCACGCTGTCTGCGGTGAGGGCTTCAAAGGTCCGCAGGATTTTCAGTGTCTGTCCGAACTGTCCGGTCTCAACAAACTGAACACCCTGTTCTTTCAGGTTTTGCAAAATGAAATCCCTGTCCTCACTTGCAAGACCTTCACTTATTACTTTGTTCATAAGAAGTTCCAGGATAATATCCGAAAAGATCCGGTCGCTATATTCACTGCTCATCTGCGGCAGAAACTGCTTTAACCATTCCCTGTTAACATTGTGCTCATTAAACTGCAGGATTCTCTGAATCTCCTGCTGATAGGTATCAGAAACAAACGACTTGAAATTGGCATCCGAGAGGAGACTGGTGATCTCGGAAGATAGCAGGATATCATCTTCGATAAGCCCGTTCCCGTAGCTCATACTTTCAAGACCTGTTTTGTTCATCTGTGAAAACTTGTCAAGGATGTTCTTTATTGCTTCCGGGATGATGAGCATCTGCTCATTTATCAGTCCGAGCATTTCAACAACTTCATCGGTCGACATCTCGCCAAGACACTCTTTAAGGACATCTTCGTCCGAAGACAACGAGCCGACTGCAGAGGAAAGGAATTGCCGTTTCAGTTCCGGGCGGAGACTGTTTATGAATTTCATGATTTTCTTGAGATCTCCTCCGGAAAATCTTCTTTCTGAAGTCTTTCTCACATATGTGGTTATGACGTTGTCATAATTGACTTCCCGGAGATTTCCAAGGGAGACCGTGTTGATATAAGCCGCAAGTTCATGCGGAGATACTTTCTGCAGCGCCTCGCCTGAATCCTCTGTCATTAATCTGCCCTCAAGGAGCCCGTACACATACAGTTCCCAAAGCGGCGGGGTCTTTTCATTCGTGAGGGCTTCACCCTCCGCAAAGGTAAAAACGTCATAGTCAACGAATTGCGCCCGGATATGTCTGAAACTGTATCCGGTAAACACCTCATGCACGTCATCAGGTGAAGCCCCCAGCATATTTTCAAGGAGAAAGCGGTGGAACGAATACAGCTCATCCCTCGTCATTCCCTTGCTGAGAGTCACTGACGCTATATTTTTCTGACTGAGGCAAAGGGCAAAATCCCTGTAAACAGGATTATGCTGATCGAGCTGGCAGCCGTCAATAATGAGGGTGTCTTTTGCAACCGCAAGAGTGATTTCGCTCTTCAGTTCAAAGAGTTTCAGGAATAAATCAAAGGCCCGGTTCAGTGATTTTTCTACAATAGGGTGATTGCCAGGATAAATGGATACATTATGGCGCGATATGTTGAGCTCAATAATGGCATTACCGAGCAACTTTGTATCAAGAGCGAGCGCCCCTTTAACTTCAGTCATATATTATCCTCTGTATAAATTATCAAATCTCAAAAAAAGCATTTTTGCATCCTTGACTATCAAGTCATTTTTCCCTTTCAGATATATATGTGTTCGGAATTTTTCGATGAAAACTTAAGAAAGCTAAATGTTTTCAAATAGATACCTGCTGTAAAAAACTGAAAGGAGTCTGTTGAAATTATACAGAGCGACATATTTTATTATGAATAGAGTCTCTTATATCTGAGTTGTCATTCCCGAAGTTTTTTATCCCCGATAAAGACCTTCGGGGACGAATCCAGTATTCTTTCAAATCAACTGCTTCTGGATTCCCGCTTAAGGACTGCGGGAATGACGATTTATGCGCAATTGTTTATGATGCTATGTATGGAATTCTTAAAGGGCGGGTTTGAAATCTACATAGTTTAGTTACACTACCACTAAATTATTTCTGTGTATCACCTCATCAGAATATTTATACCCTAACACCTTTTCAATTTCCGAGGTCTTTCTGCCTTTTATTTTTTCGAGGTCGTTTGAAGAGTAATTAGTCAGACCCTTCGCAACTTTTTTGCCTTCTTTTGTTACACACCTTACATAATCTCCAACCTCAAAATAGCCTTCTATTTTTAGAATGCCCGATGGCAGAAGACTTTTGCCCTGTGTCGCCAAAGCATTTACTGCACCGTCATCGAGATAAAGGGCGCCCTTTGATTTCACACCATAGGCGATCCATCCTTTCTTCGAAGAAAGTCGCTGTGTTTTCGGCTTAAAATAGGTCCCAATTTTTTCACCATGAATAAAACGTGCAAGAAGTCCGCTTTTTTTCCCGCTCATTATTACAACAGGGATGCCGTGACTGTTTGCCTGTTTTGCTGCCAGTACTTTTGAATACATGCCACCGGTACTGACACCGCTGCCTTCACTTCCTGCGATCTTTTCGATATCAGACGTAATTTCATCAATGCATCCGATGAGTTCGGCATCTTTATAAGCAGGATTTTTTGTATAAAGCCCTTCAACATCCGAGAGGATAATGAGCATATCTGCCTCAACAAGGCTTGCCACAAGCGCAGCCAGCATGTCGTTGTCTCCGAATTTTATTTCATCAACCGCTACCGGGTCGTTTTCATTAATTACAGGGATTACATCGTAACTCAAGAGGGTGAACAGGGTATTTTTTGCATTGATATATCTCTGGCGGTTTGTTATATCGTCTTTTGTAAGCAGTACCTGGGCAACCTTTTTATGAAAACCTGCAAAGTTCTGTTCATAAGCCCACATCAGGCTTGATTGCCCGATTGCCGCGGCAGCCTGCTTGAGCTTTATGTCTTTGGGTTTTTCTTTCAACCCAAGCTTTTTAAGTCCTGCGGCAACAGCTCCGGAGGATACAATTACAACATTGTAACCAAGGTCAACGACCCCGGCAATGTCTTTTGTCAACGCATGCAGCCGTTCCGTATTCAGCCCCCGCTCCGCTGATGCGAGGATGTTGCTTCCTATTTTTATGACGAGACGTTTCATGGGAAAGATTATACATTACAGGAACATAGAGTTTCAAAAAACATCTTTGTCGGTGTGTTACGTTTTCCTTGATGCGTTTCTGTATAATTTTCGTAACAATTAAGCTGCCGGGCTTTCTACCATTACTTTGCCGAATGCCTGTATTATCAACTGGCCGATGTCTGCTTTTTCTGAAGCCGACAGTATTTCGATCCCAACCACATTGCCGTCTTTGTCATAGTCCATGATAATGTCTTCCGTTATTTCATCGGTATTGGCAATATCCGTTTCTTTCAGTCTTATATAAAGGGCATTTGCTTCATGTGAGTAATGTATCCTCATTTTAATTTCCTCCCATGTATTTATTTACTTTATCAGTTAAGTAGACAGTTATCAAATTGTCTCCCTCTGTTACAACTCTGACCAGCTTATCGCCTGTTATTTTCTGATATATCTTGCGGCCTTTCTTTCCGTCTACTATTTTATCAGGGTTATTGACAGCCGTCTCCACTAATTCCCTTGAAATTTTTCGTTCATTAAGCTGAATTTCAATGTGGTCTGTCCATTTCCATTTCATAGGTCCCCTTCCTATTGTTTCACAACCTTTTTATATTCCTCGTTGAATGTTCCGCATGGAGATTGATTCGTGGTTATTGTCTGTCATTGATATTTATATTCCCGCCTCATAATGTTACGAAACATTTTAAACTAAATGACTGCAATTTTTCAGATTAAATTTTGTATTTATGGTGTTTTAAAGTATGCATAGAAGCATACACTTCTTGAGATGAAGATATGAGATTAAGTATGGTGTAAAGGTTTCATCAGATGCTGAAACAGGCTCAGCATGACATTCTGGGAATAATTGTTGAAAGCTATTTCTTATGTTCTTCTACTTTTTTCGCAAGATAAATCAAAAGCTCTTTAATTCCTTTGCCTGTAACTGCGCATATGGGGAAAAAATCATAGTCTTTATCTTTACAATATTGAGCGAGTCTGTCAAGTCTTTTCCCGTCGCCTTTTATATCGAGTTTTGTCGCTGCCACTGCCTGTGGTTTTTTGATGAGTTCAGGGCTGTACAATTCAAGTTCTTTATTGATTTTTTCAAAATTATCTACCGGATCACCCTCAGCCATCTCAGATATATCTACAAGATGAAGGAGAATAGATGTCCTTTCAACATGGCGTAAAAATTGGAATCCAAGCCCTGCGCCTTTATGCGCTCCTTCTATTAAACCCGGGATATCGGCAATTACAAAGCTTTTGAAATCTTCATGTTTGACGACACCGAGTACAGGCACAAGAGTTGTAAAGGGATAATCCGCAATCTTGGGTCTTGCCGCAGAGAGTGCAGATATTAATGTTGATTTGCCTGCATTGGGAAGCCCTATCAATCCAACATCTGCAAGAAGCTTTAATTCCAGTATCAGGTTTTTTTCTTCACCTGGTTCGCCGGGCTGCGCATATCGTGGCGCCTGTCGCGTGGCACTTTTAAAATGGGTATTCCCGAGACCGCCCCTGCCCCCTTTTACAGCAACGAACTCCTGTTCTTCGATTATTAGATCGCTCAGAACATCGCCAGATTCAAGATCCTTGATAAGAGTGCCAAGAGGTACTGGTATGATAAGGTCTTCCCCGTTCTTACCGTGCATGTCTTTACCCATTCCATGCTGTCCCTTTTCTGCCTTATATTGCTGCTGGTATTTTATATCCAGAAGGGTGTTGATATCTCTTGTAGCCTTAAAGATAATATGTCCGCCTCTTCCGCCGTCACCACCATTGGGCCCTCCTTTGGGAACATATTTCTCCCTGCGAAAGCTTACACAGCCTCTGCCACCGTCTCCGGCCTTGACATAAACCTTTACTTGATCGATGAATTGCATGGTTTAACGATACATGATTTTTGATTATGATACAAGATAAACTCGGTCATTGCGGCTTGTCCGCAATCCATTTTCTTTCTGTCATTCTGGCTTGTCCAGAATCCTTTTTCAAGAAAGATTCTGAACAAGTCGGAATGACAAAAGCCCGACAAGTCTATGACCCGTGGGTCCCGACCCATAGGGCGGAAATGACAAATAATCGCTTCCGATAAAAAATAAAAAAGGCGGACAAAAATCCGCCTTTCAAAAAAATTAAAACAATTTTGTTATTTATGCGCTTTCTGCTACCGGATAAACGCTTATCTGTTGCCTGTCTTTTCCTTTGCGCTCAAATTTTAAAATGCCGCTGATTTTAGCAAACAGTGTATCATCGCTTCCCTTGCCGACATTGAATCCAGGATGAAATTTAGTCCCTCTCTGCCTCACAAGGATATTGCCTGCTTTTACAACCTGACCGCCATACATTTTTACGCCGAGCCGCTGCGAATGACTATCACGGCCGTTTCTTGAACTTCCTACACCTTTTTTATGAGCCATTTATATATCCTCCAAACAATATTTATTGAGCCTGTATCCCTTTGATCTTAACTGCAGTATAAAGCTGTCTGTGTCCCCTTATTTTCCTGTAGTTTTTTCTCGGTCTCATTTTAAACACAAGGACCTTTTCACTCTTGCCGTTACCCACAATATCGGCAGTAACTTTTGCTGAAGCAAGAAAAGGGTTGCCTACTGATATCTTTTCACCATCTGAAACCATCAAGACCTTATCAAAGGTAACAGATCCACTGTCGCTGATTTTTTCTATCTTGAGGACATCTCCCTCAGAAACCCTGTATTGTTTTCCACCTGTTTCTAATATAGCGAACATAAGAAGCCTCCAATTCCTGAAATAGACATATTTTTTAACATAAAATCAGGGGTAAAGTCAATTTTTTTGAAAGCTGTTGAAATCGTGTTGATTTTTAAATTCATTTGTCTTACTCTTATATGTACAAAAACCTGAAACTGTTATAACGGTTCAAACAGCCTAATATGTTTAGACTTTTTTAATAATCCATGCTCGACATAAGATTTGTAAGAGAAAATACTGACAAGGTAATAGAGGCCCTGAAAAAAAGAGGGCAAAAAAACGAGATACTCAATAAGTTCCTTGAGATTGAACGTGAGAGGCGTGATTTAATGCGTATTGTCGAAGAGCAGAGACAGCTCAGAAACAAGCTGTCTCAGGAGATTGGCCAACTGAAAAAAGAAGGCAGGGAAGCGGCGGGTATTCTTTCAGAGGCGAAGTCAGTATCTGATCAGATTACCGCCAAAGAAGAAATTCTTAGGGTTTTAGAAGACAAGGCAAAGCAGGAACTTTTACTGATTCCCAATATCCCTCATGAATCAGTCCCTATTGGAAAAGACGATGCGGATAATATAGAGATACGGGTATGGGGTGATAAACCCCAATTTTCGTTCGAGCCTAAAAACCACTGGGATATAGGCGAGAACTTAGGGATACTTGATTTTGAGAGGGCGGGAAAGATTGCCGGCGCACGGTTCGTTATTTTAAAAGGGGCTGGTGCGCGACTTGAAAGGGCCCTGATAAATTTTATGCTCAATCTCCATACAAAAGAGCACGGTTATACAGAGATATTTCCGCCCTTGCTTGTTAACAGGGAAGCTATGACAGGTACAGGACAGCTCCCGAAGTTCGAGGAAGACCTTTTTAAACTAACAGATGATACAAAGGGTTTTTTTTTAATTCCTACCGCCGAGGTGCCGGTTACGAACATGCACAGAGAAGAAATACTGGATGAAGATAATTTGCCGATTTATTACACTGCTTATACGCCTTGCTTCAGACGGGAGGCAGGCTCATATGGCAAAGATACAAGGGGACTGATACGGCAGCATCAGTTCAATAAAGTAGAGCTTGTTAAATTTACAAAACCGGAAGATTCATATAATGAGCTTGAATCTCTCACGGGAAATGCAGAGGAAATTTTAAAGAGACTTAATCTGCCATATCGTGTTGCAGCTCTCTGCACTGGTGATATGGGATTTTCTGCAGCAAAAACGTATGATCTTGAAGTATGGTTTCCTGCGCAGGGTAAATACAGGGAGATTTCCTCATGTTCTGATTTTGAAGATTTTCAGGCACGGAGAGCTGATATAAGGTTTAAAAGAAAAGGTAAGAAAGGCACTGAATTTGTCCATACCATTAATGGTTCCGGACTGGCTGTCGGGCGCACGCTTGCAGCTATACTTGAGAACTTCCAGCAGGAAGACGGTTCTGTTATAATACCCGATGCCTTAAGGCATTTTATGGGAACGGATATGATAAGTAAGAAGTAAGAAGTGGGAAGTAGCAAATGAAAAAGTCCTCACTTCTTAAGTTCCAAGTTTAAGTAAGTCGTCATGCCCGAAGTCTTTAAT
The DNA here is from genome assembly GCA_016215115.1 of Nitrospirota bacterium. Lineage (GTDB taxonomy): Bacteria > Nitrospirota > Thermodesulfovibrionia > UBA6902 > UBA6902 > SURF-23. The sequence continues at coordinate 43,136 of JACRLN010000012.1, forward strand.
CGGGCATCCGGTTCTTTATCTGTCTGGATTCCCGCTCAACAGACTGCGGGAATGACATCTATGTATTCTTACTGACCTTATTAGGTGCTTGTTTTTATGGAGGGGTGGCCGAGTGGTCGATGGCGGCGGTCTTGAAAACCGCAGGACGAAAGTCCCGTGGGTTCGAATCCTACCCCCTCCGCCATTTAATTACACACAGAGTGGGGATTAGATTTAAAAAAATAATTATTTCATAACAAAAAATAATATTCACAACTATTTCATAAAGTTTTGTTATATAATAGCTGACTTTTGAAATAACAATCTTAAAACATACTGAAGAAAGGAGGTGATCAAGTGAAAACAATTACAGCAATATTGGTTATCTTAATCGCAGTTGTTTTTGTTGCTAATGTAATGGCTGTTCCACCTGGAAAGACTGTTGAATTTGCAGGCGGAGACTCCGGGAAAGTAGTATTTGACGGTAAAGTACATGCTGATAAAGGCCTTAAGTGCGCTGAATGTCATCCAAAGTTATTTCAGATGAAGAAGGGCGCAGATAAGATTACAATGGCAGACATTAATGCAGGTAAATTCTGCGGCGAATGCCATAACGGCACAAAGGCATTCAAGTCAAGCGATGCAGCAAACTGTGCAAAATGCCATAAGAAGTAAGTTGTTTAATAAAAAGAGGCGGCTTCAAGCGAAGTCGCCTCTTTTTTACTTTAACTTTTCTTTCCGTCTCTGTTTTCCTACCGCTATCATAAGAAGTGAAATGGCTGCAGGTGTAACACCGGGGATTCTGCCGGCCTGACCGAAATTAAGCGGTTTGACCTCTTCGAGTTTTTCTACAATCTCTTTTGAAAGCCCGTTAATGCTGTTGTAAATAAATCCCTCGGGAATGGTCTTTTCTTCAACCTTTTTAAACTTCTCCGCCTGCTCCGCCTGCCTATCAATGTAACCTTTATATTTTGCCTGGATTTCAACCTGATTTATTACATCCTGTGAAAGCTTGCACCTCCACCCTCCACCTCCCCCGTCAAGGGGGCGGGAAAAGTGAGCAGGAGAGACCTCTGCGATATCGGCATATTTTACCTCAGGCCTTTTCAGCAATTGATACAAACTGGCAGCTTCTTTTACAGGCGTGCCGCCGAGATTTTTTAATACAGGATTTATAACTTCAGGCTTAACACGAGTTGATTTGATCCTTTTTAATTCCTTCACTATCGCTTCTTTTCTCTTGAATAATGTATTATTTTGTCCTTCATTAATAAGTCCGAGATCATATCCTTTTTCCATAAGCCGTAAATCTGCATTGTCCTGCCGGAGCAGCAGCCTGTATTCTGCCCTTGAAGTAAACATCCTGTATGGTTCTTTAGTCCCCTTTGTTACAAGGTCATCAATGAGCACCCCAATATACGCCTCATGCCTGCCAAGTATAAAAGGTTCTTTGTTTTGAAGTTTCAGCGCTGCATTTATCCCTGCGGCAAGTCCCTGTGCAGCAGCCTCTTCATATCCGGAGGTGCCGTTAATCTGTCCCGCAAGATAAAGCCCGTCTATAAGTTTTGTCTCAAGCGTAGGTTTTAATTGAGTGGGATAGATAAAATCATATTCAATAGCATAACCGAATTTTTTTATCTCCGCATTATCGAGACCTTTTATGCTTTTCACCATTTGTGTCTGCGCTTCACGCGGCAGGCTCGTTGAAATGCCGTTGGCATAATATTCATCCGTATCAATTCCCTCGGGTTCGAGGAATATCTGGTGTCTCGGTTTTTCCCTGAATCTGACAACCTTGTCTTCTATCGAGGGGCAGTAACGGGGACCGGTCCCCTTTATTATCCCGCTGTACAGAGGGGAGTATTTAAGATTGTCGAAAATTATTTTGTGAGAGCGCTCATTTGTGTAAGTCATATAACATGGCAACTGCGGGTTTGTAATCTCTTTTGTGAATAAGGACATTGGTGGCGGAGGCACGTCCCCTTCCTGAATTTCCATGACAGAGAAATCAATTCCCTTCACGCCAAGGCGCGGAGGGGTACCGGTTTTCAGCCTCCCGATTTTAAAGCCGGCGTCATAAAGGCTTTTTGAAAGATTGATTGAAGGAGGTTCGCTGATCCTGCCTGCGGGGAAGTGTTCAAATCCGATGTGGATCAAACCGTTTAAGAATGTCCCTGTTGCAATGATTACAGCCTTTGCTTTATAAATGTGCTCACCTGTTCTAATACCTCCAACACGATTTCCATCAATCAGAATTTCCTCAACGCTTTCCTGTCTGATGTCAAGTCTTGTCTGTGCCTTAAGCGCTTCCCTCATATATTTTCTGTAAAGCGTGCGGTCTGCCTGAACCCTTGTAGCCCATACAGCAGGCCCTTTGCTTTTGTTAAGGGTTTTAAATTGTATACCGGCTTTATCCGTAATCTTTGCCATCTCGCCGCCGAGAGCATCTATCTCTTTTACAAGATGGCTTTTTGCGAGCCCACCGATTGCAGGATTGCAGGACATCAGTCCGATAGTGTCAAGATTTATGGTGAAAATTGCCGTATTGAATCCCATGCGTGCCGCTGCAAGAGAAGCTTCACATCCCGCGTGTCCGGCGCCGATGACAAGAATGTCATAGTCTTTGTTTGCTTTCATAATAGTTACTATAAGGTAAATAAAGGAGGTTATTCAAATGAGGGCTACAGCAGAATTTGATAATTTTTCAATCAGAATAGCTTTGAAATATCTCATCAAATACCGGAGCGACTTCAATAAATGCCTTCAATACGTCAGGGTCAAAGTGTTCGGGCATGGTCCTGCCGTCTCCTTCTGTTATAATCCTGCAGGTGTCTTCATGAGTCAACGACAGCTTATACGGTCTTTGACTCCTCAAGGCGTCATACTGGTCACAGAGCATGACAATTCTGCCTTCAAGAGGTATGCCATTGCCTTTTAGGCTATTTGGATAACCGGTGCCGTCCCATCTTTCATGATGATTTAAGGCAATACTCTCAGCCATTTGTATATTGTCATAAGCTGAGCCGGTGAGTACCTTTTTACCGATAATACAGTGATTTTTCATGGTTTCAAATTCTTTTTTAGTAAGCGCCCCGGGTTTTAACAGGATGTTGTCAGGTATCCCTATCTTCCCAATGTCGTGCATCTGGCTTGCAAATGTAATATTGTCAATAAAGTTCATCGTCAGGTCCAGCGCCTCTGCAATCTTATTTGAATAAAGGCCAATCCTTGAGATGTGGGCTCCTGTGTCGGTATCCCTGAATTCAGCCATTGATATTAAACGCTGTATCATTTCCTTACTCACGTTTCTAAGGGAAATTAAGGCGTTGGCTAATTCTTTGGTCCTGTCTTCCACTGTCCACTCAAGTATGCTTTTATACTCCTTGTCCATTTGAATAAGCTTGTTATACTTGACGGCCTTTTCTATTGAGTAAACGAGATATTCGGGATTATAAGGTTTGATGATAAAGTCAAACGCCCCATGTCTTATTCCCGCGACTGCTATATCCATTTGAGTATATGCGGTCATGAGAATTACAGGCATTTCTTTATTAATGTTATGTATCTTTTCAAGCAGCTCGATGCCTGACATTTTCGGCATTTTAATGTCCGTCAGCACAACATCAATTTTGTTCTCAATGTATTTATCCATTGCTTCTTTTCCGTTTTTGCAGGAAATGACAGAATATCCCAGTTCCCTCAACAGTCCGGAAAGAGAATTGAGTACCAGGGGTTCATCGTCAACAACAAGGATGTTCGTTACGTTTTTGTTCAATTTGCCAGCGCCTCTCTTACCTTTTTCAGCAATCTCGCAGGCGAGACCGGTTTTGCCATAAAATGTATCCCCTCTTTGATTATTTCATCTTTGTTTATAAAATCAGCAGGGTAACCGCTTGTCAGAATCATTTTTATATCAGGTGTAATCTTCTTGATTCTATCATAAGCCTCTTTCCCGCTCATCTTGGGCATTATAATGTCAAACATAAGAAGCTCTATATCGTCTTTATTCGCAATAAACTTATTTACTGCGTCTTCGCCGTCAACAGCCTCTATGACTTTGTAGCCGAACTCCTCAAGCACTTGTTTTGTGAGTTTTCTCACTACAAACTCATCTTCTGCCAAAAGGACTGTATATGCTGTGCCTGCAGCGTCAGGTATTTCTTCAAGTTGTGTCTTTACAACTTCCGCTTTAATTATCGGAAGATAGATTTTAAATGTCGTGCCTTTGCCGGGTTTGCTTTCGCAAAAGATATAACCATTATGTTGCTTGATTATTCCATATACAATTGAAAGCCCGAGCCCTGTGCCTTTACCAAACTCTTTGGTTGTAAAGAAAGGCTCAAAGATCCTTTCCCTGATTTTCTCGTCCATACCGATACCCGTATCCGTAACAGAGATTTCTGCAAATTTTCTGTCCTGATATGTATCTTTATCTGTTAACTTCAGAAGACTTCTTTCCTCTTTCAGAAATCCCGCTGTCGAAGGTTCGACTTTCTTTGTCTCTATAGTCAGACGCCCACCATTCGGCATGGCGTCCCTTGCGTTTGTGCACAGGTTTATCAGCACCTGATCTATCTGGATACTGTCTGCCATTACAGTTAAATCTCCTGCAACTTCGGTTTTTAACTCAATATTCTCGCCGATTACCCTTAATAATAATTTTTCCATATTTTTAATAATATCATTTATATCTACAGGTTCAGGGCTGGACACCTGCTGTCTGCTGAAGGTCAGGAGGCTTTGCGTTAAAAGAGCGCCCTTTTCAGACGATACAAGTATTTGGTCGATATTGATTTTAAGAGGGTCGTCTTTCAATTTTAGTTTTAATATATTCGCATACCCTATAACCGCTGTAAGAATGTTGTTAAAGTCATGAGCAATCCCGCCTGCCAATTGTCCTATAGCCTCCATCTTCTGCGACTGGCGGAGTTGATCTTCAAGTTTTTTCCGCTCTGTGATGTCTCTGACAATGTGGATTAATCCCGCAATGTTATTACTGCTGTCAAATCTCGGTATAGCCGTAATCTCAATGAACATCTCTAAATGAGGCTCGTACAATTCAGTTGTTGAAGGCAGCCCTGTGTTAAGGCAATCGCAGCTTGGGCATCCTTCCGGAGGACGATCGGTTCCATGATAAAAGCGATAACATTTTTGGGGTGTTATATCTAAGATAGGGAGATTGAGTATTTTCTCAGCAGCTTTATTAGCGTGTATTATGTTGAAATCCTTGTCGTGGACGGTGACCATATCTGTGATGGAATTAAAGGTTTCTTCCCAGTCATGAGTAATCTGAAACAGCTTTTCTTCAATTTTTTTGCGTTCTGTAATGTCGCGCGCGATTCCGGTGGTCCCGATTATTTCTCCCTGATTATTATAGATGGGCGTTTTGATAGTTTCAATCCATGTCATCATGCCCTCTTTGTCTGCCAAAGGTTCTTCAACGCTCTTCTGTTTGCCGGATGCCATAACTTCACTGTCATCCGCTCTATATCTTTCTGCTAATTCCAAAGGCCAAATATCCAAATCGGTTTTTCCGACAAGGTCTGATGGTTTTACCCCGCAGGCCCTGCCGAACGGCTCATTCACGGCGATAAACCTGTTTTCTTTGTCCTTCAGCCATGCTATGTCCGGTATATTGTTGAGAATTGCCTCCTGTTGATGCATGATCCTGTTAATTTCCTCTTCAGCCTTTTTGCGCTCGGTAATATCCTCTGCAATTCCAACGCCGCTTTTGATGTTGCCTTGCTGATCAAAAAGGGGAGCCGCATGCAGTGAGACCCATGTTTTCTCAACGCCTGAAGCGAGAGAGCATACGCCCTCATAGGTACCCTCTCTGCCTTCCAGTACCATCTGTAAAATTAACACCAATTCCTTGTCATTTATTATTCTAAGATCAAAACCTTCTATATTCTCCCGGGACAGATGCGCTATCTCAGTAAAACGGTCATTGCATTCGGTGATGCGCAGTTCTTTATCATAATGAAATACACCTAAAGGAGAACGGTGAAAAAGCATGCGATACATCTCTTCACTCTCCCGCAAAGCTTGCTCCGCCATTCTGCTCTCCGTGATATCCCGTGAAATACCCATAGCGGCGATTAATTTACCAGCATCATCGTTGATTGGAACTAATAAAACTCCAACCCATAATTCTTTATTTGGGAAAACAATCCTGTCTTCGGTATAGAGCGCATCGCCGGTTTCAAAGACTTTTTGCAGGAATTGCTGTTGCCGGCTGGCAACCTCGGCAGGGAATAATTCCCCCCTTCTTTTTCCGATGAGTTCCTCCGGTTTGCATTCAAATTGTTTTGCGGCAATTATGTTTACATATTGAATGACATCATTACGATCAACAATAAATATCATATCCTGTGCCGCTTCAGCCAATGTTCTATAGCGTTTCTCACTTTCCCTCAGCGAGTCTCCTGTTTGCTTGTATCTGATAATTATATATTGGGCAACGACGCCAAACAAAATAAGGATACCAATAGCAAGCAAACGCGTCCAAATTTCATATCGGGTCGAGGTAAATATTTGCGAGACAAGATGCTCTTGATGGAATATAATGACATCCATAGCGGAGTCAATAATCCAATATAGCGCTCCGATGCTGATGCTTAAGAGGACTATTTGACGCCTTTGTGAAGCTTTGTCTACTTTTTTGTTGTCGGGGAACATTTGCAACTTCTTTTAGATATTCTTTATTAACTTGAAGACTATTGTCAATGATTCAACTCATAATATACATATCGAATTTAAAAGGCAAAAACTTAAGATAATATTACCATCCCGAGGCCCCCTTGACAATCTTTGTAACATATGTTACATTTTGAACAAATGATACACAATGTAAATACATCTCATTCCGGATGGCTTATATTCTTTTACAGCGTTCCCTCAAAACCGGTAAATGCAAGAATGAAGATATGGAGAAGGCTTGCAAAGGCTGGGGCTATACTGATTAAAGGCGCTGTGTACGTCCTTCCGTACAATGAAGAAAATCTTGAATTATGCCAGTGGCTTGTATCCGAAGTAACCTCAATGAAGGGCGAGGGGGCCTTTGTGATGGTGGATAAGATTGAGACAATGAACTATAAGGAGATTGTTGAGCTTTTTAATTATCAAAGAGGGAGGGACTACAGTTTAATTGAAAAAAATATGGAAGAGCTTGAAAGGAAAATTTGCAGCGTCAGAAAAGGGACAGAAACACAAGACTATAAGAAGCTGTTAGATCAGCTCAATAAAAGTTTAAGGGAATATGAAGAGATAAGGAGGATTGATTTCTTTGCGTCAAAGACAGGGACAGAATTAAGAAAGAAAATTGGAACATTGCAGAAAGAAATGGAGGGCTTATCCAAATCCGGTGAAAGACAAACTCTCGAAGTAATTTCACGGAATATCGAAGATTATCATGGCAAAATATGGGTTACAAGAAAAAGACCATTTGTGGACAGAATGGCTTCTGCATGGCTGATTAAAATGTTTATAGATAAAAAAGCGGTCTTTAGGTTTGTTGATGAATATGATATAGGAAAGTTAGATAGAGAATCCGTTACCTTTGATGTAAGTGGAGGAACATTTACGCATATTGGCGATATGTGTACCTTTGAAGTCTTGATTAAGTCCTTCGGGTTAAAAGACAAACCGCTTAAAAAGATCGCCGAAATGGTCCACGAGCTTGATATAAAGGATGAAAAGTACAAAAATCCTGAGCTAAAAGGGATAGAAGACATACTGATGGGAATAAGAAAGACAGCAAAGGATGATGCAGAAATTCTTGAAAAAGGGATAACCGTGTTTGAGATGCTTTATGCATCACGGACATAACGAAAGGAGAGCAACATGAATACTTGTGCAGGAACTTGTCCTTTATCAGGACTGAGGAAAATACTGTTGGCTACAGACGGTTCACAATTCTGCGAGGGGGCCATACGGGAGGCAATCAGATTTGCAACAAATTGCTCGAGCAAAGTTTATGCCATGTCGGTAGTGGAAATATTGACAGATTATGAAGGTTTTTCCCCTCAGAAAATGGAGGATATGATGGATCTGGAGTTTATGAAACATCTCGAAACTGTTAAAGCCAGGGCATTAAACGAGAAGATCGATTGTGAAATCGACATTGCTCACGGAGAACCGTACAGCGAGATCATCAATACTGCAACAGAAAAAAATGTTGATATGATCGTGATCGGCAGGCATGGGAAAACAGGTCTGACAAAACTTTTTATGGGTCAAGTGGCTGCGAAGGTCATTGGTCATGCCCCGTGCAGGGTTCTTGTAGTTCCAAGGGCTTCAAAAATTGAATTCAAAAAACTCCTTGTTGCCACAGACGGGTCTAAACATAGCGAGCAAGCCGTTGCTGAAGCAATCGGGATCGCAAAATGCTGTGGCAGCGAGCTGCTTATTCTTTCTGCGATGAGGGATGAAAGCGAGCAAAAAGAAGCGCAGACCAATGTAAGCAAGGCAGCAGAGCTTGCACAAAAAGAGGGAGTAAATGCGGAAACCTTAACCCCCGTGGGCAGGTCTTATGATGTTATTGTTGAGACCGCAGGCGGCAGAGGTGTGGATTTAATAGTTATGGGAACCTATGGGAAAACCGGAGTTAGAAAAATCCTTATGGGAAGCTCAACAGAAAAGGTAATCGGGCATGCCGGATGTGCTGTTTTAGTGGTAAAGGCACAATAATAAATTTAAAGGAGGCTATGATGAAAGATGTTGCTGAAATGGCAATAAAATTGATGGCTGCATCGGCGCGGACTGCTCCCAAGGCAGGGGGAAAGGATTTCCTCGAGATTGCAGTAATAACAAAAGAAGAAGATCTTAAAAAAATAGCTGATGCAATGAAAGAATATGCCCCTAAAAGCACCAATGAGACATACTGGTTAAGAGACGCATCTAACATTGAAAATTCACAGGCGCTATTACTTGTTGGTCTAAGTAAGCCTGTAACCGCAGGATATGACTGCGGAGGATGCGGTTATCCCACCTGCAAGGAATTTGAAAAGGCCAAACAGATGAAGGACAAGATGATGGGATACACAGGGCCACACTGTATCATGAGAATGATAGATATAGGCGTCGCCCTTTCATCTGCTGCAAAGACAGCGGGTATGCTTAATGTTGACAACAGGGTGCAGCAGCGTGTCGGCGCTGCGGCAAGGGCAATTGGATTCATAAAAGGCGAGGTTGTCCTCGGGATACCGGTAAGCATAACAGGTAAGAGCATTTATTATGACAGGCAGACGCCTGTGAAGCATTAACAAGTAAATTAGAGGTGTAGCCATTCAGTTGCACGGGGATTATTTAATTCCCCTCTTTGAAAAAGAGGGGTTAGGGGAGATTCTATAGAATGATTTATAAATCCCCCCTCGCCCCCCTTTGCTAAAGGGGGGCGTTAATAACCGACAGCCACTGAATGGTTACGAGAAGGTTAAACATTTCATGACAAAAATACTTTCACCATTTGCAGCTCTCTGTACTGTTGGATTTTTTGCAAGGCTTTCATACGCCCTTGCAAGAAGCCCCGTGTTGCCTTTGTTTGCCCTTTACCTCGGAGCCGGTCCCGAAGCAATAGGATTCGCGGTTGGAATATCGACAGTGACCGGAATATTCTTCAAGCTTCCGGCGGGCGCCTTGTCCGATGTTATCGGCAGGAAGAGGACTATGCTGATCGGGCTTCTCTTCTTCGCCGTTATGCCCTTTACATACCTTTTCATCCACGATTACAATCTGCTCGTCCTAATCAGATTTGTTCATGGACTCGCAACAGCGATCTACGGCCCCGTCTCTATGGCGGTCGTTGCAGACGTGGCAGGGGCTAAAAAGGGCGAAATGCTTTCATGGTTTTCCTCGGTCACGATCATCGGGAATCTCCTCGGCGCACCTATTGGAGGATTCATACTACATAGTGCATCAGGAGCATCCGGGCCTTCAATTGCTGATTTTCACAGGGCCTATCTGGTAAGCGGTTTTGCGGGAATGATGGCTCTTATCCTTGCACTGAGATTACTAAAGGGAAAAGAGACTTTTGAAAAAGGAAGGGGCTTGAAGGAGTCTTTTAAGAGATTTACATCCGGCATCAAAGAGGTGATAAGCGATAAGAGGGTTGTGATCACATCAAATATGGAGGGCTTACAGAATATGACTGTCGGCGCACTGGAGGCCTTTCTCCCGATTTACGCCGTGACTGTGGCAGGGCTGAATGAATTTCAGGCAGGACTTCTCTGGGGTATACAGGTGCTTGTAACAATCTTGTCTAAACCTATTATGGGAAAGACCTCTGACAAATACGGGAGAAAGTCATTAATCGTGGCAGGAATGATTTTATGCGCAGTATCTTTCGGGGTCATTCCTCTTTTAGAGAATTTCTATCTCCTCATGGTTGCCGCCATCTTCTTCGGTTTTGGCGAAGCATTTGTTACCTCGTCCTCGGCAGCCCTTGTTGCCGATTTCTGTAAGGAAAAGCACTTTGGGACAGCGATGGGAACGTTCGGGACTATCTTTGATATCGGCCATGCAGCCGGTCCCATACTCGCCGGGTTGCTTATTGCAAGATTTGATTATCTTTATTCATTCTGGATAATGTCTCTGCTGCTTCTGATCTCTGTGCCGGTTTTTATTGCCGGTGTAAACATAAAACAGAAAACCGGAGATGGATAAAAAGGCTATGCAACCGGTTTCTTTTAACGAGTTCAGATAACTTTTCTTTTGAAAAAAAACCGGCGCCGTTTTGTTTCTTGTTGTTTCTCCGCAACTATCTTATACTTAATTCAAGAAAACATTCTCGAAGGTATGAACTTTAAAAATACATGAGCAAATGACCCGAGGAATAACCAGAAGAGATTTCCTCAACGCCGCTTTGATTGGCGCTGGTGCGGCTCTTTTGCAACTGCCTGCACCTATCCGTTTATTTGCACAAACAAATTCCTGGGATGGCGATGGTGGTGTTGGTGATTATGCCGGTTCACACGGCAATACCGAAGATGTAGTTCGTTATGCTCACGCGATGCGGGACGGCCGTTATGATGTGATCCCTTCCGATGCTGTCGACACAGGAGAAATCTTTGATCTTGTGATAATCGGGGGAGGCATGAGCGGACTCGGTGCAGCTTTTCAATTCAAGAAAACAATGCACAGGGGACAAAAGTGTCTCATTATCGAAAACCATCCTGTCTTCGGCGGCGAATCAAAGCGGAATGAGTTTATTGTAAACGGTCAAAGACTGATCGGCCCACAGGGCGCAAATTCTTTTGTTGTTCTTGACGACTCTGAAACTCAAGGCTATGAAATCTACTCCGAACTTGGAATCCCGCAGCGATTCAAATACCAGAAATTAACTCCCGATGACAAGAAACTTTTCTTTGACCGGACAAACTACGGATTTATGCTGTGGTACGATGACGTTCCAAACAATGGTTATTTTTTTGAAGGCGCTTCCGGTTCAAAATGGGCGCTTGATATGTGGAACAGAAATTTTGAAGGCACTCTTTTTTCAGATGATGTAAAGAAGGATTTTCCCAAGTGGAGAAACAGCAGGGGAAGGAATTATAGAGGAGAAGATTTTGAGCGTTGGCTCGATACCATGACATATAAAGACTATCTGGAAAAGGTGATGGTTTTAAGTCCCGAAATCACAAGATTTGTTGATCCTGTTCTTGCAAGCAGTATAGGCCTGGGTTCTGACGCAATTTCGGCATTCGGCGCTTATCAGGTCGCTATGCCGGGCTTTCAGGGGTTTCCGGCTGGATTTACCAAAAGAGCAAGGTCTGAAAAAAGCGACTGGCATTCATTCCCCGGTGGCAATGACGGATTCGCACGCTTCTTTACAAAAGCTCTCATACCCGACGCAATCTCCGGAAGCAAATCCTTTGAAGATGTCCTGAATCAACGGATCAATTTTGAGGCATTAGATCGTCCCTCCAACAGTATCAGTATGCGGCTTGGCGCATTGGCAGTGAATATTGAACATAATGCGGAACCTGATAAATCGGAATTCGTGAGGGTGACATACGTGAGGGACGGAAAGATTTATTGTTTAAAGGCCCGCAGTGTAGTGATGGCTAACGGCAGTTGGGTCACCCGCAGGATAGTGAAAAAACTTCCTGAAGAATATAAAGAGGCTTACAAACAATTTCACCGCTCCCCTATGCTGGTTGTCAATGTCGCCGTAACGAACTGGAGATTCCTTTACAAGCTCGGTCTGACAGCGTGCAGATGGTTCGATGGTTTCGGATTCAGTTGCAACATAAGACAGCCAATGATTGTCGGCGACTATCAGCCTCCGCTTGATCCCGACAAACCGGCCCTTATAACCTTCTATGTACCGTTCTATTATCCTGGACTTCCTGTTCATGAGCAGGGAGTCAAAGGCCGCACCGAGCTGCTTTCAACGAGCTATGCTGATTACGAAAAAAAGATAAAAGAACAAATGACAAAACTTTTCGGCAAGGCGGGATTTGATCCTGAAAAGGATATAGCAGGCATCATCCTGAACCGGTGGGGTCATGCCTATGTGAATCCGCAGCCCGGATTCTACTTCGGCAAGGATGGACAGCCTGCACCTCGATCCGTCATCAGAAGTCGTTTCGGACGCATTGCCTTCGGCCATTCAGAGCTGAACGGCACCAGCATTGGCTCGGCGCAGTGGAAGAAGGGATCAGGGCGGCAAGACAGGCTATAGAAATTCTATGACGAAAACGGCAATCGCATATAACGAAGCTATCAAAAAGAGTATTGTCAGCAATATGCGCCAAAGCGATATTTTATTATTAAGGATTTTTTTCATCATCTTTAACTCGCTATAATAAATAGTATAAACTACGATATGGTTTTAAACAATTTCTCTAAACGGACAATCGCCGTTTTCTTTCTGATAGTTTCTTTTTTAGTCCCTTATTATCACGCCCATGACCATCATTCAGAGTATCATGTTACCGGCAGTGAGCATTATGATGGTTTTGAAAAATACGATATATCCGGCCATAAACATACCGGCTTTCACCTGCACCTTAAAAAAGACTTTAACGCGTTAGGGGCAGCAGGAAAATTTCAGAACAAACCAAGGAATATAACGGCTCACTTCGCTGCGAGTCCCGCTTTAATTAATAAAAAAGCATTTCCCGGTATAACCTATTCTCTTAATGAGCACAAACCTGAAAGTAATTTCACCAGGTTCTTTTCAGGTGTATCTCCTCCGGCCTGCTAATCTCTTTTCAAAAATTCTTACTGAAATTTATTGATCATGGAGTCTGCTGCATGTTACAAAAAATCTATTTGATTATTTTTTGTTTTATACTTTTTCCGTTTAAGGGGTTTGCCCTTGAGCCTACGGAGAAACTGCTGATGGAGAAAAATTCTCTCTATCAGTATATTGCGGTCACTGAAGACACATCTAAACATGAAAGATATCTTCGGAATAATAAAAAAGGACTGATACAGGGCGGAATATCTCTAAACGCCCCGGAGAAGCTGCTCTTTGAATATACTCAAATGTCTTTCATCTCTCTCGCTTTTCTGGAGAGAGAGCCTGAAGACGTACTCTTTGCCGGACTCGGAATCGGGGTAATGCCGCGATATCTGAACCGCTATTATCCTCAAATAAACATGGACGTAGTTGAGATTGATCCTGATATCATGCTGGTTGCAAAGGATTATTTCTATTTTAAAGAAAATGAAAAACTGAAGGTTCATTCCGGGGATGCAAGGCAGTTTATAAAACGCTCCAAAAAGAAATATGACATAATCTTTCTTGATGCTTACCAGGCTGACTATATTCCCTTTCATCTCACAACACTTGAATTCCTGAGGGAGGTAAAAAGCAAATTAAAAGAAAACGGCGTTGTCGTTTCAAACATCCTGTCGCCCAACAGGAATAAATTTTTTGATTCAATGATCATGACCTACAAGAAGGTATTTCCTTATCTCTACATATTCAAAGGAAAGAAAGCGGGCAACTTCATCTTCGTTGTCACGAAACGCATTGACCTGAAAGACAAAGACGGCATAGAAGCAGCGGCAAAAAGGCTTCAGTCTCTCAGGAAATTCGATATTGAACTGACCGAAACAGCGACAAGATTTGAATATTCGATGGCATACGAATGGTTTGGCGCAGATATTCTCACCGATGATTTCGCCCCGGTAAATCTCTATAAATATCAGGACTCAGAGGCGAAGTGAGGGGGCAAGAGCGATGATAAATTTTATTGTCTTTATCTGCGGGGCAGTGGTCATGTCTTTTGAGATATTAGGCAGCAGGATACTTGCCCCGAATTTCGGCAATTCCGTTTTCGTGTGGGGAAGCCTGATAAGTGTCTTTCTGACAGGGTTGTCTGCTGGATATTATCTGGGCGGCAGGATTGCCGATATAAGACCGTCATCGAGAAAGCTCGGTCTTATAATCATTGCACCGGGCGTCCTTCTTCTGACCTTTCCTTTATACAGCGGCCCGGTGTCGGACTGGATATTCATGAAGGACCTGGGAGTAAGGTCAAGCCCCCTGCTGGCATCTGCAAGTCTCTTTCTGGTACCCTCTGTCTTTCTCGGTATCGTAAGCCCCTATACGGCAAAGCTGATGATCTGCAGCCTCCATACATCGGGGGAAACAATCGGGACGCTTTATGCGCTTTCCACATTCGGGAGCATTATCGGCACACTGGTCACCTCGTTTTATCTTATAACCATAGCGGGGGTTAACTCTCTCATAATGGGACAGGGGATTCTTCTCATCATATTAGCGATGCCGCTTCATTTTATGAAATTGCGCTGCGATATTGACTACACTGAATCCGGGGGTAGAAAGTAATGAATAAAAGACACGAACACAAAAATAATCACCATAATGAACATGATCATTCACATGACGCACACGGTCATGTGCATGGCGTTGTTGACCCATCAGTTTTTACTACTCAGCGGGGGATATGGGCTGTCAAATGGTCGTTCGCGGGACTCTCCGCCACCGCCCTGTTCCAGGTTATTATTGTCCTGATCTCAGGCAGCGTCGCTCTTCTTGCGGACACAATTCATAATATCGGCGACGCGGCTACCGCCATACCGCTGTGGTTTGCTTTTACGCTTGCAAGGAGAAAACCCTCAAAGCGGTTTACCTACGGCTACGGACGCGTTGAAGACCTTGCCGGCGTTGCAGTTGTGCTGACCATTCTATTCAGCGCTGTTGTCGCTGGTTATCAATCAATCGACCGCCTGCTTCATCCGCAGAAAGTGGAATATTTATGGGCGGTAGCCGTTGCATCATTAGTGGGTTTTCTCGGCAATGAAGCTGTTGCGGTCTTCCGCATAACGGTCGGCAAAGAAATAGGAAGTGCCGCCCTGATCGCAGACGGTCATCACGCACGGGTAGACGGCTTAACAAGTCTGGCAGTGCTCTTTGGCGCAGTTGGAGTCTGGCTTGGATATCCCCTTGCTGATCCTGTTGTGGGTTTTCTAATCAGCGCGGCTATCCTCCGCATTGTTTGGGAATCAGGAAAGGCTGTCTTCACCCGAATGCTTGATGGTGTGGACCCGGAAATTATCGACGAGATCAGACATGCCGTAAACCATGCCCCGGGAGTTCAAGACGTTACGGAAGTGCGTGTGAGATGGATAGGCCACAGGCTTCACGCTGAAGTAAATGTAGCAGTACCTCCTGATCTTACTGTTGAAAAGGGTCATGCAGTCGCAATGGAAGCGCGTCATCAGCTTCTGCACCATCTGCGGTATCTGTCGAATGTTACAATTCATATTGATGCGTTACATGAATCTGGCGAACACCATCATCAAATCAATAAACACAGTCATGATGCCTTCCCGCCTCATTCGCATTAGGAATGCATTGAAAGTGTGTTCGTCATAACTTTTACCATTTATTTTCCGGGCTATTATTGGAAGGGTATAAAGCAAGAAACTTGTTGAAGCCGAGTTTATTTTTTGCGCAGAACTATTGAGACAAATATAAAACCGCTAAAGCATATCCCTAACGATATATACGGGAAAACTACAAACATAACAACTGGTGTCAGCACAATTCTTGTAATAAATCTCAAATACTTGCAGTCTCTGATAACATCCGCTATTGAAGGAGAGTATTTATAATAGAAATCAACGAAGGCCTTTCCGGGGGAATTGGTTAAAAGATGCTTGTCTCTGAACTCCCTCAGTGCCTTAACATAAGGGTGCATTATGCTTCCATATGCAGCAGTAGCGATAAAACATCCGCCACCGCCACCGCCTCCTCCTGAAGCTGTTCCTACATTCCCCGAATTAGCCCCCTTCCCGCTGCCGGGGCCGTTATTTCTTTCAGTAAAAGTATAATTTTCTTCTATAAGAGCCTTGTACGCATTCAATCTCCCACCAGAGGCGACTTTGCCGTTAAGTGAAGCCTTGGTATCGACGCTGTTTAATATCGCTCCTTTTATTTGAAGATTGGTTAATTGCGGTTTGAGAGCCTTTATCAGACCTGCCACACCCGTTACATGAGGCGCTGCCATAGAGGTTCCGCTATAATATGCATAACTATAGCTGCTTGCATTAAGAGGTGTTCTTGTCAGTTTTACATCGTCCAGATAAGTCCCTGCACGGTTGACAGAGGAATCGCTTGTCAAACCAAACCCAAAATAAAAATGGTCATACATTTCGGCTATATCTGTGAAACTATCTGTTGAATCTGCAACAAAAATACCATTCGTTGACACTGTCCTGTAGTCAACCCAGTCCCATCGAATGCCGTCAAGGGAATAATTGATATCCATGTAATCATAATTCTGTTCAATATCGCCTTTCCACTGGAATGACAGCGTATATATATTATCTTTTACTGAAGTGATAGGGGTCATGTAACCTACCCATGATGCAGTGTTATCAGCATAGTTGCCCCCGGGACTCTCTTCGAGACTGTTAGTTCCGTCGATGCCCGTTCCGCTTGTAATAGCCCATGAAGTTCTGGTTCCGCCTTTGGACCAACCCAGAAGGGGAAGCTCGCCAAGTGCGCTGTCAAAATTTTCTTCATAAACAGTAACCGGGGACCCATAGCTGAATACGGGAATGGTACTGTATATATTTAAGCCGGGAGCCGCCAGATCAACTGATTTTGCGCCATAATTCGAGAACGATGTAAGGTTATCACTCGCGTCTGTGGCTGCTACGGCTATGATATTGGGACTTGTGTAACTTGCAGGATAAAAAGCTGCTGAATCATTGCTGCTTCTGCTGTTCCCCGCTGCACAGACTACAACGGCGCCGGATGCATCTATGGCATCTTTAAGCGCCTGGCTGTAACCGCTTCCTCCCCAACTATTGTTAATGACATGAGCCCCTTTGTCATTTGCATATAAAATAGCTGACACGGCATCAGCAGTTGAGCCGCTGCCGTTTATACCTAAAAACCTCAGTGGCATTATCTTTGCCTGCCACATTATGCCTGTAATCCCGGTGTTGTTGTTTCCTCCTGCCGCAATAGTCCCTGATACATGCGTCCCGTGGCCGTTATAATCCATGGGGTCATTGTCATTACCTATAAAATCCCACCCTTTGCAGTCATCTATATAACCATTTTCATCATTGTCGACGCCATCCGTGCAACTGGTCTCTCCTGTATTGGTCCAGATATTGCCGGCCAAATCAGGATGATCATATGCAACTCCAGTGTCAACGACAGCTATTACAACTTCGGTTGAACCGGTTGTTAAATCCCATGCTTCCAGTGCATCTATATCAGCGCCAGGTTTTCCGCCTGTCTGTCCCGTGTTGTGAAGCCCCCATAGGTTGTTAAAGTAAGTATCGTTCGGTGTTGCATCAATATGAACAATATAGTTAGGTTCTGCATATTCCACATTCGGATCTCTTTTATAGTACTCAACAGCTTCCTCCACGTTTATATTATCAGGAAGTTTCAGATGTTGAACCCTGATTTTCTTAAAGTCCTTTTTCTTGACGGAGCCGATATTTTTGTGAAGGGTATTCATTGTACCGGCAGTTACACCATCTTTATATTTTACAAGAATTTCTCCTGGTATATATTCTGTAAATCCATTATTGCAGAGAAAAACAAGAAGCAAGAAAATAAAAGCGATTTTCCCGGAAGTAAAAGAAAAAAGTAAATGTTTCATCTATTCCTTTTTTTAAAAAACCGTCAATTACTATTTCGGTATAATTGTGCTTTTTCTTTAGGGCTGCAAGAGTTGATGGCTCTTTCTCATAATGAAGTGGGTAAACTTTAGCCTTTCCCCTCTAAGAAAGAGGGGTGCAGGGGTGTGTTTAAATGAAAATTAAGTTTAATTCAGCTCTAAAAGAATTAGCCATGGTGCTGAGAAATAACACTACAAAAGCGGAAATAAAACTCTGGAGTTATTTATAAGGGAAACAACTTATAGGGTATGATTTTCACAGACGAAAAAATTGAAAATAAACACACCCCTTCATCCCCTCTTAATATAGGGGAGGTAAGGCAGAAGGATATTAAACAGATTGTTTTAGCAACTTGAAATGATAACGAACCATAATTATTAATGTAATAAATATGACTGTAGACAAATAAGGAAAAACCACAAACAGTATTAAAGGCATTAGAACAATTCTTGTAATAAATTTCAAATACTCTCTGTTTTTTATAACATCCGCTATCGGCGGCGAGTATTTATAATAGAAGTTAACAAATGCTTTGCCAAATGAATTGGTCAAAAGATGCCGGTCCCTGAATTCCCGCAATACTTTTACATAAGGGTGCATCATATTCCCATATGCTGCAGTTGCAATAAAGCACCCGCCTCCGCCCCCTCCTCCGCCCCCTCCTCCACCTCCACTATTGTTGGCGTTGGTAACACTATTTTTACACGAAATATTACGTGGTGTTGCCTGTAATGCTTTGTATGCATTTAACCTGCCGCCTGTTAAGACTTTACCGTTAAGTGATGGTTTTAAATTTACTGTACTCAAGATCATATCCTTAACCTGACAGGCGTTAAGAGAGGGATAAAGAGTGAAAATCAATCCTGCAACACCTGAGACATGAGGCGCAGCCATTGATGTGCCGGCATAACTTGTATAAGTGAAACCGCTTGCTGAAATCGGCTTTCTTGAAAGCGTTACATCATCAATATAAACTCCGTCATAATTTACTGAATTGTCAGACGTTAATCCGAATCCAAAATAAAAACTTTTAAACATTTCTGATAGATCTGTAACGTCAGTAGAATACGAAACGAAATTTCCATTTATTCCTGTCCTTCTATCTATCCAATACCATATTGTTCCGTTAGTGGAAAAATTAATATTAAGATAATCTACATTGTTTTCAAGCGCACCTTTCCACTGAAAAGTGAGTGTATAAATATTATCCTTCACTGATGATATGAGCGTCATAAAGCCTGCCCATGAACTTGTATTATTCAGATAATTTCCTCCGGGGCTGTCTTCAAGGCTGTTGGTCCCGCTGAGGCCTGTGCCATTTGTTATAGCCCATGTAGAATTATTGCCCCCCCTGTCCCATCCTAACACCGGAAGAGATTCTGGAAAAGGTCCTGATGCACCATCAAAATTTTCACTATAGACGGTTACCGGAGAGCCATAGCTAAACTGAGGAATTGTGCTATAAATATTAACTCCAGGCGCTGCAAGATCCACTGTTTTGACTCCAAAGTTTGAGAAAGATGCGAGGTTGTCACTATGATCAGAGGCTGTAACTGTTATTATGTTGGAGCTTTTGAAACTTGCCGGATAATTTGGTATTACGTCTATGTTTGCGCTGCCGCTCCCGCCGTCGTTTCCTGCCGCACAGACTACCACTGCGCTGGATGCGTCTATGGCATCTTTAAGCGCCTGGCTGTAACCGGAGCCTCCCCAACTGCAGTTTATTACATTTGCTCCTTTGGCGTTTGCATATAGTATTGCAGCAATGGCATCTGCGGTTGTTCCTGACCCGTTTACCCCCAGGAATCTTAACGGCATTATCTTTGCTTTCCACATTACACCTGTAATTCCGGTGCTATTGTTTCCAACTGCAGCAATTGTACCTGCAACATGCGTACCGTGTCCATTATAATCGGATGGGTCATTGTCATCACCTGTAAAATTCCATCCTTTGCAGTCATCTATATAACCGTTCCCGTCATTATCTACGCCGTCCGTACAACTGGTTTCTCCTGCATTTATCCAGATATTGGCGCTCAGATCGGGATGATTATATGCAACTCCACTATCAACAACAGCAATGACAACATCATTGGACCCGGTTGTTATATCCCATGCCTCAGGCGCATCAATATCAGCATCAACGGTTCCGCCGGTCTGTCCAGTATTATTAAGTCCCCAGAGTTGAGTGAAAGGCGGATCATCTGGCGTTGTTGCCAAGGCATGAACAATAAAATTGGGTTCGGCATATTCCACATTCGGGTCGTTTTTGTAATATTCAACGGCTTCTTCCACGCTCATATCATCAGGGAGTTTTATGTGCTGGACTTTGATTTGCCTGAATTCTCTCTTCTTGACAGATTGTGCATATGCATGAAGATTATTGATTGCGACTTCACTTGAGGTGTCATTGAATTTAACCAGAATTTCCCCGGGAACGTATTCCTGCATATTATTTTTACCGAATGCGGAATGACTTAATGCTGTTCCAATTATTACAGTGATAAGAAACGATAAATTTTTCTTCATTATGTTTATTGTAATGCTTAGTTTCGTTAACCCCCAAAATGCAATTAAATAATACCACAGAAATACAGTATAAATTCGTGCTTCGGATTTTTCTTTATTGTCTCTGTGTTCTCTGTGGTTAATTGCATTATTCGGGTTAAGAATCAGGGATAAAGACAGAGGGATGAAAAAGGAATTAAAAGGCTGGAAGAAAGGGTTCCCTGTTTAGATACCTAAGGTGTTTTTTGAGAAATTTCAACTCGTTAATAGTATCCACATCGTACCAGAAAGGGAGGAGAAATAATTTGATATCCAGATGTTCTATGTTGTCGAGGGTTTTATTTAACACCTTGGATGAATCCCATGAAATATCGAGAAATATGTCCGGTACTATTTTCTTGCTTGCGCCTATCAGATACAGCCCGCCATCGCAGCATGGTCCAAGTACAAAATCGTGTTTATCTAAAGCGGCAAATGCCTTCTTTATATAACTCATCGGAATTGTCGGACTGTCGCTGCCAATTAAAACTATTTTAGAATATCCTTTTTTTAAATAATCACTGAAGGCGTTTACTATCTTCTCTCCAAGGTTTGTACCTCGCTGATCAAAACTTTTTAGTTTATATTTTTTCGCAATTTCTTTAAGGAAAGCATGATTTTTTGATGGGGCACAACCTAAAAACCTGTCTGCTTCTTTTAATCGGTCACACTGTGCAACTATTTCGGCTATGAAAGTTTTGTAGATTTCAGCAACCTTGTCCGGCTCGAGGTCAGTCTGCAACCTTGTCTTTACCCTGCCTGGAACAGGGGCTTTAACAAATGTGATAAGAGCATTTTTCATGGTTCGTAATCAATGACAGGTTTATGCATTAACATTGAAATGCATATGCTGTTAAAATATTTATAAACAATTCATAAATTATTTTTTTTGGACATATGTGATAGAAATAGTTTAATGAATACCCGACAACGATTGCAATGGGTTTTAGTTGTTTAAAAGATCCAGCACCTGCTGACTTTTCTTGTATCAACTCCCTGATAATTACCTGTCTTTAGCAGATCAAGAAAATTATCGTATGTTACCTTATCATAAAATTCAGTAAAACATGCACCCACTTCTTTTGACTCATGTGCATCAGACCCGCCTGTATAGGGCAGTTTCAGTTTTTTTGCTGCTTCAATGGCCTTGATATTTTGGGAATGATGGTTATATCCGTTATATCCCTCAATCGCAGAGAAGTCTTTTATTTGTTCTATTTTATCGCCCAGACTGTTTCCTCCGCGAAAAGGATGAGAGGGAATAATAACACCACCGGATTCAATGACAATCCTGGTAACTTCTTCGACTGGCGCGTTTTTGATAGAAAGCTTGTCAGTATTCACTCCAAAGATCAGACAATGGCCTTCCGCTGCTGAGAATTCAACGCCCCTGAATATCATAATCCGGTCCTTATATAATTCTCTCAATTTCTCAGCATGTTCCGATGCCTCGTATGAATAATGCTCTGTAAAAACGAGCCCCTGAAGGTTTAAAGTGACGGCGTGAAGAACGGTATCCTCAGGCTCCGTGTAATTATCCCCGCTGAATTTAGTATGAACATGAAGATCGAGATTGAAGATCATATTTTTATGATACACTTATAAATCAATAGAAATATTGTTCCAATCTTTCGAGCGCCTGAATATGGAGCCTCTCTGAGGGTATCATTCTGAATTCAATCAAGTTAGGTTCTTTTACAGGGGCGTCTACAGATATAGCTGCGACCGCAAAGTATTTCCCGTACTGTTTTTCCAGAACCGGCTCTGTTGCATAGAGCGCATTCAATATATAAGCAGTCATTTTTTGGACCTCAAATCTTAATTCTTTATTTAGATTGGGATCTGCGGTAATTGGCAGGTTTATGCTGATTAGTATAAGGCTGATATGGCTACTGATATCCGGGTTACTTAGGGCAGAGAGGAAAACACGGCTTAGCTTATTTAGCATTAAAGGTTTTGATCTCTCTTTATGGTGAGGAATGGCAAACAACAGTGACTGGTCGACAAATATTGAACCTCTCCTGAATGTTATGCCCTTGGCAGTTGTCCCAAATTCTTTTATGAGCAGGTTATTGATTTCCTGATTGAATTTAATGCGAGGTTCGGTAATTGCTAAAGCTGGTTCCAGAAATCTCTGGATTTTGACTGCCCTGTAATAGAGTAAAGCGCTCAATACCAGAATACCGATAAGTGTCAGACTTAACATCGGCCCTGTCGATCTCATGATTGTTTTGATAACATTATCCTTCATATTAAAATTGTTCATCCAGTAAACTTATATTATTTACTGCATAATCAAAATCTTTTTCAGATAAGGTCCCCGGATGATGTATGGCCCTGTTCCTTAACTGTACAAATTTATGAAACAGCCCTATCCTGGATTTACTAATGAGGCTGCTGCTTTCCAATGCCTTAAAACATTCCGAAAGCAGGGGGAACGATTGCCCGAGGGCGCGGCGGGTGAATAATTTAAGCCGGGTCTCAAGACAATGGCCAAGCAGGAGAGATGCGACTATCATGTCTCCATTCCTGTAATTCTCCCGTGCCTGCTCGGGAGTTACTGCTGATTTAAAGATGTGGATATTTTCACGGGATTCATGCTCTCCAGGGGCAATATCCTGTATTTTCTGATAGATTTCCATGCATTTCTCTATCATGTCCTTCTCAAGATAGGATTCGGCAAGCAGGAACAGTTCCCTCACCTTATCAAATCCCTCTTGCTGCTTGAGGACATAAGAATAGGCCCTCCGCAGCGCTTCGGTTTTGTCATCTTTTTTGTCAAGGACATCGAAATGCCTGGCCCAGCGCTTCTCCTTTAATACATTATCTTTTGTAAAACGGAATAATTGTTCCAATACTTCGCTTTTATTGAGTTTACCGCTGATAACAATTATATTAAGTGTCGGATGGTTTTCGAAAATCTCAGGCAATGCATTGAGGCCTTCATTCAGCTTGTCAAATTCTATATCCAAAGTCATGAGGTCAAAGACCTGGGTTGTCAAAAGTTGCATTGCTTGTCTTATGCTGGCGGCCTCGCTAAATCTGATATCAGGGCGCTCGGGACCGAGCGAACGCTGAATTTCAAGCTTCAAGAGTTCCCGGTCCTCAAAGTCATCGTCGGCAATAAGTACTTTAAACATTAGAGCTCTTCCTCAACATAAGGCAGATTAATAATTATCTCGGTGCCTTTACCCAAAGCGGTATACTCTTTTCCGACCCTGATTTTTCCAGCATGGAGACCAACCACATATTTGGCGAAATATAACCCTTCTCCCCATCCACCGTCAGATGCCTTACTTTTGTAGAAACAGTGGTCAGCTTCCTGCTCGTCCATACCGAGGCCTTCATCCCGGAAAAAAATAGTGAAATATCGTCTGTTGCGGTCAGTATCCTGTGAGAAAGAAATTACAATGCGGGCACGTTCCTGGTCCCGTTTTTTATATTTTATGGCATTATCGATCAGATTTTCAAAAACTGTCTTCAAAAGGGTCTGTGAAGCAAAAATGACCGGAGGCGATGCTTCATCCTGAAGACTGAAATCAGCCAGGTCGCTGTATTGCCCGGTTAAACCGACGATCAGTTCTTTGAGCTCCACCTTTTCAAAGTTTATGAGACTTGATTCCCTTTCATCAGAGATCTTTTTAAATATGTCGATATCAGCAAAAAGCTTTTCCAAGTTGTCGTCGATACGGGCCATCACATCCTGTGGAAGGCCATGAAGCAGGTCGAGTCTACGCTTTATCCTCCCAAGGTTATTCTTGAACTCATGGCCAATAGTTGCCGAGATATAGCGAATAAATTCATTCCGTCTCGCGATCTCCTGATTTTTAAGTGAAAGTAATTCATTTTCACGTGTTCGCCTCTGTTTTTGCTGATAAACAAGAGTAAAATATATGCAGAGTAATGCGAAGGCGGCTATCATTGTAAAGAGTGCATAATGTGCTATCATTTTTGAGCCGTCAAGCTGACTTTGCATAATCGCGAGACTTTCATCCATTGTGGATGTTCCAGTACTGGAAACCGTTACTCTCCATGGCATCAGCCATGGCAAGAGCCTGTCAAAGGGCTTAATAAAACGGTCAACGTAAACCATACCCAACAATAGCCATATAAACACGGTCAATGCTAAAATTAATATATACCTTAAAGAATTAAAGGTCTTTTTCACTGAAAAAGTCATGAGTAATTCTAACTGATTTCCATCCTTAATTTCTCAGTGATAGTAGTTGCTGTGCTTTTTACCCTTACCCTATTTCAAATATTGCCTTTGACTTTAGAATTATGTATGGCAAGTTATGCAGTACAAGATCATATGGTACGGGTAAGCTTGCATTTTAGAGCATGATGATTTTCTCAAAATGGTATAATCTTTTATGCGATTTATTGCCGACCTTCACATCCATTCAAAATATTCACGGGCAACCAGCAAAGACATGTCACCGGAAAGCATCTGGAAATGGGCGCAGCTCAAGGGCATTACAGTAATTGGCACAGGAGATTTTACCCATCCGAAATGGCTTATTGAACTGAAGGAAAAGCTCGAGCCGGCAGGCAATGGATTGTTCAGACTGAAAAAAAATTTTCTCTCTGATGACATTCCTGATTCCTGCAAGGAGGATGTCTTTTTTCTTCTCTCTGCGGAAATAAGCTGTATTTACAGCAAAAATGGCAAAACCCGGAAGATACATTCAATAGTTTTTGTCCCTGATTTTGCCGATGCTGCAAAGATAAATTCAGCTTTGTCCAAAATCGGCAACCTCAATTCTGACGGAAGACCCATACTGGGGCTTGATGCAAAGAAACTCTTGAAAATCATACTGGACGCCTCTCCTGATGCCATGCTGGTCCCTGCTCATGCATGGACTCCGCACTTCTCTGTTTTTGGTGCAGTGTCGGGCTTCGATTCACTTGATGAATGCTTTGAGGAGCTAACGCCATATATTTATGCTATTGAGACAGGACTTTCATCAGATCCGGCAATGAACTGGCGGCTTTCGGCGCTCGACAGGATAACACTGATATCCAATTCCGATGCGCATTCCCCGGCAAAAATAGGGCGGGAGGCAAATATCTTTGATACCGAAATTTCGTATAAACATGTTATGAGCGCATTGAAAACTAAAAAAGGTTTTATCGGTACAATCGAGTTTTTCCCCGAGGAAGGGAAATACCATTTTGACGGGCACAGACAATGTGAAGTAAGACTTTCGCCAAAAGAGACTATACAGTATGACTTCCTCTGTCCGGTATGTGGTAAAAAGGTTACGGTGGGCGTAATGCACAGGGTTGAAAAGCTTGCCGACAGGAATGAAGGATTTAAACCAAGTGGCTCTCCAGCCTTCCATTCCATAATACCCCTACCAGAAATTATTGCTGAGACACTGAAAGTTGGTGTAAACAGCAAAGCAGTTGGAAATGAATATAATAAGTTGCTGCTGAAGCTTGGCAATGAATTCAAGATACTCATGAAGGTCCCTTTGAATGAAATAGAAAAAGCCGGGGTCCCTCTTCTCAGTGAGGCCCTATCACGGATGCGTTCAGGGGATGTTCTTATTGTGCCTGGGTTTGACGGTGAATATGGGAAGATAAAAATATTTAGCGCTATGAAGAAGAAAAAGATTAAAGATCCCAAAAGGCTTGAACTGTGATAAAATTTATAGAAGAGTTATAAGTTTTTTTTAGGTTAAACTAATAAAATGGGGGTATGAAAATGTGGTACATTTCAGTTTTTGACGCCAAAGAAAACGTAACCAGGGCGGATATTAATCATGAAAGGGCAGAGTGGATAAGAAAAAGCATGGATAAGACTCTTAAACAGAGATGTAAAACTGTTAAACGATATGAAGTGCTGGGAGGTTCTCCACTTAAAATCTTTCTTGTTATTGAAACAGAGGATCCAACTGCATTAAATCTGCTTTCGACTCATTTCGGCAACATCTGGAATTCAGTAACATATCCCGTGATCGATCGTGAAATAGCTGAGGCATTAGAGGAAGATCATACAGTTATTGGCGGTTAAGCCAAATAAAGCAGACATTGGTTATCCCTGGATACAGTCGAAGTGTCTGATGTTGCCGTCATAATCGCCTGATATTATTTCAATTATTCCGTTATTCATGATCAGGAAGGGAGAACTGTGGTTTTGCATTCTGATCTCATGGAGAAAATCTCTTTCAAGAAAAACAAGGTTATTGAGATCAATGGAAGATTTGTCCCCCTCATGCAATTGCGCGATATATGTTCTTATCTTCCCGTCCTCCTGGCCGACAAAAAGATAAAGAGTGTTTTTATCCCTGATAACAGCCGGTGTTGAAAAACCTTTGACCTGTATATTATCGAACAGCCCTGTAAGCGGTTCCCATACAGGCAGACCGTCAATTATTTCTTTAATTTTATATACATAAATTTTTCCGTCATCGGCGCCTGTGAGAAGCTCCCATTTCCCGTCATTATCAATATCATAAATGGCTGGGGTGCTGTGATATTTTTTCCGCAAACCTTTAAAAAATTTTTTTTCTTCCCTCCATGAAGGTATATCTGCCGAACCGTAGTTAATAAATGCCTTTATATCGCCGTTGCTTTCTCCGGTAATAAGGAGGTCCTTACCGTTCCAATCCGTAAAAACTCCGCGTGAAAATCCCGATACCTTTATATTACCAAGATATCCTTTTCTCTCTTTCCAGGGCAGTTGCCCGGGTTCATTTCTAAACTCATAAAGCCTTAATTTGCCATCCATATTTCCGACAACCATATAAAGCCTGTTTCCAATAAAAGACATTGTCGGGGCGCAGGCAGGACCTGCAAATATCCTGTTGTTGAATAATTCCTGGTTTTTTTCCCAAATGGTGAAATCTTTCTTCTTGTTTTCATAATATGTAAGGACGCCGTCTCCGTCAGCCAGTACAAGGTCGAAACGGGTCTTGTCGAGAAGATTAGTAAAGGCCGGAGATAAAAACCTCTTTGCAGACAGATCAGCCGTTATATTTTTTGCTGAAATCTTATTATTCCCTTTTTCTAATTCAAACATGTAAAGCTTTCCCAATGAAGTTCCTATTGTCAGAATAACCTTGTCTTTCAATTTTAAAGCAGAAGGAACAGCATACTTATCAAAGGACTTTTTAAGCAGAATAGACTTGTCACGTACAAACCTGATGTTCTTACCGGTCGAAATATTTTTAAAAAAGAATATCTCCCCTTCGGAGTTGCCTGCTATTATGTCGGGGATTCCGTCAAAATTGTAATCAACTATTGTTACAGCTGCGTCATTCCCGATTTTTATATCCGTCCCCTCAAGCTTCACCCATTTTGGAGCATCCATTGAACCGGAATTTTTAAAAAACAAAAGCCTGCCGGAATCAGATGAAAAACCGCCGGTGCCGACAACGATTTCCACCTTTCCATCCCTGTCAATATCACCAACCGCAGGATCTGAAAAGGCGCCTGTGCTGATGCCGTCGAAATATCCTTCTACAGGCTTCCAGTAACGTACTTGGGCATCTCCCGAATTCTGGTATAAATAAAGCAACCCGTTTTTACCGCCAACTATCATATCTGCCAAGCCGTCGCCGTTCATATCAAAAAACGCGGGCTTGATAAAAGGAATAACCTTCATACCGCTTATATTGAAATTTGTGTCCGTATTCTCCTCACAGCGCATTGTGCGGATTTTGTCGGACTTTTTATCTTCTTGCGCTATTTCTTCTTTTTTAGGTGATCCCGTCTTTTTTTCAGCTTCCGTTTCCTTTTTAACAGGAACTGAAACCGTGGGTCTTTCTTTTTGTACGGCACATGAGGCGATAAAGACAGCGGCGAGAAGAAAGATGAAATGCTTATATTCTGAAATCTTCAACATGTTAATAAAAAGATACGGCAGAAGTTGAAACTTTCTTCAACTTCTGCCGTTAGATCCGTCAATTAAAATTTACAAAGCACTTCTCTATTATACGCTTAATTCGTAATTACAACAAAGTGTACCCTTCTGTTGGTCTTAGCCTCTGTTGAGTTTTTGTTCTTTGGTGTAGGGATTTCAGGCATGGCCAGCCTCGTTTCACCATAAGCGATTGTGGTCATGCTATCTGGAGATATGCCCCCTTCCTTCATCAGATACTCCTTAACGGCATTTGCCCTTCTTTCGCTCAATCTGAGGTTGTAATCATCCTGCCCGTGTGCACAGGTATGCCCTTCTATACGGACTTTGATCCCGGGATTTTCTTTCATGGACTGTATATTCTTTTTCAGTATTCCCTTCGCTTCCTCTGTTAGAGTCGCCTTATCAAAATCAAAATGAATATCCTCAAGTACAACAACCTTCGTCTCCTTTACAGGCGGCGGCGGTGGTGGTGCAACAGGTGCAGGAGGCGGTGGTGGTGCAACAGGTGCAGGAGGCGGCGGTGGTGGTGCAACAGGTTCCGGGGCTTTAGGCTGAGGAGCAACCGGTTCTGGTGCAGGCGCCGGAACTGCCTTTTTCTCCCCTCCGAATAAAAATGTAAGCCCTACTGTATAAATTACATTATATTTTGGATCATCTGTAATAATATGCCTGATGTCACCGCGAATTGCTAAATTCTCTGTTAAAAAATACTTGATGCCGGCTCCGTAATTAAATAAAGGGTCCGACCCTCTTTCATCAGTATCACCAGAAATTCTGACTGCTCCCACACCTGCAGAAAGATAGGGAACCAGTTTTTTCTCAGGCATAAAATGATAGATAGCATCCAGCCGGTAAAGATATGCCTTTACATCTTCTCCGTCTGAAGAGTCTGCATTTGAATCTGTATCAACATAATTAAAATTACCTTCAACTCCCCAATTTTCAGTAAAATTATAACCCAATCCTATTCCATAAGTTATGTCATTCTCAATATGCTGACCTCCCTGAAAAACATAACCTCCTATGTTAGGATTGAGGGAAACCGATCCTTGCCTGATCTGGCTCATTCCGTTTACTGCAAAAAAAGTCAGCAAGAATACCATTGCTAAAGCACCGCACTTCATAATACTTTTCATGTAAATTTTCCTTTCTTTTTTTATGATCTCAACACATGGTTGCTGTTTAAAGATTTCTTTCGTACTACTATAAAAAAATACTGCATACAAATTCAGTCGTTATAGTTATTTCTTGAATGGCTTCTTTAAAGTTCTTTAACCCTTGACAATAATTTAAGAAGCTTTTTTAAATGTACTTCAGTTAAGATTTTCCTGAAAATTATTAGATTGCTTATATCTTTTATCATAAAAAAATATCTTTGTCAAAAAAAACTCAGAATATATTATTCTCATTTACAAGCTATAATATGGGTACTTATAGTATTGGAAGGAACCATGAATCCTCTCGATGTTTATAAAAAACTCCCCCGCAAGAACTGCGGAAAATGTTCTGCGGGAACCTGCATGGCTTTCGCAGTTCAATTTTTGAGGAAGATGATTTTAACATCTGAATGCACTGAACTCGATGAGCAGGGTAAGCAGGAAATCGATGTCATGCTGTCTGACACCGGCGACTGGATGGAAAGACGGCTTCAGGAGCTTTTCAATGAGATATCACGGATAAATTTTTCGAATGTTGCAGAGGGCCTCGGGGCAGTTGCTGAAGGTGATTTTCTGAAAATCCGGTA
The DNA here is from genome assembly GCA_016215115.1 of Nitrospirota bacterium. Taxonomy (GTDB): domain Bacteria; phylum Nitrospirota; class Thermodesulfovibrionia; order UBA6902; family UBA6902; genus SURF-23. The sequence continues at coordinate 73,399 of JACRLN010000012.1, forward strand.
CATGGGAAAAGATGTAGTCGTCACCCCTTCAGAGTTTAAGGAAGAATTAACTATTTGGGACAAGCTCCTCATTCTTATGTATATAAAAAATGCGGGGAGTAGTCTCCTTTCAGGCAAGTGGGTTGCGTTCAGAGATTTGAAAGACGGATTAATCCGTGCGGAAAGTTTTCACGAAGCGTGTGAACTGTCTCTTGCAAGGATGTTCGGTAATAATCCGGATGGCTTTCTTCAGAAATTGACCGTATTGGGAGCACAGGATATATCAGGTTTTTCAGCTAAACACAGCCTCGTAGTTTATCCCCTGCCTAAAATCCCCTTTCTTGTCCTTCTCTGGCCGGGGGATGAGGAGTTTGAACCTGACTGCAAGATACTCTTTGATTCTACAGTGACGGAGTTTCTTGACGTTGAGGCGCTGCTTTATTTGGGAATGGCACTGGTCAGGGCACTGAAGATCTGACTAAAGAAAAATCGGCGCATACTTACCTTTCCAATTTTTTCTGAATGTCAGCAACAGGGGTGAAGATGAACTTCTTGCCCTCTTTTCGCATCTCAAGTAGTCCCATATCTCTCAGGCCGAGCAAATCCGTGCGCGCAGTCTGATACGTCACACCATGAATGTTGGAGTGAGTCTCTATCGTAAAAAGCTCTTGAGGCTTTTCAATCGCATCGGCAAGCAGTGTGCGCTGCCTCAGGTTTAATCCCGGGTAACTCGCGGCAAAACGGAATGCATGTCTTTTTTCTTTCTGTTTTCTTTCAATGTATTCATTTAGTTTCTCTATCGCCTTATGTATTGCCTTGAGGTTATATACGATGAAGTATGTGGCGTCGTTATCATCGATTTCGGAATAAAGAAATGATCTGTAGTACTGGGTCCGCGCGCTAAGGATCGCGGTGGACACCGAAAGGTATTCGAAAAGCCAATAACGGTTCTTGAGCATGTACCAATAAAAGAGCGCCCTTGCAGTACGTCCATTGCCGTCCATGAAAGGATGCACATATGCAACCCAGAAATGAAGCAGTATCCCCTTTACAATAGGATTGACAAATTCGTCCTCCCTGTCGCTGTTTGCATAATCGCAAAGCCCTTTCATCAGAGCGTGTACAGCATCTGCCTTGGGCGGGACATGGAGAACTGTTTGCACGTCACTGTCAAAAACATGTATCTCTTCGTCATCAGGAGTTCTGAATCTGCCTGCCCATGATGGGTCATCAAGAGTATTAACGGTCATGCCGGCGTGAATATTTTGTATCAGCTCTATCGAAAGCGGCTCGGCCAAATGCTTCTTTATCATCTGCATCGACAGATAATTATTGTATATCATTTGCTCCGAGCGGTCCTTCGGTTTTCTGCCTGTCCTGAGCATTTCTTTAGCAACAACCCTTGTGGTGACCGCACCCTCGATCTGACTTGAGGATATTGCCTCATCAACTAATGACCTGATTAAATATCTCCGCTTTTCGTCGGCATGCACCGATGGGTCATCTACAAGAATAGACCCGCCTGCCTGCTGGTCTATAAAATGACTTTCCCGAAGTATACAATCCGGAAGCCAGTAACCAAATGGATTCCCTTTTGAATCAGTAAGAGCTATATATCTTGTTTGAACAACTCTCGACAATTTAAGTATGACCCATGCCGCCTCGGTTGTTACACCTTCCGGCACAGGTTGGTGCTTCAGTTCATCCCAATACATATATTCGCTGTTTGCCTTTTTAACTAAATCCTTAGTCTTACGCGCCAGATCAGGAGTTATAGGTTGTTCTAATATTCCGTCACAAGATGGCGCCTTTTCCGGTATTTTCAATGTGTTACCTCCAAATACTAATTTGACATTAATTAGTAGAAAATTAGTAGTTATTCGTATAAATGTAACTACTAATAAATTTTATATTAGTAGTTACATTATGTCAAGCTCTTACTAATTTTACAATATTTAGTAGATTGTGCTTTGGGGTTGTTGCTTTTTGATGTGCGTATCGCTTTGCTAAGCAGTCATTCTGTACTTGAGGCGGAATACAGTCCTTTTGAACTTCCGCGCTTATGCTTTATTTGCCATTGACAACCGGAGGTCTTTAAGGATTCGGCAATATTATTATCTTAGCCATACGCAAAAAGATAAGCTCTGACACAAATAATCACATAATCCCCGATCAGATTATCGAGTTTAGTACCCAGTGGAACCGGATTTTTCTTTGAAAGGGTTTTGACTTGAATCAGAACCTTTCGTAATGCGTTCTGACTATACAATAGAATATCTATTCCCTTAGCATTTCTTGCAGTGGGCATCACATTCCATCCAAACAAGGAAAGCTTGTAGCACACGTAGTAAAGACCAATATTGCCAATAGTCTGACTCGTTACAATATTCATAGGAAACTTAGTCCTCATTCTAGTCATTTTATCTTTATGCCGAACAGATATTCGACGGAAAGATTGATATTGAATATGCCTCCTATTGCATAGCACAATATTGAAAAATATTTATATCGAAGAGCGTAAAATAAGTTTACTTAAGGGCAGGAGAGAAAGGCAAGAATAAAATTAAATGATTTGGCATTACTTATGAACTACTTATTAATAGCATGAAGTATTTAAAGCTATTCCTTCTTCGTCCCCACGAACATGTCTTTCTTGTCCCCGAAGAAGACATTAAATGTAGTGAGTGAGCCATAACAGCGTGATATGTATTGCTGGAGATTTACCTTTTCACTATCTGTAAGTTTTTCAGAAGCATTAATATTCTGCTCAAGGACCCGGAGTTGATTGCGGACCATAATGATTTTATGGAAAAAGGTTTCGATGGGTACAGACTTTTCCTGCATCCCTTCTTTACCGGGTTTCAGGACCAGCTCCCCCCCAATCCATTTATCAACTATGGCAGTTACACCTATTAACCCTTCTTCCAGTAAAACCTCGCGAATGGCGTCTTTTAATGCATTGATATCCATACCTTGCTCCTCTGTACATTGTTCCCGCTGTTGATCCGGCGGATCGGACAATTCGGTTTCCGCTTCTGTTTCCGTAAAATATTTCACGCCGGCCTTAATAAAGTTCACAACTAAACGCTCATTCTCTATATGAACTACTTTGCCGGTCCCGAAGATCTTATGATAGACAACTCTTCCGGTGTAAAACTCTTCCATAAAATTTTACTTCCTGCCTCTTTACAGCGCCACGTCTAACACCATCTTCTTTTCCTCGTCCTTATCTTTTCTCAATATCTCAACTTTAACCGTCTCGCCTGTTTTCTTGTACAGAAGATGGATTTTTATATCATTTATAGTTTTTACCGGCATATTATCAAGCGAGAGTATAATATCTCCTTCTTTAATACCAGCCTTTTCGGAAACGCTATTTTCAGGGAACCCCTTTATTTTAAGCTCCCCGTTTTCTTCTGTTAAAAATATCATGAGTTTTGGAGAGGTAACGCCTTCCACCGGTTTCGGGAAAATTATGTAATCAGCAATGCCCTTTTCAACTTCAGCGTCTATGAGAACAATTGCATAATTACTGCCATCCCTCCTGAAAGTCCTCTTCGGGATGCCTGAACCATATTCAAGATGCCCCTGGCCCGCAAGAACAACTATTTGATAATCAGGGTTTTTATTGAGGAACTCATCTATGGACTGTGACATCGTCTCATCCCACAGCAACTGGGCTTGATAGAAGAAGTCAAAATTTTTGCCTTCGGAATTCTTGTGCTGATCAAAAATCTTTTTCAGCCTCTCTCTATAATTATTATCGGACAAATCCATATCCGGCGGGATCTCATTTTTTTCTTCAATAGAGAGTGAATCAAGCCCTTCACGCGATACTTTCTCTATGATTTCACGTTTCAGGTTTAATGCGACAACAGGTATTTTCTCTGATCTTGCATAATCAAGTATCGGTTTGTATAAATGGTAATCAAACCCCCATCTCTTAAAATATTCTGACATCTTCAGAAAATCTGTCTCATCCATCTTTCCAGAGATGAAGCTGTCAAGTGTTTCCTGAAAAGGTCTCTGAAACATTTCCATCCCTATTGCGACCTTCCTGATTTTCTTGTATATTCCTCTGATTATATCAAGCTGGACCGCGTGATGGGCAAACACATCGTGAGCCTCGCCGACATAGATTATTTTCCTGTCTACAACGCTGGTTGTAACTTCTGACAGTGTTCTGGTTGTTGAAAGATCAACAGCCGGAGCATCTTCCTGCATGTTCATAATTATTCCCCTGTCTGTTTGAGTTATTTCTTTATAAGTATTTTTTCCATTTTCAAAAAGCAGCTTGCTGTATTTTCCGTAATGAGCTATTTTCCCATATGCAGCGTCTACCTCTTTTTTCGATTTTCCATTTATTATTCCTATAACCTTTTGAGGATTCAAAGGATTTTCTTTCACAATCATGGAAAAACCTGCATCTTCAGAAGGAACCTTACCGAAAATTCTGCCTGTCAGCGGGTTATCGAAACCAAAAATTATAACTGAAGACGACATGATGTCAGAGTTTTTAATATCCCCTTCATCCATTTTCACCGGCTTATTGCTTTCGAATTCCTCTATGATGCTGCTGTAAATTTCCGCATTTTCCCGCGGCATGGCGATGAGGAGACATTTATCGCCCAGAAGCCTCGCAATCACAGGGGCGAATTCTTGCGGGTCAAGCTCACGGGCGACATCATAATCCTCGTCAAAGACTATCCTGTCCGGTCTTTCCGGAAAGGAAAATTCAAAGCTGTTTTTTCCCTTATCGACAGCGAGAGATTTTGTAACGGCGTCATTCCTGATATATATGGTCATGGGGAGAGTGAGCCGGTAAACTTTCCCCTTTTGACTGACCGTGAAATTCAGTTTATAGTCGATGCCGTTCTGTTCTACTTTCAGACCGTCGATACTGATGTCGGGCAATCCTGTTCCGTCCACCCATTGCTCAAAGAACCACGAAAGATCCTGTCCGTAAGATTTTTCAAATGACTCCTTCAGGTTGTCCCATGAAACCATCCGGAAGGGGTTCTCTTTCACAATATCCTTCAGGGCGTCAAAAAACGCTTGCTCTCCGGCCATCATCTTCAGCATATGGAAAACCATTGCCGTCTTGCCGTATCCTATGACCCGAGTTGAAAGATCAACCCTTCCTTTGAAGTCTTTTAATGGAAATTCATTCTGGGATGTAACGTAGCTTTTGTAGTCGGTTAAAATCTGCTTCCTGTATTCCCAACCCTTATTCTTCTGTTCTTCATATAAATGGTCCGCAAGATATGTAGTCAATCCCTCTGCCCAGTTGCCTCTTTGATAATCAACATAAACATAATTGCCAAACCACTGGTGTAGAATTTCATGCCCCAGGGAAGTCTCAACAATAAAAGGAAGTTGTACTATCGTATTCCCGAGGAGTGTAAAGGTTGGAAACGAGTATCCTGTGGGCAGGAAGTTCTCAACAATGGAGAATCTTTTATATGGATATTTTCCTAAAAGGCTTTCATATAATTTGAGGTACTTTTTTGTAAATTCAATATAGGTTGATGCAAGATTTATATCTTCGCTGAAAAAATATGCATAGATCTGAACATTATTATAATTATCTTTCCTTACACGATATTTATCTGATGCTGTGAGGTTTATGCCGTCTGACGGATATGGGAAATCAAAATAGAATTCTACCGAATCATTCTTAAGTACCTTTTTGACTTCATCTGCCTCCGCTACCGCCTCATATCCTTTGGGAAGGGTCACTTTAAGATTGTAATATGCCTGCCCTTTAATTTCAGGATACCAGGTATTTGTAAGCGATATCCCTTTTGCATCAATTACATTTTTCACTGCCCCGGCATTTTTTTCATAAGAACCATGATCGTCCCTGAAATATACTTTATAACTTATCTCTAATATTCCGTCCTTGTCAGAAACTATTCTTAAAGTTCGGGAACCTTCATCTAAACCAATCTGTTTGTTATTGAGTTTTATGTAATTTATTTCAAGAGTCCCATTTATCACTAATAACAGCTCTTTTCCGGCAACAACATCAATTCGGGAAATGCCGGTTAGTTCAGAGGCGGAGACATCAATGGAGACATCCAGATTATATGTCGTTACAGGAAATGCCAGGATGACAGAAGGGGAAAATATGAAAACAATTATGATGAAAACTGTTTTTTGTAATAATTTCATTATATCTTTTTGACCTCTTCATCCAGAATTTCCCTCACTTTTTTCAATAACTGGTTTGGTAAAATGGGCTTTGGGAGAAAATTTAATTTTAAATCAATAATCCCTTTTTTGTGGACAATTTCAGAAGTATACCCGCTTACAAATAATGCTTTTATACCCGGATATATCTTTTTAATTTCATCATATACCTCTTTTCCGTTCTTCTTCGGCATTATCACATCAAGGATCAGAAACTTAACTTTTTCCTTATGTTCATTGAATTTCTCAATCGCATCGGCGCCATCTTTTGCTTCTATGACCGTATAACCAAACTCTTTAAGAACCGACCCTGCAAGCTCCCTCAACGATTCATCATCCTCAGCTATAAGTATTGTCTCTGTTCCTCCTTTTATTATTTCAACTATCTGAGAGGTTATTTCTTTCGTTGCCATAGTATTTATTAGCGGGAGGTAAATATTAAATGTTGTGCCTTTTCCAGGTTCAGTCAATACAGTTATATAACCGCCATTTTGTTTTATGGCCCCGTACACCATAGCAAGCCCCAGCCCTGTACCGCGTCCCACCTCTTTTGTGGTAAAGAAAGGCTCGAATATCCTTTCTCTCGTTTTTTCATCCATTCCAATACCGGTATCTGCTACTGAAAGAAGCGCATATTCCCCTCTATCGCCGAAACCATGCTGCTTGATGAATTGTTCGTCAATAGTCGATATTTCTGTTCCTATTGTTAATGAACCTCCTTGAGGCATCGCATCTTTTGCATTGGTAGCGAGGTTCATCAATATCTGCTCCATCTGTCCGCTGTCTGCCATTATGGTCAAATGTCTTTCATCAAGAACAACCTTCAGTTCTATATCTTCAGCAATTACTCTGCCCAGAAGTTTCTGCACATTTCTTATAATAATATTTATATCTACCGGTTTCGGGCTGATAAGCTGTTTCCTGCTGAAAGCAAGGAGGCTTTGGGTTAAATGAGCGCCTCTCTCAGAAGACCTCAGTATATGATCAAGATGAGCTTTCAGAGGGTCCTCTTTTTTCATTTTCATTTTTATAATATTTGCATACCCTATAATTGCGGTAAGAATATTGTTGAAATCATGGGCCACTCCTCCAGCAAGCAGTCCAACGGCCTCCATCTTTTGTGACTGAAGCAGTTGTTCCTGCAGTCTCAGCTTTTCTTCTTCTGCTTTCTTGCGTTCAGTAATGTCAACAATAAGTCCATCATATGCAATCAGTTTCCCATCCTTATCATACCTCGGGACAGGGGTGTTTCTTACCCATTTTACATCTCCATTCTTATGGATGATTCTATGTTCCAGTGGTTGTATACTTTCACCTGAAATCGCTCTGTTAGCGTGTTTTATTACAGATTCCCTGTCTTCTTCATGCACCATTCTGTACCAGAGGTATGGATCAGCTTCATATTCCTCAGATGAATATCCCGTAACTGCAATACAACCCGGTCCGTGTTTTGTTGATACAGCTTTCCCATTCCGCACCTCTACGGTAAAAATATAGTCTGTGACTGAATCAACGAGTTTTCTGTATCGTTCTTCGCCTGCTATTTTATCTTTTTCCGCCTGCTTTCGTTCGGTGATGTCATAGGCAATACCCTGTACTGCCAGAACATGCCCGTTTGAACTATAGACAGGCACTTCGCTCACTTCAAGCCATCTGATGCTGCCGTCTTTATGATAAATCTCCACTTCATATGGCTGCTGCTGCTCGCCCTTGATGCTTAGTTCAGTATGACGTTCTACCTCTTTATTAACAGGGTTATCAGTCAGATATCTCGTATAGTGAGTAAGAAATTCTTCGGATGTGTACCCCAAAATTTTGATAATTGAAGGACTTATATACGTAAAAACGCCCTCAGTGTTGTGTATGTATATAAAATGTTTTTCTTCAATGCTTTCAATCAGGGCTCGGTATTTTTGCTTGTTTTCTTCGAGCGCATCTACATACAGGGCGTTCTGTATTGCCTGCGCCAGGCGTGGAGCAAGGAACTGGAGAACAAAACGCTTTCCCTTTATGATCCCTTTTATTTTCATGGCGCAGACATTTAATGTGCCTATGCATTGTTTGTTCACAACAAGGGGAATAAGGAGATCAGACCGGAAACCGGCTTTAAGAAGGATTTTGTCTACTTCGTATTCAGTCTGCCACGTTTTGATATTAGGGCGATAGAGCGGTTCAGCATGATTGATAACTTCAGAAAGGACGGTTTTTTCAAAAGGCAGAAACTTTCCGGACTCGATTCCCTTAATTTCCATGCCAGCTTCATAGAGCAGAAACCCACCGGTTTCTTTCTGAAGCAGGGCGATCGATGCGCGTCTGATGCCAAGCCGGTTCTGGATAAACTCCAGTGAACGCCGGGTGATATAGGAGAAGTGCAGATGAGCTATCTCCTCATCAAACTCCTTGATGGTAGTCAGTATCTTATGAAAAGAATTGTTTTTATTCAATATGAAAATTTTACCACAAAGTGATAAAAGACTACTATTTTAAAATGCTCCCAGGGGTAACCATTCAGTGACGGGGGGTAATTGTAACCATTCCATTAAATAAATAGCCGCAAAGTTTGCTTATCTCTGCTTAAATTCCATTTAATCTTCCGAATCAATTAGTTGTTTTCATTTATCGTGTTTTTTATCTTGACTTACGTTTGTATTAGTTGCAATAATTATTCAACTTACATCAAGGCTTTTAAAGATTCTTTATATGATAGAGGGGGGTCGATTATTTCCATGCCAATACTGTTTGTCAGTCCATGAGGCGGGGTTTTATAGGACCATTTTACTTTGCAATTAAGACATTGTTCGTCTCCGGAGGGAAGTTGAAATCTCAACTCAAGAAATGTATCAGGTGGAAAATCCGCAACAGATTTTAAAGAAGAGGTTATTACATAGACCCCATCTTCAGAAAGGTTCTCTATAGAACTTGCAATACGAATGTCCCTGAATATAAGTTCAGCCTCAAGGCTGACTATAAACCTTTTATTCTGTCTTGCATCCATTGGTTATACTACCATATTCGGCATTTATATCGTATGAATAACTAGGGTTTGTTTATAAATTGCAAGTTTTCAATTTCGTCATGCCCGAAGTCTGTAATCGGGCATCCAGAACTTGTTAAAAAACTGGATCCCCGCTTAAAGGACTGCGGGGATGACACGCTTTAAACAATTATTGCCATCCATACTGAAGGATTACCCAAAACTATAAATCCCTCTTGATAATATTGTAGTACATATCCCTCTGTGCTGGTTTGAAACCCGCTGCTTTTATAGAGGTAATAATATCATTGATTGAAACCCTGTGTTTTACTCCTGCCGCAGCGACAACGTTTTCCTCAATCATTGTTGATCCGAAATCATTGGCGCCGAATCTGAGTGCAACCTGTGCCATCTTGATTCCCTGCGTCACCCACGAAGCCTGTATGTTCGGGACATTGTCAAGATAGATCCTTGAAAGTGCAAGCACGCGGAGATAGTCCGCCGCAGTAGCTGGTTGAAGTGACGAGTGACGAGTGACAAGTGACGAGTTTGGTTTTGAATTTTGAATTTTGAGTTTTGAGTTTTTCTTTGACTTCTGACTTCTGACTTCTGACTTCTGACTTAATTCCGTGTTCCCCGGCTGGAAACTCCATGGAATAAATGCCGTAAAACCATTGGTCTTTTCCTGCAATTTCCGTATCGTATCAAGGTGTTCAATAATATCTTCCGGTTCCTCAATGCTCCCGAACATCATCGTCGCTGTTGTCTTTATGCCAATTCGGTGGGCTTGTTCCATGACTTCAAGCCACCTGTCCTTGCCGATCTTTTTGGGACTGATCTTTTCCCTGATCCTGTCAGAAAGGATTTCCGCCCCTCCGCCCGGAATGGAATCAAGACCTGCTTCATTTAGGATCTGCAATGTTCTCTTTATCGTAAGACCAGCTATGTCTGCCATGTAGCAAATCTCTGGCGGCGAAAACCCGTGAATATGAATAGGGAATTTTGCTTTGACAGTTTTCAGGAGGTCAACGTAATAATTAATATCAAGTTCCGGATGGAGCCCCCCCTGTATCAATATCTGTGTCCCGCCAAGAGCAATTGTTTCCTTTATCTTGTTATAGAGTTGCCTCTTGCTTAGAACATATGCTTCCGGATCATTTTTGTCTCTGTAAAATGCACAAAATTTACACCTGTTAATACATACGTTGGTGTAATTGATATTGCGGTCAATGATAAAAGAAACTATACCTTTGGGATGCAATCTCTTTCTGACATTGTCAGCCATCTGCCCGAGACCGAGAAGGTCAGCGGATTTAAGGAGGGTTAAGGCTTCTTTTTTAGTTGTCCTGTTCATCGATATCCACTGTTTAGAATCAACTTTTCAGAGGTTATCCCTTTTTCACAATTTATTTGGGCGACCACGCAGGGTTGCCCCTATCGGCCTGTAAAACGAGTCCCGCTCCACCGGGACCTTGCCGGCTTTTTCAATTAAATTTATCAACTGTGCCCTTGTCATTACAGTGCCCGAAAGTGCACCTGCGGAGTGAGTTATCTTTTCTTCAATTATAGTTCCGTCAAGATCATCTGCACCGAACATGAGGGCCAGCTGGGCGATCTTCTCTCCAAGCATTATCCAGTAAGCTTTTATGTGTGGGAAGTTGTCAAGAAAGAGTCTTGCAATTGCAATGGTTTTCAGGTCATCAATTCCTGATGTGTAACGATTGAGATTGGGGATGGGAAGATTTGACTTCTGACTTCTGACTTCTGACTTCTGACTTAATTCAGTGTTCATTGGATGAAATGCAAGTGGTATAAATGCCTGAAAACCCCCTGTTCTGTCCTGAAGTTCTCTGAGGCGTAACATGTGCTCAACCCTGTGCTTGTATGTTTCGAGATGTCCGTAAAGCATTGTTGCATTAGTTTTAATTCCGGCATTATGGGCCTTCTCCATTACATTGAGCCACTCTTTGCCGGTAATTTTCTCAGGACATATCTTATTCCTTGCCTGTGTATTGAATATTTCCGCGCCGCCGCCGGGCATGGAATCAAGACCGGCTTTTTTTAATTCTTTGAGAGTATCGGTAATCCCCTGTTCACTTATCTTTGAAAAATAATCTATCTCAACCGCGGTAAATGCCTTGATATGAATATTCGGGAAATTCGTTTTTATCTTTTTGAGCATTTCAAGGTAATATTCGAAAGGCCAATCAGGATGCAGCCCTCCGACGATGTGGACCTCGGTATAAGACGGTGACGAATGGTGAGTGACGAATTTAGTTCTAAATTTTGAGTTTTGAGTTTTGAGTTTTTCTGACTGCTGACCGCTGACCGCTGACCGCTGTGTTTTCAGTTTCTTTATTATCTCTCTGATGCTTAATTCATACGCGCCTTTTTCGCCTTTTGAACGGCTGAAGGCGCAGAATTTACAGCGGTTAACGCAAATGTTAGTGGGGTTTATATGATGGTTTTGGATAAAATATGCGTTCTTGCCGTTCTTTCTCCCGGCGGCGATATTAGCAAGCCTGCCGATGGTGAAAATGTCGTCACTTTCAAAAAATGCAAGGGCGTCATCTTTTGTCAGACGACGCCCTGCGATTACCTTTTTCTCGATTTTTTTAAGAGACACGGCGCATGGCTTCGAGTCTTGCTATCCTCTCCTCAACAGGTGGATGTGTGCTGAATAATTTTAACAATCCTCCGCCTGTAAGCGGATTTACAATAAACATGTGAGCAGTGGCCGGCTGCGCTTCCATGGGTATTCTTTTGGATGCCGTATCAAGCTTTTTCAGTGCGCCTGCAAGATATCCCGGATTTCCTGCAAGCCTTGCGCCGCCTTCATCAGCGGAATATTCTCTTGAACGTGATATAGCCATTTGTATGAGCATTGCTGCAATAGGCCCCACGATCATCATGATAAGTGCTGCAATGGGACTTCCGCCTTCATCATCATCTCTTCTGCCGCCGCCAAATATCATGGCCCATTGAGCCATCTGTGCAAGATAGCTTATTGCGCCTGCAATTGTGGCGGCAATCGTGCTGATGAGAATGTCCCTGTGTTTTACATGGGCCAGTTCATGTCCAATGACGCCTTCAAGTTCTTCCTTGCTCAGGATTCTCAAAATGCCTGTTGTCACAGCAACCGCTGCATGGTTTGGATTTCTTCCTGTGGCAAATGCATTAGGCTGGTCTTGCTCTATGATGTAAACTTTTGGCATCGGGATCTCAGCCTTCTGTGCAAGCCTTCTTACGATTGAGTAAAGTTCAGGAGCGTCATGTTCACTGACTTCCCGAGCTTTATACATTTTTAGCACGATTTTGTCGCTGAACCAATAGGCAAAAAGGTTCATTGCCATGGCAAATATAAGCGCCATTGTCATGCCTGATCTGCCTCCAAGGGCGGCCCCGGCCCATACAAGAACGAGCGTAAGGCCCACCATAAGGACTGTTGTTTTAACCATGTTCATTTACTTTTGTTACCTCCATTAAAATGTGAATCTGAAATTATTTTACATAAGGATCAGTTTTAAAAGCAATAAGCTTAAATAAGCTTCAGCACATGCTACTTTCTGTGGTGCGGGGTAAAATGCTACAATAGCAACTGCTGAAATTATATTCCCGGAGACTATCTAATGGGTTTAATTCATTTTTACAGAATACCTGCCTTGTCAGAAGCAAGTGGAAAGGAACTTTTGCTGCTTTGCCGGCAAAAGATATCATCTGATATTGAAGGCTTAAAAACCGAATACTGTTTCAATATTGAGACCCTTGAACCGATTACCTCTGAGGAGATAAAAACTCTCAAATGGCTTCTCGCTGAGACATTCGAGCCGGAGAAATTTTCCGATAAAAGCTTTTTAAACTCCGAAATTTCTGTAGGGGCGATTCATGAATCGCCCCTACGCCGAATGCCGAACGCCGAACTCATTTTCGAGGTTGGGCCCCGAATGAATTTTACAACTGCGTGGTCAACGAATGCTGTTTCAGTTTGCCACGCTTGCGGACTTCATAAGATAACAAGGATTGAACGCTCAAGGCGCTATCAGTTATTTTTCAATCAGCAGATCAGTCAGGGCGCATTGCCATGCGCCCCTGCAACAAACTCTGAACTCTTCTCGTCACTTGTCACTCGCCACTCGTCACTGTTTTACGACCGGATGACCGAGTGCCCTTATCCAAACCCCATAGAAACATTTGAAACAGGAATAAAACCGGAGCCTGTTTTTATTCTGCCGTTAATTGAAGAAGGTCCTGATGCACTGCGGAAAATCAATAAGGAAATGGGGCTTGGCTTTGATGAATGGGATATCGAATATTATTATAATTTATTTGTTCGTGACATAGGCAGAGATCCCACCAACGTTGAATGCTTTGACTTGAGCCAGTCGAACAGCGAACACTCACGCCACTGGTTTTTTAAAGGCAAGCTTATTATTGACAGCGAAGAAATGCCTCTTAATCTTATTGAGATCGTCAAACTTCCTCTCGATTTAAATCCAAATAATAGCGTGATTGCATTCCGTGATAATTCGAGTTCAATCAGAGGATATAAAGTTCAGACGATAATCCCTGAAAACCCTCTCGCTCCTTCGCCTTTTAGAAAGACTGTCCTTAACTATGATGTTATCTTTACCGCAGAAACTCACAATTTTCCAAGCGGGGTTGCCCCTTTTCCAGGCGCTGAAACAGGCACGGGTGGACGGATAAGAGATGTAGAGGCAACCGGAAGAGGAGGATTGGTCATTGCGGGAACGGCTGCGTATTGCGTCGGCAATCTTCTGATCCCCGGCTATGAATTGCCGTGGGAAGATAAATCATTTCATTATCCCGATAACCTTGCAACGCCCCTTGAAATCGAGATTCAGGCGTCAAACGGCGCATCTGATTACGGAAATAAATTCGGCGAGCCTGTTATACAGGGATTTACACGCTCATTCGGCATGAGGCTGTCAAATGGTGAACGTTACGAATGGATTAAGCCAATTATGTTCACAGGCGGAATCGGACAGATGGATGCGCGGCATATAGAAAAAGAAAAGCCCGGGAAAGGGATGCTGGTTGTAAAAATCGGCGGGCCCGCATACAGAATCGGCATCGGCGGCGGCGCTGCATCGAGCATGATACAGGGAGAGAATATTGCCGAACTTGATTTTAATGCTGTTCAGCGTGGTGATGCGGAGATGGAGCAGAAGATGAACAGGGTCCTGCGCGCCTGCATTGATATGGGCGATGAAAACCCGATTGTCAGCATTCATGATCAGGGCGCGGGTGGTAACTGCAATGTAGTGAAAGAGATAATTTATCCTGCAGGCGCAAAGATTGAAGTGAGAAAAATCCAGCTCGGTGACAACACTCTCTCGGTCCTTGAGATATGGGGGGCTGAATATCAGGAACAGAATGCCCTGCTTTTAACACCTGAGGCTGTCGCTCTTTTTCGAAAAATGTGTGAACGCGAGAAAGTTCCTTATGCCGTAATCGGCGAGATTACCGGCGATGGCTATATTATTCTTTATGATGAAAATGACGGGAGTACGCCTGTTAATCTTTCTTTGAGAAAAATCCTCGGCGATATGCCTCAAAAGACATTTCTCCTTGATAGTATCCGGATAGAGAATAAGCCTCTTAAATTACCGGAAAACATCCCAGTAAAAGATGCACTTGAAAGAGTGCTCCGTCTGCTGTCAGTCGGGTCCAAAAGATTTCTTACAAACAAGGTCGACCGATGTGTTACAGGACTTATTGCACGACAGCAATGCGCGGGTCCCCTGCAGCTTACTGTGTCCGATGTTGCTGTTATTGCTCAAAGTCACTTTGGACTGACCGGCGCTGCGATAGCAATTGGTGAACAGCCGATAAAAACATTGATTAATCCTGCTGCGATGGCCCGTATGAGCGTAGGTGAGGCCTTAACAAATATTGTATGGGCGAAGATCAGCGCACTGGAAGATATCAAATGTTCCGGCAACTGGATGTGGGCTGCAAAACTGCCTGGCGAAGGAGCAAAGTTGTACGATGCGGCGGTTGCTTTAGGCGATATTTTAACAAAGCTCGGTATCGCAATTGATGGCGGTAAAGACAGTCTCTCAATGGCCGCACAGGTCAAAAGACAGGAAACAGTAAACAGGGAACAGGGAACAGAAGACAGCGAGCAAACAACAGAGGTTGTTAAGTCACCCGGGACTCTCGTTATATCGGCTTATGCGACATGCCCTGACATTACAAAAGTGGTTACTCCTGATATTAAAAAACCGGGCCAAAGCAAACTTATTTATATCGATCTTGGCAACGGGAAGAACCGCCTTGGCGGAAGCGCATTGGCACAGGTGTACGACCAAATCGGGAATGAGTCCCCCGATGTTGATGACCCGAAATTATTAAAAAGTGCATTTAACGCTGTACAATTATTGATAGAAAAAGGATTGATTCTTTCAGGTCATGATAGAAGCGACGGCGGCCTGATTACTACACTCCTTGAGATGGCGTTTGCAGGAAATTGCGGAATCGAGATAAATCTCAGATCGGAAGCGGGGAAGCGGGGAAGCGGGGAAGCAAAAGATGGAGTTTCCGAACGTTCGAGCTTAACCTCTTCCGCGCTTCCGCACTTATTCTCCGAAGAACTGGGTTTGGTTATCGAATATCTTCCTGAAAAAGAGGATAAGATCATCTCGACTCTTAATAATTACGCTGTGCCTTATCAAATCATAGGCAGAACCTTATCTGAAAAGAAAATCAGAATAGACTTCCGCGCTTCCGCGCTTCCGGACTTCCTCACTGTTCTTGACGAGGACATGCGTGTCCTTAGGGACATCTGGGAAGAGACAAGCTATCAGCTTGAACGGCTGCAAGCGAATCCTGATTGTGCTTTGGAGGAGAAGAAAAATATTTATGACAGAAAAGGGCCACAATATATTCTAACCTTTACGCCTGAAGCATCCTACTCCCTACCCCCTAATCCCTATCCCCCTAAGGTTGCGATTATCCGCGAGGAAGGCAGTAACAGCGACAGGGAAATGACATCGGCTTTTTTTGAGGCAGGGTTTGAACCGTGGGACCTGACAATGACGGATTTTCTCGAGGGAAGAATCACGCTCGCTGATTTCAGGGGAATAGCATTTGTCGGCGGTTTCAGTTATGCAGACGTGCTGGATTCAGCAAAGGGATGGGCAGGAGTTATTCGTTTCAACAAAGGAATATGGGAAGAATTCCAGAATTTTTATCAAAGAAAAGATACATTCAGTCTCGGCGTGTGCAATGGATGCCAGCTCATGGCATTACTTGGATGGGTTCCCTGGCAGGGCATTAAAAATACGGAACAACCGAGATTTATCCATAACGTATCCGGAAGATTTGAATCACGATTTTCGACCGTTAAAATACTTCCGAGTCCGTCAATTATGTTAAATGAGATGAAAGGTTCAGTACTCGGTATTTGGGTTGCTCATGGTGAAGGCAGGGCGCATTTCCCGGATGAAAACATACTTAAAAAGATAGAAAAGGATAATCTGGCGCCGGTACGTTATGTTGAAGACAATAATGAAATTACAATGAAATATCCCTATAATCCAAATGGTTCTGTTCATGGCATAGCGGGTCTCTGCTCCCCGGATGGAAGACATTTGGCAATAATGCCCCATCCTGAAAGGACGTTCCTGAAATGGCAATGGCCGTGGATGCCTGAGGATTGGAAAGTAGGGGCGAACGGCCGTGCGCCCTTACAGGCATCACCGTGGTTGAGGATGTTTCAGAATGCACGGGAATGGTGCGATAAAAACAGGGATTAAGGAGTAAGGATTAGGGATTAGGGGGTAGGGGGTTGTTGGATTTCAGGATTTTTAATCTTAAATGTTATACTAAGTCTGCTGATTATAATTTACTAAGACGGTCATAAGTAAAGCCACATAGATTGTCATTCCCGCAGTCCGTTGAGCGGGAATCCAGACGCTAAAGAACTGGATGCCCGATTAAGAACTTCGGGCATGACGATTCATTTATGTGTCTTTACTTAAGAATTCATTAAGATATCTGGAAGAGGGAATACATAATATGAACAAGAAATTATTTCACTCGTCACTCGTCACTCGTCACTCCTCACTGTTTTCTGACAAGTTTCATGATGAATGCGGAGTATTCGGCATTTACGGTCATAATGAGGCTGCAAACCTGACATATCTGGGGCTTCATGCCCTTCAGCACAGGGGACAGGAAGGAGCCGGTATATGTTCTTCCGACGGAAGACAGCTTAATATTGAAAAATCCATGGGGCTTGTTGCTGACATTTTTTCTGAAAAGCGGTTGAAACGGCTTCCCGGAGATATAGCGATCGGGCATAATCGCTATTCCACGGCAGGATCAAGCTCTTTGAAGAATGTTCAGCCTATCATGGTCAACTTTTCTCTTGGTTCCCTCGCAATTGCACATAACGGCAATCTTGTAAATGCACTTGAGTTGAGAAGCGAACTTGAGTCAAATGGGGCTATATTCCAGTCAACATCAGACAGCGAGGTGATTGTCCACCTTATTGCAAGCTCCCGGGGCAGTCTATATGAACGTCTTATAGATGCAATAAAGGCTATCTCCGGCGCTTTCAGTCTATTAATCATGACCGAAAATGAGCTAATCGCAATCAGAGACCCTTATGGATTCAGACCCTTGAGCATTGGCAGATATGACGGCGCATATGTTGTTGCATCTGAGACGTGTGCACTGGACCTCATAGGGGCAAAATATGTAAGAGACGTTGAACCTGGAGAGATGGTTATTATTAATGAAAACGGAATAAATTCGATGAAACCGCTGCAGTCCCCGAGAAATGCCTTTTGCATTTTTGAATTTATATATTTTTCGAGACCCGACAGCAATATATTCGGAAATATCAATGTAGATGCAGTGAGAAAGGAATTCGGCCGGCAATTAGCGAGAGAACATGGCATCGAAGCGGATGTTGTTATCCCGGTGCCTGATTCAGGGGTCCCTGCATCATTGGGTTATGCACAGGAAAGCAAAATACCTTTTGATTTCGGATTAATAAGAAATCACTATGTGGGCCGTACATTCATTGAACCCCGGCAGTCCATACGGCACTTTGGCGTAAAGATAAAATTAAATCCTGTCCGGAAACTCCTTGAAGGCAAAAGGGTTCTGGTGATTGACGATTCAATTGTAAGAGGAACTACAAGTAAAAAGATTGTAAAAATGATAAAGGAAGGCGGCGGGGCCAAAGAAGTGCATATGAGAATAAGCTCTCCTCCTACCATCGGCCCATGTTTCTACGGCATTGATACGCCTTCAAGAAAAGAACTGATTGCAGCTACTCATAGCGTTGATGAAACAAGAAAATATATTACAGCCAACACCCTTCAATACTTAAGTCTTGCAGGATTGCTTAAAGTAGTGCCCAATCCTGAAAAATATTGTACAGCATGTTTTGATGATAACTATCCTGTGCTGACACATCAGGAAAAAATAGAGCAGATGGAGCTCTTTCTGACAGGCTCTTAAAAGTTTCTATTATTATTGCAATCTATATCGAAAGTCTCTCCAGCTATTCTCGTTCCGTCAATGCCTGTTGCTATTGCATGAAAACACGGCGTTTGCGCCGCGCCGTTTAAGTCCTGATTTGAAACTATCCGGTAGCTGAAATTAGCCGCATTTCCGGGCTGAAATCCTGGAAGTGCTTCGCCTGCCGTAGTTCGAATTGCTGTTTCATTAGCGTCGCGAACAGCAAAGGTGCTCCCCGCAGCGCCGAGGGTTGCCGTATATCTTGCACTTTCAGCAAAAAACTGTTCCTCAAGAAGCCGTAACGCCTGAAGATTTGTATACGCCTCTGTCCTTGCTGCGTTTCTCTGCTGGCCGACATAGGCTGGAATTGCGATCATAGCAAGTATGCCGATTATTGTTACGACAATAATCAGCTCTACGAGGGTAAATCCTTTATGTGAAGAAATTGCTTTCATATGTTCTCCTTTACCTACGTTATATATAATTAATCCGCAGCAACAACTTTAGTATAAATTAGCGTGCCAGTGTTATCCTGAACTGTTATGTTAATAGCACCCATAGGAAGATGGGAGCAGTCAATTTGTCCCAGTGCCGTGCCCCCGGATTTCCACAGATTAAGTGCAGGATTCCATGGCGAAATCTCAGACCTGTTTGCCGTATAAAGAATGCATAACCCGTTTGCTTTTGCAAATTCTCCCGCCAAACCGTTGTTATTCATATCCACACCAACTTGAATTTGACCGTTTCCATCCGTATCGATTTCCGTCATCAATGCCTGAAAACCTATCCTTCGGGCTGCATGTATCCAAGCCTGGATTTCAGGTGCTGCCCCTTCTGCTGACCTGATTACTGCGCTTTTCCTCGCGCGCTCCTGTAAACCGATATAACCGGGAATACTGGTTGCAGCGAGTATGCCAATGATGGTTACTACAACGAGAAGTTCGATAAGAGTAAAACCTTTTTCATGTGTATGCTTGGACATTATTCCAATCTCCCTAAAAAAGAAGGAGGGAATGTTTCCCTCCTTCGTAATCCATTCTTTTAGTCAGCTGAGATGAACTGTGTCGCAATCGTGGTTCCCGCGCCATCCTGTGCAGTTAATGTGATATTTCCATTAGCAGGGTGAGTACAGGAAATATAACCGGGACCGGGAACTGCAGCCTGCCACATATTGACAGTGGCATTCCACGGAGACATTTCAGTTGCTCTATTTGCAACATATAATGCGCATAATCCGTCAGCAGCGGCATACGCAGTTGCGAGCACAGCATTAGTGGAATCTGTACCAACTACAACTGAACCACTACCATCTGTATCAACCCAGGTGTTAGCTGCCCGTCCGTCTTTTGCTGCTGTAATCCATGCCTGAAGGTCAGGTACTGCTGTGGTAAGTCCCCTCTGTGTACCACCTAATCTTCCTCTTTCCTGCATACCGATATATCCTGGAATTGCGATAGCTGCCAGAATGCCAATGATGGCAACAACTATCAATAATTCAATCAAGGTAAAACCTTTTTGCTCTCTGATATTGTTAATCGCTTTGTACATTTACGTCCTCCTGTTTTAAATCTGATTTTTGGTCCTATTGACCGTTTATAATTTTAAAGGGAAGTCTATCAAATCTGTCTATTTGCTCCCCTTCCTTAAGTCTTACTCATCACCTCCTCTTTTAAGTTTTCAACAGTTAATCTGTTTTTCGTTTTTATTAAAGCATTTTTTATACCAGATGATTTATCTGTAAAAAAACTAATTATTACAGGCAGTTGCTTGTTTTGTATAAGGTGATGTCAGATGTGAATTAATTAAACTATTTGTCGTAACTGACGTTTTTTGTCAGTCAAGTTAGTAAGGTTCTCATAATAAATTGTACATACTTAGAATCGTCATTCCCGCAGTCAGTAAGCGGGAATGACAAACAATACTTACGGCAGAGACTACCTGCAACCCCGTAACTGAAGGGTTGACAATAAATTGAGATTTTTTATTTGACATGTTATAATGGGTCTTATTCTTTTTTAAAAGGAGGTATAATACATGAATTTAATTGAGAAAAAATTAAAAGCAGCATTAGATTTAATGGTAAGCAGACGGAGCATGCTTACCGGTGGTCTCGTAGCTTTAGCTTCGAGTTTTATCCCCCGTAAGGCCCTTTCAGCAGTAAAGGATATGCTGGTGCCTGAGCGGTCTCTTTTTTTGTACAATATTTATACCGGGGAAAAACTGCAGGCAGATTATTGGAGCAACGGACAGTACTTAACAGATACTCTTTTAGAGATCAATCATATTTTTCGTGACCATTTAACTGAAACAATCGAAGCGATTGATACTAATCTTTTAGACCTGCTTTTTGTCCTTAAGGAAAAACTTGGAATTAATGAACCATTTCACATTGTTTCCGGCTATCGCTCACCACAGACTAATGCCAAACTCAGAAAAATGAAAAGAGGGGTAGCCAAGAACAGTCTTCATATGTACGGGAAAGCTGTTGATATACGGGTACCGAGCTATTCTACCAAGGCTTTAAAGCTCACGGCGATGGATTTACGAGCAGGGGGTGTTGGATATTATCCCCGGTCAGGTTTTGTTCATTTAGATGTGGGAGAAGTTCGCCACTGGTAGAAAATCGAGGTTGTGTTCCCCTCTTTGGCAAAGAGGGGGTAATAACCACCCGTAACTGTGAAGGATTACAGCCGGTTGCTTGTTTTAATTCTTATCGCAACCTGCTATAATTATACTTACAGTAGACGTATAAACATTTTAAGAGGACATTACGGGACACGAAGATGACCTCTGAAATAAATAAAAACTCGGCATTTACCCAAACAGTAAAAAGCTTTTCTATCAATTGCATCCTCCGTCCATCTCCAGTAAACTAAGAATTTTATAATTGGCCGAGTTATTTAAAGAGGTTCTTCCGGGAAGAGTATGGATAAGCTAAACGCTGTCATTCCCGCAGTCCTTAAGCGGGAATCCAGAAGCAGTTGATTTAAAAGAATACTGGATTCGTCCCCGAAGGTCTTTATCGGGGATAAAAAACTTCGGGAATGACGAGACGACACTTTGCATATATCTTGATGTCGGATGAACGTTTAAAGAAGAGATAGCATGACTACAGTAATTAATTTTAATTTCTTAAACTTTTTTAAACTTAAGCTTGACAATCACAATATAAATTTAAATGCAAATGATAACCGCTCGTATAATCAGTATCTTGACAATAGAAGACAGAATTATTTCCCGGAGCAGGAAGACGTTATTGATGTAACTCCTTATAGCCGGGTTGTAGATGAAAATGATGAAAGCTCAGCACTGCAACTAATTGATTCTCGCAAGACAAAGGACCTTGTTAGCAATTCCGGAGCCCCTAACATATATAATCGTAAAGGCAAAACTATCCAGTACTTTCAGGAAAAGGGACTCCGTATAAATTCGTTTGCCTGATGCGGAATAGTGTTTGTTAATAAACTCTGTTTGTCTGTCGTTGACCCGAAAATACCTTTAATGTCATACTCGCGAAAGCGGGTATCCAGAGTCTTTTTTACAAGGAACTGGATTCCGGCTTAAGGACTGCCGGAATGACAACTTTAAAAGCATTTTCGGGTCAATGATGAATTGCTCTTACTTTAATTTCGAAGCTTCCCTCTCCAATATCCACTCAACTGCACCTGCTAAATCTTTTGCAACAAAAGATGCGCAGGTATTTTCTGGAGAGGGGGGTGATGATATTAAAACTCCTGTAGCGCCGGTTTTCCGGGCCAGTTGGACGTCTAATTCCTTATCGCCGATTACATAGGAAGCTTTTAAATTTATTCTGTGCCTGAGTCTTGCCAGTAGCGGCATCACCGGTTCAGGTTTTCTGCAAGAGCAACGTTCATCAGGATGATGCGGGCAATAGTAAAAATCATCTATTCCAAATTCTTCCTGCAGATAAGTATTTAATTCAATGACAAAATGTTCATTAATAATCCCTCTTGCAACTCCGGATTGATTTGTGATGCCGATGAGTTTAAATCCGGCATTCTTTAATTTTCGCAGGTTTTCTTTTGCATTCGGGAAAATAACCAGGTTATCAAAGCTGTTAAGATAATGTTTATCTTCTATTATTGTTCCATCCCTGTCAAGAAAGACCGCTTTTTCCTTGGGAAGAACTTCTTTTAATGCTGCAAACACATTATCAGCGGTAATCTCTGTCATGCATTTAAGATGTCCTTCAGGGCATTTTCTTTTCATGCATGGCGAACAGGGAAGATTTTTTGTGATGATATTATGGCCCTCTCCGAAAGGTCCGGTAGATGCTTTGTTAGTTGAACCGAATATTGCAACGACCGGCACAAAAAGGGCGGAAGCCATGTGCATCGGCCCTGAATCATTGGTGATGAACGCATCGCATTCAGCAATAAGCGCTGCAAGTTCTCGGAGGTTGGTTTTGCCGGCCATGTTGAGAATATGAGTTTTGAGTTTTTGGGGTAGGGGCGATTCACGAATCGCCCTCTGTGTTTTGACCAATCCAACAATTTCATCCGCAATCTCATTCTCTGATTTGCTTCCGAATATTATGACCCTCCCATTCATTTCATTAATTATTCTGAATATTAATTCAGCAAATCTTTCAGGCATCCATCTTTTTGCAGAACCATATGTTGCCCCGGGGTTGATGCCTATAGTAGGGGCGTATTGCAATACGCCCTTACGGGGTAGGGGCGATTCATGAATCGCCCCTACGGTATTCCTCGCCCACATCCTTTCTTCATCTGTGAGATAAATGCAGGGCTGTGCTTCTTTTGTCTCAATGCCTATTGACTTGAGGAGATTCAGATAATAATAAACCTGGTGTTGTGATAGAATATCTTTTGTTACATGTATTGACTTTGTTAAAAGAAATCCACGTCCGTCCCTGCTGTACCCGATTCTTTCAGGAATATCAGCAAGCCATGCAAGTAATGCAGCATCAAAGGCATTCTGAAGAAGTATTGCAATATCAAATCGTTGCCGGCGCAATTTATTTGCAAGCCTGAATTTCCCTTTTATACCCCTAAAACTCTCATCATAGAGAATAATTTCATTGATGTCAGGATTCTCTTTAAAGAGTTCAGCAACCCATGGTTTTACAAGCAGGCTTATATGCGCATCAGGATAGGCCCGGCGTATGGCTCTGACAGATGGAGTTGTAATAACAGCATCGCCGATCCAGTTTACCCCGCGGATTAGGATTTTCATGAGGGGATTCTTGCAGAATTTATTGTTAATCTTTTTTATTATTCCCTTCCCTGGACTCCGGCCCCTTCTCGGCTTTCAGAGCCTCGGAGAATTCCTTTAGTTTTTTCGCAACCATGAAGTTGAAGGACCCTTCAGGATAAGTCCCGTCAGGCTGTATTTCTCCGGGAGGCATTCCTGTCAGAATCTCTATGCCGTCTTCGACATTGTCTATGCAATAGATGTTAAATTTACCGTTCAGCACAGCATCAATCACTTCTTTCTTTAACATCAGGTTCATTAAGTTCCGCTTCGGAATAATAACGCCGTGTTCTCCACTGAGAGCATTAAGTTTGCAAACTTCAAAAAATCCCTCTATTTTTTCATTGACTCCTCCGATGGGCTGAACTTGTCCATGCTGGTTCATTGAGCCTGTTATTGCATAACATTGTTTTAAAGGCACACCGGATATGCTGCTTAGAAGTGCGTAAACCTCTGCGCATGTGGCGCTGTCTCCTTCAATCCCGCCATAAAGTTGTTCAAATGTCAATGAGGCTGTGAGGCTGAGAGACTGTTTTATAGCATATTTCCCTCCAAGATAAGCTGTTAGTATCAATATTGCCTTCTCGTGTATCTTCCCGCTCATCTTGGTTTCTCTTTCAATATTTATAATCCCCGCTCTTCCGGCATAACTTTTAGCGGTAATTCTTGAAGGCATGCCAAAACTGTAATCCCCGAGATCCAGCACAGAGAGACCATTGATTTGTCCTATTACAGCTCCTTCTGTGTCAATAAGTATGGTTCCCTCTTGAGTTGCTTCCAGAATTTTTTGTTCCACCTTGTTGGAACGATATATCTTCTCTTCCAGAGCCTTTTCAATATCCTGCGAAGTTACAACGCTGTTTTTATTGTATCTGGCCCAGTAATCGGACTCTCTTAATATATCCGCTATTTCACTGAATTTTGCTGAGAGTTTTTGCTGATGCTCGGCAAGCCTTGAGCCGTATTCGACAACCTTTGCAATTGCATTATTATCAAAAGGCATGAGACCTCTTTCATCGCATTTTGTCTTCACAAAACTGGCATACCTGAGCATGTTCTCTGTGTTTCTGTCCATACGGTTTTCATAGTCAGCCTTGACTTTGAACAATTCCCTGTATTCCTCATCAAGATTGTAGAGAAGATAATAAAGACGGGGGTTCCCGATCAATACGACTTTTACGTTAAAAGGGATTGCCTCAGGTTTCAGGCTAATTGTGGAAATTAAACGGTACTGTTCCCAAACGTCTTCTATTTTTATTACTTTCTCCTTGATCGTTCTTTTGAGAGAGTCGTAGGAGAAAATATTCTTTAGAAGTTCGAGTGCATCGACAACCAGATAACCGCCGTTTGCCATCTGCAGTGAACCGGCTTTTATCATGGTGAAATCAGTGATTGCAATCCCGTACTGAACCTTGTGTTCAACCCGTCCGAAGAGATTGTAATAGGTCGGATTGCTTTCTATGACAACAGGCACGCCCTTAAGCTCACTGTTATTTACAAGGACATTTACGCTATATCTTATAAATGAAGGTTCTGTTTTCGAAAGTCTCATGAATGGAAGGGACGGCACCTGTTCTTCCTGCGGCTTGAAATCATCAAGATGCTCGAGAATGTCCTCTTTTACTTCTTCAAGATAATTCAGGATATTGGTATTATCTTTGTATTTGTTTTTTAGTTCATCAATCCTGTGCCCGACAGAGGAAAGCGTGGCCTGGCGCTCAAGCTGTGTCATCATGTCCTTAATCTTCTTTTCTTCTTCTCTAACTATCCTTATTACATCGTCAAGTTTGTCCTGCAGTTCTTTTCCTATGGTTTCTATTTTCTTCTTTACTTTCGGCTCCAGGGCTTCGTATTCTTCCTCACTTAAAGTCTCGCCTGTTGTTTTCACCGGAAGCAGGACGAGCCCGCTGACGGTTTTTCGCAGCGTAAAATCTTTTTCTTTTGCTTCTTCCTCAAGGTCTGTAAAATATTTCTTCTGTTTTTGCTGGAAATCCTCGAGTATTTTAGAACGCTGTTTTTCATATTCCTTTGATTCAAATATCTTTGGTATTTCCTGCCGCAGAGCGGTAACGAGTTCAACCATATCTTTTTGAAAGGCAAGGCCTGTCCCGGGAGGGAGGCTGAGGGCGCGGGGTACATCCGGGTTTTTGAAGTTATAAACGTAACACCAGTCGTTTGGTACGGGTTCGTTTTTTGCTTTCTCTTCCAGAATTGTTTTGATTGTGGTCATCTTGCCGGTACCGCTTTCCCCGAGAATATATATATTAAACCCGTGGCTGTCGATACCGAGGCCGAACTTCAGGGCGCTGAGCGCCCTTTTCTGACCGATGGTTTCCTTTAAGGAAGAAATCTCATCTGTTGTTTTAAATGGCAATTCAGAAAGTTCACAGCATTTATAGAGTTCTTCTTTTGCGACTTTTCTCAGCATACGTTAGCCTCCCTTATCAATTACATTAGAGGCTCTTGCAAAAGTCTTTATTCGTCATTCCCGAGGTCTTTATCGGGAATCCAGTATTCTTTAAAACCAAAGACCCCCGATTAAGACCTTCGAGGGCAGGCTTCTGGATACCCGCCTTCGCGGGTATGACGGCAAAAGCAATTTCCTCGATACTTTTGCAAGAGGCTCATTAATTATTATGTAATACAGGATACAAGATACAGGATGCAGGATGCAAGATTCAAGGGGGGCTTGTCATTGTTATTTTCCCGCGTGACTGGAGAATCCAGAAAGAAGAAACTGGATTCCCACTTTCGTGGGAATGACATAGAGCGGGTCTAAAGTAACTTATCCCCTGGGATGGTATTCTTTGTGGATCTTTTTCAATCGTTCCGGTGTAACTTTCGTATATATCTGTGTTGTTGATATATCAGTATGTCCGAGCATTTTTTGAAGGGCCCGCAAATCTGCACCGCCGTCCAGTAAGTGGCTGGCAAAACAATGCCTCAGGGTATGAGGAGAGATCTTGATCGATAATTCTTTCGAATATATTTTGATTAACTGCCACAATCTTTGTCTTGTCATCGGTTTTCCGCCTTTTCTGAGAAACAGATAGTGACTTGTTTTTTTATTCAGAAGCACGGGTCTTAATTCTTCAATATATCTTTTTAGCGTCTTTAAAGCGGTTTCGTTTACCGGTATGACTCTTTCCTTTGATCCCTTCCCCTGAATGGTAATGAATCCTGCCTCGAAGTTTATATCGCCGACTTTCATATTTACCACTTCACTGGCCCTCAAACCGGATGAATAAATAATCTCGAGTAGCGCCTGGTCCCTGAGTGAGAGCTTTTCCCCATGAGGTTTTTTCAGCAGGGAGGAGACATCTGCAATGCCGAGTATTTTCGGAACCCGTTTCCATCCTTTCGGGGTAGTGAGGTTTTCAACGGGATCTTCCTTAATGATCCCTTCCATGAGCATGAATTTGCATAGCCCGCGCAAGGCAGCGATATTCCTTGCCAGGGTAGCAGATTGATTACCGGAATCGCGGAGATTGTTTATAAATGAAACGAGATCACTTCGTCTGAAATTCGTTATACTTTTTCCTGTTTCTTCGAGATAGGCATTAAATTTCCGGATATCTCTCTTGTAGGCTTCCAGAGTGTTTAATGAAAGACCTTTTTCAACTGTAAGATAGTAAAGAAATCTTTCTATCGGATCTATCATTAATTAAGGATACAAGATGCATGAGGAAGGTGGCAAGTGGGATATAATCGTTGGATTTTTTTGAGCTTAATTTAATACCTGTCTGATAACCCTACGGATTATCCCTATAAATAGTATTCCAATTCAGAAATACCACAAAATATAGTAGCTATTTTTTTCTTGACAAGTATTTGTAACATCTCTATACTTATCATATGTGGTAGAATGTGGAGGAGAGTGGAGTAAGATGCCAGCATTTACAGGAAAATATTATTATACAGTTGACCCCAAGGGCAGGATAATTATTCCTTCTCCTTTGAGAAAAACTATTTTTGATCATTATAGCACAAAACTTTTTGTCACGAATGCACTTTTCGACCGCTGCCTCCATATTTATCCGCAGGAAGAATGGAGCAAGCTTGAAGAAAAGGTACGCTTGCTTCCGAAGATGGACAAAGACATCAAGCTTTTTAACAGACGGGTTATAGCTTCGGCTACCGAGTGTGAGATTGATAATCAGGGCAGGATTTTGATTCCTGCCGCGCTTAGAGAAGACGCCGGCATTAATGGAGATATCGTAATTGTTGGTCAGCTTGAAAAAGTAGAGTTGTGGAACAAGAAAGAATGGGATGCCGTTACAGACCTTTCTGCTGTGAACCAGGCGGCGGTGGAAGAAAAACTGGCAGGTTATGGACTTTAAAAATGAATGTACTGCATATACCTGTAATGTTGAAGGAGGTAACTGAAATGCTTCAGCCTCAACATGATGGAATATATATTGATGCAACGGTGGGACTTGGAGGACATGCAGAGGAAATCCTTCAATACGCTCATGGATGTACATTGATTGGAATAGACAGAGACGAGAAGGCGATAGAACTAACAAGAGAACGGTTGAACAAATACGGCAATGTTCATCTTGTAAAGGACAATTTTTCAAACATGAAAACGGTAGTCAATAATCTTGGTTTTAACAAAGTGGACGGGATAATTCTTGATGCCGGAGTTTCAACTCTGCATCTGAAATCAGAAGGCAGGGGATTCAGTTTTCTGAAGGATGAACCACTGGATATGAGGATGAATCAAAGCCAGAAGCTTACCGCTCAAGAGGTTGTGAATAAATATTCTGAGAAAGACCTCGCATCTATTATATGGAAATATGGCGAGGAGAGATTTAGCAGAAAGATAGCCAGGGCCATTGTTTATGCCCGTAAAATAAAGCCGATAACTTCCTGCAAAGAACTTGCAGAGATTATAGAGAAATCTATAGGGAGAAAGGGCCGGATTCATCCCGCAACGAGGGCCTTTCAGGCTATAAGAATCGAGGTTAATAAAGAACTCGAGGAACTGTCAAAAGCGGTCGAATCTGGGGTGGAACTTCTTCATACAGGGGGTAGATTCTGCGTGCTTTCTTATCATTCTCTTGAGGACAGGATTGTAAAGAATGCTTTTAAAAACTTGGCAAAGAATGGTTTGTTTAACATTATAACCAAAAAACCTCTTGTCCCGGGCCGGGAGGAGCAGAAATTAAACCCTTCATCAAGAAGTGCAAAACTCAGGGTTGGGGAGAGAATATGACTAAAAGAAGAACAAAAAACAACTACAAAAGAAGTTTTCTGAAACTCTGTTTTCCCCTATATTTTGTCTTTTGTCTATTTGCCATTATATGGCTCAGGGCTGCAGTTATAAATATGGAATATGAGCTTGGAGAGCTTGATAAAATGAAGGCGGAACTTATACGCGAGAGAAAAATGGTGGTTGCGCAAAGAGCAAATTTTTACTCAACAGAGAAAATAGAAAAAGTTGCCATGAACCGGCTTGGCATGACTCTTCCCGTGAGGGATAATGTTTTTTATGTTAAAAGGACGCCTGCTGCCGGCCCTTACAAGGCAGCATTGAAATAAAGTCTGCCCTTATTGTTTGAGGATATTTTGAACATTGGAGAGAAAATTATAATTTTCTGGGATGAGCATGATTAAAAGATGAAGAATGAATTCAGGTAAATTGAGAGATATAGATTGTTAAAAAGAAAGAGACAGAAAATCGATGACAGGAAACTCTGGGATGAAGATCTGAAGAATATCCCGCTTGAAAACAGCAGGAAAAGGGCCGTTGTTATTATTACAATAATAACTTTCGGTTTTGTTGTTATATTATTTCGCCTCATAAATCTCATGATTTTCGATCATGAGAAGCTGTCCGGAAGAGCTTCCCAGCAATATATCCGCGAAAAAACATTAACGCCGCAGAGGGGAGTTATATGGGACAGGAACATGAAAGAGATGGCTACAAATATTGAAACGGATTCTCTCTATGCAGTGCCGTCCAACATAAGAGATGCAGGCAAATTGTCCACAAAAATTGCTCCGATAATAAAAGTCTCAGCAGGAGAGATAAACAGACTATTGGTAAAAAAGAAGGAAAGGTCTTTTACCTGGCTTTCGCGAAGGATGGATATGGACACCAGTGAAAAATTAAATGTACTGCGGGAACCTATCAAAGAAGGGGAGATAGGCTTTGTAACTGAGCCTAAACGTTATTATCCAAAAGGACAGACAGCTTCTCATATTCTGGGTTTTGCCAACATTGATGACAAGGGAATCGCCGGACTTGAACTTGTTTATAATGATTATTTAAAAGGCGAGGTGAAAAGCGTTTCTGTGGGCATGGATGCACGCGGGAAGAGCCTTGTCAGTGACGTTAAAGAGGCTGCGCCAGGCAATAACATTTTACTTACTGTTGATGAGGGACTTCAGTATATCGTTGAGAGAGAATTGACAAACGCCATGGAAGAGAGGGAGGCAAAGGCTGCTGTGGCAATCATGATGAATCCGATGACAGGAGAAATCCTTGCACTGGCTAACAGGCCTACTTATGACCCAAATTTTCCAGCCGAAGCCGGCGGTGAAGAAAAACGAAACAGGGCCATTACCGATTTGTATGAGCCCGGCTCCACGATGAAGTCAATCCTTGCATCTGCTGCCATAGAGGAGAAGGCGGTCAGTCTGGACAATATGTTTGACGTCTCAAAAGGCTCTATCACGGTTGGAGGCAAAACGATCCATGATGCTCACAGGCATGGGGTACTTAATTTTCAGGAGGTCATAAAAAAATCTTCAAATGTCGGGGCCGTAAAGATCGGGATGAGGCTCGGGGCCACAAAATATTATGAGTATATGAAAAGGTTTGGCTTTGGTGAGAAGACCGGCATAGACTTCCCCGGTGAAGCAAGGGGGATTCTCAGGAATGTAAAAAACTGGTCTGGTACATCGCTTGCTGCAATGTCGATAGGTCAGGAAATAGGAATGACGCCTTTACAGATGTTAAGGGCCTATTCTGCAATAGCAAACGGCGGCGTTTTGATGAAGCCGTATATTGTTTCGGAGATAATCTCGCCGGACGGCAAAGCAATTAAACGGAATTCTCCAACTGAAGAAAGAAGGGTTATATCCAGGACAACTGCTGCAACGCTCAGGGATATACTGAAAACAGTTGTTGAAGAGGGAGGTACAGCGCAGAGGGCTAATGTGAAAGGTAATCTTGTTGCTGGCAAGACAGGTACTGCCCAGATATTCGACCCCAAAACAGGACAGTATTCCAGGAACAGATTTGTGAGTTCATTTGTTGGTTTTGCCCCTGCTGATAACCCGAAGGTAGCGCTTATTGTTGTTATTTATGAACCTGTAGGGGAAACATATGGAGGACTTGTTGCAGCTCCTGTATTTAAGAATATTATTGAACATACGTTTGCATATCTTGATGTGCCGATGGAAAAAGATGAGAATAAAATTTATCTTGTCAGCAGGGCCCGTTAAAGGATTTTTCAGGCGGTATAGGATATGCGGTATTATCATGTATTAATTACGATCTTACGGATATTGTAAATGAATTGCTCTTGCGGGATAAATGACATTATCGAAACTTTTAGAAGGTCTGAAGGTAAAAAGGAAAACCGGGCCTCTCGATACGGAAATTAAGGGGATCGCTTATGATTCGAGATTCGTAAAAGAGGGTTTCATTTTTGTGGCTGTCACAGGGTTTTCCGTTGACGGCCATAATTACATAAGAGACGCGGTAAACAGGGGGGCTGCTGCCGTTGTTTCAGAAAAGGCAGCAGCGGATTTAGAAAGTGCAAATCAATTTGCTGTTCAAAGAAACGCTGCTTTTGTAGAAGTTACAGACAGCAGGGAAGCCCTGGCTTTAATCTCTGCTGCATTCTACGGCAGGCCCTCCCAACGTTTATCATTAATTGGAATTACAGGAACCAATGGTAAGACAACAACGAGTTTTATCACAAAAAATATTATTGCCGCAGGGGGCAAAAAGGCCGGCCTTCTGGGAACCATTTGTTACATTACGGGAGATAGTATGACGGCCGCATCGCATACGACGCCGGAGTCATTGGATCTTCAAAGGTGTTTAAGCGAGATGGTGTATAATAATATGGATTACGCTGTGCTTGAGGTTTCCTCCCATGCATTGGCTCTTAAAAGGATAGAAGGGTGTTCTTTCAAGAGCGCAGCTTTTACAAATTTCTCTCAGGACCACCTCGATTTTCACGTCACAATGGAAGAGTACTTCAAAACTAAGTGCAAGCTCTTTAATTATCTTGATCCGGAAGGAACTGCTGTCCTGAACTGGGATGATCCAAAAATAAAACCATTGGCGCAGAAACTCAACTGTAATGTGCTTACCTGCGGTCTTGAAGAGGGTGCGATGATACGGGTGGAGAATATCAGAGAAATCAGCAGTCAGCAGTCAGCAGTCAGCGGTAAGAAAATCGGGGGATTAGGCGGGATATCATTTGATATTAAGACCCCGAAAGGCGGTTTTACAATAACCTCAAACCTTATCGGACGCTTCAATGTGTACAACATTCTCATGTCTGTAGGGATAGCTTATTCATTAGGCATCAGTGAAGATGTGATGCAGCAGGGGATCTGGAATACAAAACCTGTTGAAGGACGTTTTGAAAATATAGATGAAGGACAGAAGTTCTTATGCATAGTTGATTATGCGCATACGGATGATGCACTGAAAAAGCTTATTCAGGAGGCAAGGCATTTAACAAAGAAGAGGGTAATAACGGTTTTTGGCTGCGGAGGCAACAGAGACAGGACAAAAAGACCATTAATGGGTGCAGTAGCATCTGAATTGAGTGATTTTGTAATTGTCACTTCAGACAATCCTCGAAATGAAGACCCCCTGGAGATAATTAAGGATATATTGAAAGGTATCATTAAAAATAATTTTATTGTACAGCCTGACAGAGCAGCGGCTATCAGGGAGGCGGTAGCGATGACAAAAGAAGGTGATACATTACTTGTTGCAGGTAAGGGTCATGAGGCTTATCAGGAGATAAAGGGAGTGAGGCACCACTTTAGTGATAAAGAGGTGTTGAGGGAGGAGATTAAAAAGCTATTAGCTGATAGCTGATAGCTGATAGCTATGGCTTTGACAGCAGATGAAATAATTAAGTCAGCAGGAGGAGAGTTGCTCTGCGGCAATTCAAAGACATTCAGTGGCGTCTCAATTGATTCGCGAACTATTTCAGAAGGTGAAGTGTTTTTTGCAATCAGAGGAGAAAAGTTTGACGGGCACAACTTTCTCGACAAGGCGCTTTTAAAAGGTATAGGTGCGGTTGTGGATTCCAGACCTGTGTCATTACCGAAAGACAGGGTAATGATTTATGTAAAAGATACCCTTAAAGCTTTGCAGGATTTAGCGCATTATCTGAGGATTAAACTTGATATTCCGGTTGTTGCGATAACCGGAAGCAACGGTAAAACAACAACAAAAGAAATGGTGTACTCGATTCTTTCAGGAAGTTTTAAGACATTGAAAAACGAGGGCAATCTTAATAACCATATCGGTTTGCCGTTAAGTCTCATGAGGCTTGAACCTGATCACGAGGCGATAGTGCTTGAAATGGGAATGAATGCGCCGGGAGAAATAAGAAGACTATGCGAGATAACTGTGCCTACTCATGGTATTGTTACCAATATAGGCTCTGCGCATCTTGGCAGACTCGGCAGTTATGAAGCGGTCAGGGATGCGAAGCTTGAAATCCTTGAGAGTCTCAGCGTCGCGGTTTTGAATGCTGATGACAGGTTCTTGATGCAGGGAGTTGCAGAGACAAAAAAATTTAATGGGGAAATTATCACCTTTTCAATTAATAATGATTCTCACGTTATGGCAAAAGATATTCAGATAACAGAAAGAGGCAGTAATTTTAAACTGGAATTCAAAGATGCGGGCCTTATCCCTGTCAATCTGAACATTCATGGTATTTTTAATGTGTATAACGCCCTTGCAGCATCGGCTGTGTGCTTTTCATTAGGCATTCAAATCGATGAAATAAAAAGAGCTCTCGAAGAGTTCAGTGCTTTTCCTATGAGATTTGAGATAACAGAAAGGGAAGAGATAACAGTAATAAATGATGCATATAATGCAAATCCTTCGTCAATGGAAGAATCCCTTAAAGAATTGATCCGTCCGGGCAGAAGGGGAAGAAGGATTGCCGCATTAGGCGATATGCGTGAGCTAAATGACTTTTCGGAGGAAGCACACAGGACCCTTGGGAGGATGATAGCTGAAGTGAATGTAGATGTTTTTATAGCAGTTGGAGAGATGATGAGTCTGGCAGCAGAAGAATGTATGAAGGTAAAAGGAGGGAAATCTGTACCGGAGATTTATACATTCAGGGATGTAAATGATGCTAACGAGGATATGATGAATATAGTGAAACATGGAGATATAATACTGATAAAAGGTTCACGCTTGATGCAGATGGAAAAAATAGCAGGGAGAATATTGGATGCTATATAACTTGTTTTATTATTTTCACGATTATTATTCGCCATTTAATGTATTCAGGTATATTACGTTCAGGACTGCATTGGCTATTATTACTTCTTTAGTCATAACTTTTATATCGGCTCCATGGATAATAGGAAAACTCAGGAAACTTAGCATGACGCAGTATGTAAGAGATGACGGACCGCGGACCCATCTGAAAAAAGAGGGGACCCCGACAATGGGCGGTATCATGATTATCTTGTCTGTAGTTCTCAGTGTTTTGATGTGGGGCGATTTGAGCAATAAATTTATCTTAATCATGATAGCGTCAATTATAGGTTTTGGCCTTATAGGGTTAACGGATGATTATCTGAAAGTTGTTAAGAAAAACCCCAAGGGATTAGGTGGATGGTATAAAGCCGGTGCACAGATCGCACTTGCTATTGCAATCGGCTTTAGCTTTTACTATGATCCTAACGATATTTATATTGCAAAGTTAAGTATTCCTTTTTTTAAAAAATGGCTTATTGATCTTGGCTGGTTCTACGTCCCTTTTACAATTCTTGTAATTGTAGGGGCATCTAATGCAGTAAACCTGACTGATGGCATTGACGGTCTTGCGATTGGATTAGTTGGAGTCGCTTCTCTTGCAAACGCTGTATTCGTATATATTTCAGGACATACGGGTTTCTCGCAATACCTGAATGTGCTTTACCTCCCCGGGACGGGAGAGCTTACAGTTTTTTGTGGAGCAATGTTTGGCGCTGCTCTTGGTTTTCTCTGGTATAACAGTTATCCTGCCGATATTTTTATGGGAGATGTAGGCTCACTCGCTCTGGGTGGGGCGCTCGGGACGCTTGCAGTAATAACCAAACAGGAAATTGTTCTGGCTATTGTCGGCGCTATTTTTGTTATAGAGACTTTCTCGGTAATAATTCAGGTTTCATCATTTAAACTTACTGGAAAAAGGGTTTTTAAGATGGCGCCCATCCATCACCATTTCGAAGTTAAAGGATGGCCTGAAACAAAGGTGATTGTAAGATTCTGGATAATAGGTATTATCCTTGCGCTTTTGAGTTTAACGACGTTGAAGGTGAGGTAAACAGCTAATAGCTAATAGCTGACAGCTATCAGCTTTTATACATGACATATAAATGATAACGATGCAAGATAAGATAAATATTTTCAAAGACAAGAACATAGTTGTCGTAGGACTTGCAAGAAGCGGCACAGGCGCTGCAAACCTCCTGTCCGGATTAGGGGCGGAAGTGACTATTACAGATAGTAAATCCCGCAACTCGCTTGAGGCTAATATTAAAAAATTATTACCGTCTGTAAAGGTTATAACGGATGGTAATCCATCAGAAGTCCTCAATACAGCAGATCTAATCGTGATAAGTCCCGGAGTGCCTCTTACAATCCCTCCTCTTGAACGTGCGAGACTTAAAGGCATCCCGGTGATTGGCGAACTTGAGCTTGCGTATCAGGTAATAAAGTCAGAAGTCAGAAGTCAGAAGTCAGAAGGGGCGATTCATGAATCGCCCTTACAGATAACAAAACCCTCTTTTATTGGAATCACAGGGACAAATGGCAAGTCAACTACGACTACACTTGTTGATTTGATGCTGAAAGAAGAGAGATTTAATACTCTGTTAGGCGGGAATATCGGTATAGCTTTGACGGAGGAGATATTAAAGGCAGTCAGCAGTCAGCAGTCAGGTAGGGGCGAACGGCCGTTCGCCCCTACGTCCATCGATTACATCGTTACAGAGATCTCAAGTTTTCAACTTGAGACGATAAGAGAATTCAGACCGAAGATCGCGGCTCTTCTAAACATAACACCCGACCACCTTGACAGATATAAAAATATGCAAGAGTATGTTGATGCAAAGGTGAGGATTTTTGAAAACCAGACATCGGGAGATTTTCTGATTCTGAATGCAGATGATCCTTTGTTAATGAAAGTGAGAAGTGAGAAGTTGGAAGTTAGAAGTGAAAAACCTGACATCTTTTATTTCAGCCGCATGAGCGAGGTAGAAGGAATTTATTTGAAAGATGGCATTATTTACTGCAATTTGCCTGAATCTATTGTAGGGGCGATTCATGAATCGCCCCTACGGATTAACGCGAATGAAATCCGCATCCAGGGCGTTCACAACATCGAGAATGCAATGGCAGCTTCATTGGTTGCCTTGATTGCTGGATGTTCATTTGATACCGTCAGAAATGTGCTAAAAAAATTCCCCGGGCTTGAACACAGACTGGAGTTTGTCAGCGAGATCAGGGGGGTCAAATTTATCAATGACTCAAAGGGTACGAATGTAGGCGCTGTTGCAAAGTCTCTGGAAGGTTTCAATAAAGTAATATTGATTATGGGTGGACTGGATAAAGGAAGCGATTTTTCTGTTTTAAGAGATTTAGTAAAGCAACAAGTTAAATATCTGATCCTGATCGGCAAGGCAAAGGATAAAATCGCAAAGGCATTGGAGGGTATAACAGAAACGCTTATAGCTGAGAACATCAATTCAGCCGTTGAGTTGTCACTATCAAAGGCTTCCGCAGGCGATGTGGTATTGTTGTCACCCGGCTGCGCAAGTTTCGACATGTTTCAGGATTTTGAAGACAGAGGGAGAAAATTTAAAGAGGCAGTTAGATTAATTCAAAACTCAAAACTCAAAACTTAAAACTATGAATTCTAAAGACACACGCGGCATTATAATTTCTGTTTTTTTGCTGATATGCATGGGCATCCTCATGGTGTATAGTTCAACCGTCCTGATGTCCATGAAGAAATATAACAATAGTTTTCATTATTTGTTGAGTCATATTGCTACAGTATTTGTTGGAATTGCAGCGATGGTTATATTGTCAAAGATAGATTATAAAATCTTCAGACGGCCGCTATTTCATCTATCATCTTTTCAAGTTTCATTACTTCATGTACTATTGTTAGTTTCTCTGATACTATTATTGCTTGTTTTTGTGCCGGGTATCGGTATCTCCGCCAAAGGGGCCAAGAGATGGATCAGACTCTGGCCCACCACATTTCAACCTTCAGAGTTTGTGAAATTGGTAATGGTGATATTTCTTGCGGACCATATGGATAAGAATCTTCACAGGATGAAAGACCTCCGTTACGGCATTGCGATACCCATCGGCGTTATGGTTTTATTTCAGGGGATAATCATACTTCAGCCGGATTTCGGCGCAGTAATGAGTCTGGGAATCCTTACTATAGGGCTTTTGATTCTGGGAGGTTTAAGGTTGAGATACATAGGTTGTATGCTTCTGTTCGCGATACCGGCTGCATGTAAACTCGCTACATCTGCTTCATACAGGGTGAAAAGGATTACGTGCTTTACGGATCCCTGGAAAGAACCTCTTGGTTGCGGATTCCAGCTTGTGCAGTCTTTCATCGCCTTCGGCAACGGGGGGGTAACAGGCCTCGGCCTCGGAGGCAGCAAGCAGAAACTGTATTTTCTGCCGGAGGTTCACACCGATTTTATTTTTTCTTTGATAGGAGAAGAACTGGGATTTATAGGCGCTGTTTTTGTACTGTTCGTTTTCTTTTATTTTTTTATAAAAGGTATCAAGGTTGCCGGAAAAACAAATGATTCGTTCAGTTATTTCCTGACACTTGGTTTAACGATGATGATAGGCGTTCAGGTAATTATCAATTTTGCAGTAACAACAGGACTGATGCCTACAAAAGGGCTGCCGCTGCCTTTTATAAGCTATGGCGGCTCATCGCTCCTCATCAATCTGGCTGCGGTCGGGATATTGATAAACATATCAAAAAACAATGAAGGCAGGGACGTGGAGAACAGAACGCTTGTTGACAGCTCTGCCTTCCGTAATACTTACATGTTTAATAAACCGCAGAGGGCGAAGATATGATGGAAAGGGTAGAAGTCAGGAAGATAGGAAGTTATGAAGATGAGAAAAGAGAAGGACAAATATGAATATTGTTATAGCAGGAGGCGGCACAGGCGGTCATGTCTTTCCGGCAATTGCCATTGCGAAGGAATTAAAAAAGGAAATTGCCAACATTAAGATCACTTTTGTCGGGACCACGAAAGGAATCGAATCAAAGATAATCCCCAAAGAAGGATATGACATAAGGTTTATAAAGTCAGAAGGCCTTGTGGGAAAGAATGTCTTCAAGACCATTAAATCAGTCCTTAAGATACCTTTGTCATTAAAAGATTCCCAAAGAATATTGAAAGAA
This sequence comes from Nitrospirota bacterium, assembly GCA_016215115.1. Classification (GTDB taxonomy): domain Bacteria; phylum Nitrospirota; class Thermodesulfovibrionia; order UBA6902; family UBA6902; genus SURF-23. Next base: position 111,940 of record JACRLN010000012.1, read on the forward strand.
CTTCAACCCGAACTGGTGTTGGGGGTAGGAGGCTATAGTTCAGGACCTGTTGTCCTGTGCGCTGCTCTGATGGGCATTCCCACAATGATTCATGAGCAGAATACACTTCCCGGACTTACCAATAAATTACTTGGCAAATTCGTTGATACAATAGCAGTTACATATCATGAGAGCATAAAGTTCTTCCCGCTGGAAAAGACCTACCTGACAGGCAATCCAGTAAGATTGGAGATACTGAAAGGCGACAGGGGAAGAGGCTGCAAAATCTTTAGTCTTGACGGGAAGCTTTTTACCATCTTTGTATTTGGCGGCAGTCTGGGTGCAACACGTATTAATAGCGCTGTCAGCGAGGCGCTGGCATATCTTGAACCGTTTAAAGACAGAATCCAGTTTCTGCATCAGACAGGTGATAAGGATTTTGATGTTGTGAGGAAGACATATCGTGAACGCGAATTTAAAGGAACTGTCATCCCTTTTGCATATGAAATGGCTGATGCATATGCAGTGGCGGACCTTATTATTTCGAGGGCCGGCGCAACTACTCTTGCTGAACTGACTGCTTGCGGTAAGGCTGCAATCCTTGTGCCCTATCCGTTCGCAGCAGGCAATCATCAGGAAATAAATGCAAGGAAACTCTGGGATGTCGGCGCTGCGCAGATGATCCTTGACAAAGACTTAAATGGTAAAACGCTTGCGGAACTTATTAAATACTTATTGGAAGACCCTGATGCAATCGGACATATGGAACGTACAAGCAAGTCTCTCGGGAATCCGGAAGCGACTAAGAGAATAATCGAACTAATGTTAGGACTATTAAAAAAAAAATTACAAATTGTAAATTGTAAAGTGCAAATTGCAAATTAATACTAACAGAATATATAAAATGCCATATAGAGATTTAAAAACAAATATTTGTAGAATCCCCCTGCATCCCCCTTTTCCAAAGGGGGAGGTAATTATTCCCCTCTTTGACAAAGAGGGGCGAGGGGAGATTTTTTAAGCTATGTACAAACGATTTGAAAAAATACATTTTGTCGGTATAGGCGGTGTCGGCATGAGCGGAATAGCCGAAGTTCTTTATAATCTTGGCTATAAAGTATCGGGTTCGGATCTGAAAGAATCTGAAACCACCGGCAGGCTGAGAGGGCAGGGGATAAACATCGCTGTGGGACACAAGGCGGAAAATATAAAGGATGCGGATGTCGTGGTAATATCTTCGGCTGTATCTTCTTATAACCCTGAAGTTGAGGCTGCGCGCGCATTCTCAATACCTGTTATACCAAGGGCGGAGATGCTTGCAGAGCTTGCGAGACTTAAATACGCTGTGCTGGTGGCAGGAGCGCACGGAAAGACAACCACAACTTCATTGGTGGCAAGTGTCCTCGGCGAGGGCAAATTCGATCCAACCGTGGTAATAGGAGGTAAATTGAAAGGCATTGGCAGTAATGCAAGACTCGGACAGGGGGAGTTCCTTGTTGCCGAAGCAGACGAAAGCGATGGTTCGTTTCTGAAACTCTCGCCGACGATTGCGGTTGTTACGAATATAGACAGGGAACATCTGGATTTTTTCAAGACTATCGATGAAATAAAGAACGCCTTTCTTTTATTTATGAATAAAATACCGTTTTACGGACTCTCTATCCTGTATGGCGACAATGAACATATTAAAGAACTTTTACCAAAAATGCAGAGGAGATTTATCACATACGGATTAAGTGATAACCTCGACCTTGTGGCAAAAAACATTAAGACAGACGGTTTAAGTACAACATTCGAAGCTGTTTTGAACGGCAAGTCAATCGGAACATTTGAAGTGCCGCTTTTCGGTGTTCACAATGTATGCAACTGTCTTGCAGCAATTGCGGTCGCCAATGAACTCGAAATGAGCATGGATGACATCCGTAAGGCGTTGCGGCATTTTAGCGGGGTACAGAGACGTTTTGAGATAAAGGGTATGGTTTCAGGCATTAAAATAGTTGATGACTACGGACATCATCCAGCAGAGATTATGGCGACTTTGAGAGCTGCAAAAGAGGCAATGAGACAGGGGACAGAAGTCAGAACAAAGAACACAGACCGAGTAGGGGCAATTCATGAATTGCCCCTACAAAAAGAAGGTAGGGGCAGGTTGGTCGTCCTTTTTCAGCCGCACAGGTATACAAGGACGCGGGATTTGTTTAATGAGTTTTGCTATTCCTTTACGGACGCTGACAAGGTGGTGCTGATCGACATTTATCCTGCTGGAGAAAGACCTATAGAGGGGATAAATTCAGAAAATTTACTGAAAGGGATAAAGAATACCGGCAAAGATGTTGAATACATTAAAGATCGTACAGATGTATTAAATCGTCTTAAACAGGAATTGAGAGAAGGCGATACTTTGTTAACGCTCGGCGCCGGCGATGTTTGGAAGATAGGGGAGGAGTTTTTGAAAATTAAAAATGCAAAATGAAGAATGCAAAATTGCTTAGTGTCATTCCCGCTATCTTTTGAGCGGGAATCCAGAGTCTTTTATAAGGAACTGGATTCCGGCTTAAGAACTGCCGGAATGACATTTTCAAGTCAAGGACATTTAATTTATGTTGAGTTGCACGATGAATAACAGAAAACTAAAAGAAATTTTTGATAAAACGTTTTTCAGGGGCGAAGTGAAATATAACGAGCCCATGTCAGCCCATACTTCTCTGAGGATAGGCGGTCCTGCGGATATGATGGTGTTTCCGGAGGACCCTGTATCTTTGAAAAACGTCCTGCTTGCTGCAAAGAGGGAACGGATCCCGGTTTTTGTTTTTGGAGGCGGAACTAATCTGCTTGTCGGGGATGGAGGGATTGAAGGAATTGTAACATCTTTGAAGGCATTTAACAACATTGAATTTACAAGAGAAACGAACGATAAATATGCTGTTTTGTATGCAGGAGCAGGGGTGGCGCTTGCAGGTTTAATAAATTTTGCACAAAAGAACGGATGTGCAGGGATTGAAGCGCTTGTTGGAATCCCGGGTTATTTCGGCGGTGCTGTTTATATGAATGCAGGCTCTTTCGGTGTGGAGATTAAAGATGTGCTTGTTTCTGTTGCGCTGATGAATATGAATGGAGAGATTACAATTTTAAAGAAAGATGAACTGAACTTTTCATACAGAAGTTCAAACCTCCCCGAATACTCAATCATACTCAGCGCAAACATTGCACTGAACAGAGACAACCCTGACGATATATCAAAGCGGATAAAGGAATTTCTGCAGAAAAAGAGGGATACCCAGCCGCTCGGGGAGCCTTCGGCCGGGTGTGTTTTTAAAAATCCTGAAGGCGATGGAGCAGGGAGGCTGATAGACGCCGCCGGATGTAAGGGGATGAGAATAGGTGATGTTGAGGTGAGCATGAAACATGCAAACTATTTTATTAACAAAGACAAAGCCACGTGCAGGGATTTCATTGAGCTGATGGAGAAAGTTATGTTACGGGTCAAAGAACACAGCGGGACAATCCTTGAGCCGGAGATAAAGATCGTGGGAAAATTTAAGCTGAAAGCTGACAGCTATTAGCTGATAGCTGAAGGAAAGATTACTTAATGACAAAGCAAACTAAAATAGATTAGCAAATTAATACGATTGGATGGTGAGTATCAATGACTAAGGGGCCAATTACAACAAGGAAAATAGGGGTTTTAATGGGAGGTGAGTCCTCCGAGAGGGATATTTCCATCAGGAGCGGGCTTGCAATATATCAGAGCCTCCAGGAACTTGGCTATAATGCTGTACCTATTGATATCAGCAAGGATATCGTGAACACACTGAAAAAGGAAAAGATAAAGTTTGCATTTCTTGCGCTTCACGGCGGGATTGGAGAAAACGGCGCAATTCAGGGGATGCTTGAGGTACTGGGTATTTCATATACAGGCTCAGGCGTTCTGGCATCAGCGCTTGCAATGGATAAAGAGGTGTCGAAAAAAATATTCATATATCATGGCTTACCGGTAGCTCCGTTTATAATTGTTCAGCGTTCAGCGTTCAGCGTTCAGCGTTCAGCAAAGAATGCCGAGCCCCAACTGCCGGCTATAGACTTTCCTTTGCCATGGGTCGTGAAACCTGTTGAAGAAGGTTCAAGCATCGGGGTGAGTATGGTTAAAGATGAGAAAGAGCTGTCTTCCGCAATTAAGAAGGCTTTCTCTCTCGGGAAAAGGACGATGATCGAAAAATTCATCCCCGGGAAAGAAATTCATATCGGTATTCTCGGTCAGAAGGTTCTTGGAGGAGTGGAAGTGAGGCCCTCACTGGAATTTTACAACTATGAAGCAAAGTATACATCAGGGCTTACAGATTACATAATTCCGCCGGAGATTGATGATACGACATATGAAAGTGCGAAGGATGTTGCCCTGAAAGCGCATATGGCTCTCGGATGTTCAGGGGCCAGCAGGGTGGATTTAAGAATAGAAGAAAACAGTAATATACCGAACATTCTTGAGGTCAATACATTGCCGGGCATGACCACAACAAGCCTGCTTCCCAAAATAGCAAAGTCTGCCGGCTTAAGTTTTAACAATCTTATAGAGGAGATTATAAGACTTGCGCTCAAAGAATAATAAACGCAGACCGGCAACACGCCGTGAAGGGAAACTGGCGCTTTTTTTAAAACGTGCTGGTATTTTTTTGTCTATAGCGGCTCTTGTTACGATTATTGTTTTAAGTGCATATTTGGTGGCACAGGCATTTTATGTAAGGGATATCCAGGTTTCGGGCAATGGCCATCTAACCAAAGGAGATATTGCAGATATTATTAATATAAGGAAAGGTGAATCACTGTTTAATCTTCGTCTCTCTGAGATAGATCAGCGTTTGAGGAGTAGCGCCTGGATCAGGAAAACATATTTAAGATGGCAGCTTCCGGGGACGCTTTTAATAAATATTGAGGAGGCAGCTCCCAAAGCGCTTTTAAACTTCGGGGGAGAGACGTTTCTTGTTAATGAGGATGGCAATATTATGGAGAAACTTCAGGATGTGGTTACGCCATTTCTTCCTGTGATTAAGGGGGTAGACCCGAGATATAAGAAAAATATGTCAGAAGCCATGAAGCTGATAGGGACGCTGGCTGCAAAGAATATTATTTCTGATAAGCAATCCCTCGATATAGGGATAGATTCATATGGACTCACTGTGAATATTGACGGCGAGTTCATCAAGGTCGGCTACGGACAATATTCAGAAAAATTTGAAAAATGGATGGAGCTTGAACCGGAATTAAAGAAAAGGGGGGTTCCCATTCAATATGTGGACCTGAGGTTTAAAGATTCCGTTATTGTAAAACCGGTAACACCTGAAAAAGATAAAGATAAGGATAAAGAGAAAAAGAAGGAGAAAAAGATTTAGTGATTCAAAGAGATATGAAATTTTGGCTTACACCGGGGTGTGCTAAATGTCATTCCCGCGAAAGCGGGAATCCAGCCCTTCGACAAGCTCAGGGTGATAATGGTGTCATGGTGAGCCTGTCGAACCATGGATTCCGCATCAAGTGCGGAATGACATATTCTCTTTTTTATAGTTCTAATTTTTCTCTGTGCACTCTGTGGTTAAAGGAATAAACTATGCATTTTGGATTTATTAAAGACATGACGTCAAAAAACAGCAACATTATAGTAGGTCTTGATATAGGTTCAACAAAGGTATGCGCTGTTGTCGGGGAAGTTTATTCTGCTAAGAACAATAACCCCCCTCATTCCCCTCTTACCAAGGGGGGAATGAAGGGGGTGGAGGGATTTTCAGGTTATGACAGCAATATTCATATTGTCGGCGCTGGGAGCGCACTTTCAAGAGGGATTAAAAAGGGAGTTGTCATTAACATTGAACAGACAGTTGAAGCGATCAGAGAAGCGATACAACAGGCAGAGAAAACCTCAGGTGTTGATATAAAAATGGTCAATATTGGAATTACAGGAAGACATATAGAATATATCGCAAGTCAGGGAGTTATAGCCGTAAAAGAGAAAGAGATAGGATCCAGGGAGGTTGAACTGGTCCTGGACGCAGCAAGGGCAGTTGCTATTCCATTAGACAGAGAAATACTCCATGTGGTCCCGTCAGAGTTTATCGTGAACGGACAAAGTGGAATTACAGACCCCCGTGGAATGGTAGGGATAAGACTTGAAGCTAAAGTTCAGATCATTACGGGTGCTGCATCATCAATACAGAATCTGACTAAATGTTGCCAGAAAGCAGGGCTTGAGGTTGTTGATGTTATGTTTCAGCCTGTTGCCACATCAGACGCAGTCCTTACAAGGGATGAAAAAGACCTTGGTGTGGCGCTTATAGATATCGGCGGCGGTACAACGGATATAGCTCTTTTTCAGGAAGGGAATATCGTTTATTCTGCAATGTTGGAAGTAGGCGGAGCCAATTTTACAAATGATGTTGCAATAGGATTAAGGCTTCCATCTCTGGAAGCTGAACATATAAAAAGAGGACACGGCTGTTCAATGCTTGCTCTTATTGACAGGGAAGAGGAGATAGAGATCGGATATAGTGATGCTAAACCAGGCAAAAAAATACTGAGAACACATCTTGTGGAGATACTGCAGCCTCGTGCAGAAGAACTGTTCAGCTTGATAAAAGATGAACTCACTAACAAAGGCTATCATAAGTTCATGAATGCAGGGGTAGTATTGACAGGCGGACCGGTTTTAATGAAGGGGATGGATGTTATGGCTGAAAACATACTTGAACTGCCGGTCAGGATAGGGAAATCAGCAGGTATTGCAGGAGATGCGGATATTATCAACAATCCTGCATATGCTTCAGTGTTAGGGCTTGTACTCCATGAGGCAGGTGAAAGTTTAAAAGATCAGGAATTAAGCAGCGGCAATATATTCGATGGTATAAGATCGAAAATGAGCGGATGGTTTAAGCTTTAGTGATCTCAGGAATGAAAAAATATGACATTAGAAAGCGAGGAAGCGGGAAAGCGATGAAGTTGGGAAGTTCAGAAGCCACAAGGTCTTTTACTTCCGTACTTCCGAACTTCCGCGCTTCCGCGCTTTTAAAGTATGTTTACAACTTATGAAATCAGAGAGAAACAATTTAAATAAATAATTTAAGGGAAAGGAGAACTGATATGAAGATTTTTGAACTGGAGGAGGTACAGAACAATTATACGAACAATCCCGCAAAGATCAAGATCGCAGGCGTTGGCGGGGGTGGAAGCAATGCAGTAAACAGCATGATAGCGTCAAATCTGCAGGGGGTAGAATTTATAGCTATTAACACAGACGCACAGGCGCTTGAACTGTCCCTGGCGCATCAGCGCGTGCAGATAGGCAATTCATTGACAAAGGGACTCGGCTCCGGGGCAGATCCTGAGACGGGAAGACTGGCTGCCCTGGAAGACAGGAATTTAATTGAAGATGCATTAAGAGGCGCTGACATGGTATTTATAACAGCAGGCATGGGCGGGGGAACCGGAACAGGGGCCTCTCCTGTTGTTGCAGAGATAGCCGGAGAACTCGGCATCCTAACGACAGCAGTGATTACCCGGCCGTTTCTTTTTGAGGGGAATAAAAGAGCCCGGAATGCCGAGCATGGCATAAAAGAACTCCAGAAACATGTCGATTCTATAATCATTATACATAACAGCAGGCTTTTAAATATCACGGAAAGGGAGACGACCTGGCTGCATGCACTCAATCTTGCAAACGATGTTCTGAGGCAGGCGGTAAAAGGTATCTCTGATTTAATCCTGGTCCCCGGACTTATTAATCAGGACTTCGCAGATATAAAGACCATTTTGGCAGACAGCGGCAGATCCCTTATGGGAATCGGCAGTGCAAGCGGTGAAAACAGGGCCGTTGATGCAGCCAAGATGGCAATCACCAGCCCCCTGTTGGAGGAAACCTCCATTGATGGCGCTAAAGGCGTATTAATAAACATCACTGGAGGTTCCTCCCTCTCATTCCATGAGGTCCATGAGGCAGCCAGCCTTGTAAGGGATGCCGTCCATGAAGACGCCGAAATAATTTTTGGTTCGGTGATAGACCCTGACTTCGACGACAAGATAACTGTTACTGTAATAGCCACAGGTTTTGAAGAAAAAGCCCAGGCTGTAATGCCTTCATATGATAAATGGAGACCCTCAAAGGATATAAATACATTAAAAGGCTCATACCGTCTTCTGTCAAAAGATACGCTCAAGGAGAATGATGAAAGCTATCTTGACGTACCGACGTTTATGCGGAAAAACGGGTATTCTACAGATGACAAGGATATAAAGACTGTTTAAAATAACAGAGTCTTCTGTTCCCTCTCCCTTGACGGGAGAGGGTTAGGGAGAGGGTGATGAATGATTGACTTCTTTTTAAACAAATTGTTATAACATGGCGTCACCTTAGGGCAAAGCGATATTCATAATATTTTTTTCTGTTATAATTTAAGTATAAGATGTTTTCTCCAATAGATATTGTAGGGTATTTATATGATAGAGACATCCACCATAATTGAAGCAATATACTATCTTCTCAGGAAACTGAAAAAAGCCGATAAAATCAAACTTGTTAAGCTTATATATCTTTCCGATAAATATCATCTTATCCGCTACGGAAGAACTATAACGAATGATGATTATTACGCTATGGAACATGGACCTGTTGGTGCCACTGTTAAGGATGTCCTCAGCTTTGATTCATTCAATATTCCCCCAAAAACATTCAAATATCTCTCTACATTAATTAATAGGTATGATGATAACCATTTCAGTGTGAATCCTGATGCAAAAATCACCTTCGACATGTTATCTGATACCGACAAAGAGGCACTGGATTTTGTTATTGAGAAATTTGGCAAGATGGGACAGTGGAAGTTGCGGGATTACACCCATAAGTACCCTGAATGGTACCAATATAAAGATTTGTTTGAAAATAAGTTAACGAGAAGAGAACGTATCGAGACTAAAGAGCTTTTATCTACATTAAAAGATGACCCCTTATCAATGCCTCGCAAACATGTCAAAGAGTCAGAAAAAATTCTGACAGGAAACTTTGACTGATTGTGGACTTCCCAGCCCGATTGTGAAGCCTTTTATCAAGAAACTGATAAGATACCCGTAAGCAGAAAATATTTCACTAAACATCGTTGCCCTACATTTGCTATAATCTTGTGAATCCATAATTTTCCTCATGCTAAAGCATCACCTTGCCGATGTTTCAGCAAAATTCTTTGATGGGTAAATTGTAAATTGCGAAAGGAGACATTGAGATGAAAGCTTCTGAAACAAAATTGCAGCCTATCATTGAAGGAACAAAACAGTATGTTGTTCCTCTTTTCCAACGACCTTATAGCTGGACAAAAAAAGAATGGGAAATCTTATGGAATGATATTGTTGAACTATGCACTGTTGATAACCCCCGAACCCATTTTGTCGGTTCCATTGTAACAATGCCAACTATATCTGTCCCGGAAGGGGTAACAAAATATTTACTAATTGACGGGCAACAGAGGCTTACCACTATTTTTATTTTGCTGGCTTTATTACGTGATAAGGCAAAACATGATGGAGAGGATAAATTGTCTGAAGAAATTAATAATACGCTTCTGGTAAACCCATATAAAAGGGACACGGATTTCTACAAAATTCAACCAACTCAGATTGATATGGCATCTTTTCAGAAATTGATTCTTTCAGAAACAATATCCTCAAAAGATCAAATCGTAGAGGCATACCAATTTTTTGAAAGGAAATTCCGGCAGGCCAATTTAAATATAACCACAATTAAAAAAATTATCACAAACAATTTATCGGTTGTGAGCATTGTTCTTGACCTCGAAGATAATCCACATTTGGTTTTTGAAAGTCTTAATGCAAAAGGGCGTCCGCTTACTCAGGCAGACCTGATACGCAATTATTTTTTCATGAAGATTCATATAAACAAGCAGGAAGTAATTTATTCGAAATATTGGAAACCGATGCAGGATGCACTGGGCGAGAATTTAACTGAGTTTATAAGGCACTATCTCATGAAGGGGGGTGTGATATAGTAAAACAAAGTGATGTATATTTTTCACTTAAAGATCTTGTTAATCAAGACAACGCATTAGAGTATCTTGAGAAACTTGCGATTTTTGCCAATTACTATAAAAAACTTCTTTATCCTGAATACGAACCAAATGCTGATATTCAGCGCTTAGTAAAAAGACTCAATCGCATAGAAGTAACTACAGCCTATCCCTTTTTGTTGAACTTTTATGATGATTATACCCAAAATAGAATTTCCGCAGGAAACTTCGTCAATGTGCTGAAAGTAATTGAGAACTTTATGGTTCGTAGATTTGTTTGCAATATTCCTACATATGGGCTCAATAAAATTTTCCCTCCTCTTTATTCTCAAGTTTATAACATGGAAATGGAAAACCTTGTTGATGGAGTAAAGAAAATACTCCAAACTAAGGGTTATCCAAAGGATATGGAATTCAGAGCAAGATTGCTTGATGCAAAACTGTATGGCGCGGGTGACAGAGCAGATAAAACCAAGTCAATTCTCGAATCCATTGAAGAATCATATGGACATAAGGAACAGGTGTCATTTGATAATCTTTCAATTGAGCACGTCATGCCGCAAACACTGACAGAATGGTGGCAAGATCATCTTGGCAACGAGTGGGAAATAACTCATGAATTGTTGTTGCATACTATCGGAAATCTCACATTAACTGCATATAATCCTGAACTTTCCAATGACGAATTTGAAAACAAAAAGAATCAATTAATGGAAAGTCATCTCGAGCTCAACAGGTACTTTCAAGATAAGACCATATGGAAAAAAGAGGACATAGAAAAAAGGGCTGAACACCTTGCAGAAAATTTACTCTCTATCTGGCCTTTTTTTGGCGATGATACTGCTGAACGGAGAGAGCAAGGAGATGTTACCGGGACAACGCCGAAGGGGCTATGGATTCTTGGTCAAAATTTTAAGGTTCAGACATGGCGGGATGTGCTTGAACAGACTATGAATACCATTGCTGATTTAGAGCCTGATAAGTTTGAACAGATTATACAGCAGTTCCCGCGATTTATTGGACGAGACAAGAAGAAATTTCGTGCTATAAGAGAATTAAAGACTGGCGCATTTAAGAAGTAAATCTGTCGGCCAAGAGTATTCAAAGCTTTTGTTTTCAAGCCCTTGAAGCAATAGAACTTACAGCAGATGACTGGCGAGTTGAGACAGAATAAATTGAGGAACTGGGCATTGTAATCAACTACGACATCAAATGCCGCATGGGGCGTGAGAGTGAAGAGGAGTGAACAAACACTCTGTATTAGACTGTTAATTGGAGACAAGTGTTGTAAGACATTTTTTTGGGGACTACACATGACTAATAAAAAAGGGGGGGAGAATTAATGATAGGCAGGGAAATTAATGGGTTCAAAATTATTGATTCACTTGGTAGCGGCGCTTTCGGGCATACCTATAAAGTTCAAAAAGGCAGTGAAATCTACGCAATGAAGATTCTCAAGCCGGAAGCCATGAGTTCAGAAATACTGTCGGAAGGATACAAGAGATTTCAGAGAGAAATACGTTCCTTGCAAAAGGTACAAAGCGATTATGTTGTCGAATATTATGAAAGTGGGGTATGGGTTGATAAAGCTATAGATCACTATTTTATCGTAATGGAATTTGTGGAGGGTATGGATTTTGCCCAATTTCTTAAACTTCACAGAAAAACCTTTATCAAAGATGAAAATATGATGCAAGGGATTCTGTCACAAATTCTTCAGGGACTATACGATATTCACAATCTGAATATCATACATAGAGACCTGAAGCCTGCCAACATCTACATCACAGATGAAGATAAAGTTAAGTTGCTGGATTTCGGTCTTGTAAAAATGCTTGATTACAGCACCGTTACAACCAAGGGGAAAATAGTAGGCACACCGCTTTTTATGTCGCCTGAAATGATTGAGGGAAAGACTATTGATTATAGAAGTGATCTTTATTCTTTTGGGGTTGTTTTATATTTCATTTTTACACAGGAATATCCCTTCCAGGGTGAAAACGTCTTTGTACTGTTAAATAATATTGTTAAGCAACAGCCGGCAAGAATTAGTGACAAGTTCCCCGGCATTTCCAATGCACTGGAAAATATCATTTTGAAACTGCTTGAAAAGCAGCCATACTTGAGACCTTTCAAAGATGCTTTGGAACTTCGACAGGTTATGCTTGATGTTCCGCTACTACAGGCAGATATACCTTTATACACAATCAAAGATAAATCATTTTCTCAAAAGAAATATTTTATAAGATTATTGCATACGGAAAAAAATGAGTTGAAACGATTTCTGAATTCAGGAGGCATTGTCGACGGGATTGAATATCCGGCAAATTATTTGCCTCAGTATAAAAATCAAATATCAGATATTAAAACATCCAATATCCCTTTTTTCTTTGATCCTTCTACAAACAGGCTGGCCTATTCAAAATTCTCCGAGACTCAAGGGTTGGTTAATTTGCCGTATGTCTATGACCGCTATAACAGAATTACACCCAGGCATTTATCAAGTATAAAAGATATTCAGAAATATGTTTCCGATGTTCTGACATGGCAATTAAAATGGGAAACTGATATTTTGGTATCACCTTTTCATTATTCCCAAAATCTCAGTGATGAATGGCTTTCTGTAGATCTTAAGCTGATTGAAGAATGTTTTGAATTTAAAGAGAAACACGGCATCAAAAAAGAATTATTTTCAGGTGTATGTATAGATATTGAAGATTTGACCGATGAAGAGAATCGTCTTGAGTTAATAAACAGATATTCCAAGAAACTCCCGGACGGGTTCATTTTTTATGTGAATAATATACATGAAAAGACAACGAATATTGCTCAGCTTTATGCTTATATTGACATGTTAATAAAATTTAAAAAACTAAAAAGACCATTAATAGCCGCTCGTGTCGGTACGTTAGGTCTGGGGCTTGTAGAACTTGGAGTTGATTCTTTCTCGTCCGGCATTGCGTCCTTATCAAGCTTTTCAGAGCAAACTCTGTTATCAGACAGACAGTTAGGGTATGATATGGAACGCAAGTATTATATTAAAGATCTCCTGCTGACCTTAAAAGCTGGATTAACGAGTGAAATTCTGCAGAGGTTTCCGGAATACAGGTGTTCATGCAAATTTTGCCAAAACGAATATCAATTGGATAAAATTAATAAAAACGCAAAAGCTCATTTCTTGCAAGTTCGTTCTGATGAGATGAAAATGATTAATGATAATAGAAACAAACCATTTGTTTACTTAGCTAAATCCGCCAAGTCCAGTTTGGATAAGATAAAAAAGAAAGGGATATTGTTGCCGCCATATAATCATATCGATTCATGGATAGATGTATTTTCCGAGTTTGCGAGGTAATTTTATGAAGTATGAGAAAGAAATGATTCCCGTGTTAACGGAATATTTAAATAATCAAAAAGGGTATTCGGTAATTACTAATGAACTTGATTCAGGCTATGGTATTGCAGATATAGTAGCTACTACTGATTTAAAAGGATTTAATTACCATCCATTTAATAATATATTTGATGTTTTTTTATTAAATAATATCCCTTCTAATAAACCTGTTTCGTTTGAAGATATATGGAAAATGTCTTCTTATTCAAAAAAACATTTGAAGTACACAGTATTAAAAGATTATATAGAAGGTGGTTTTTTAAAAAAAGATTGCAAAGGATATATGCGCATAAGGAAACTGAAAGTAGATAAAAATCCTATAATTGCCATTGAAGCCAAGCTGAAAAAATGGAAAGAAGCTTTTTTTCAGACCCAACGATACAAAAAATATGCTGATTTTTGTTATGTCGCTTTACCTGAAAAAATACTGCAAAATGTGGACTTACATTTATTTAGAGAAAATAATATCGGATTGCTTGCAATATCTCAGTCAAAATCTGTTCATGAGGTACTTAACCCCAAAAAGAATAGAGATAAGCATGACCTATATTCAATTTTTGTAAATGGCGTTTTGTTAAAAAACAGCCAGCCGGCTACGTGATCATTAACTCTATTGAATGTCGAGAGAGGATGTAATTAAAAATACAGGATCATACAAGAAAGCCTCTTGGGTTCTTGTATGAATTTAAGTTGTAAGCAAGTAGTATTACAACCTTCCATTCAACATACCCATATGATAGAATACCAAAACTTTAATTAACTTGAGGTATTTATGCTTTTCTCTAAATTCTTCATCCCAACATTGCGCGAGGCCCCTGCCGAGGCAGAGGCAATCAGCCATATACTTATGCTACGTGCAGGTTATGTCAGGCAGCTTGCCGCCGGACTTTACGTATACCTTCCTCTTGCATGGAGGGTAATGAACAGGATACAGACAATCATCAGGGAAGAGATGGATTCAATCGGGGCACAGGAGATAAGTATGCCCGGACTCCATCCTGCCGACATATGGCAGAAAACAGGAAGGTGGTTTGATATCGGAGATGAGATGTTCAGACTTAAGGACAGGGGCGGCAGGGATATGTGCCTCGGCATGACCCACGAAGAGATAATAACGTGGCTTGCATCAATGGAAATTCGTTCATACAGACAGCTTCCCCAGATGTGGTATCAGATACAGACAAAATTCAGGGATGAGGCCAGGCCGAAAAGCGGGATATTGAGAACTCGCGAGTTCATTATGAAAGACAGTTACAGTTTTGACAGGGATGAGGAAGGTCTTGCAGTCAGTTATCAGAAACATGCAGAGGCGTATCATAAAATATACGAAAGATGCGGACTTAAATTTTATCAGGTGCAGAGCGATCCGGGGATGATGGGCGGAGCCGCTGCTCATGAATTTATGGCGCCAAGTCCTGCAGGTGAAGATACGATCGTCCTCTGCAAAAAATGCGGTTATGCTGCAAATACTGAACTTGCACTATCAGTCCCGCCATCTCAAAAATTGAAGGGTAGTGAAAAGGACTGGATATTGGAAGACATCTATACCCCGGAGAAAAGAACTGTAGCAGAAGTTTCAGCATTCCTGAAGGCAGATCCGTCATATTTCATCAAGAGCCTTCTTTTGATCGGCAGGGACGGTCCTTTCCTTGCGCTTGTCAGAGGAGACCAGGAACTTCATGAAAAAAAGCTTGCAAAAATCGTTGGAGAATTCAGGGCCGCGCAGAAGGATGAAGTGAAAAGCATCCTCGGCGTTGGAGCAGGTTTCATAGGCCCTCATAACAATACCCTTAGAAAGATTGCTGACATTTTACTGAAAGAAGGGATTTACATCTCAGGCGCAAATAAAGAGGGATTTCATACAAAAGGAATAAAACCTGATGTTCATTTCGAAGCTGAATGGCATGACATTCACGTTGCGCAGGCTGGAGATACCTGTGCAAAATGCAGCGCTGAGATTGCGCTTGAAAAGGCTATAGAAATAGGGAATATCTTTCAGCTTGGCACTAAGTATTCTCAACCGCTTGAGGCAGTATACCTTGATGAAAACGGGATAGAGAAACCGGTAATCATGGGCAGTTACGGTATCGGTCCTGCACGTATTGCGGCTGCGGCCATTGAACAGAATAATGACAAGGACGGGATTATCTGGCCTCAGAGTATAGCCCCATTTGATGTTGAAATCATTCCACTTGATATGGGTGATAAGGAAATAGGGGAAACCGCTGGGATGATATACAGTAATTTGTCCGGCGAAGGATGGGAAGCGCTTATGGATGACAGGGATGAACGTCCCGGCATAAAGTTCAAGGATGCTGATTTAATCGGCATTCCTTATCAGATAATTATCGGTAAAAAGGGATTAAAAGAGGGGATCGTGGAATTAAAGTCAAGAAAGACAAAACAGGCAGAGCGGATTGCTCCTTCTGATGTTGTTAAAAGAGCGAAAGAGTTGACCGGTCCGTAATCCCGGGCTTCCGTCCTCCGTTCTAATCGTATTTATTTCTTAATTCTTATCATTTTCCACGATGCCCTGCAGTTGTTCCATTCTCTACTCTCTTTTACAATTTTCATGTCATCGGCACAGGCTATTATATAGTAATAGCCAATACGTGTATTGGCTGGAATATTGACAGTTGTTGTTATTATTGCGCTTGTTATTGCATCCAATGCCGGCACAACAGGGCCGCTATCGGTAAGCAAAATATCTTTTTTGTCTTTATATGCATTAAGTGAGAGATAATAACGTGTTGTCGATTCTCCAGCGATGCTCTTCCCCCGATTCTTTGTTTTGGCTGTTACTGTAATACTGTTCCCTCTAATAACTTTAACAGCAGTAAAACCCACTGAGCGTACAACTAAATCCGGCAAAGCTGTAGCGTCTACTTTCACAGTGCGCGGTGTTGCAAATACCGCTGCTACATTGCCTCCTGCATCTTTTGCCCATGGATACAGGGCATAGGTCCCGTATGATCCTACGGTATAGGTTTCAGGCGCGGTTTCTGTCCATCCCGCATCTCCTGACAGGGGCTGTGTTGCCGTGGTTGTTATCTGGTATCCGGTCACTGCTAAGTTGTCTGTCGCGGTAAATGCGGTTATCGGAATAGTTAAGCTGATTGAAGGCGACGTAGCGGTGAAGGCTGTTACAACCGGCGACTCGGTGTCGGGGGTCGTATAAATGAACATAATGTTCGCTGATAGCGGGTGACCTACTATGTCCTCGACCCCGGTAGTGACGGTTACTGTATAGGTCGTTAATCCTGCCTGACCGCTGGTGTGAAACACCGCCTGGCTGCCGGAACAGCTTGATAGGCTCCAACCGGGGCTGCTCGAGGTGATGGTCGCGGTGTTCACGGTTGTACAGTCTACGTTCTCACTAAAGATGATCGTAACATCGCTGTTAAGGGCCACCTCTTCTGCTTTATCTGCAGGTATGGTTGCACTGACCTCAGGGGCCACCGCATCAACTACGACAGCGCGCGGGGCTGCGAATACTGCCGATACGTTGCCTGCTCCATTCCTGGCCCACGGATACAGGGTATAGGTCCCGTCTGATCCTACTGTATAGGCTGCAGGCGCGGTTGAGGTCCAGCCGGCCTCTCCTGATAGAGGCGGCGTTGCCGAGGTGGTTATCATGTACCCGGTCACTATTGCGTTGTCTGTTGCGATAAAGGACGTAATCGGAATATTTAAATTTGTTGAAGGCGACGTAGCAGTGAAGGCTGTTACAATAGGTGCCTGTAATGATGTGGGGCTGTATGTAAAAACATCTGTTGCAGGAGTAAGCGGTGTAAGGCAGATAGCGTCATCACCGGTCACTTCCAGGTTTTTCGCTCCGCTGCTCCACCCTGTTGTATCTACGGACTGCGCCTGGGTATTGTTGCCGGTAAACAGAATATTACCGGTTGCGCTGTTACTGACTACAAGCTCTCCGTCAAATACCAGGTCCGAACTGACGCTGTTTATATTATAAACACCTACCGCAATAACGTTGTTGCCGGTTACCAGACTGCCGGTATAAGCATCAAGATTAAATTCCAGATACGTCTGGCCTGATTCATGACCTACGGCTCCTCCGTTCCAGGCCGGAGGGTTGCCGGTTACGCCTGTATTGACTACCTGCACCCCGTTGATATATACGCTTATTCCGTCATCATATGTTGCATTGAAACGCAGGGATGTTACTGCGCCCGCATCGCATACAGTGAAGGTTTTACGAAAATACACGGACATCTGGCCGGGGACGCCGATCAGCGTATTAATGTAGGTTTCTCCATATCCGAATATCCCGCTGCCGGAACTCCACCCGCTGTCATCAAATGCCGTGTTCTTCCAGGTCGTGCCTATATCGCCGTTGTTGGCGCCATTGTATTTCCAGGTGCCCAGTTTGGTAATAATCGACGCATTGCTCTGCGCCGGACAGCTTTTGCCGACTGTGTAATTAAGATTTGCGGCATTGTTTGCAGTAATGATTGAAGTAAGATCTATCGGGTTACCGTAAAGCGTCTGTCCCGGTGTAATTGATAGTGAGCCGCTGCAGGCCTGAGTGGTATAGCTGAACTCATAGCTTGCCGCCATCGGATTGCCTCCTACGTCTTTTACACCGGTGGTTACGGTGATGTTATAGGTTGTAGTGAAGGCCTGGCCGCTTGGGCTGAACACCGCCTGACTGCCTGAACAACTATTGAGCGCCCAGCCTACTGCCGGGCTGATTGTTACGGTTGAGGCAGTGACTGTGGTACAGTCCATGTTTGCACTAAAGTTAATGGTTACGTCACTGTTTAATGCTATGCCAGTGGCCTCGTTTTCCGGAACTGTTGAACTTACCGCAGGCCCCGTCCTGTTTACCGTTACGATGTTTCCCGTCCCCGGGGTCTCTACATTGCCTGAGGTGTCGGTGGCCCGGCTCCTGATGGTATAGCTTCCGTCTGCCGGCAGGCTCCAACTGTAGGTCCAGGTGACGTTTTTCCCGGGACATCCGCTGCATGCTGCCGCATTCCATGTGCTCCCCCCATTCGTTGATACCTCGATACTCTGCACTGCTAT
>JACRLN010000025.1 GCA_016215115.1 Nitrospirota bacterium
TCCAAGGACATTACCCTTGATCCTTCCCCCCTCTTGTTCCATAAAGATACCCCACCTCCTTAAAAAGAAGAAACCGCCCTGATTCAAAAAATAACATCTGAGGCGTGTTGCTTCCACCTTTCACTGAAGGGTTACATTTTCATCCTTTAATTCTTTTTCACAGAAAAATTCATCCTATAGGTTGTAAATAAAAAGATCTGTTGATATAATCAAAAACCTAAAAAATCTGAAATAATTCAGATTCTGAAAGGAATGAAAATCAGCAAACTGTTTATGAAACACAAAAAGGGAAACAGACCTTGTTTAGACAACCATATACCACTAAAGCCTAAACCGCTTGGCCGGGGAATGACGGTTGATGAGGTGATTGAAAGTTCATTGTTTTCGTTTAATGCCGGAACATTCAGAAAAGCCTGTGAGTTATTCGTAAAACATATAGTCAAAAAGGATGTCCGGATAGGAATTTCTCTGGCAGGAGCGCTGGTTCCTGCCGGGATTGGCCGCAGTTGCTTAATACCCTTAATCAAAGCCGGGTTTGTAGACTGGATAGTTTCTACCGGCGCAAACCTGTATCATGACCTTCATTATGTATTAGGTTATGATTTCCGGGAAGGACGCTCTGTAGTGGACGATGAGAAATTGCGTGAAAACGGAATTATCCGGATATACGACATCTTTCTGGATTATGACGCACTGCTGGATACTGATAATTTCGTCCGTGATACACTCAGGCGTAAGCGAAACAGTTTACCGAATCCCTGCACAAGCGCTGACATTCACGCACTATTAGGAAAAGAGATCATTAAAATAAAACCGGGACTGAAGGACGAAAGTCTCCTGGCTGTTGCATACGAAGCCGGAGTTCCTGTTCACACTTCATCACCGGCAGATTCAAGCATTGGAATGAATATTGCTGCTCTGATGCTCGAGGGAAAACCGGTCCCGATTGATACCCACCAGGATATCAATGAAGTGACAAGTTATGTTTATGATGTCAAAAAGAAAGGCGGCAAAAGCGCTGTTTTACTTCTTGGCGGAGGCAGTCCCAAAAATTTTGTACTTCAAACGGAACCTCATATACAGGAAGTACTCGGGCTACCGGAATCCGGTCACGACTTTTTTATACAATTTACGGATGCCCGGCCTGATACAGGAGGCCTCAGCGGGGCCACACCGTCAGAAGCTGTTTCCTGGGGGAAGGTAGACCCTACTGCGTTATCTAAAACAATCGTCTCATATGGAGATTGCAGCTTTATGCTGCCGTTTTTTGTTAGCTATGTTTTAAATAAATCCGAAATTCGCTCAAATTCCAGATTATATGAAAAACGCAATAAACTTATTAAGCAGTTAAAGCATGATTACAGAAAAAAAGGAAGCTTCAAAAAAACTTCAGGGTAAGCCTGATTGCTTTTTTTGTGTTGACTTATGCTATATTAATAATGACTTTTAAAGTTGGAAAAAACTCGCCGCTTTAAAGCCTGTGAGTTTTTTTCATTTATCAACTTATCAGGAGAGGATAAAGATGGGAAAAAAACTGTATGTAGGCAGCATTCCATTTACTGCAACGGAAGAGGATCTTTCAAATCTCTTCTCAACAATTGGAGAGGTTGAATCAGTCAAGATAATAACTGATCAAGCTACCGGCAGGTCCAAAGGTTTTGGTTTCGTTGAAATGACCACCGAAGAAGATGCAAAGAGGGCTATTGATGACTTGAACGGCAAGTCGTTCATGGAAAGGTCGATTGTAGTAAATGAAGCCCGGCCCCAGCAGCCGAGAGAGAAGAGAGGTTTTGGCGGCGGTGGCAGAGGAGGCTTTGACAGAGGCAGGGGCGGCGCCGGCGGCGGCAGAGGCGGCAGGGGATCAGGTCCTCGCGGCGGCGGCAGAAGATAATTCATTCCGTTCACAAATAAAGAAAAAGCTATCAAGGATTTGAAAACAGACTTCGTGAAGAAGTATTTTTAAACCTCAAAATACCTCGCCAATCTTTTTCAGGCTTTCAACTGGTCATGATTGCCGATCTTTGCTGAGTGTATTGCTTTTTTCATAAAAAAATTGTCCTGTTATATGACTTAATGTCCACAGGAAAAGCGCGCCGTTTTTCCATTTGCAAAGCTGATATGATTTAAATCATTTCAATCTTTTTTCGTCAAACTTAAACTATTTTGAAAGGGTCTTTCGGTCATTCCCGTGAAAACGGGAATCCAGTAACTTTAATAGGTTCTGGATGCCCGATTAAGGACTTCGGGCATGACAAAAATAAAAAATGGCAATTTATAAACAGATTCTAATTACACATATAAGAGATTGGTTATGAGAGAGAAAGAAAAAAAATTTCCCCTTGAAGCTGAAATATCTGATGAAGATATCTTTGAAGCAATGAAGGATATATCCGGATATCTGGATATCACACCGGGAGACTTTAAAGAGGTTTATCAAATGGCATACCGTCATGCCATGTCCCGAATAGTAAGTTCAGTTAAAGCAAAAGATGTCATGACCACAAAGGTGTTCTCTGTTAAACCAGACACATCTGTTGAAGAAATAGCGGAATTGCTGGCTCAAAATAGTATTTCAGGAGTACCGGTTATTCAAGAAAACGGGAAAGTGGCTGGAATTATTTCAGAAAAAGATTTTCTCTCAGGCTTAGGGATAGAAAATGCAAAGACAATTATGGGAGTAATATCTAACTGTTTGAAAAATAAAGGGTGCCTGGCTATATCCATTAGTACCAAAAAAGCCGGAGACATCATGACTTCCCCTGCAATCACTGTATTGGAAAGTACGGCTGTTTCAGACATTGCCGGCATCTTTACCAAAAATAATATCAATCGTGTACCCGTCACTGATTCAGAAGGCAATTTAATCGGCATTGTTTCCCGTGCAGATATACTGCGTTATCTGCCTGGTAGAGAAAAACTATAATAAGAGTCTGTTTATAAATTGCAGGTTTTTATTTTTGTCATGCCCGAAGTCTTTAATCGGGCATCCAGAACTTACTGAAAAGACTGGATTCCCGCTCAACAGACTGCGAGAATGACGGTTCAAATGCTGAGTTTATAAACAGCCTCTAATTATATAAAGGAATCTTAGGATGCTTAAAGCATATCTTGAGAAAATGAAGGGTATCTCAAAAAGCCCTCCCGCTGTCAGCATCGAGGAGATCATTTGGTCCTGGATAGGCGCATTCCTTGGAATAGCCGTTGTTGCATATCTTAACTATAGCAAGTTTGAAAATACTGATCTCGTTATGATTGTAGGCTCGTTTGGAGCTTCTGCTGTCCTCATATACGGAGCCATTAAAAGCCCTCTGGCACAACCAAGAAATCTCATTGGAGGACATGTCCTTTCAGCTATTATAGGAGTAACCTGTTATCAGTTATTGAATCAATATATGTGGCTCGCTTCAGCTATGGCAGTAGCCACTTCTATAGCATTAATGCATGCAACCAAAACCCTCCATCCACCCGGTGGAGCTACTGCCCTGATCGCGGTCATCGGCGGTGAGAAAATACATGCCCTGGGGTACCTGTATGCAATTATCCCTGTTGGAGTTGGCGCAACAATTATGCTGGCAATTGCCCTGCTGATAAATAACATCCCCCAAAAACGCAGATACCCCGAATTCTGGATATAAAAATACCCTGTTTGAAACATGTTGTTTATGTTAAAATAAATCGTTTTAAAATCACACGGTCTCAGCAGGAGAAAGCCATTTCAAAGTCAGGCCCGGAATATTACGAAAAACGGGATTTCTGCCAATCGTCGCCATGTCTCAATGTAAAAAAATTCAAATTAGAATAATCATTCTCTTTCTTTTCTCTTTTTCTGTATTTCTTGTTAATCCTGCATTCGGATGGGATGACGAAACTCACCTTGCAATAGCAAAAGCTTCGGAATATTCCAAATGGTATTATGTCGTAGGTCCTGATATCGCCAAAGTAAAGGCAGGCAACATAGAAACATATAACCATTTCTTTGACAATAACAATAATGTGGAAGTTGTTCCGGAAATAATTTTTGAACAAGCAGGAAGATATAATCATCCTGAAGATGAAGAAGGACACCTTTACGGAGCCATTTTAGCCTCTTTACGAGAATACGCAAGCCGTTTAAAAGAGACGGGTTCTGAATATCATTTGGCCTTTTGCGCGCACTATATAGGGGACTTGTCCCAACCGCTTCATAATATTCCATATGATGATTTCAATAAAGAACATCATGCCGAAAATGATGGAGCAGCAGGTAAAGACGTATTGCAACAGATAAGTAAAATTAAAAAACATATGTACCGGGTTAATCTCCGATCCGATCATTTCGAAGAAGACCTGGCGAAAGAAATTGCACTTATTGCCAATAAAGCAAGACTGCTTGGATATGAGTTAATAAAAGGGAACAGGAATTTGTCAAAAGAAGAAGCCTATATACAATTAGGTCAAAGCGCTTCCCTGTTCAAAGCAGTATTAAAACACTTTAGCAAAGTACGATAATAAATTTATGAATATTCAAGTTAAAAAGGCATCAGGAATTATTGAAGATTTCAACTCGCAGAAATTACTGGAATCTCTGCTCAGATCGGGCGCTGAACAAGTGCAGGCCGAAGAAATTATAGAAAAGATAATCCCTGAAATAAAGCCATACACAAGTACAAAGAAGATTTACAGACTTGCACACAGGTATCTCGGACAATTCAACCGTGTTTCAGGGCTGAGATATTCCATAAAGAGGGGCCTTTTAAGGCTCGGCCCATCGGGGTATCCCTTTGAGAAGTATTTTGGCGAATTGCTGAAACAATATGCTTACCAGGTTGATGTCGGCGTAACCATGGAAGGGAAGTGTGTCAAACATGAAATTGATGTATTTGCAGTAAACGACAATGAAGTAGTTCTTGTGGAATGCAAATACCGGAACAGGACAGAGAACGCTCCTGATGTCAAGATAGCCCTGTATGTTCATGCACGTTTTCAAGACCTCGGACCCGTCATCAAGTCCCGTTATCCCGGCAAGAGTTTTTCCGGCTGGCTCGTGACAAACACGCGTTTTACTTCAGATGCCATTCAGTATGCACAATGTGCCGGCGTCAGGATTAAAAGCTGGAGATACCCGGAAAACGACAGCCTTGAGAAGATGATCGAAGACAAAAAACTTTACCCCGTCACAATCATGTCGATTTTAAATTCCGCACAGATAAGAAAATTAATTGAAAACAGGATTATTCTTATGAAGGATTTGGCAAATATGAAGACTACCGATATTCAGAGATTGCTGTCAGTGACAGAAAGTAAAGCTCTTGCACTTAAACAGCAGGCAGATGAGCTTTGCTTTTGCGACTGAACGACCCGGCATTTGATTTTTTAAAGGAATCTTTGCAAAAATATTCTGCATGAGTGAATATATTCAGACAGAAGATATTGTAGTCTTTATTACAGCTCCCAATGAGGATCTGGCTGTTACGATCGCCCGATCTCTTGTAGAATCAAGGCTTGCAGCATGTGCAAATATCATAAAAGGTATCCGGTCTATTTATATCTGGCAGGATAAGGTTGAAGATGACAAAGAAGTTTTTATGATCGTGAAAACCCGCCGGGAACTTTTTGAGAGATTAAAATCAAAAGTAAAGGAACTTCACAGCTACGAAGTGCCTGAGATTATAGCGCTCCCTATCACAGCCGGTTCAGATGATTATCTGAAATGGTTACGGGAATCAACTTTATAACTAAGTGGAGGTAATTGAGTACACATGGACGAAAAACATATAGAGAATCTGGAAGAATCCCTCGGAGGCTATAAAGAAAAGATACTGGAAGTTAACAAGGGCACGCTGGAGTGGGATAGAGACCTCATTTTCAAGGTCCGGACACAGATGGGATATGAAATTGAGTACGATGCAAATTTACAGTGGGGATGTGCCCCGACGGAAACTCTTTTAACAAGCGTTGCGGGCTGCATGGCGATTGACGTGTTCTACTTTCTGAGAAAAATGAAAGCGGACATTAAGGAATTTAAAATCAACTTCTCAGGAATAAGAAAGCCTGACCCGCCTCAATATTACAAGTCGATTGAACTGATTCTAAATATTTCCGGAAGTGGGCTCACACCTAAAAAACTGGACCGGGCCATATCTCTTTCGCAAAACAAGTATTGTTCTGTTTATAACGCCCTGCGCAAGGACATAGAGGTTAAGGTCAGTTATACTATAAAAGAAATTTAACTCAGTTAAGTCCGAATTCTTTTTTCAGCCAGTTCTCGAGTTTTTCACCAAGCGGATACATGCCCGAAACACATTCATTTGTCGTGCAGTTAATGGCATCTTTCAATAAATCCCCAGGAACATCGGCTACATAGCCAACTGTTTTGCTCATGATGTCTTTGAGTTGCATGATAACCAGGGTTGGTTTATCCTTAACAAGATCAACGTACAGCATATATCCATGGGTGGTGTCAACATTCTCCCCGGAAGGGGATCTGGGTTCCAGAAAAATCTTTGGAGTAACTTCCCATCTAATGTTTTCAAGGAAATACTTGCTGTTTTTAAGTTTATCAATGCTTACAAGTACCATGGGCTATATTATATAAAAAATATTTTTATTTTGTTTAAAATAGCCATGGAGAAGCTGATAGCTGTCAGCTATTAGCTATCAGCTTTTAAAACCCTGTACTTAACGGACTAAAGGAGAGAAGTAAATGAGCTGTCTTTTCTGCAAGATAGTTGAAAAGAAAATACCTTCAAAAATAGTTTATGAAGACGAAAGGGTTCTCGCATTTGAGGATATAAACCCTCAGGCTCCAATACACATTCTTGTAATACCGAAGAAACATATATCAACGAGTCTGGAGATAAAAAGCGATGATAATGAGCTTGTCGGGTATATGGTTCAGGTTGCAAATAACATTGCAAAAGAAAAGAATATTGCTGAAAGAGGTTTCAGGCTGGTTATGAACTGCAATCGTGAATCAGGACAAACAGTTTTCCATATACACCTGCATCTGTTTGGTGGAAGGATAATGCACTGGCCGCCGGGGTAGTTTATTTTTAACCACAGAGAACACAGAGGATTATTTCAAGATTGCAAAATTATCATTTAACATATCAAAATTATCAATGCTAAATTTGCAATGTTAATTTTGCAATGATTCAGAAAATCTTTCTATTTCCTTTTATCTAAAATGGGCAAAATAAAGTCACGGAAGAAAAATATCCTAATCGACATCTACAACACCCTCTACAAAGCCTTCGGTCCCCAGCACTGGTGGCCCGGGGAAACGCCTTTTGAAATAGCTGTTGGCGCAATACTTACCCAGAATACAAACTGGGGAAATGTCGAAAAAGCAATAAATAATTTAAAAAACAGCGAGGTGCTTGATGCAAAAGCACTGCAAGAGATGTCGCATAAAGAACTTGCCTCATTAATAAAGCCGGCAGGGTACTTCAATATCAAAGCTAAAAGGCTCAAGCATTTCCTTGATTTCCTTGCAAATCATTATAAAGGCCGTGTGGAGCAGATGCGGAATGAAGATACTCACATGCTGAGACATCGGCTCCTTGAGATAAACGGAATTGGTCCTGAGACATCTGATTCAATTCTCCTCTATGCGCTTGATAAGCCGGTCTTTGTAATTGATGCCTATACAAAAAGAGTGCTTGCAAGACATAAGATTATCTCAGAAAAGGCAACTTACCATGAAATACAGGAACTTTTTCACAAAAACCTTCCGATGAATGTTAAGTTATTCAATGAATATCACGCCCTGTTTGTAATGGCGGGCAAGTATTACTGTAAACCAAAGCCGAGGTGTGAAGAGTGTCCATTAAGCGATTTGCTGAACAAAAAACAGTCGTTTGTTGGCATTGGCAACAGCGGCAGGAGAGATATTTCCGGAAGACATGAGAAACTGCTTTACAAAAGCTTGTCTGATGAAACCATGAAAGTACAGCGTAGTTCAAAGGCTGAAATTGCTGTATCAAGATTGCGAAAAACTTCGTTAAAGAAAGGGTTGTCTACACTCTCGCAAAAAGATATTGAATCGGAAATCCACAGCGCAAAGCAGGCAAGAAAACAACGCAAGTAGTTTTTACATCATTTATTGAGGCAGCCATAACCGGAATGGCAGATGCATTGATCACTGGCAATAAACAGCATTTTGCAGGAAAGCCGGCAAAAAAAATCAGGATTATGACACCTGATGAATTTTTGAGATTTTGGAAACAGAGGGAAACAAAACAGAAATAAATCAGATGACCAAAAAGAATAAAAACAATGATAGCGTTAATTACAAATTTACTTAATAAACATTAGGGAATGACCAAAGACATTTTGCATAAAACAGACTCTCTCAAATCCGCCATTGACCGCCAATGAAGACCCTCTTTATAGCCCGGCCAGGCGCAAGGAGAAGGAGAGATAACATCTTCAAGGAGATCATCTCCTTCTGCCCGGGAAATGATTTCTCCTCTGTGTTTTACATCTGTCCCAACAGCTTTATCATCAGTGAGGCTGAAAGGGATTTTCATAATTATCTGAAGAGACCCGCGTATATCCCGTTTCAGACTTCTACATTAAAGCAATTTGCAGAGCGCATTTTTGGCGGAAATACCATCTCAGAACGCATAAGGCCTCTCATCATTGCTGAGATCCTCTCTGAAAAGAATGCGGGCTACACGCGTCTCTTATCCGACCTCTTGAGGAAGCTGAAACACTATATGCCGGGACAAGAGCTTTCTGAGATCAGGGCTCAGACCGTCTCATTGATATTTGAGGAGAAGGCGGCAAACCGGGCGGCGGATGCGATAGAGAGCCTCATCATGTACGAAGACTGGATAAAGAAGAGAGGGCTTTCTGACTCTGAAGAAGTCCTTAAAATGAGCATTCCGATTATAAAGGAAACTAAGGATATGCCGATCGTTGTGATCGACGGCTTCTTTGACCCGACCCCGCTTGAGCTTGAAATGATTATGACGCTAATCGAAAAAGCGGAGAACGCTTTTCTGCTTGCTGACAGCAGCAGCGGCATATGCCAATCACTGTCGGACTACAAAGGTTTCTCTGTCATAAAACTTGACTCAAAGTTCCACAGGGCAAGCTCTCCTTATTCCTCTTATCCCTCGATTGAGGAAGAGGTCGAGTCAATAGCAAAGACTTCAAAGGCAATGCTTCTTGAAGGAACAAGCCCATGGGATATAGTCGTTTCATTCCCTGACATCAGGAAATACGCCCCCATAGTGAAAAGGGTCTTTGCAAAACACGGCATCCCGCTGAGCATTGAAGAGCAGTACCTCTCATGTGCAGGCCCTGTTATCGCGCTTGAGAGCCTGCTGACGTGCATTGAGGAGGATTATCCATCCTACGACTTCCTCGCGCTCCTCACATCGCCTTCATTCCCTGAAATCCATCCGCTTATAAAGGAGTGGTCTGTCGCATATTCATACAGGGCCGGCGTTATAAAGGGAAAGGGGTCATGGCTCTCAATAAAGGAGACGCTCCTTAATTCGGTGACAGAGAAGGTTACGGAAGAAGAGAGCGCAAGGATAGAGCACATTCAGAATGAGATAAGAGATATTATCGGCCTTATTGAGAATGTAAAGAGAAAGGGGACGCTGCCCGGATTTCTGGATACGCTTGAAGATGCGCTGAAGAGGCTCGGCTTCTCAGGCGACCCCGCGCATACGGAAATCACGGATATGATAGAGGCGCAGTTTGATGAACTCAGGCAGTTCCATAAAATATGCGGTGAGACCCCGAACTTTGAAAGCCGGCCTGTCTCTCTTCTCAGAAATCTCTTAAGGGATATGAAGGCATTCTCTAAAAGAGGCGGCGGAGTCCGCTTAATACCATTTGAGCTTGCTGCAGGGATTGAGTCTGAGGCGCTGTTCTTCGGCGGGACTGTAGAGGAAGACTTACCTTCAAGACCTGTCATAGATCCAATGCTGCCGGAGAGGGTGAAGAAGGAACTCGGTCTTCCATATCTTGAATACTACATCAGCAGGCAGAAGCGTTATTTCAATATGATACTTCATTCCTGCAGAAGAGAGCCTTACATCTCTTGCCCCTCGGCAGAAGGCGATAATCTGCTTCTGCCTTCTCCGTTCCTTGACTGGGACTCGGTCAGGCCTTTTTCAGCGCCGAATATTTTTTCAGAAGAAGAGATCCATATCATGGAGGGGTTAAGCGGGAATCATAGGGGCAGCTTAGGAGTCTCTTCGGGACAGAACCTGGATTCCGGGTCTTACTTTAAAGGATACATAAGCGTGACTGATATTGATTCATACAGGAGATGCCCCCGCAGGTTTTATATTGAGAAGGTATTGAATATAACCGCTGAGGAGCCGCCTAAGTTTGAGGTCGAGGCAAGGTTGTGGGGAAGCCTCGCGCATAAGACAATGGAGCACCTCTTCAGAGATGGCGAAATTGATATTGACGGCATGGATAAGCGGCTCTTTGAGGGGCTCACGCTCGCGCTCAAGAGATTCCCGGTTGGAGATTTCTGGTCAAAGGTTGCGCATGATATCTTCAGGAGGCTTCTTCCTGAGCTCAAGGCGCGGGAAAAGGATATAAGGGCTGACGGATTCACGCCTTTTCAGGTTGAAAAGAAGGTAGCCGCAGAAATTGGCATTCTGAAGCTTAAAGGCAAGATTGACAGGATTGACAAGAAAAAGTCAGAAGTCAGAAGCCAGAAGTCAGAAGTAAAACAACAACGGACAACGGACAACGGACAACGGGACTCGGTTATTCTCATTGACTACAAGACAGGCAGACCGGATAAAGACAGCCTTCAGCTTCCTCTTTATGTCTCCATGTGGCAGAAGGAGAACCCTGACATTGTTGAAAGAGCCGGAATATATTCCCTGAGAGACGGCAGTATCACATGGTATCCTTCGAAGGGCGAAATCACGGCCTTCACCGAAGACGCGATCATAAAGGCAGAGGAGATAGCCGGCAATATACGCAGAGGAGTATTCCCTCCTGAGCCTCATAATGCGCAGGAATGCAGATACTGTTATCACAGCCCGTTATGCGAAGGGGCAAAGTAATTTATGAACTATCTCAGCACAGATAAAAGCGTTATCATCTCATCGCCGGCGGGTTCGGGCAAGACCGAGAAGCTCGCAAGAAGATACATTGCACTCTTAAAGAGCGGCGTCAGCGTTGAGAGAATTCTTGCCGTCACATTCACTGAGAAGGCCGCGGCTGAGATGAAGCAGAGGATCCTGACGATACTGAAAGAAGAGGACACCCGCCTCTTTGATTCCCTGCTTGAAAAGATGCCGCTCATGCGGGTCTCAACCATTCATTCTTTCTGCGGCACGCTTTTGAGGCGGTTCTCCTTTGAGGCAGGTATAGACGCAAATTACAGGGTGGAGAATGCGATTGACTCCAGGATCATATGGGAAGATATCATATACGAACTCCTTATGGAGGCAGGTGCAGGAGACGGCAATCATAAGCTTTTTCTCCAGACAATAGGGGAAAAGGGCTTCAGGGGTCTCGCGAATCTCAGTGATACGGTCAATTATCTGTATGAGAAGAGGCCGTTCTCTCTTGAGGCAGTGGTCCCTCCGTATCAGTCCGCTTCTTCGGCGCAATTGATCGAAGAACTCCTCTCATGGGAAGGAGCAGAAGAAGCGATTGACAGCTATCAGGATTTTTTCAATGAGAAAGAAGTTGAAAAGCGGGCGGGCTTTGAAGATTACTTTCTGACAAAAGAGAAAGAGCCGCGCAAAAGAGGGCCGAAAGGTTTGAGCGGCATAGCAGACTACAGGGACTGGGCAGCGAAGATGCACGCCTTCTGGAAGGATAAGAAGTTTCAGGAATACAGCAACAGGGCGCAGAGAATAAGAGAGATATTCGGCAGCTGCCTTAAGAGGCACGCGCTTCTGAAGAGTTCAAAAGCGCTTCTTGATTTCAGCGACCTTGAGTATATCGCCTATCGCATGCTCACTGAAGAGCCTGAATGGGCCAACATCCTTTATGCGTTTGACGAGAAGACGGACCATATACTCGTGGATGAATTTCAGGATACGAATAATTTTCAGTGGGCCGTGATAGACAGGCTTACGGAAGAGTGGCGCTCCGGTATAGGCGCAAAGAGGGACGAGGGCATAAAGCCGACGGTATTCCTCGTAGGCGACAGGAAGCAGTCCATATATTATTTCAGGGGCGCCAATGTCGAGATATTCCGCAGGGCAAAGGAGAAGTTAGCCGAGTGGCTCGGAGAGGAGTTTCATTATGAAGAGGTGAAGGAGAACTACCGGAGCGCGCCTGCGATCATCGAATTCACAAATACCGTCTTCTCAAAGATAATGTCTGCTGATAATGCATCGCCTGCCTGGATGACAGGATACGGCGAATTCGAAGCCCATAGAAAGAACCTGACAGGCAAAGGAAGCGTAGAGATAATCATGCTCGAAGATGAGGATGAGGGCATATCGCTTCAGAGGGAGAAAGAGGCGGATGTCATAGCAAAGAGAATAAAGGGGCTTGTCGGTGATCTCCGTATCACAGAGCGAAAGACCGGCGTTCAAAAAGAATGCATGTATGCTGACATCGCCATTCTTTTAAGAAAGAGAACCCATTTAAAAAAATATGAGGAGGCATTAATCAGGCACGGTATCCCGTTTATCGCGGTCAAGGGGATCGGCTTTTATCAGGAGCCTGAGGTTGCGATGCTTCGGGCACTTGTCTATTTCCTCTCAAATCCAAAGGATGATTACAGCCTTTACATCTTGCTCAAAAGTCCGCTCTTCAATATTGATGAAGGCAGTATCCTTCACCTGACAAGCATTGAAGGTGAAAGCCTGTTTGAGAAGATGCAAGTAGGGGCGGGTTTGAAACCCGCCCCTACAGGGGGGAAAACACCCCTTAATCCCCTCTTGATAGAGGGGAAAACTCTGCCAATAACCCTTCTTCAGCAATGGCTTCAGGCAGTAAAAGAGACGCCGCTTGCCGAGTTGATAGAGCGCGCTCTTGTTGAGACAGGCGCGTGGCGTTATTATCACGAGCCGCAACAGCACGCAAATATAAAGAAGTTCATCAGGATCATGGAAGAGACAGAGTCAGGCGGCAGGCCGCTTATAAAAATCAGGGCCTTCCTTGAAAGGACTATAACCCGGGAAGAAGAGCCGAAGGCTAATGTGAATACAGAAGGCATGAATGCGGTAAAGATACTAACGATACATACGGCAAAAGGCCTGGAGTTTCCTGTTGTCTTTCTTCCGGCGATCGAAGACCCCTTCACCTTAAGAAGCAATGAAAGCCTTGTGTATGAAAAAGAGGGGAAGTTCTTCTTTAAGGCGATAACAGATGCCTCGTTAAGAAGGGATGACGAGGACTTCCGCCTCCATCTGATGAAAGAAGATGAGGAGCAGAAGAGGCTCTTTTACGTGGCTGTAACAAGGGCAGAGGAGGCGCTCTTTCTTGTTGCAACATGGAAAGAGAGGGGCAAGAGTTTTCTCGGTTATCTGAAAGAGGGGATAGGTCTTGATAAGAGAGATAATGGATACAGCATTAAAGAAGATATTCCGGGGCTCTCAATTGTTGACGGCGCCGGAATAACAGCCCCTCCAGCCGAAACATCTGCCGGAAAGAAGATAAGACATCCTCACGCGGAGTTCATACCAACGCCTGCGAGAGCAGCGAAGGAATGGAAGACCGTCACAGGCGGTATCATGACAAAGGGTCAGGGCATAAATATGGTTGTCCCCGGAGAGATACTGCATGAGATATTTGAGAAGATATCTAAAGGCGATATAACGGATGGTGGAATAGCGGAATTGGCGGCAAGGCTCTTCAGCTTAAGAGGCATGAGTGAGGCTGATGCTGAAGACGGTATAACTGAAATCAATAAAACAGTCGCGCTTCTTAAAAAGAAAGGCATATGGCAGAGCATCATTCAACCTGTGCAGGATTCATTTGCCGAACTTCCGTTTATCTTTGAGTCGGGGCTCTCCGTTTACAGAGGAAGGATAGACAGGGTGATAAAAGATGGCGGCGCTTACAATATTTATGACTACAAGACCTTCCCGGTTGCGGATGATGAGATAGAGGAGATCATAAAAGAGCACTCATTCCAGCTCGATATTTACAAAAAAGCGGTGAGAAAAATATTCAATACAAACGCCGTGAAGTCATTCATCGTGTTCACACACACAGCGGAAATACATGAGGTGTAGGGGCAATCCCCTGTGATTGCCCAGGTACCCCTTTTTTCTCCTTTTTTCTCCTTGCCCAACTTATTGTCTTATAGGTAAAATGTAGCATTCTGAAATTTGGGGAATAGGGCCATAGAACCAGGCATGAAATGTTTTAATACAAATAAATTCATCTTGTATGAGGAGGGGATCATGGCAAAAAAAGATTTAGTTTCGATTGGCAGTAAGTCGTTTGAGGATTTGAGGAAAATTAATGAACACGGAGCAGAGTATTGGAGTGCCCGAGAAATTCAGCCTCTATTAGGATATACGCAATGGAGACGATTTGAAGATGCAATTAAAAGGGCGCTAACCTCTTGCAAACAATCAGGGAATACTCCTAAGAACCATTTTGCCGGCTCCGGCAAAATGGTTGACCTTGGCTCAGGAAGCGTGCGTGAAGTGCCTGATTATAATCTTTCCCGCTTTGCCTGTTATTTGATTGCTCAGAATGGAGATCCGCGCAAGCCCGAAATCGCCAATGCTCAAAAGTATTTTGCTGTTCAGGCACGGCGGCAAGAAATCTCAGATGCAATTGCCGCCGATATTGAGCGTTTGGAACTTCGCAAGCAGACAGCCGAAGAATTTAAAGCATTGTCAGGTGCAGCGCGTGATGCAGGAGTTCATGACAGGATGTTCGGGGTCTTCCATGATGCCGGATATAAAGGTATGTATGGGGGACTTGGCAGAGACGCGATCAAGAAGCATAAGAAGATTCCTGAAAAAGAGAACCTTATGGATCGTATGGACACTACAGAATTGGCGGCAAACCAGTTTCGTATGACTCAGACACGGGACAAACTGACTCGTGAACGTGTGAAAGACCAACCAACAGCTATCAAGACACATGAAAATGTTGGTAAAGAGGTTCGGGATGCTATAAAACGTATCGGAGGAATAATGCCTGAAGAATTACCGCCTGCCGAACATATTAAGCTTGTTGAGAAGCGGATAAAACGCGTTTCACCAAAACTGGAATTGGAAGATAAAGACGCAAAAGGATTGATTGGCAGATCGGAAGAGAAATGAAACGCCCATTCGGACAGCATTTCCTTTTTGACCCCAACATACTGAAGAAGATCATCAGATACAGTGAGATAACACGTGATGATACAGTTGTCGAGATCGGCCCCGGGCTTGGGACCCTGACAAGGTTTCTCGCATTACATGCGAAAAAAGTTATCGCCATTGAGATCGACAAAAAACTGATCGGGAGGCTCCAGGAGATACTCTCACCGCATGACAACGTTGAGGTCATACGGGCCGATGCCCTGAAATTCCCATTCAATGACATTCAGGGCAATTTCAAAGTTGTTGCGAATATCCCATATAACATTACGACCCCGCTTTTGTTCAGACTGCTTGAGTTCAGGGAGAAAATTATGAGTATGACATTGTTAATGCAGAAAGAAGTCGCAAAAAGAATCGCAGCTTCTCACGGCAGCAAAGAATACGGCGTTCTCTCGATCGGAATACAGTTGTACACTAAGCCTGTTCTGGAATTCTCCGTATCGAGAAAGGCATTTTTACCGCCGCCCAAAGTTGATTCCGCAGTGGTACACTTTGAAGTCTCTCAAGCGCCTTTTTTCCCGGTTAAAGATGAAGAATTTTTTTTAAAGGTAGTAAAAACCGCCTTTTCGCAAAGACGGAAAACTCTTACGAACAGTCTAAAAACATTTAAAGGCATAAAAGACGCCCTCAGGAAAACAGGCCTGGACCCCAAACTTCGACCTGAGAATCTGAGTATCGAAGATTATGTCCGGCTGGCAGAGGCCCTCGAACAATCGTTGGCTTTATGAAGAATTTATTGGTCATATTTTTAAAGTTAACTGATTGATTTATCAGCTTTTTGATTTTTTAGCTTCTGTCGCTACTTGACATAAGTCGTATCAATTGATATTATTTGTTTTATAGAAGGTATTAACTTAGACTTAAAGAAGGGATATGAAATGTCTACTACGACTCAGGATTATTATGAGACTCTTGGCGTAAAGAAGGGCGCTTCTATAGATGAGATAAAAAAGGCATACAGGCGTTTAGCAAGAAAGTACCATCCTGATTTAAACCCGGGGGACAAAAGTTCTGAGAAAAAATTCAAGGAAATAAATGAGGCATATGAAGTCCTGAGTGATTCAAAAAAGAGAGCGGCCTATGACCAATTCGGGAAGACAGAGTTTGAGACGGGTCCTGGATTTGAAGGATTCAGGGCACGAGGTTCTGATTTTGGTTTCGGCGGAGCTGAAGACATATTCTCAGATCTGTTTAGAAGTTTTAGACAAGAGGATATCCCTTTAAAAGGCGCCGACCTTGTCACATCACTTGATATTTCTCTCGAAGAAGCTTACAAAGGAGCAACAAAATCGTTCAGCCTGACAAAAGAGGTTTTGTGTAAAACCTGTTCAGGCAGCGGTGCAGAAAATTCACAAATATGTTCTCACTGCAATGGGATTGGTTCATTAAAGCAGAGCAGAGGGCTTTTTAGAATGAGTCAGCCGTGTCCGACGTGTAAGGGAAGCGGGAAGGTAATCACAAGAGCCTGCAAATCTTGCAAAGGAAAAGGAGCTGGTGTGGCGGCAGAGACTATAAAGGTCAAAATTCCACCGGGAGCCGAGACCGGCAGCAGGATCAAACTTAAAGGCATGGGTGGCGCAGGTGTAAGAGGCGGCCCGACAGGTGATTTGCATATTGCATTGACAGTCAGACCGCATCCTTTGTTTAAAAGAGAGGGAAACAATATTTATGCAGAAGTTCCTGTGACTTTTGTTGAGGCGGTTATTGGTGGCAAGATTCAGGTACCAACACTTGACGGCACGGTTACAATGACACTTCCTTCCGGAACTGACAGCGGGAAGAAATTCAGATTAAAAGGCAAAGGCATACCGAACAGAAAAACAGGCGCCAGGGGAGACGAATTCGCGGTGATAAAAATTATTGTCCCTAAGACGATAAATGCAAAGACAAAAGAAGCGCTGGACGAGATTGAAAAAGCGTATGGAGGTTAGCATATTAGGCATGTCTCGTAAACAAATTTATATAATTCTGTCATTCCCGCCTGTCGGGAATCCCGCTTTTAAAAAGGGAATGATTCTGGACAAGCCAGAATGACAGAAAAAGGACTATGTTCTAAGAGGAAGTTATGAAAGACAAAAGCCGTCCATTATTTATGATCGGCGTAGTTTGTGAGATGTTTCATATCCATCCGCAGACATTGAGATTATATGAAAGAGAGGGTTTTTTGAATCCCAAAAGGGTTGGGGGAGCAAGGTTGTATTCGCAGGAAGACCTGAAGCGGATAATGACCATACTGAACCTGACCAAGGAACTCGGCGTAAACAGAGCAGGCGTAGATATAATTCTCAGAATGAAACAGAGGATGGAAGCCCTCCACAATGAAATGGAAGAAATGATGGATTATCTTGAAAGAGATATCAGGAAAAGATTTCAGAAAAGAATAAGAGAAGCATTCGAGGAAGAGTAAAGAAGTGCAAAAGAGCAATTGAGCAGAAGATCAAAAGTTAAAAGCAAGAAAAGCGTCTGTGCTTTTGTACTTTTGAACTAATTAGATGGAGGGATAAATGAGGTCCGACAAATTTACCATTAAAAGTCAGGAAGCAATTCAGAAGGCTCAGGAACTGGCCCAGCAAAAGGGCAACCAGCAGGTTGACGTGGAACATCTCCTGCATGTCTTGCTTGAGGAAGGGATTGCGGTTGATATCATAAATAAACTCGGAGTTGACGTAACCTCTCTCAGGAAAGAGCTTGTGTCTGAAATAGAGAAATTTCCAAAAGTACTCGGGGCCTCGCCCGTTGGACAACTGTATATTACGCAGGAATTGAAGAATGTTTTTGAAAGCGCATCTAAAGAGGCAGAGCATTTAAAGGATGACTATGTAAGTGTTGAGCATCTGCTTCTCGGGATTATAAAGACCAAAAATAAATCAGAAAAGATTCTTAAAAAATTTGGTGTGACTGATGATAAAATTCTTGCAGCAATGCGGGAGATAAGAGGAACACAGCGTGTTACAGACCCAACCCCGGAAGAAAAATATCAGGCGTTGAAAAGATACGCTAAGGATTTAACGGACCTTGCAAAGAGAGGAAAACTCGATCCCGTCATTGGCAGAGACGAGGAGATCAGAAGGGTAATCCAGGTGCTTTCACGCAGGACAAAAAATAACCCGGTTGTGATAGGAGAGCCGGGTGTGGGTAAAACAGCAATTGCCGAAGGGCTTGCTCAGAGGATCACATCGGGCGATGTACCGCAGAGTCTGAAAAACAAGAGGGTCGTCGCCCTTGATATGGGGGCTCTTGTTGCCGGCGCAAAATACAGGGGAGAATTTGAAGAAAGGCTCAAGGCGGTCTTAAAAGAAATAGAAGAGGCGCAGGGACAGGTGATCCTTTTTATTGACGAACTTCATACAGTAGTTGGCGCCGGCGCTGCAGAGGGAGCCATTGACGCATCAAACATGCTTAAACCCGCACTTGCGAGAGGTGAGCTGAGATGCGTGGGAGCAACAACTCTTTCAGAATATAGAAAACATATTGAAAAAGATCCTGCGCTTGAGCGGAGATTCCAGCCAATCTACATAAAGGAGCCAAATGTTGAAGATACCATATCAATCCTCAGAGGCCTGAAAGAGCGGTATGAAGTCCATCACGGAGTTAAAATAAAAGACTCTGCGCTTGTGTCCGCTGCGGTTTTAAGCAACAGGTATATATCCGACAGGTTTTTGCCTGACAAGGCCATTGACCTTATTGATGAAGCAGCCTCGAGACTGAAGATGGAAATTGACAGTATGCCTGCAGAACTTGATGAGCTTGAACGGAAATTGAGGCAGCACGAGATCGAAAGACAGGCCGTGATGAAAGAAAAAGACGAGGCCTCAAGGCAGAGACTTGAGCATATTAATAAAGAAATTGCCGAATTCAAAGAAAAACGTGATATTTTAAAGGCCCAGTGGGTTCGGGAAAAAGAGGGGATAGGGAAAATAAGTTCAACAAAGGAAGAGATTGAACGCTCAAGGATAGAGGCTGAAAAGGCTGAAAGGGAAGGAGACCTCAACAAGGCTGCAGAGTTAAAATACGGCACGCTTCTTGCCCTTCAAAAAAGACTCGAAGAGGAAAATGAGAAACTTAAACAACAGGGAAAAAGCAGGATGCTGAAAGAAGAAGTTGACGAAGAGGATGTTGCAGAGATTGTTTCGAAATGGACCGGCATTCCGGTAACCAGGATGCTTGAAGGAGAAGTTGAAAAACTTTTAAAAATGGAAGAAAGATTAAAGCTCCGTGTAGTCGGACAGGAGGAGGCGATAAAGGCGGTTTCAGATGCTGTAAGAAGGGCGCGGGCAGGCATACAGGATCCGAACAGGCCTATCGGCTCGTTTATCTTCCTCGGGCCTACAGGAGTCGGCAAGACTGAACTCGCACGGTCGCTTGCTGAATTTCTCTTCGATGATGAAGATGCGATGATAAGAATTGATATGTCGGAATATCAGGAAAGACATACAGTATCAAGGCTTATTGGAGCGCCTCCCGGATATGTAGGTTATGAGGAAGGCGGACAGTTGACAGAAGCGATAAGGAGAAGACCTTATGCGGTAATCCTTTTTGACGAGGTTGAAAAGGCTCATGCGGAAGTGTTTAATGTGCTCTTGCAATTGCTTGATGACGGACGCCTTACAGACGGGCACGGAAGGACTGTTGATTTCAGAAATACGGTGGTCATCATGACATCGAATATCGGAAGCCAGCATATTCAGGAAATGCTTACTGAATGGACAGATGAGGTTCAAATACGTAAATACGTAATGGAGGATCTGAAAAAATTCTTCAGGCCGGAATTCCTGAACAGGGTAGATGAGATAATAATATTCCATACGCTTACAAAAGAACTGCTCATGATGATCGTTGATATACAGATTGAGAGGATGAAACGCTATCTGAAAGATAAGAATGTGAATATTATCCTGACTGATAAGACAAAGGCTTTTCTTGCGGAGATCGGCTATGACCAGGTTTACGGTGCACGACCGTTGAAGAGAGCTATCCAAAAAGAAATCCTGACCCCGCTCGCCACTAAACTCCTGGACAGGTCCTTCAAAGAAGGCGATGTCATTGAGGTCGACATGGAAAGAGATAATCCGGTTTTCAGGAGTAAAATAGGGGCAGAACAGACTATGCAGGCTTAATAAGTTTGTGGATTTACTTATTTTACCCTCTTGATATACTTACAAGAGGGGAAACGTTTAATATGTCTCATCGCTTAAATGTGGATACTAACGTGATAAAATTATTGCTTATATTACAAGTTGTATTATAATAATATGAAACAATAAAAATCAGGTAATAAATAAACAAAATGGATAAAAAAGTAATTCTTGTGGTAGATGACGATGCAGATGTACGTGATTCTATTTTTCTGTATTTGAATGAAATAGAAGATTATTCAGTAATTACCTTTGACAGTGCATCTGAGGTAATGGATAAAATACAGAAAAACAATGTTGACGTTGTTCTTACCGACATCGTCATGCCTGAAATTTCAGGGATTGAACTGCTCGAAAAAATACGGCAGTTTAACAGTCAAATACCGGTAATTTTAATGACCGGATTTGCTGATATGGATATAGCAATAGCTGCGATAAAAAAAGGGGCCTTTGATTTCATCTTAAAACCTTTTCACCCCGACTACCTGCATCATTCCATAAAAAAGGCAATTCAGCATAATAATTATTTAAGACTTAAGGAAGATTATAATCGTTACCTTGAAAATATGGTACTGCAAAGAACCGAGGAACTGGAAATTGCAAAAAAGCGCGCAGAAAATCTTAGCAACGATATTGTAAAACGATTAACAACGGTAGCAGAGTTCAGGGATATAGAAGCAATGGAACATGTATCCAGAATAGGTTTTTACTCGGAGCTTCTTTCCATAGAATTGGGAATGCCTGAAGATTTTATTCAGACCATAAAACTTGCGAGCCCCCTGCATGACATTGGCAAGATTGGGATTATCGATAACATTCTTTTAAAACCGGAAGTGCTCACTTATGAAGAGTTTGAACAAATAAAAACTCACACAACAAATGGCGAAAGAATTTTGTCAGGATCATCGCATCCTGTTTTACAAATGGCAACATCCATCGCATTAAATCATCATGAGAAATGGGATGGAACAGGATACCCAAGGGGATTAGCGGGGGAAAATATTCCTTTTGAGGGAAGGATTGTCGGAATTGCTGACCAGTATGATGCAATAAGGAATCAAAGGAGTTACAAACCCGCATACTCGCATGAGGAGGCCTTCAGGATAATCACTGAAGGGGACGGAAGGACAAAATCCGGCCATTTTGATCCTGCTATATTGAAAGCGTTTATCAAGAATGCACATAGATTTGAAGAAATTTACAATACTCTATCGCATTCATCAGTTAAAATCTAATTTTTTTGAAACAACCCTCATATTAATATTAATCTTAGTTATTCTTGTCTGACTGAACGGTATATTTACACAAACTTTAAAATTGTGATAATATTAAGATTGCTTTATTATTATTTTATTTTTTGATTTTTCTTCTTGAGAAAGTTAATGAAAATTGCAATTGGCATAGATATAGGCGGAACCAATACAAAAATCCTTCTTGCCGCTGAAGACGGAAGAGTGCTTCATGGCCGGCAGAGTCTTACTCCTTCTGCTGCCAAAACTGGATCTGTTGGGATTGAGGAACTATTAGTTAAAAACTTGAGGGATTTTTTAGACGATGAGAAAACAAGAATGTTGATATCCGGTACAAATATTGCCGGTATTGGCATAGGAGTTGCCGGACTAATAGACAGGAAAGAAGGGAGAATAATAAAATCCCCAAATATCGCTTCAATGGACGGCCTCCCGATAAGAGAGATATTTGAAAGAGAATTTTCTGTCCCGGTTGTGGTTGAAAACGATGCAAACGCTTATGCATATGGAGAAAAATGGATTGGCACCGGCAAGGATATTAACAGTTTTGTTGTTCTTACTCTTGGAACAGGCCTTGGAGGCGGACATATTTATAATGGAGAATTGTATGAAGGCCCTTTTGAAATAGGGCATATAATTATTGAACCAAATGGCCGCTTTTGTCCCTGCGGCAGTCATGGCTGCCTTGAATCATATGCCTCCGGCAGGGCCATTGCAGACAGGGCTATAACCTCACTGGAGAGTGGAACAAAAAGCTCATTAGTAGATAGCTGCGGTGGCAATTATTATAAGATAACCCCTGAGCTTGTTTTTCAAAAAGCGCTTGACGGCGACAACCTGAGCAGGGAGATTTTCAGGGAAGTGGGGCAATATCTTGGTATAGGCATAGCTAATCTGATAAATATATTCAGCATCGAGGCTGTAATCATCGGCGGAGGGCTCATAGGCGCATGGGATTTGTTTATTGAAGAGTTGACAAAAGAAGCCTTTAAGCGCAGCTTTAAACCTTATTCGTCAAATATT
This sequence comes from Nitrospirota bacterium, assembly GCA_016215115.1. Taxonomy (GTDB): domain Bacteria; phylum Nitrospirota; class Thermodesulfovibrionia; order UBA6902; family UBA6902; genus SURF-23. The sequence goes on from JACRLN010000025.1 coordinate 22,663, forward strand.
AAAATTCTAAAAAGCACTATGGCAAAAGACGCCGGCTCTATAGGCGCTGCCGGTTTGCTCTTTAAGAAACTCTCTGTCACTCAAGGAGTCGTAAGCCAACTAAATTAGACAGGATATCCAGGATGAACAAGATATATACTAATGAGGTCAAAAGTAAGAATACATAAGCGTCATTCCCGCAGTCTGTTGAGCGGGAATCCAGACAGTTAAAAACTGGATGCCCGATTAAAAACTTCGGGCATGACGATTGATTTATGTGTCTTTACTTATGACCGCATTAGTAAAAGTTAGAACATCTTGTAAATCCTGTTATTCCTGTCAGAATAATTTTATAATTTCCTACGGTGATTTAATCCAAATTATGCAGTTAACCAAAGAACTCACAGAGAATTTGAAATTTCAAATTTACAATTTATTTTTTATGTCCTCTGAGGTCCCTTTAAGGCAACATCATGTCCGGCAGTAACATAAGAAATTTTTCCATTATCGCTCATATTGACCATGGCAAATCCACGCTCGCGGACCGCATACTCGAAATAACCGGCGCTCTATCGCAGCGTGAAATGACCAAGCAGGTACTGGATTCCATGGATCTGGAACAGGAACGGGGAATAACCATAAAAGCACACGCTGTGAGACTTAACTATACAGCTTCGGACGGAAAGAACTATATACTCAACCTTATCGATACCCCGGGTCACGTCGATTTTTCTTATGAGGTCTCGCGCAGTCTTGCTTCATGCGAAGGCGCTTTGCTTATAGTTGACGCCTCTCAGGGAGTTGAGGCACAGACCCTTGCAAACACATATTTAGCAATGGACCACAACCTTGAGATAATTCCGATAATAAACAAGATCGACCTTCCAAGCGCTGAACCTGAAAGGGTAAAGGCTCAGATTGAGGAAGCCGTCGGCATTGACTGTTCGGATGTAATACTCACCTCTGCAAAAGAAGGCACAGGCGTTCATGACGTACTTGAGGCCATTGTCAGGAAAGTGCCGCCGCCGGCAGGCAGCAAAGATCGCCCCCTCAAGGCTCTCATCTTTGATTCATGGTTTGATAATTACCAGGGAGTTATTGTGCTCGTAAGATTATTTGACGGTGAAGTGAAGAAGGGCTCAAAGATATTACTTATGGCTGTACAGAAAACCTACGAAGTGCTGGAAGTCGGTGTGTTTACCCCTCATAAAAGAGCTGTTGATTCTTTGAAGGCGGGAGAAGTCGGTTACATAATCGCGAGCATAAGAAATGTGGCAGAGACAAAGGTGGGTGATACTATCACTGATGTGGAGAATCAGGCTACCGAGCCGTGTCCGGGATACAAAGATATTAAACCGATGGTTTTCAGTGGTCTCTATCCGACTGAAACCAATCAGTATGCGGAGTTAAAAGATGCGCTGGAGAAATTGAGACTTAATGATTCGTCTTTCAGTTTTGAGCCGGAGACTTCATCTGCCCTTGGTTTTGGTTTTCGTTGCGGATTTCTCGGCCTTCTGCATATGGAAATAATAAAAGAGCGCCTTGAAAGAGAGTTTCAGCTTGAACTTGTTAACACCGCTCCTACCGTCATTTACAAGGTCATAAAATCCCTTGATGAAACCGTGTATATTGACAGTCCTGCGAAACTGCCCGAGAAGTATGATAGCATTGAGGAGCCGTTTGTTAAGGTAGTGATCTTCGTACCGCAAAAATATATCGGGCCCATGCTTGAACTCTGTCAGGACCGGCGCGGCGTGCAGAAAGACTTTAATTACATTGGTAAGGACCGGATAATCGTAGCTTATGAAATGCCGCTCAATGAGATTTTATGGGACTTTTATGATAAACTTAAATCCCTGTCGAGTGGCTATGCTTCAATGGATTATGAATTCATAGGATACAGGGAGTCACAGCTCATAAAGCTGGACCTGCTGTTAAATGGAGAGCCTGTTGACGCCCTTTCAATGATCGTTCACAGGGAAAACGCCCATAGCAAGGGAAGACAGGTTGCAGAAAAACTGCGGGAAGTAATACCGAGACAAATGTTTGAAGTCGTTATTCAGGCAGCCATAGGAAGCAAAATTATTGCAAGAGAAACTATCAAGGCAATGAGGAAGAACGTCCTTGCAAAATGCTATGGCGGCGATATAACAAGAAAGAGAAAGCTGCTTGAAAAGCAGAAAGAGGGCAAAAAGAGGATGAAACAGGTTGGAAGAGTAGAGGTTCCGCAGGAGGCGTTTCTGGCTGTATTGAAGGTAAAATAAAAGTTGCATCTTTGTTTTTGTTGTCATTCCCGCTTGTCGGGAATCTTTTGTAAATAACGATTCCGAACAAGTCGGAATGACAGAAATTAGGAGAATACAGTTTGGCTGCTAAAAACAAAAAATCAAAATTCCGGGAATATCTTGAAGCTATTTCCATCGCTATTGTTCTGGCCCTTCTTATAAGAGCCTTTGTTATTCAGGCATTTAAAATACCATCAGGGTCCATGATACCGACACTGCTTATAGGTGACCATATACTTGTGAACAAATTTATTTATGGGCTGAAGATACCTGTTACTGACACAAGGGTTCTGATTTTAAACCAGCCCAAGAGAGGCGACATCATCGTCTTTTCTTTCCCGAAAAACAAGGAAAAACCGGAATGCACAAGCATTATCAATAACATTGAAAAACGGCTACAAACCTCCTGGCAAAATGGAAACCCTGTTTATCTGTTTCAGGATGACTGCAAGGATTTTATAAAAAGGGTCGTTGGTATCGGAGGGGATAAAGTCGAGATAAAAGATAAAAATGTATATGTTAATGATACACTGCAAAATGAGCCGTATATAGAACATTCTGACCCTAATATTGAAAAAGCGACCAGAGACAATTTCGGTCCTTTTATTGTCCCTCATAATAGTATCTTTGTTATGGGAGACAACAGAGACCAGAGTTACGACAGCCGTTTCTGGGGAGTTGTGAGTATGGATGAGATAAAGGGAAAAGCGTTTATCATGTACTGGTCGTGGAATAATGATGGCAGCTTTCTTGCTAAAGTTCGATGGAGCAGGATAGGAAGGCTGCTGCATTAGCTGTTAGCTATCAGCTTACAGCTAACAGCTTTTTTATAAATTATGTTTACAGGGCTTGTTGAAACACTGGGAAAAGTTACTTCTCTTGAAAAGACAGGGAATGGCATCAGATTGTCTTTAAAGCCGCTAACTGATTTTAAGGTCCAATTGGGCGACAGTATCTCGGTTAATGGAGTTTGCCTTACTGTTACAGAAAACAAATCCCCCCAAAGCCCCCCTTTGCAAAAGGGGGGAAGGGGGGATTTATCCTTTGATATTTCGCCTGAGACCATGCGGAGCACAAATCTTGGCGAGCTGAGCATAAGCGATAAAGTCAACCTTGAACGTGCGTTACGTTTATCCGACCGTCTTGGCGGTCACATGGTAACAGGGCATGTTGATGGCGTTAGCACCATCAGTGACAAAAGACAGTCAGGAGAATATACGTTTTATAAGTTTGAATCTTCTAATGCCATATTAAACTATGTAGTAAAAAAAGGTTCAATTGCAGTTGATGGTGTAAGCCTGACAGTGATAGAACTTGATAACAGGTCTTTCAGCGTGGCGATTATTCCTCACACTTTAAAGGCTACCAATATAGGAGATAAACGTATCGGTGATAAAGTGAACATTGAGGTGGATATAATTGGTAAATATGTTGAAAAATTTCTGAGCAGAAAAGACACCGACAAGGGGCTTATGGAGTTGCTGAAAGCGGAAGGGTTTGCTGAATAACAGCCGTTAGCTGATAGCTATTAGCTGACAGCTTTTAATGTTTGGAGATCATATATGAGCAAATATAAATTCAATACCATAAATGAAGCCATCGAAGATATAAAAAAAGGCAGAATAATTATCCTTGTAGATGATGAGGACCGGGAAAACGAAGGGGACCTCACTATAGCAGCAGAAAAAATCACTCCCGAAGCAATAAACTTCATGGCTAAATACGGCAGAGGGCTGATCTGCCTTTCATTAACCCCTGAAAAGGTGGAAGCTCTCAAGCTCCCGATGATGACTGATATGAATATGTCCAAATTCGGCACAGCATTTACCGTTTCAATCGAGGCAAGAAAGGGCGTTACCACAGGCATTTCAGCGCACGACAGGGCCAGGACCATTAAGACCGCAATAAATCCAAAAGCCAGGCCGGAAGATATAGTTAGACCCGGGCATATCTTTCCATTAAGGGCGCAGCCCGGCGGCGTCCTGCAGCGCGCGGGACAGACCGAAGGCTCTGTTGATTTTGCGAGACTGGCGGGACTTAATCCCGCAGGAGTCATTTGTGAGATAATGAACGACGACGGCACAATGTCAAGGGTCCCTCAACTTGTAAAGTTTGCCCGCAAACATGGTTTGAAAATGGTCACCATCAAAGACCTTATTCAATACAGGATGCGCAACGAATGCCTTGTGACAAGACTTGCCACGACAAAAATTCCTACCGCATATGGCGGCGAATTTACAGCCATTGCATTCGGCAATATGGTTGACGATTCCCTGCACGTAGCGCTTGTTAAAGGCAATATCTCGCCTGATGATGCCATTCTTGTCAGGGTACATTCCGAATGTCTTACCGGCGACGTGTTCGCATCAAAGAGATGTGACTGCGGGGAGCAACTGCATAAGGCATTGGCGATGATAAAAAAAGAGGGCAAGGGCGTGCTTCTTTACATGAAGCAGGAAGGCAGGGGAATCGGTCTCGTGAATAAATTAAAGGCTTATGCGCTTCAGGACAAGGGGTTGGATACTGTTGAAGCAAATGTAAAACTTGGTTTTAAGCCTGATTTGAGAGATTACGGCATCGGAGCTCAGATACTCGTCAACCTCGGTGTCCGCAGGATGCGGCTGATGACAAATAATCCTAAAAAGCTGATCGGGCTTGAAGGATACGGCTTGCGCATTGTTGATCGTGTTCCCATTGAAATAAAACCGCATGAGAAGAATATCAAATACCTTTCAATAAAAAAGAAAAAACTTGGACACATATTGGAGAATGTATAAAATAGCGTTTAGCTTTCAGCAATCAGCTAACGGTTTTTAAAGCTGAAAGCTGACCGCTGACAGCTTTTCGCTTAAAAAAGGGAGGATTTATGAAAAGATTTGAAGGAGAACTGCAGGCAGAAGGACTTAAATTTGCAATAATCGTGAGCCGCTTTAATGAATTCATAACAGGCAAGCTTCTTGAAGGCGCTGTAGATGCACTGATAAGACACGGAGCTGCTGAAAAAAATATTGATATTATAAAAGTCCCCGGTTCTTTTGAAATACCTCTCGTGGCAAAAAAAGCAGCCCAAAAAAAATCGTATGACGCGGTTATTTGTCTTGGAACAATTATTCGTGGCGCTACTCCACATTTCGATTATGTTGCTGCAGAAGCAGCCAAAGGAATTGCCACGGCTTCAATGGAAACAGGCATTCCGATAGCATTCGGTGTTTTAACGACAGATACCATTGAACAGGCTGTTGAAAGGGCAGGAACGAAAAGCGGCAACAAAGGCTGGGATGCCGCAATGGTGGCAATTGAAATGGCACAGCTTTTAAAGAAGTTATGAGTAAAAAGAAAGCTGTCAGCAATCAGCAATCAGCAATCAGGGGAAACATGCTGACCGCTAACCGCTGTCAGCTGACCGCCTATTTTTCACTTGTTACTGCTTTATGAAACGGAGGCGGTCAAGAGAATATGCGTTGCAAATCCTGTTTCAGCTGGACCTGACAGGCAGTGAATTAAGTGAAAATGTGTGGAATGAGTTCTGGGAACACAATGAAGAAGACAATGAGGTAAAAGAGTTCACCCGGGATATTGTTGTAAGCACCCGGAAGCATATCGCCGGGATAGATAATGCAATCAAAAAAGCTGCTGAACACTGGTCCATCGACAGAATGGCAGTGATTGACAGAAATATCCTCAGGGCAGCTACCTACGAACTACTTTATAGAAAGGATATCCCCCCATCTGTTGTTATGAATGAAGCCCTCGAAATTGCAAAAAAATATTCAACAGAAGAATCAGCCCCATTTATAAACGGCATTTTGGATAAAATCGCACATACAGATATTAAAAAAACAGATAACCACAAAAATAAAAAAAGCAAAGGTTAACGCAGAAAATGCAGACATTACTCAGAAATTCCTGACCTGTCTAAGATACCCCTCATAATTTCGTTTTACTTCTTCCATGCTGTCGCCGCCGAATTTGGAAAGGAAGCTATCAGCAATTGCAAAGGCCGTAACTGCTTCACCAATGACAGAGGCTGCCGGCACAGCGCACACATCTGATCTTTCATACGCAGCCTTAAATGGTTTTTTGCTAATTATATCAACAGATGAAAGCGGTGTTCTTAACGTAGGAATCGGTTTCATCGCAGCTCTTATAATAATGGGCATACCATTGCTCATTCCACCTTCAATCCCCCCGGCATTGTTTGTCTTTCTGTAAAAACCATATAGTTCGGAAGTTCGGAAGTTCGGAAGCTTGGAAGACTTCCGCGCTTCTGCGCTTCCGCGCTTCTGCGCTCTGTAATAGATTTCGTCCATTACATCCGAGCCGCTTCTTCTGCTCATCTCAAAACCGAGTCCTATTTCAACACCTTTTATTGCCTGTATGCTCATGAGCGCATAAGCAAGTTTTGCATCAAGTTTCTTGTCCCATTGGCTGTAACTTCCAAGCCCGACCGGGATACCAAGCACAACAACTTCAAAAACCCCACCGAGCGTGTCGCCTTTTCTTATAGCATTGTTGATTTTGCTGATCATTTTCTTTTCGATATCTTTATCAGGACATCTTACGGGAGAAGCTTCAGCTTTGTTAAAAAGTGATAACAGCTTTTTTTCATTTTGCTGACTGCTGACCGCTGACTGCTGACCGCTAATTCCCCCTATTTCAACTACATAACTTATCACATGAATGTTAAATTCAGATAAAAATTTTTTCGCTGTTGCCCCGGCAGCTACCCTTGCTGCGGTCTCCCTTGCGCTTGAACGTTCCAGGATATTCCGTATATCGTTTGTATTATATTTAATTGCTCCCGCAAGGTCAGCATGCCCGGGACGGGGACGGGTGACGGCCTTGAGTTTTGAGTTTTGAGTTTTGAGTTTTGGGTCATTTAACTCTGCACTCATAACATCACACCAGTTATCCCAGTCCTTATTTTCTATTAAAAGTGTTATTGGTGAACCAAGTGTCTTTCCCCGTCTTACACCTGAGAGGATTTGTGCATGGTCTGATTCTATCTTCATCCTGCCGCCCCTGCCATAGCCTTTTTGCCTTCTTGAAAGTTCTTTGTCGATATCTGCGGCAGATAAGTATAAATTTGATGGAATGCCATCAATAACGCATGCCAGCGCCTGTCCGTGTGATTCACCTGCTGTAAGATATCTTAGTTTTTCGAACATGGGTTTAAAAATCCCTCAGTCTCTCAATGCATAAATTTTTCATGTTACTATGTTAGTAAAAATGAAGATGGAAGTAAAGGATATTGACGGGGAATTACATCGCCTTAAACAAAAATACCCCATTGCAGGGTATTTTTGTTTTACTATAATTTATACAATTCCGTTACTGTTAAGTTGCGGTTTTTTTCTTAACTTCAAATTCTACCAGTTCAGTGACAGAACCTGATGAGAGCATAAAGTCGGATTTATATTCAAAGCCGCCGCCTCCGCAATATGTAAAATAAAGAGTATAGGCCCCATTCTTATCTGTCGTTACAGTCATTGGCGAATCTTCGGCAGCGCCGCCATCGTTAGGGTTTCCGTCATATAGCTGGTTAGCTCCATTTGGTTGAGCCGATGCATTGAAGATATTTACATCTACACCATTTAGCGGAATACCGGTTTTTTTATCCTTGACCACTATCACAAAAGAATCAACAAACCCGCATACATATGGAGCGGTATCTAAGAATTCCACCGAAATTGATGTGACACTGGTTGTAATCTCAGCCTCGGCAGGAGCATCACTACTACCGCCGCCGCCGCCGCCGCAGGCAGTTAATATAAAAAGAAATGCTGTTATTATCAAAGCAATAAAACCATTTTTCATTACTCCTCCTTATTCACTGATTCAGGTAAAAACTGTTACAATTTTTAAAAGTATCTTCCTTACCCCACTTGTACCATTCTTGTTGTCTTGCTTATTTAATACTTAACAAATATTATTTCTTCACTATCCTCGGTGTTATGAAAACCATCAGTTCGGTAGAATCATCCACATCTTTCCGGGTTTTAAACAACCATCCGAGACCGAATATTTTGCTGAGCCCCGGAATGCCGGACGTGTCTTTTGAATAGGTGGTTTTATAAATTCCGGCGAGAGCTAACGTGTCGCCATCTACTATTAAAACCTGCGTTGTGACTTCATTGATATTTATTGTCGGCACGCCGTTGAAGGACCTCTGGGAAAAATCAGCTTCATTCTTCTTTGTTTCTATGTTCATCAAGATGGTTCCTTCAGGGGTTATATGCGGTGTCACTGTGAGTTCAATCGCTGCATCAACAAATGCAGTCTGCGTCCCTTCCTGCGAGGTCGTCTCATAAGGTATCTTTTTACCCTGCAGGATCTTCGCTTTTTGGTGGTCCATTGTCATAACCCTCGGGTTGGAGATTATCTTGCCTTTCCCGTCTGCCTCCAACGCAGAAAGCTGTACGTCAAGCGCCCTCAGGGTCCCTGCGCTTATATAGCCTATTCCTATTGAACCTCCCGCTCCCTGACTGACAGCAGCAGGGAGGTTTACCAACAAGGGATTACCTGAGAAGAATCCGTTTTTACCTGTAAGGGTTGTGCCTGAAATTTGCGTCTGGGGAGTGGGTTTCACAAGCGCTCCCCATTGTATACCGAGCTGCTTTGAATAATTTGTATTCACTTCTACAATTCTTGCATCAATGCTCACCTGCGGGGTTGGAACATCAAGCGCTTTGATAAGATTTTCGTATTCTGTATGCATTTTTTCCACATCTTTTATGATGACCGAACTGGTCCTCGGATCAGCGCTGATAAATCCCCTTTTCGTAAGTATCTTGGCTGTCTCAATTGACTTCTTGATTTCCTCAACACTGGCATAATTAACCGCATATATTCTTGTGATGAGATTACCGGATTTTTCCTGCGATTCTTTTGCCTGTGCAATTTCTTCTTCTTCTTTGGCAATTACGGAAGTAGGAGCTATCCTGATGATATTTCCTTCCATTGTCTTTGAAAGACCATAATTTCTAAGTATGACCTCAAGGGCCTGATCCCAGGGTACATCAATAAGTTTCATGGAAAACTTGCCTTTAACGTCAGGGCTCACGACAAAGTTATAACCGCTTATATCAGCAATGAGTCTGAATATATGAATGAGATCAGCATCCTGAAAGTCAATGTTTATCTTTTCTCCAACATATTCATTGCTCTCAAAAGGTTTCTTTTTTTCAACCGGTTCTTCAGACAGCGCGCCTTCTGTCTCTGCCCTGGCATTTCCTGTTTCTCTTTCCGGGTTCACAAAAGCAAGGATAAGGGTTTTATCTTTATATAAAGGCATGACATCCACTGGCGCAGTAAAGACAATCTTAAGTTTTGAGATATCTGGAGAACTCTCATCCACCATGGGAATTATTTCTGAAACACCGGCCCTGTCAAATATTATCTTATCCCTAAATTCACCAAGCCCTGCATTCTGTAACTCAACTACAGACTGATAAGGATCAGAGGCCTTGTAAAGGGTATAATTAAAAGGAGAATCTGACATTATTTTAATCTCGGTCTTTCCATTATTTTCCCTTACTTCTATCGCTGTAATCTCTGAACTTTTTGCCGGAGGTCCTTCTGACCGGACATTAAATGTCAGAAAACTGCAAAAAAACAAGAAAATAAAAAATAAAAATGTTTTTCTGATTCGCATTATTTTACCTCTCTTTTAAAAACTCTAAAGTTATTTGTTTGGGGTGAATATCCCCTTTATAATCTTTAGAATATTCAACAATTAACACTTTATTCTTTGTTATCTCTTCAACTCTTCCCTTGTTATAACCAACAATTGCTCCTTTGCTTACCGTAAAAGCCCTATTATCAGGTGTAGCAAGAAGTGCAAAATATTTTTCACCTTTTTCGGCAATAGCTAATAATCTAAATTCGCTGATATCGTAACTTTCAAGTGTGCCGACCTTGCCGGCTCCCTTTTTTTGCGATTTTTGTGTAGGTATTATAAGCGATACAAAAGGATCCCTCCTGTCCCGCGGCTGATAAACGTACCCTTCTTCCTGCATTGTTTCCTGTGCCGGTGCTTGCAATTGTTTCACCTCAGGCTGGGGTGAAGGGCTTACTTGCCCTTGTGGTTTTACTGTTTTAGCCGGCGGTGAGGGTGGTTTGCTTTGACAGCCTGAAAAAGCAGAGATAAAGATAAATACCGTGATGATAAAAGTAGTGAGAAGTCTCATAATCCCGCTTTTCCTTTCATTTTTTCTCCTTCTTGTCTTTTCCCTCTTCACCCTTAACTATTTCATCAGTGCTTACCGATGCAAATGTACGTGCCGTAAAGGCAGCAGTAATAAGCCCATCTTTTTCCTTACCCTTCTGGGCTTTAATGCTTAAGTCTATATCCGAAATATTCACAAGACGAGGCAGCCTGCTGATATGACTAAAAAAGACTCCTAGATTGTGATAAGCCGTTAATACTTCTACTTTAACAGGTATCTCTACATAAAGATTTTCAGGACTGGTCTTTTTTGCCTCTGGTCTCCACAGCAGTACTTCAAGACCCGATTGAAGCCCTAATTCAGATATCTGCTTAAGCAGCACAGAAACCTCTTTTTCCTCAGGAAGTTGTTCTTTTAAACTTTCAAGTTTTGCTTTCAATAATTTATTTTCTTCTATAAGTTTATCAAGTATTTTGACCTTTTCCTGGCTGCTTGCAATTTCCTGGTTCAATTTTGTAATTTTTGCATTGAGGTTTTTAATCTCTGTATTCTTTGGCAAAAAAATCATAACAACAAACAATATAATGAAAAGAAGAGCTGGCAGTGTAAATATAAGTACCTGCAGCTTAGTGGGAAGATTTTTAATTTTATTAAAGTTAATGTTTATATTAATTGCCATAATTCTAAACCTTTATCTTGAAAGTTAGTTTAAATTTGTAAACCGGGATGGACTCAATTGCTGTCTGCCGTGATTCAACCAGCATAACATCAGTAAGATATTTCGACTCTTTTAAGTTCTGGACATATCCTACAAGGTCATAATTTGTAAGTGCATATCCTTCAATATTAATAACCCTGTTTTTATCAGACAAAACAGTAAGCCATACTCCTTTAGGAAGCCTTTCACTTACTTCATCAAGGAGCCTTAACGGTACAATCTGGTCTTTTTTCAGGATCTCAATAATCTGGGTTTTTTCAAGTAACTCCTTATTGTCTTTCTCATAATTTTGTACCTCTATTATCGCCTGCTTCAGTTCATTCAGTCTCTTTTCTTTTGCGGACATATCAGTCTGCATGTTAGAAACCTTATTATTCAGATAAAGAGTGAAAATAGTCAGTGCTATAAACAATATGACTATACCGATAACCCCATATACAAAAACAGGCGGGACTTTTAAAGGCTTTTTGGTTGGTAAAAGATTTATCCTTATCATTTGTCCCCTATTCTCCTTAATGCCAGACCTACGGCAACGGATACAATAGGCTCCATTTTCTTTAAGTATTCCCTATCAAAAGAGTCCGGTATATGAATATTTTTCAGTGACTCAGCCATCTTAACATTTATTCCGGCCTTCTCAGACAGTAAAGGGACAAATCCGGCAGTAAGAGCTCCACCGCCGCACAGAATTATCTCATTAATATTCTCGTAGTTTGTTGTATCTCTGAAGTAATCAAAGGACCTGGAGATTTCTGCAATTATATCTTCAGAAGCAGAAACCAATACTGCTTGCACATCCTCCCGTGAAATACCCTCCATCGTCCCTTCCTGTTTCAGCTTCTCGGCATTGGCATATGATAAAGTAAACTCTTTCTGTAATGCCTCGGTATGCAGATTACCGCCGACTGCGCTGTCTCTTGTAAAAACAGAAATTCCGCCTTTCAGGATATTAATATTAATCATGCTGGCTCCGATATTTGCAATTGCAATATTTTCTTCCGGATTTACCTCATAATTGAGTTCATACATGTTTTCGAGAGCGAATGCATCAACATCAACAATCACAGGATTAAGTCCCGCCTCTTTTGCCACGGTTACATATTCATTGATCTTATCTTTTTTGGCAGCAACAATGAGGACGTCCATCATATTCTCTTTATCTGCAAGACCAAGTATCTGAAAGTCAAGATTAACGTCTTCAATATCAAACGGGATGTACTGCTCTGCTTCAAATTTTATTGATTCACTTAATTCATCTTCAGACATCTGTGGAAGGGAAACCCTTTTTATGATTACAGATGAATGCCCGGAGAGGGATAGTGCTGTATCCTTGATAGTAATATTAGCAGTTGCAATTAATCCCTTGATTGCTTCAACAACACGGGATGAATCGAGTATGGAACCGTCTACTATTAATTCCGGCTCAAGGGTAGTAATTCCCAACCGTTCAAGATGATATTTACCTTTGACAGCTTTCAGTTGAACAATCTTGATATGTTTGGACCCGATATCAAGTCCAGCTATACTTTTTTTCCCGAATATCATTTAAAATAATTTTCTCCCAACTAATTTTTTTGTGAAAAAAAGACTATTTTGACAGTGCGATAAAAATTCAAAATAGTCTTTCCTGTAAACGACTTTTCCTTGTTCAAACTATATTCTCGCATCAGGTAACTGACTTATTTAACCATTTTCACGTTATTTGTTTTATATAATGAACCTTATCGGCAATAACTAAAAAATACTTTAATTCTTTCTCCTGATAACACTTAATTTATAAATAAATCATTATTTGCATAAATAATATCAAAAAGCCACTCCCTATACAAGTCATTATTAATTAACCAATAAAACCAGATTTGCATCCATCTTGTCAAGGGCGTATTTAAAGCGTATTAAAAACGCACTTGTTATTGAACTGTCTTACTAATGCAAACGCATAAAGTTTTGTTGCGCTATCATCGCGAGCAACCGCACGCACGCAGGAGGGTTCGCCGAAGCGAAAAGGGAGCGTGCGGTCTCTGATTTGATTTAATTGTTTTTTTTCGATAAAATATTTATCCTTTTTCAGGTTAAGAATATTTACTTTGATAAGCTGTTATAAATTCACTCAATCCCCGATCAAGGTGGTTTTTATGATAGAGAAAAAATGTGAACAGATTCTTGATAAGTATCACGATGAAAAAGGCAGTGTAATTTCCATACTTCAGGATGTTCAGGAGGCTTTTGGATATATTCCCGAGGAAACTATATTCTGGTTTTCTGAAAAGCTTAATATCCCCGCAAGCAATTTCTTTGGTGTAGTAACTTTCTATGCGCAGTTTTATTTAAAACCCCGCGGCAAGAATATTATAACTGCATGCTGCGGGACGGCATGTCATGTGAAAGGGGCGGAGCCTATGATCAACCGTATCAGGGCGGATCTGGCAGTCGCCGAAGGTGAAGACACTACTGATGACGGTCAATTTACAATTGAGAAACTGGCGTGTGTCGGGGCATGCAGTATCGCTCCGGTCCTTATAATAAATAAAAAAGTATACGGCAATATGTCTCCGGAAAAGGCGTCAAAAACACTAAAAGAATTTGAAAAGAGTTCACAGCGTTAGAGATTTATCGGCATGAAAGGATGAAGAAACAGGTTCGGCATAACACGGAATAAAGGCGGATAGACAAGATGACGGCGACTAAAACTAAAAAAGGGGAAACGAACGCAAAAAAATCGGCAATAAAAGAACTAACCATCAGGGTTTGTGTGGGCACAGGCGGGCTTGCCGCCGGCAGCAGCGATGTCATTGATGCTTTTTATAAAGAACTTGATGTTCATGGCCTCAAAGCGCATGTTGAGAAAAAATGCGTAAACAAGACCGGCTGCCGCGGTTTTTGCGCAAAGGACGTGCTGGTAGACGTCATTCTCGAAGGGATTTTATCAACTTATCAGTTTATAAAGCCTGAAATGGTGAGCCGTATTGTAGGGGAACATATTTTAAACGGTAATCCCGTTGAGGAATGGCTTGTCGGCCCCGATTATCACACCTTTCATGACAAACAGACAAAGATACTTCTTAAACAGTGCGGGCAAATCGACCCTGAAGATATAGACGCATACCTTGGAATAGGCGGATATGAAGGCGCCCGAAAAGCCCTCTCTTTGACGCCTTTTGAGGTGATTGAAGAGGTAAAGGCGTCGGGACTTCGCGGAAGGGGAGGAGCAGGCTTTCTCACAGGTCTGAAATGGGAGCTCTGCAGCATGTCCAAAGGCACGCCTAAATACATTATCTGTAATGCAGATGAAGGCGACCCCGGAGCATTTATGGACCGGTCTGTTATTGAAGGCAATCCCCATTCAGTGCTGGAAGGAATGATTATCGGCGGTTATGCGATTGGATCAACTTACGGTTATATTTATATACGTGCAGAGTATCCTCTTGCCATAGAGCGGCTGGAGATAGCTATCAGGCAGGCCGCAGAAAAAGGTTTTTTAGGTAAAAATATTTTTAACAGCGGCTTTGATTTTGATATAAAAATCAAACAGGGCGCCGGCGCCTTCATCTGCGGTGAGGAGACTGCGCTTATAGCCTCAATTGAGGGCAAACGCGGGATGCCGCGTTCAAAACCCCCATTCCCTGTAAATAAAGGTTTGTGGGGGAGACCGACGGTTATTAATAATGTCGAGACGCTTGCAAACCTTCCATCTATTGTTACTCAAGGCGCTTCATGGTACGCATCCATAGGGTCAGAAAAAAGCAAAGGGACCAAGGTGTTCGCCCTTACCGGAAAGATAAAAAATTCCGGTCTCATCGAAGTGCCTATGGGCATATCGCTGAAGGAAATTATTTATGATATCGGCGGCGGAATGGAGAAAAACCGCAAGTTAAAGGCTGTGCAAACAGGCGGGCCGTCAGGCGGCTGTATACCGGCTTCGCATATTAACATGCCTGTAGATTACGAATCGTTGATCAGCATCGGCTCCATGATGGGCTCCGGCGGAATGGTTGTAATGGATGACGCTACGTGCATGGTTGATATGTCGAAATTTTTCCTGTCCTTCACACAGCATGAATCCTGCGGCAAATGCGTCCCTTGCAGGGTTGGAACAAAAAGGATGCTCGAGATACTGACAAGAATAACAGAGGGCAAAGGCAGGGAAGGAGATATAGAACTTCTTATAGAACTCGGAACAGATATAAAATTATCATCCTTATGCGGTCTTGGAATGTCAGCGCCGAATCCAGTTCTTTCAACAATCAATTTTTTCAGGGATGAATATGAGGCGCATATTAAAGACGGCATATGTCCTGCGCATGTATGCAAGGCCTTACGTCAATATATTGTAAGCGCTGAACTTTGCAAGATGTGCGGCAAATGCTTCAGGGTGTGTCCTTCGGGCGCTATTATGTGGGAGCCGAAGAAGAAGGCAGTAATAGATAAATTAAAATGTATTAAATGCGGGGCCTGCTTTGAGGCATGTCCGTTTAAATCAATCATGTAATTATTCATGGGGGTAATATGATCAGTACAAGAAGATTAAAGGAAATAATATTATTCAAGGATTTTACGCAGGAAGAACTCGAAAAAATCTCAACTATAATGAAGGAAGCCTTTTATCCGAAAGGCACCGTGGTCTGGGAAGAAGACAGCGCCGAACAGGGGCTGCAGATTATTGATTATGGAAAAGTCAGGGTAACCAGAAGGACCAAAGAGGGAAAGCAGATATTGGCAGTATTGAAACCGAACAATTTCTTTGGAGAACTTTCTATCCTGGACGGCCGCTCACATTCGGCTTCGGTGGAAGCACTGGAAGATACAAAGGTATTTATTATGACAAAAGCCGATATGGATAAACTTTTAGCAGAAACTCCTCAAACTGCATACAAGATTGTCCGTGAAATGACTATTGCCATCTGTGAAATACTGCGTGAGATGAATGACAAATTCATGAAACTGGTTGATTACGTCTGGGAATGAAAGGGAAAGTTATTGATATCGTCATTCCCCGACTTGATCGGGGAATCCAGAAGGTCTGGATAAGAAAACCTGGATTCCCGTTTTCACGGGAATGACGGCAACAGCAGCTTTAAGAGGAAAATTATTTGGAGGTAGAAGTTGACTGACAAACAACTAACTATAAAGATAAACGGCAAAGACATCGCCTGCGAGAAAGAAGACACGATTCTTGAGGTGGCGAGGAAGGCCGGGATCAGGATACCCACACTCTGCTACGATGAGCGCCTTGAGGCTTACGGCGGTTGCCGCCTTTGCATAGTGGAGGTAAAGGGCGTTAACAGGCCCCTGCCTTCATGCACCACTCCCGTGACAAGCAACATGGAGATCAGCACGGAAAGCAGCGCGATAACAAGGATAAGAAGAAACCTCATCTCCCTGATCCTCTCAAACCACCCTAATGACTGTATGAGGTGCGAGCAGACAGGCGCCTGCGATCTGCAAGACCTGGCGTATGAATATAGAGTGGACGGCAAGCGTTTTGAGGGCGAGATGTGGAACCTGCCGATCAGAGAAGACAACCCTTTCATAACATATGAACCCAATAAGTGCATTTTATGCGGACGGTGTACGAGGATATGCAATGAAGTGGTAATGGCAGGAACGATCGAGCTTGTCGGAAGAGGTTTTAATACAATGCCCGACACGGCATTTAGAAAACCCCGCTCCCTGGCCAACTGCGAATTCTGCGGGCAATGCGTATCCACCTGCCCCACCGGCGCTCTTACAGACAGGAAGGGCAGAGGCAGGGGACGCTCCTATGAAATGAAAAAAGTGAAGACTACCTGTTCCTACTGCGGGACGGGATGCAACTTCTTTTTGAACGTAAAGAACAATAAAGTCGTAAAGGTAACTTCTGATTATGACGCTCCTGTGAACAAAGGCAATCTCTGCATAAAGGGGCGTTACGGTTATGATTTCATTCACAGCGCCGAGAGGATAAAAACGCCGCTCATTAGAAGGGGCGGAAGCTTTCACGAAGCCACCTGGGATGAGGCGCTTGAACTGATAGCTGCAAAGTTTAAAGAACTTATTGATAAACACGGACCAGAAAAATCCGGAGGGTTTTCATCATCCAGATGCACTAACGAGGAAAACTACCTCCTCTCAAAATGGGTGAGATGCGCAATCGGCTCCAACAACGTAGACAATTGCGCGCGTGTCTGACACGCCCCTACTGTGGCCGGTCTGGCCACCAGCCTCGGAGCAGGCGCTGCTACGAATTCATTATCACAAATGCCGGATATAGATACGCTGTTTCTGTTCGGATCCAACCCGACAGAGGCGCATCCCATAGTCTCCATCTGGCTTAAAGCGGCCCTCCGCAAAGGTGCAAAGCTCGTTGTGGGCGACCCCAGAAAGACATGGATGGCAAAACGTGCTGACGTGTGGCTCAACCTGAAACCCGGCAGCAACATCGCCATGCTGAACGGCCTTGTAAATGTGATACTGCAAAACGGCTGGGAGAATAAAGAATTTATTGCAAAGAGGACTGAAAGTTTTGATGAACTCAAGGCAAAGGTTCAGGAGTACGATCTTGATCGTGTTGAGAAAATTACCGGAGTTTCAAAAGAGAACATCATTGAAGCGGCGCGTTTATATTCCCACGCCGACAAGGCGATGATTGTTTACGGTCTCGGTGTTACCGAACACCAGACAGGCACAGAAAACGCAATGGCGATCGCCAACCTTGCGCTTGTCTGCGGACACCTCGGCAGGCCGTCAACAGGCATCATGGCTCTCAGGGGGCAAAATAATGTTCAGGGAGCTTCAGACCTCGGACCCTTGCCTGCCACGCTTCCGGGTTATCAATCTGTAACAAATCCGGAATTACGCGCAAAATTCGAGAAGGCATGGAACGTTAAAATAAGCCCCAAACCCGGACTCAAATCCGTTGAGATGCTTGATGAATGCAAGAGGGGGAATTTCAAGGGGTTGTTTATACTCGGGGAAGACCCGGCGCAGACAGACCCCGATCTTAATCATGTATGGAAAGCGCTTGAGTCGGTGGAGTTTCTTGTAGTACAGGATATCTTTCATACCGAGACAACGCGATTTGCTCATGTGATACTGCCGGGTGCAAGTTTCGCTGAAAAGGACGGGACCTTCACAAACGGCGAGCGCAGGGTTCAGCGCGTGAGAAAGGCAATTGAACCTTTAGCGGGGATGGCTGAATGGCAGGTTATCAGCAAGCTTTCAACACTGATGGGCTATCCGATGCATTATAATCATCCGTCCGAGATTATGGATGAGATTGCAGGCCTGGTGCCGATCTACGGTGGTATCAGCTACGATCGTCTTGATAACGGAGGCATACAATGGCCCTGTCCGACAAAGGACCATCCCGGGACCACGACTTTATATTCAGATTTGTTCTCCAGGCCTGGAGGGCTTGCGAAATTCATGGCGCTCGACCACAAAGGCTCGGGCGAAGTGCCGGACAAGAAATATCCATTTGTGCTGATAACCGGGAGGATCCGTGAACACTATAACAACGGCTCCATGACCAGAAGGGTTCCGGGGATTATGGAACTTGTACCTGAAGAACTGCTTGAGATAAATCCGGAAGATGCGAAGGCGCTTAATATCAAAAATGGTGATCGGGTAAAAGTCTCTTCAAAACGGGGCGAGATTAAAGTAAAGGCCAAAGTGACGAACCGCTCGCAGGCAGGCAACGTATTTTTAACATTCCATCACAAAAATGCACTTTCAAATATCCTGACCTCAGAACACAGAGACCCGATCACCGGCACCCCGGAATACAAGGCGTGCGCGGTGAGAATCGATAAGTAACGCGTCTCACTGATAC
The DNA here is from genome assembly GCA_016215115.1 of Nitrospirota bacterium. Lineage (GTDB taxonomy): Bacteria > Nitrospirota > Thermodesulfovibrionia > UBA6902 > UBA6902 > SURF-23. The sequence goes on from JACRLN010000025.1 coordinate 41,623, forward strand.
AGTAAATATTTCTCCCGCTGCTTGAGGAATTGTGCGAGCGGTTCCTGCCAGTTCACCTCGATGATCTTAGGATCAAAACCGTCTCTGATCTCCTGCATTACTTTGCGTGAGCCGATGAGACCCAAGGTATCATTAAGTCGGAAGTCTTTTGGATAAAGTTTATGCAGCGCGCTTATGATCTCAATCCCCAGTGCGGCGGAGTCCAGTGTCTGCCTGTCGGTCAGGAGAATCTTGACGCCGTGACATAATTTGTTTTTGTAATGATCGCTGTTGGGTGTGAAATGTGAAGGTGAAAATTTTACGCCCTGTATGTGCCTGCTGTTCAGATACCCAGACAATTTCTCAGCGTTGATCCATGGGGCGCCGAGTAGTTCAAAGGGCGTGTCGGTCCCCCGACCTACGCTTACGTTTGCGCCTTCCGCCATTGCAACCCCGGGATAAAGGACTGCCTCTGTGAGCGAGCGCAGGTTCGGCGAAGGGTTTATCCAGCGAAGGCCGGTCTCATCATACCAGTCTGCGCGTTTATAGCCGTTCATTTTGATTACGTGCAAATCCGCGTGGATCCCGTACTCTTCATTAAACATCTCTGCCAGTTCTCCGACCGTCATCCCATGTCTTATAGGCAGTGGAAAGTAACCTGTGAAAGATTTCATGTCCTTATCCATAACCGGGCCCTGGACCAGCGAGGCGGTGACAGGATTCGGCCTGTCGAGGACATAAAAAGCTATTCCGTTTTTTGCCGCAGCCTCCATCGCATATCCCATTGTTGATATGTAGGTATAGAAGCGGACGCCTGCATCCTGTATATCGAATACCAGCGCATCGAGTCCGTCGAGCATACGGGGGGCGGGTTTCAAAGCGTCACCGTATAGGCTGTATACAGGCAGTCCGGTTACGGATTCTGCTGCCGAGGCGATTTTATTGTCCTCAGTGCCGTAAAGACCATGCTCCGGGCTGAATACGGCAGACAGGGTTATATTCTTTGCGTTATAAATGAGATCGAGCGTTCGCCTGCCGGATGAATCAACACCTGAATGATTGGTAATAAGGCCGATGCGCAAACCTTTCAGTGAGGCGAAATTTTCAGCGGACAGGACATCGATGCCGGTCCGAACATTTTGATTATTCGCAGAGCTGATTTTTTCAAGAAATCCCCCCTCACCCCCCTTTGTTAAAGTGGGGGAACTATTAAGTCCCACTTTGACAAAGGGGCCTGCCTGTCCGGTAGGCAGGGACCCGGTGGGATTCTTATAATATTCGGAAAGCAGTGGTCTTTTTGCGAGTATATTCTCTTTTGAAAGCGGCTCAAAGGCCTCCGACACAAGTTCAATGATCTTCTTGCGCAACGGCCCGGCATCGCCCCTGCCGTCGGGATGGACCCTGTTGGTCAGCACGATGACGAAGGTTTCTGTAACAGGGTCAATCCATATGGCGGTGCCGGTGTAACCGGTATGGTAGTATAAACCTGCCGGGGGCAGTTCTCCGCGGTTTGGACTAAGAGGCGCGTCGATATTCCATCCATATCCGCGAAGCGGTACCTGACCGGCGGGAGACTGCGGGCTGGTCATCTTTTCGACTGTCCGGGACTTGAGGACCTGAACACCATGAAGGCTGCCGCCGTTTAAAAGCATCTGTGCAAATACGGAAAGGTCGTCTGCTGTTGAAAAGAGTCCGGCGTGCCCCGACACGCCGCCGGTCCTGAGGGCTATCACATCATGGACCTGTCCCCAGAGCAGCGTTTTTCTTTTCCTGTCTTTATATTCAGTTGGCGCGATGCGATTGCGTAATGTCCTGGAAGGATTGAAACAGGTGTCTTTCATCCTGAGCGGTTTGAAGATATGTTCTTCACAATATTTCTCGAGAGGCTGTCCTGAAATACGCTTAACGAGCTCGCCGAGAATTTCGAAATTTATATCGCTGTATATATAATGCGTACCTGGCTGATATTTCGGTTTCTCCGCAATAATTTTTTTGAGCGCCCTGTCATATCCTCCCCACTTCGGCTTTATGGACAAATCCGCTCTGAGCCCTGAATAATGCGTAAGCAGATGGCTGATTGTGATCCTGTCCTTTCCGTTTACGCCGAATTCAGGCCAGTATTTGACGACAGGGTCATTCAGATTCAGCTTTTCATTTTCAGCAAGCTGCATAACTGCTGTCGTGGTGGCTGTAACCTTTGTGAGAGACGCGAGGTCAAAAATGGTATCGGGGGTCATGGGAAGTTTTTCCGGCGTCACGGCCCGGTTGCCGAATGCGCTGCGGTAGATAACGCCTTCATGATTGCCGATTACTATGACAGCCCCCGGCACTTCCCCCTGTGCGACGGCGTCGTTTACAACATCCGGGATCCGGCCCAAATGCATTTTGGTAGGTTCCGGCACAGACGCCGATAAGTTTTCTTTCGACGGTGAGGCGAAAAGGGGAAATGCAAAAAGAACTGATATTGCTGCAATACAAAAGCTCTTTATCACAAATAATGTATCCTTTTTTTAACAGGAACTTATTAAATAGTGTTTGTCCATAAATTGCTATTTTTTATTTTTGTCATGCCCGAAGCCTGCCCTCGAATGTCGTAATCGGGGGTCTTTAATCGGGCATCCAGAACTTATTAAAAAGACTGGATTCCCGCTCAACAGACGGCGGGAATAACGCTTCAGTGTTTGACTTTATGGACAGGCTCATTAATTAGTATAGGACAGAGCCGACCATGATTCAAGGGCGCCTGACGATTTTCCTGCTTCTTTGGGGGATAGAGATCCGCTAAGGTTTATGTAAGTCGTCATGAATTTTCTGTCTTCTCTTTTTAAGCCGCTTTGTGAATAACTATTGCGGGGATTCCAGAGCATCCAGCCATTAGAGCCTGATTCTTCAGATGCTTTTATCTGATCGCTTATTTCGGCGGCTGTAAAATGCCTCCCGTCAAAGGCGTAATCCTTAAATGCCTGCAGCCACGGCCTGAAACGGGTCGGCGGAAGATTTGTACGTTCCATAGCCCTTTTCAGGGAGAGGTTAACGATTTCATAAGGGTGGGCCACAGGGTTCCTGTATCCGGGTATGCCGAATTGAAAACCCGAAGGATAGAGCATAGGTGATATGTAGTCGACGATTGCGGAGACGGCTTCAATCTTCTGGCCTATATCCGTATCATTAGTATTCCAGCAGACATAGCCGAAGATGTCCGCCCCCAGGTAAACATTGTAAGGAGCAAGTCTCTTTTTTGCCTCAGCAAGAAATCCCGATATTGCTCTTGTCCTGTTTTCTTCATTGTTCGGAACGGAAAACACAAGTCCCCTTGTATCAGGGAATCTTACATAATCAAACTGCACCTCATCGAACCCGAGTTTTGCAGCCTCTATCGCGATACTGATGTTATAATCCCAGACCTCTTTTTTGGACGGGTCTACCCATGACAGATTTTCCCGGTCCTTCCACACAGTCCCGTTGCGCTTGACCGCCAGATCAGGCCTTGCCTGCGCAAGGAGATTGTCCTTGAAGGTAACAATACGCGCAATTGTGTATATGCCTTTTGCCTTCAGGTCCTTCATAAGACCGTCAATATCCCTGACCGTGATTATCTTCTGCGCCCCTAATTCTGATGCGAGGGGAATTGAGCTTTTATAAGGTATCATCCCCCTGTCGCCCTTTACATCGATGACGAGGGCGTTGAGTTCGGTCTCTTCTATGAGTTTTACAGCCGATTTTCTTATCTCCCTGTCTCCGATTCCGTAAACGGTAAGATAAAGCGCCTTTGGCGTAAAAGGAGTGAGCTTGATAAGCTGCGGTATGGTGAGGACGTTTGTTCCCACTGAAAGTTCAGCCCTTAAATACCCATGCGCCCTGACAGATAATGAATTTTCGTCAGTTTTTGTAAAAAACGCGCCATTTTTATCTGTCAGTACAACTTCAGTACCTGAGGTAACAAAGGCCCCTTTTATCGGCAGCCCCGTGAAAAGATCGACGACTTTCCCTGTCAGATAACCTGATGCGCAGCCGGGTGAAGGCAAAAATAATATTGCAAACAGCAATATTATTATTACAGCTCTTTCATATGTTCTCATCAATTATTCTTATCGGCTTTTACAGGTAAAAGTTGAATGACAATGAACTACCCCGCAACAGAGCTGCGAGGTATCCAAAAGACAAAGATGTTATCCGACACTAAAATGCCTTAATGCTGTCATTCCGGCAGTCCTTAAGCCGGAATCCAGTTCCTTATGAAAAGACTCTGGATTCCCGCTCAAAAGACTGCGGGAATAACAGACAAAGGAGTAGATAATTAACCCCGATGCAAAGCATCGAGGAATTCTGTCGATTAAAAGGGCTAAAATTGTCTTTTGATTCAAAAAGATGCAAAAAAAAGGAAGTATTTATGAAATCGGATTTTAATAGACAGTGTTGGATTGAACAGCGTTCCCCTTCAGCAAACTCTCAAAAGTCTTTCCCCTGTCTGCATCAATCATCAGATAACGCGGCAGGGTCATGATATTGTCGGCATTGCCTGCATTACGCCGTTCAATTGTAACTGCGGCTGCATAACCCGATTCCGCCGCTTTCCGGACAAGTTCGTCGTCGTATATTCCAAAGGGCCATGCCAGCATGTCAACTTTTACATCCAGTTCCTTCTCGAGCTTCTCCCTTGATTTCCTCAACTGCATCTGCACGGACTTTTCATATTCCGCCGGGGTCATTTTCTTTTTGTCTTTTTTGAAATTGGGGTGCCAGTATGAATGGGACTGAAAATCAATTAAACCGGATTTTTTTATTTCCCTGAGCTGCTCCCACGTCATGGCGTATGACGCATTTGATATGGCAGAAGGATAAATAAAGAGCGTTACCGGAACATGGTATTTCCTGATGAGGGGGAACATATCCGTGTATACCGATTTATGACCGTCATCTGCAACTATCACCACTGACCCGGGGAGCGGAGGAGCGCCTTTCTTGAGAAGGTAATCAACAAGCTGCTTGAGCGGTATCACGGTATAACCGTTGTCCCTGAGATATTTAAGATGAGATTCAAAAACAGGAGTAGTAACCGTCATGCTGTCTGCAACCGCGGGACCGAAACGGTGGTACAGGAGAATGGGGACTGAAACAACAGTTTTAGTATCCGATCCCCCGTATGCCGGCTGCAGCCATGAAAGGACAACGAAGAGGCAAAGGGAAGCCGAAACAACCGTTTTTAAAAAGCGGATATTCATTTGACATCGGTTTGATATCTGGATTTTCAACTTTGGCATTAATTAAATCATAAATAATTTTTAAGATATTTGTAAATTATTTGTAAGACTTGTGGAGCCTCCTTTCAGGGGATTTAGACGTGCTCCTGCCCGGAGAGAGCGAATGGAAAACTATCAAGGGCGGAGAGTCATTTGAAGTCCCTGCCAATGCAAAATTCTCGCTCAAAGTCAAAGTGCTCACCGATTACTGCTGCTCCTTTATTCGCTGAACGTGTTTGGGTAATAAAGAATCGTGGATATCTTGCGACAGTGTTCCACGTTTGTTCTTCCGTACTTTTCTTCTGCCGCTGATAGCTATAGATAAGTACATGAGAAATGGCTTTGAGGAATGGTATACGCGATCTTTCTGAGGGAGAGTAATATTACACTATATAAGCTTTTTCTTCATTCCTAAGACTTCCATCACTCCAGCCAGTTTTCAAATACTATATCTGAACCGGCAACCTTCTTTATTGCATCCATCTTATCACGAGTAACCAATATGAGATTGTGAGCCATTGCAACGGCTGCAATCCATAGGTCATTTTCTTGTATTTTAATCTCTTTTGATGTAGCAGGGTCTTTCCATTCCTCTACTCTCTTGTTGTAATTTTTTCTCTCTCTTTTATTCCTTGGGGCACAATAATCAAAAAGCCTTGCTCGAAGATCAGCGTAATAATCACGTGCGATGTTATCATCAATATTTAAAATGACACATTGGGACAAAAACTCACGAACCAATCTATGTCTTTCCAGATTTTCATCCGGTGCAACTCGAAGCCCGTATTCAATCTCACCGACTGTTATAGGACATAAGAATGCGTGTTGCTTTTTTATGTCCCAGTGCATCTGTAATGGATCTGATTCATCTGTATTGCAGCCGGATATCAACTCTATAATATTCCCAATAATATTTGTGTCGAGCAGACAATCTCGGTGTTTCATTACTCTTCCATGCCGATACTTTTAAGATAATTTACAAACTCAGAATCATGAATAATCGGAACGCGTTTCAAAATTTGTTCAAGCGTAGACTCTCTGAATCGTTTTGATACATATATATGCAACGGGATCCATGAATCAATCTCTAATGGGATGTATCCCGTAAACTCAAAGGGAACAGGACGCTGCTGCCCCCAGAAAATATCCAAAAGTTTTCTTTCTAATCGAGGAGAGAGGTTATAGAGTTTTAACACTTCGGCATCTATCTGAAGGAGTGTTTTTTTAGCTTTATCTTTATCATTTTCTTTTATAGATTCTAAATAATGACTTACCAGTGAATAAATAATATGCCAAGCATCAACAGATATATTCGGAACAGGTATGGATGAATAGATATGTTTGGTAATATCTCTTTGGAAGCTGTGCGAATAAACAAACGCTTCAGCTACAGGGGAATTTAACAATGCTGCCAATATTTCAACAGGATAGGAGTCAGATTTCGACCAGATACAGTAAAATCTTCGACTCGCAATAAGTCCGTCTTTATCAATTGCCGCTGAAAAACGCCATGCGCCTCTTGACATGCGTGAAGCCGGGACGATTATTTTAGATTTATCCCATGGTAAATCCCATGCTTTAGAGTTTTCAAATCGCCGATATTTTTTCTCTGTTGACATATAGACAGTATCATCTGCCATGAATTGATTAAAACCTTCTGTAACATTGTAAATACCCAGCTTCGACCCTGAGAAAGGCTTAAGTCGAACTATCTCCCTTAATTCTTCTTCCTCTAACTTCGGCTTATATTGAACTCCGATACTGATATCTGCTATTTTGCCAAGCTGAATACATCCCTCTAATCGTTCCCAAACTTCACGCAGCAAAGGGACTACAAGCCGTCCATTCATTTTGTCTTCAAAATAGGACTGTGGAACCTTATCCTCCCATGTAACTTGATGTCTGATACGGAACGTTTCTCGTTCATGATCTTTTACTTCCCTATACACTACGCTTCCCTTGCTTCGAGGTTGATGTTTCCGAGCGACAATAATTGCTGTTTCCATATCGGAATGCAAGAAGATACGGTCAGGCAGGCCGGTTAGGGAAATTAATTCGAAATTATTTAGGATCGTTTCACGCTCTTTCTTATAGTCAGACCCATCAACAAAAGAACGTGGTAGAACTAAACCAATTAAAGCCTGATTTGGCAAGGCAGGTAACGCGCGCCTCAAAAGTTCAACAGGCTTTGGTGTATCAGGGCTTCTGCCTTCAATATTCTCAAAAGGTGGATTGCCTACGAGTATCATAGTTTTAGCTGCTGCATTCTCAAGTGTCCTGCCGGCAAATACATCGTGATGTTTTAAATCCCAGCCATTTGGTTCAGGAAAATCTGCCAGCATAAGACACATACGCGCTACTTCAACTGAAAAGGGCTCTATTTCAATCCCGTGTAAATGTTTTACAAAAAAATTATGGCGCTCTCTCCCGCTCCAATTTTGTGGCAGTAAATCCCGCATTCTCCGCATGGCAGCGATAAGAAAAATGCCGTGTCCGGACATAGTATCTGTAGTATGCCACTGATTTATCGGCAAGTCTCCAATTGGCATTTGGGAAAGGACATAATCAGCAACATAAGATGGCGTGCTGTGAATACCGAGCTTTTTGCGACTTTCCGGCGAGACAAATGTATTTTCGTATATATAAGTAAGAGTGTCTACTGATATATTGCGCAAGGAAAAACTGTTGCCTATTTCCTGCGATATAGCTCTTAATGTTGCACCCGGAATGCTTGAAGCAACAAACGGTAATGACGATCCATAATGATTGCTTACTGCTTGAAGTGCATTTTGTGGTAAAGAGAAATCAATGTTTATAGAGTTTAATACATCTCGGTCTTTAAGTAATTTTGCAGCTAACAGCCCGAAAACGATTCTGAATACTGTTGCTGAGTCAAAATGCAGATTATGCGTTTTGAACTCTTCTTCAGTATGATTTAGTATTGCTTTTAGTAAATAATCAATTTTTTCTGCGGCTTGATTTTCCAGAGCCGGAAGCAGACCGATATCAACAAAATCCATCTGTTGCGGCGCCGGTTTAGCAAATCCTGTCTTTGCTCTTATGATAGCTTTGGGATTCCACTCGTTGATATTCTGAGTGATGACGTTTGGTAAGTTGACAGTTTTATATTTCGCCCGGAGGATAGGCTCACGTTCAGTAATAACCCATCGTTCACTGAAGCTATTGTTCAAAACAAATATTTGTGGAGCGCCGAGAGCTTTTAATTGATTGACAAGAGCGGCAGACGGACGATTAGGCTCTGCTATTTGAACACCAAAACAGGCAGAACGGTAATCCAATGGTTCCTGTCCAAAAATAGCCCTCCCCACAGTACGAATGGGTACGCCTGGTGAAAACAGGTCTGCATATTGATAGCCTTTTTTTATCAGGCCACGTCTATAGCCTATCTTTACAAACGCGTCGTCAATCTTGCTGAATGTAAGATTATCTCCCATATCCTGTCATTACGTCTTGTTATGTTTATGTGTCTTTTGAATTGTCTTTCTACGTGGCGTATCCCAATAAGGACTCTTGCATTTAGGGCATACCTTTGCCACTTCTTTTTTCCTCGGAATCCACTGATGATTGCATCGTGAACACTGAAACCCTTGTAATGTAACTGTAGGCATTGATTAATAATAATTTATCATTAGGGATATGTCAATGTTAATATACTTATAATATATTATCTATGATATTTGATTGGTGGTAATATACAAAGTGTAACAAAAGGAAAGGGGCGTGCCTACACGTAGTGACGGATTGGCTGTATTAGGATCTAAATTAAAGCACCTCTAACATAGAGACTTACTTGCCATTTCCATTATTATCTTTAATGTAGCCCTGCAGTCTCCAATTGCCGAATGATCTCCTGCCGGTAGTTTCTGGTATACATAGCTTTGTCTTTTTTCATTCCATTGCCCCTTGAATCTTGCATACTGTAACATCGCACAATGCCAAGCTGCTTTTATTGTTGGAGCACCTTCTTGATAAGCAGTTTGCTTCAATAATCTCCTATCATAATCTGCATTGTAAGCAATAATATTTTTATCAGTAATTTTCTCCTGGATCAGAGGATAGATTTCTTTATAATGTGGAGCATCAGATAATTTATCATATGTAATTCCATGTACTGTAATTGCTTCTTTTGAAATTCCCGCTTTTTTGATAGGCTTGAGAAATGTATCAATTACCTGCATACCTTCAAGATTAATAATTGCAAGCTGAATTACAACATCATCTTTACCAATACCGGTAGTCTCGGTATCTAAAATAATCCACTTTGAAATATTATTCATGATTGCTCTGGCCCAAATAATGGACTGATTGAAATCTTTAGGAAAGGGATGTTTCATTGTTGATTACGAAATCCTCGCCAAGTCTTGTTCAAGTTCTTTTACTTGTTTAAAAATAAGACGTCTAAACTCCATTTCAATTTCTTGTTTAGTCATCCTCTTTTTTGTAATTCCAAAAGTATCTCTTAAAACTTGTCTCTTCTGACTTATGGAATATCTATCAAACTTTGGGATGTAATTCGATCTGGTCAAATTCTTTGTGATTTCATAATATGTTCGTACAAATTTCTTTATTTTGCCTTGATAAGATGAAATACCAAATCTCTCTAATTGCTTTTCTAAGAATATATCAAGCTGTTTAAGTAGCGACATGTCAGTTATTTGAGAAAAATAAAATATCCAGCCATACTTCATTTCGTCAAATATGCAGCCAGTTATTCTCAGGTTGAGATTCCAATAAAGACGTGAAACATTCTTTTCGCGTGAATGTTTATAGATTGTCAAAATCCTAATGATAGATTCTCGCAGCTTGTCAATGGTCGGTTTTCTAACAGAAATATTTGATGGACTAAACTTATAACCAAGATAGGAAAATTCTTCAGAGATATTGCCAACTTTTGCCTTGGACTCATCCTCACCTTCTTTATGTAAAGAAAGCCCCAGCTTATCACAATCATCATTTATTTCTTTTTTTAAATGCGTAACGTTATTTTCATTGCAAAAAACAATGATATCGTCAACATATCTAAAGTATTGATAGTCCTCTTGAGAGCCATGTTTTAAATCAATAGGGATCATATAAATGTTTGCTAAAATATTTGATATAGAGAGACCTTGAGGAACACCAACAGATTGCCACTGTTTTTGACCGCTTGGTTTAGCAACGGTATCTTGAATAATTGAGCCCCTAATAAGTTTAAGTACCTCGCTCTTTCTTATCTTTTTTGAAATTTGATCCAAAAGTGATTCGTGCTTAACAGATGGGTAAAAGCTCTTAACATCAAGCCTTATATAATGATTATTCTTTCTCGAGTTAAATGACTTGATTGCATCCCCTATCACTTTATGTAAGAATGGAATGCTTTTTCCATATACGTCAAATAATATTTCAGAGAGAGCACGTTGAGTTAGTTTGTCTCTAATTGTTGGGATAGAAATTACTCTTGGACATTTATTTGCACCGCGTGAAATGAGCTTTTCTTTATATTGAGAGAAGTGGTATGTTCCTTGATGAACCTTTCTGTAAATAATATCTATATTGTTATCGAGGTTTTTATCGAATAATTTTTTATTAACTCTGTCAACACCAATTGCGCTATTAAATCGAATATTGTTTTGGTAAATATCCTTGAGATACTTCTTTGTAAAGACCTGTTTAAATTTCTTTGATGCAGACTCAGCCATAAAAGTAAAATGAAAGTACTATTAGTGGTAATAATAATAGAAAGACTTTTAAAGTCACTCTCCTGCCAACCTCAAAGTAATAAGTGACTTTTTCCTGCCATTGAAACGATGGCGCTAATCCTGCATCGTTTCTTTTCGAAAATCTAAAGCATAAGTAGTCAAAGTCTATATGATTTTCTACATTCAACAGTACATTAGAATATTCATTATGGATACTTTCGAGTAATGCTGTGTCCTTATTTTCTTCAGCTCGCATTGCCCTTGAAGCTAATTCATCTAACTTTATGTAGCATTGGCGTATTCGCATAGCTCTTTCAGAATATCTTTGTGAATATAAAAAAACAGATGACACAAGCACAGCAACGGAAGCGGACAATAAGAAAATATCAATAGAATAATTATCTCTTTTAAGACTCCATATTGATAGAAATACAAGAAATAGAGAGTACCAAATCATTAATATATAGGAGAATTTTTCATTATGCAACAGACGATTCTCAGCATAGATTCTTGATTTTCGAGTAACCCATATTTTATTTGAAAGTTCATTCATAGGCATAAAAAAGGTCCCTAACGATTTAAGAGACATTTAACGCCTCCAAAAGAGGCGAGTTGCTAAAAAGCAACTACGACTTAAGTCAGTATTTTTTAGATGCGCCCCTGTTTAAAAAACAGGAACTGGCTTATATCACCAGGGACCCTGTAACATAATAACATATCAAGAATGTGTGAGGTGGTAATAGGGGACTTGCATATCGACTTTCCTCAGATCTGATAGCATTCATATTCCCCAGTTTCCGCTCTTATGTACTTCCGCCTTACTATATTATCTTCATCTTTCTTTATGTTAGAATAACGGCCTATGGGGGGCAACGACAGGCACAATGAATCTTCGATATTCGACACGCTGAAGACCGTTTTCGGTTTTCAGACATTCCGTCCTAATCAGGAATCCATTATCAGGAATATACTCGGCGGCAAAGATGTATTTGCGGTAATGCCCACCGGCGGCGGGAAATCATTGTGCTACCAACTGCCTTCAAAGCTGATGAGCGGCGCCGTAGTCGTCATCAGCCCGCTTATCTCGCTGATGAAAGACCAGGTGGATTCAGCGGTTGAGAACGGGATATCCGCCGCTTTTATGAATAGCTCGATGAATGCCGGTGAGGTCTCCGGAGTCTATCACAAATTACAATCCGGCAAGCTGAATCTGCTCTATATCGCTCCGGAGAGATTTGCCATGCGGCACTTCCTTGAAAGGCTGAAGACCTCTTCAGTTTCACTCTTTGCCATAGACGAGGCGCATTGCATATCCGAGTGGGGACATGATTTTCGTCCGGACTATCTCGGCCTTTCTCTCATACCTGTGATGTTTCCTGGAGTACCGGTTGCTGCCTTTACCGCGACGGCAACCGAAAAGGTGCAGGAAGATATTATCAGGAAGCTCGGTCTCAGAAGCCCGTATATCGTGCGCGCATCTTTTAACCGCCCAAACATCTTCTATGAGGTAAAGGCGAAATCGGGAGTGGAAGCACAGATACTCGAATTTCTCCTGGAGCATCCGGGTGAATCCGGGATCATCTACCGCACGACCCGCGATTCTGTAATGGAGACAGCGGATTTCCTGAAATCAAAGGGAATCTCCGCCCTGCCGTACCATGCGGGGCTGTCCTCAGAAGAACGGAGTAATAATCAGGAGGCGTTCAACAGGGATGAAGTTCAGGTGATCACGGCGACCATTGCCTTTGGTATGGGCATTGATAAATCCAATGTGCGCTTTGTTCTCCACGCCGACCTCCCCAAAAATATCGAAAGCTATTATCAGGAGACAGGACGGGCAGGCCGTGACGGAAGCGCGGCCCGCTGTCTGCTGTTTTTCGGAAGGGGGGATATTCCCAAGATCCGTTATTTCATCGATAAAATAACGGATAACAATGAGCGTACCATCGCCATGTGGAAGCTGAATCAGATGGCAGGCTATGCGTCGCATAATGTTTGCAGGAGAAAACAGCTCCTCGGATTCTTCGGAGAAGACTATACTCCTGACAATTGCGCGGCCTGCGATATCTGTTCCGGGAATGTTGAACAGATCGACATCACTATCGAGGCGCAGAAAATAATGTCGGCAGTGTCAAGGACAGGGCAGCGGTTCGGGGCGGGGCATATTATAGACATCGTAACCGGCGCGGATACTAAGCGCATCCGCGAGCTTGGACATAACGAGATCAAGACCTACGGCGCGGGCAAAGACAGGGATAAAAGATACTGGCGCACTGTTGTTGATGAACTCATTGCTCAGGAAGCGCTCAAGCAGGAAGGCGCTCCTTATCCTGTACTGAACATTACAAATAAGGGTTCCGACATATTGTTCGGCAGGGAAAAGATCACGGCATTGAGGAAGGAAGAGGCAAAGACGAAGTCTCCGGCGGAAAAGGGTGGGGAATATGACCGGGCGCTCTTTGAAAAACTTCGCAGTGTCAGAAAAAGTCTGGCGGACATACAGCAGGTCCCGCCCTATATCATATTTTCGGACAGGACCCTGCAGGATATGTGCAGACGCTTCCCCTCGACGCTGCCGGAGATGAAAAAGATCGGCGGCGTAGGCGATACAAAGCTCAAAAGGTATGGGGAGGATTTTATCGCTGAGATAAGGCAATATCTCGATGAAAACCCCGGCATATCGAGACCCGCAGTAGATTCCGTGAATGCATACGACGGATCATCTTCGCAAAAGAAGAAAAAGAGCCATACGGTCGAAGAGACCTATGAGTTTTTCATAAAAGGAACGTCCCTTGAGGATATAGCAAAACAGCGCAATCTCGCGCCTTCTACCATAGCATCCCACATGGAACGTCTGATCATGGAAGGACGCGATGTAGATATGGATCGTCTTGTCGAACCGGCAAAGCGTCAGCTGATAGAAAATTTCTTTTTATCCTGTCAGCAGTGGGCGCTTAAGCCCGTAGTGGAACATTTCTCCGGCACAGTCAGCTATGAAGATGCCCGTCTTGTAAGGGCACACCTGCTGCGTCGTGAGGTATAAGACCTGATTTTTTAGCGCTTCCGCGCTTCCTCACTTACGCACTTCCAAGCTTTCATGCCTCCATCCCGCTGAGTTTTTGTTCAAATTCCTTTGTCCTGCTTTCAAGCTCTGTTTGAAGACGTTCCAGTTCAGAGAAGAGAGATTCGATCTTTGATTGTGAGCTGTGAACAGCCTGGGACAGTATCCTGATCGCTTCACCATCACCTTTAACGGAAGCCTCCATAAGTTCATTGTTGTCCAGTCCGGTCTTTGCTTCCAGGCTTACGATTTCTTTTTCTATTTCAGTGATCCTGCTTTGCAAGGCCCCCAGGGTTTTTGATTTTTCATTAACCAATGCAGCCCGTACCCGCCGGAGTTGTTTTTTATTTACAGGTTTGTTTTCGGCTGCTTTTGCGACAGACGGCGCAGGAGCGCTTTCATTTTTCCATCCTACTCTGTCAAGGAAGTCCTGATACGTGCCTTCAAAAAGGGTTGCCTTCCCGCCGTCAAAGACAATGAGCCGTGTTGCGATGGCATGGAGTATCATTTCACTGTGGGTAACGATGACTACAGCGCCGCTGAAGTCGTCTATCGCCTCAAGCAGGGAATCTGTGGATTCCATATCGAGATGGTTCGTGGGTTCATCAAGTATAAGCATGTTGGCAGGGCTGACGAGCAGTTTACCTAAAAGCACACGGCTCTTCTCCCCGCCGGAGAGGACGCTGACCTTCTTTAACGCATTATCGCCGGAGAACATCATAACGCCGCATATCGAGCGCGATGCGCCCCTGTTATGGTCCGGGTGTGCTTCCATGATCTCTTCCTCCACGGTCTTCTTCGGGTCCAGGCGGTTTATATTTGTCTGTCCGAAATACGCAAACTTCAGGTCATTGTGACAGCGTACCTCACCGCTCAAAGGAGCTAATTCCCCGGAAAGAAGGTTCAGAAGCGTTGTCTTACCCTTGCCGTTCTTTCCTATAATAGCGATGCGGTCCTTCTTCCCGACAGAAAAGCTCAATCTGTCAATTAACGGAGCGCCGAATGTAAATCCGAAATACAGGTCGTTCACTTCCATAAGCTGTTTGCTGTAAAAGGGAGCAGAGTTAAAGCTAAAGTCAAGATTTTTTGTGTCGGACAATTTTTCGAGCCGCTCCTTTTTCTCCAATGCCTTGACCCTTGACTGAACCGCCTTTGCCTTAGTAGCCTTAGCGCGGAAGCGGTTTATGAACTGCTCGATCTCCGCCCGTTTTTTCTCATCGTTTACCCGTGTCTTTTCATATATCTCTTCTTCCAGCATTAATTGCTGATACACATTTGCCGTAGGCCCGGCTATCTTTCTTATCCCGCAGCGATGAATCGCCATTGTATGCGTGGTAACGCTGTCCATAATTGAGCGGTCATGCGTAATTATCATCAGCTCTTTTTTCCATGATCTTAAAAATTGCACAAGCCAGCGGAGCGACACAATATCGAGATAGTTTGTGGGTTCGTCAAGGAGCAGGAGATTCGGATCCGAGACGAGAACCTTTGCAAGGTTCAGCCTCACCTGAAACCCGCCGGACAACCGGAGAGGATCGATACTGAAATCGTCAGTGGAAAACCCGAGGCCCATAAGTATGGATTCTGCTTTGTAACTCTCATCCTTGTGATCCTCACGTAGTGGAAGGCTCAGGCATGCCTCTTTCAGTACCGTATCTTCGGAGAACCTGATGTGCTGTGAGAGATGCCCGATCCTGTAGCCGGCAGGAATACTGATAACCCCGGAGTCCTGATGCTCCTGTCCTAATATCAGCCTGAACAGTGTGGTCTTGCCGTGACCGTTTCTGCCGACAAGTCCCAGGCGTTCACCGGGGTTGATCAAAAAACTGACCTTGTCGAAGAGCACCTGGCCTCCGTATGATTTATCTAAATTGCTTACCTGTATCATTCGTCACCTTTCGTAATTCAGTTGTCACTCCTGTTTACCGTAGATCCTCTTTTTGCCATTCCCATAAAAATGGGAATCCGGAAAGGGCCTGCATTGCTTGATTAGTCAGCCCTGCTGTTGTTCTATGGTTCTATGGCTCTGTGGCACGTCAGTACTGCGGCTTCCTATCTCAGCAGAATAACACCTGCAGATACTATTCTAAAACTTATGACGCGATTAATTCAATTGTTAACAACTTTTTGCTGATTGCAGATTTGAACAGTTTGCATTATCCGGGTTAATTATTAACAGTCTCAAAATAGTATTTACAAACTGTAGGCTTTTGTCCGTCATGCCCGAGGTTCTTAATCGGGCATCCAGAGACTAAAAACTATTGGATTCCCGCTCAACAGAATGCGGGAATGACGCCTCAATCTATTATGAGACCCTTATTAATTTCGCAGGACATCCAATCCCCCTTAAGTTATAATCTCATTATGGCTATTAAAAAGAAATTGGAGCAGGTCCCATCTTCTCCCGGCATTTATATTATGATGGGAAACAAAGGACCGGCCCTTTATGTTGGAAAGGCAAAAAATCTGAAAAACAGACTAAGGTCTTATTTTCAGGATTCCGCTGCTCTTGATGTACGAAAATCCAAAATGGTTTATGAAGTCAGGGACTTTGAATACATTGTTACAAAAAACGAACTTGAGGCGCTGATACTTGAAGCAAATTTTATCAAAAGGCTGAAACCTCCTTACAATATAATCCTCAGGGACGACAAAAACTATCCTTATCTCAAGCTGACCGTGAAGGAACAGTGGCCCCGGCTTGAAGTGGTACGCAAAATAGAGAAGGACGGCTCACTCTACTATGGCCCGTATATCCCTTCAGGGGCTATGTGGGAAATGCTTAAGTTCATACGGCGCAATTTCCCCATCCGGCTCTGCAGATACAACCTTGAAAAACCTTTCAGGCCCTGTGTTCAATACCAGATGGGAAGATGTCTGGCCCCTTGTGCAAAATCTCTGAGAACAAAAGCAGACCTTGCAAAATATATGGAAATCGTAAACGAAGTAAAATCATTCATTCAGGGAGAAAAAAGGGAACTCCTTTCCAGTCTGCAGCATCGTATGCAGCAGCTTTCGGATAAGCTTGAATTTGAAGAGGCGGCAAACATCAGGGACAGGTTAACGGCGCTTCAAAAGGCGTGGGAATCGCAGCGTGTCATAGCCCCTGAACTCGGAGATGTGGATGTAATAGGGCTCTACAGGGAAAAACACGAAGCATCCATATTCATATTATTTATACGAAACGGCATGGTTATCGGCCAAAAGGATTTCTTTCTGAAAAAAGTCAGCGATATTGAAGATGAAGAGCTTGTTGCAAGCTTTATAGAGCAGTTTTATTCAAAAGAGATACTGCTCCCACCGAGAATAATCCTTCCTTTAAAACTGCAACTGCCAACACAGCAAAAGTGGCTGAGCAAAAAAAGAGGGGCTACCGTTGAGCTTGATTATGCAAAAAATGAACTTGAAGTTAAAGTATTGAAGATGGCTGATGATAATGCCTTCTACTCGTTTAACAGGCATAAGGAAACAAAGGTTGATGAGACGCTTCTGAAAATAAAAGAACTGCTCAGTTTAAAGAAGGTCCCGACAAGAATCGGGGCCATTGACGTGTCAAATATTTCCGGCTCAGAGGCGGTCGGTGCATTAATCGTCTATGAAGACGGGAAGTTCGTAAAAGATGACTACAGGTTATTCAAAATAAAAACAGTTGAAGGAATTGATGATTTTGCCATGATAGGGGAAGTGGCAGGCAGGTATCTGAAGAACACGGCAGATGATGAACACATGTTGCCGATGTTAATTCTCATTGATGGGGGAAGGGGACAACTTGAATCCGCATTGAAAGCCATGAAACCTTTTGACCTTCCGGTTGAAGTCGCTGCGATTGCGAAAGCGAAAGAACGCGGGACCAAGAAAAAGCTATCAGGAATTCGCACAGACATGGACAGGATTTATCTTCCTTCCAAAAAGGAGCCTGTCTATCTGGAGCCTTTTATGGCATCAACCCATCTGCTTCAAAAGATACGTGATGAAGCTCATCGATTTGCTGTAAGTTATCATAAGAAGCTTCGTAAGAAAAGGACCCTCGAATCTCCGCTTGAAAAGATCAGGGGTATCGGAAAAACAAGGAGACTCCTGCTCCTGAGGCATTTCGGCAGTATTGACGGAATAAGAAAGGCGTCGATAGAAGAGGTAGCATCTTTAAAGGGGATGAACAGAAAGATAGCTGAGGTTGTGAAAGAATCGCTTGGAGGTTAAAGCAAAGGCAGCTAATTTGTAGCCGCAGGCTTTAGCCTGCGTTTATAGAAACAAATGATTAACAAAAAAAACATAGAAAGATATATCAAAAGGCTTATTGGAAGCGACCTTATCCATGTCGACATAAAAAAGCTCGGCGAAGGTGTGCAGGGAGCCGGCTTCCTGATTGATATGCAAACAAAGAAGGGACCCAAATCCTACGTAATCAAAGGCCTTTTCCCCGAAGGGCTGGAGCATGATTATCCGTCAGACAGGGCAGGTGTATTCCTCCTTGATCTTGACGAGTTTAAAAACCTGCCAAAGCATGTGAAGGCTGTTGATGTGCTGTCAGAAATGGAAGATGGTTCTATAAAATCCATCGGTGGCGGCAAAGAATATTACCTCCTGATGGAAAGGGCGGAGGGCCGACATTATTTTCATGATCTGTCAGCATTCGCTAAGAAAGAAAAACTTGATGATACGGACATTGCGAAAATAAGGGTAATGACATCCTATCTCGCAGAGATACATTCGGTTAAAAAGGAATCGAGGCATCTTTACTGGAGAAAGATCAGGGATACAATCGGACACGGTGAATGCCTGATGGGGGTGTTTGATACATATCCTGACGGGACGGTAAGTTATGAAGAAATGGCAGACATTGAAAAGAAGTGTGTGGACTGGCGGGCTAAATTAAGGCCAAGATTCAAAAGGCTTTGCCAGATACACGGAGATTTCCATCCGGGGAACATATGGTTCAAAAAAGTCAGAAGTCAGAAGTCAGAAGTCAGAAGCAAAAAAAACACAAAACATCAAACTCTAAACTCTAAACTCGAAACTCCAATTGATTTTATTCTTCTCGATCGCAGCCGAGGGCCATGGGGTGATGCAGCAGATGATGTAACTGCATTGACCATTAACTACATTTTTTTCTCGATTAATCATTTTGGAAAGGTTCAGGGCACTTACCTCGAAGCGCTGAAATTATTCTATAATGAGTATACAAAAAAAACAGGAGATACCGGGCTTCTTGAAATTGTTGCGCCCTTTTATGCATTCAGAGGGGCTGTGGTAGCCAATCCGGTTTTTTATCCGGATGTCACACCGGAGAACAGGAGAAAGATTTTCAATTTTGTGCATGGCGTATTAGATGATGAATTATTTAAAATTGAGAGAATAAACGAATATATAGAGTAGGGTATAGTAATCCCCCTCTTTAGCAAAGAGGGGTTAGGGGAGATTTTCTGAATAATTTGTTATCAAAATCCCCCCTGCCCCCCTTTTACAAAAGGGGGGGGGTAATATGACAGTTTCATTAGAACGGAGTCAGCTATGGAAATTGCGCAACTTAGAAAAATCGGTAAACGGCTTAGGAAGGAGATGTTTCTTCATATGGAAGAATTGCGCAAGGCGGCGCCGCTCGGTAAAGGCGCAGGCGGCGATACTACCCATCCGATTGACAAAAAAGCTGAAGACATAGTTATTGAGGAAGCGGAGAAACTCAAATTACCGCTTACAATTGTTTCAGAAGAATGCGGGGTCAGGGATATTAGAGGCGGCGGGGTTAAACTTTTATTAGATCCGATTGACGGAAGCAGAAATGCATTGAGCGGGATCCCACTGTTTTCTACGTCAATAGCAATTGTTGACGGCGATACTATAGGGAATACTTCACTGGGTTACATAATTAACCTGATAAGCGGAGATGAATTCTGGGCCATTAAAGGCGGAGGAAGTTTTATGAACGGCACGACGGTAAAAACCCAGCGGGATAATGCCTTCAAGGTCCTTGCCTATGAAGCCCAGACACCGAAGGTTGATATACCGGTGATTATGCCGCTGATTTCCATGTTTTCCAGGGCCAGATGTTTTGGTTCAACTGCGCTCGATCTGGCATTTCTTGCACAGGGCGCTATTAGTTTATTTGTTGTGCCTTCCCACTCAAGAAGTTTTGATTTTGCAGCAGGATATCTTATAACAAAAGAAGCTGGTGGCATTGTTACTGACCTTAATGGCGGGGAAATAGAAGATATCGGAATAAGCGTTAAAAAGACCACGTCTATACTTGCATCAGGGAACACAGAGCTTCATAAAAAGGCGTTAGAAGTTTTATGCCACCGAAAAAGAAGAAACTGAAAAAAAACCCCTGCCCTGATTGTAACTTCTGCCAGTGGTGCAGTGATGAACGATGTGCTATATGCCGGCATCCCTGTAAGAACCACAAAAGGAAAAAGAAAAAACCCCATAAACCGCTTTTTCTGCAGTATTAAATTCACGGCATGCTTACTGCTATCTCGTAACTTCCCACGGATACCTTACCAGCCATCCCCTTTTTCCAGAGCAGGTCCACGACTTTTGCTTTCGATGTTTTGGGAACCATTAAAATCAACTTGGCGCCAAGACCGGAAAGCGCCTTCCATTCATCCGCCTTTTCAGGAGTGATGCTTCCCTCAGTTTCAACTTCCATGAGTGCAAGAACCAGTCCGTGATTGCCAAGAATTAAGTCGGGATAATGCCCCGTGTATTCGTTTTTCTTTTCCTCAATATTCACCTTGACATCATTATAATCCCTTGAAAGCCTGTCTTTAAGGAAGGATACCATCCAGTCATGAATCAGTTTTTCGTTTTTCATAAGATATTTATTTAACCACAGAGGGCACGGAGAAATAAATCTCTCTGTAGTTTCCCATACCTATAAATTTATCTTGTAAGTCAAATTCAATATAAAATCAGGTGCGCCTGCGGCATTGATATCCTCTGTTAATGAAAGCTCAACGCTCTTTTTTCCTGTTTTGTATCTGCCGCCGATTGCAAGGAGATAAGCATCCCTGTCAACGGCTAATAAATCTGTTTCAGGGTATATAGGAGATTGGCCCTGTAGTTGGACGAGAAGGCTTAAACCTCCTCTCACAACTGCCTCAACGCCTGCGCCTCCGTAAACAAAATTTTTCAGATTTAATTTCTCGTGTCCTCTAACATCGCCGGGGAATATAGCACCAAGGGTTACATATGTCATGATGGTGTCTGTAATTTTTTTATCGAGAAGAACGGATAACCCTGCATCTATATTACCGTTGCCATAACCTTTTTTGGCATTTCCAACCGGCAGTTCCATATCTCCTTTTACGCTCAAATTAAATCCATCATAAGTCATGAAAAGCTTTTTAATAGCAAGCCTGATATCGCCCAACCTTGTTCCGCTTTTACCTTTTATTATGAGATCGCCGTCCTTTCTGACCTCATAAAGAAATTCATTATTGGGCCGCTGGCTTCTTCCATAATCAGGAAAACCAAACGTGCTGTGATAGTCTTCGAGAAAACCATCCATAAATCCACCGCCAATAATAACCACCGGTATATCAATATCAAATTCAACAGTGTCTTTAATAATTCTTTTATATCTGAAATTCAGTTCTGTAATTTCCATGTCAAGATTAATAACCCAGTCGCCTGAAGTCTGCACAGTGTAGGTGCTTGAATGTGAAAGGCTGTATGCCATGGAACTTTCCATCCCTGCTTTTTCTATATAGGGCTGATCCGCGTGAAGAAATATTGGATAAAGGTTCTTTACCTGAAGAGGGCCTTCAAAAGGATATGCAGTTGACAGATGACTAACAAGAAAAAAGATAAAACAGGCAAAAGTCCGGCTAAAAGTTTTCACTATGTGCCTTTCCCCAATCTCTCCTTATTTTCCATTAAAGCCTGGATGGCTTTTAAACCATAAGGACTGCCTTTTTCTATGGCTGTAAGAACGGTTCCCCCGCCAGTGAAAAAATAGTATTTTGTACTGTCGAGAATAGAGAGATACAGGCCGGGACACAGGTTTTTAAATTCCTGAAGTGTATCACCACCGCCGTACATTTTTAATGCAGTCTTGTTTTTGTCTATTGCTTCATCCAGCGCTTTTGACCCTTCACAAAAGTGCGGTGTATACCCCATTACCGCGTTAACAAAGATGGTCTTTGCATCAATTAATACTTTTTCAACCTTCCCGTCTACAAGGGATTGCGGATCAATGTCCAGCATGTACCCATAACTTTGATTTTTCCTGAAATCTTTGATTGATATAGTTCTGTACTTGCCTTCAATCTTCCCCTCCATTGTATCTGACTCAACGATATACGGAAGTTCAAGGATTTTCTTTTTCTTGTTATCTATACTGACAAGCTCTTTCGCTGCTTTAATGTCTTCTTCAGCAATTCCCTGAATGGAGATGTCGTACTTGGCACAGAGATAGCCGTTATACAGAACTCCTCCAAGTATTATATGGTCTGCCTTTTCATAAATCGCATAAAGAGGGCCTATCTTAGTATCGTATTTTGAACCTGCAACAACTGCAAGAAATGGTCTTTCGGGACTGATTACATTATTCAGGTTCGCTATCTCCTGCTGCATAAGAAAGCCCGCATACGAAGGGATGAACTTTGTGATATCGTATGTGGTTACGTGGGGCTGCCACGAACCAAAGGCATCATTCACATAAACATCAGCAAGATCAGAGAGCTGTACGGCAAAGTTGTCCCTGAAAAATCCTTCGCCTTCTTCGCCACGGAACCATCTGGTGTTGGGAAGATAGATACCGCCTATCTTCCTGTTTTTCAAATCTTCTAAAGCGCTGTACACATCATCACACAATCCTGCTATGCCAAGTTCCGGGTCAATTTCACATTGTGGAATATAAAAATTTGTATGAAGCTTGCGTTGCAAATATTCGACAATCGGCTCAACAGAGTCTTCTGGACTGCATTTTATTTTCCCTGTCTTCTTATCTTTGGGTCTGCCGATATGGGTCATAAGGATGGGACGTCCCCCACGGTCCACAATATAATAAAGAGTACCCAAAGTCTTATCAATCCTGAAAGGGTCTTTTATTATGCCGTTTTTTACAACGTTATGATCAAACCTGACAAGAACGACCTTGCCGTTAAGGTCAGCTTCCTGAATAAGCGGGAGTCTCTTATCAATTTTAGCTGTAAACATACGACATTTTAGCAAATGAGAGAAATTTTAGGAAGAATTTTTTAAAAACTTTATTAAACGCAGAGAACACGGAGTTTCAATTAATAATGAATAATTGGTAATTAAGGAATTATTTATTGTTAAGGTTCTCATAATAGTCTGTACATTAATATAAGCGTCATTCCCGCATGTCTTTAGCGGGAATCCACCCTTCGACAGGCTCAGGGTGAGAGTTGTCAAGGTGAGCTTGTCGAACCATGGATGCCCGATAAAGGTCCTCGGGCATGACAGACAAAGGCAGACAGTTTGTAAATACTATTTTGAGACTATTAATAATATATGCTGACCGTAATTTTCAAAAAACAATATTGGACTTTTTGTATAATTTATATATGCCAATTGTTATATGGATAACAGGCTTGCCGGGAAGCGGGAAGAGCACAGTTGCATCAGCAGTAAAAGAGATGATCCCTGATGCAGTAGTTCTCAGAATGGATGAATTACGCAAGATTGTCACGCCTGAGCCTACTTATTCAGACAGCGAAAGAGAATGTGTTTACAGGTCGCTTGTTTATACAGCAAAGATAATTAATCAACTCGGACATACTGTAATCATAGATGCAACAGGGAATAAAAAGTCATGGAGAGAACTTGCACGAAATATAATCCCTGATTTTCTCGAAATTTATCTGAAATGCCCTCTTGAGTTATGCATGGAACGTGAGAAAACAAGGATTAATACACATACGGCACCAAAAAATATATATGACAAAGGTAAGGCCGGCTGGCCTGTTCCGGGGATAAATATTCCCTATGAAGAGCCGGAAAAACCAGAGCTGATAATTGATACTGAAAAGGAGTCTGCGGAAGAGGCAGCTAAGAGGATTGTGCATTTGATTAATATGTAGGGGCGGGCCTCTGTGCCTGCCCAATACAAGGGCGACCACAGAGGGTCGCCCCTACAACAGATATTCGAGGGAGGACTTATGAAATCTTACCGTAAAGAACTCTGGTTCAATATCCCGACACGTCGCGCCTTCATCAACATTACACCTCAGGTGGAAGAGTGCCTGATGGAGAGCGGTATCAAAGAAGGATTAGCGCTCGTTAACGCCATGCACATAACTGCTTCTGTTTTTATTAACGATGATGAATCAGGACTTCATCTGGACTACGA
Organism: Nitrospirota bacterium; assembly: GCA_016215115.1. Classification (GTDB taxonomy): domain Bacteria; phylum Nitrospirota; class Thermodesulfovibrionia; order UBA6902; family UBA6902; genus SURF-23. Next base: position 65,917 of record JACRLN010000025.1, read on the forward strand.
AGCCTGGCTCGAAAAACTTGCACCGCATGAACCTGTTTCTCAATACCACCACAACAGAACTGGCGAAGACAATGGCGATGCACACTTGAAAAGGCAAATTATGGGTCGGGAAGTTGTCGTTGCCGTGACTGCCGGTAAGCTGGACTTTGGCACGTGGGAGCAGATTTTTTATGGAGAGTTTGACGGAAGGCGGAGAAAAAAAGTACTGGTAAAAATTCTCGGAGATTGAAAAAGAGGATGCTGACTTTTAGGGGACATGGATGAAGTTAAAAGGTCGGGCTTTTAGCGTAGGTGGGAAATAACCTTTTAAAATCGAGTCAGCATCCTCTAACATAATTATTTATCGCACAATTCTTGTCTTGTCCACTTAATAATATTAATTTAAATATTAGAGGGGCTAATGTTTTTAGGGAAAATTTTCAAACGACTTCCTATCTATATGTGATTACAAGTTAAAGACCATTTCATAGTATACCGATAAGAAAAGGAGTACAAGGTGTTGGACCCGTTAGGGAAATGCAATATCTGTAACTCCGATAATTGATTAGGGTCTTGACAATTATTAACTACTATGGTAGTTAATAATGCATGCAAACCGCCATATTCAAATTAAAACAACTTGGTTTCTCGGAATATGAGGCAAAGGCATATACAGCGCTTGTAAATGAAAACCCTCTAACTGCTTATGAAATATCTAAAAATACTGGTATCCCTTCTTCAAAAATTTATGAAGTAATACGAAAGCTCGAATTCAGGCATATGATACAATCCGTTCATGGTGAACGTTCAAAAATATTCATTCCTATATCTCCAGACGAATTTGTTCAGAATTTCAGATCTTCAATAGAGGATAACCTTCATGTAGTTAAAACCGAATTAAAAAATTTTCGGGCAGGAATGAATACAGGTTATACATGGCACATAAAAGATTATGATACTCTCCTTACTAAGTCGAGAAGGATGATAGATACGGCCCGGGAAAGTATTCTGTTGCTGACCTGGCATGAAGAGATGAGCACATTATTGGATGATCTAAAAAAAGCAGAGCAGCGAAATGTAAAGATTGCAGTGATACATTATGGTAAAACAGATTTTAGAATTTGTCAGCTCTTTATTCATCCCATAGAAGATACTATTTATGCAGAGAGAGGTGTCAGGGGCTTTACTATTGTATCTGACTCTAAAGAGGCTATTAACGGTAAAATTGATGAAAAAAAGACAGAGGCTATATGGAGCATGAACATGGGTTTTGTTAATATGGCAGAGGACTATATAAGGCATGATATTTATCTGATGAAGATAATAAATAGATTTGATCCATTGTTACGGAAAAAGTTTGGAGATAGATACGAAAGGCTCAGAAATGTTTATAAGGATGAAGCTTGGTAATAACTACCATTTGCCATACTCATTCTGATTTCATCGTTCTTGACACCAGCTTCTAAATATTGTTAAATTTTTTCTTTTAACCGGAATTAGTTTATAACCTCTGTTTGTCTGTCATTCCGGCAGTTCTTAAGCCGGAATCCACCCTTCGACAGGCTCAGGGTGACAATTGTCATGGTGATCCTTCGGCGTGAGCTCAGTCGAACGCTTGTCGAACCATGGATTCCCGTTTTCACGGGAATGACGAATCGGCAACTTATAAACAAACACTATTTAATAAGAATAACAAATAATATATAATTATCCTTTCAGATTAAATATAAATTATGACAGTTGACTATAAAAATACCTTAAATCTTCCCAATACTGCTTTTCCAATGAAGGCAAATTTAGCTCAGAAGGAGCTGGAGCTTCTTGACTTCTGGGAAAAAGCAGAGATTTATCAGAAAATGCAGAAAAAAGACAGAAAAAAGAATTATATTCTTCATGACGGGCCGCCGTATGCGAATGGGAATATACATATTGGACATGCCCTTAACAAGGTACTCAAGGACATGATTGTTAAATATAAATCGATGAAAGGTTACTACGCGCCTTACATTCCAGGGTGGGATTGTCATGGGCTCCCTATAGAACATCAGGTAGACAAAAACCTCGGCTCCAAAAAAGATAGTACAGCAAAAATCGAGAAGCGAAAGCTATGCAGAGAATATGCAGCAAAGTTTGTAGATATTCAGAGGGAAGAATTTAAACGGCTCGGCGTGTTTGGTGCCTGGGAAGCTCCTTATATCACTATGGATTTTTCATATGAAACTTCAATTGTAAAAGAATTCAACAAGTTTTATCAAAAAGGTTCAGTTTATAAAGGGAAGAAGCCTGTCCACTGGTGTCCAACATGTATCACCGCCCTTGCTGAAGCAGAGGTTGAATATGCTGATAAAGAGTCTCCGTCAATATATGTCAAGTTCAAGGTTAAAAATCCAAAAGGAAAGTTTACAACAGATTCTGACAAAGGTACGTACTTTGTTATTTGGACCACCACTCCATGGACACTGCCTGCAAACATGGCTCTGGCATTGCATCCGCGGTTTATTTATCGTCTCGTTCAAACTCCTGAGGGAGAATTAATCATTGCACAAGACTTAATTAAAGACTGCATGAAGAAAATTGGATATACAGAAGAAGATTATTCTGTAACTTCCGGAGGATGGACTGGCGCTGAGCTTGAAGGAATCATTTGCAGGCATCCCTGGATTGATCGCGATGTAAATACCATACTCGGCGAGCATGTTACATTGGAGCAGGGCACAGGCGTTGTCCATACGGCGCCGGGACATGGGGAAGAAGATTTTGAAATGGGTTTAAAATATGGGTTGGATATATATGCTCCGGTTGACATGAAAGGCTGTTTTACTGAAGATGTTTCAGGATTTGCCGGGCAGTATGTTTTTAAGGCAAATCTTGAAATTATCAATAAACTCAAAGAGGTACACGCCTTACTTGGTTCACCGGAGAATATAAAGCATTCTTATCCCCACTGCTGGAGATGTAAGAAGCCGGTTATCTTCAGGGCTACAGAACAATGGTTCATTTCAATGGAAAAAAACAATCTGAGATACCAAGCGCTAAACGAGATTAAGAAAACGGAGTGGATTCCCAAATGGGGAATGGACAGGATTTGGGGAATGGTTGAGAACAGACCTGACTGGTGTATCTCAAGACAAAGGGCATGGGGAGTACCTATCACTTTGTTACAATGCAAAAAATGCAAGGAATTTATAAACGATAAGGCAGTAATGGACAAAATTGAAGAGGAAGTTGCAAAAAATGGCGCTGATATCTGGTTTGAAAAAAATGAGACTGAGTTGATTCCATCCGGTTACAAATGCCCGAAATGCGGTTCTCCGGAGTTTATTAAGGAAACGGATATTCTTGATGTCTGGTTCGATTCCGGAGTAAGTCATGCTGCAGTTATGGAGGCTGATAAGCGCCTCTTAAGTCCTGCTGATCTATATCTCGAAGGAAGCGACCAGCACAGGGGATGGTTTCAGAGCTCTCTCCTTACATCAGTTGGAACGAGAGGCAGAGCGCCATATAAGGCAGTACTGACGCATGGTTTTGTAGTAGACGGACAGGGGAAAAAGATGTCCAAATCCCTTGGAAATGTCATTGCACCGCAGGAAATTACAAAAAAACACGGCGCTGAAATCTTGCGGCTCTGGACCTCTTCTGCTGATTACAGGGAAGACATGAGGATTTCAAATGAAATCATTGCACGCCTCATTGAGGCATACAGGAAAATAAGAAACACTTGCAGATTCCTTCTTGGAAATATTAATGATTTTGATACAACGATTGCTGATCTGGATAAATTGAACAAGGATGATTTACTTGAGATAGATAAATACGCCCTAAGCATACTTCAAGAACTTATCCAGAAAGTCAATACTGCTTATGAAACATTTGCTTTTCATGAAGTCTATCATTCTATATACAAATTCTGCGTGATGGACATGAGCGCTTTTTATCTTGATATTCTAAAAGACCGTCTGTATACATTTAACCCAGATTCAAAAGAGAGACGGGCTTCCCAGATTATTTTATATAACATATTGATTTCTATAACTAAAATGATAGCCCCCATACTTTCTTTTACGGCAGAGGAGCTCTGGAAGTTTATTCCCGGGAACAAAGAGGATAGTGTGTTTCTCTCTGCCTTCCCGGAGGTTCATTCTGAATGGATTGATAAAAATTTGGAAGAAACATGGAGAAACTTATCAAAAATTCGTGATGAGGTTAATAAGGCCTTAGAGATAAAACGTCAGGAAAAATTTATCGGAAATGCACTTGAAGCCAAGGTAACCATTTATGCTGGAGATGAGACTTATAAACTTCTTGAAAAATATACTTATTTTTTACCTACACTTTTTATTGTTTCTGCTGCTGCTGTCTTCAAAGATGTGATTGCTCCGGATACAGCATATAAAAGCACTGAACTTGAAAGAGTAGCGATCCTCGTTGAAAAAGCTGTTGGCGATAAATGTCAAAGATGCTGGAATTGGGATGTTTCCGTTGGGAAGCATGAGAAATTCCCTGAATTATGTAAAAAATGTTGCGAAGCAATAATAGCGTGAGGAAGGGTATGTACATATCTTTTATAGCTTTTTTTGTAGTTATTATTGATTTTCTGACAAAAAGAGTTGTCATTGCCAAAGTAATGCCATATGAAAAAATCAATATCTTACCTTTCTTAAGAATAGTTTATATTGAAAACAAAGGCGCCGCCTTCGGGATTTTTTCTAATTTAGGCAATAATGTGTTTATAGCAATTTCTCTCATCGCAATAATTGGTATAATAGTATACGCTGTCAGGTTTGCAAAAGGTCTGGAGATTTATTCATTTTCTCTTATTTTGGGCGGTGCACTTGGGAACCTTAATGACAGGATAATGCTTGGTAAAGTCATTGATTTTATTGATGTTTTCGTTGGTAAATGGCACTGGCCTGCATTCAATGTTGCAGACTCTGCTCTAACGATCGGTATAGCATTATTTATCATGTCGAACATACGGCATGGGAAGGCCAAGAAACAGGATACCTAAGGGTAAAGGACTTTATGTCTTAACATATTGTCTTTTAAGTATTTCTCTGTGAACTCTGTGGTTCAACTGCTTTTTTCAGGATGTTATGTTATGATAGCGTTATTACTTCATGGTAAACCATTATGAAAAGAAGCTTTGAAAATTCTACTTCCTCGCAAGAAGCACACGGCAAATCAAAATTTAAAATATTCCTTCAAAAGCAATCAGTCAGGATCAAGCAGGGGCCATTTACCTGCCCTTTTTGCAGAGAAATACTTCATGGAATATCTTCATTTGGATCACACCTTAAGAAACACTGTACCTGATAAATAGATTGAGGTTAGCCGTTGGCTGACCCGAGAGGCAGATAAGCCTTTGGATTTAAAGTAAAATCTACCATTTCTTTATTTTCAAAATGATAATACCCGGCAGCAGCTATCATTGCTGCATTATCAGTACATAAATGTTCTGATGGCAGATAAACTTCTATTCCCTGCTCAAAAGCTTTTGCTCTTACTTGCTTTCTTAAAACACTGTTTGCAGCTACACCGCCAGACAATACAATCCTTTTTACCTTGTTTGATCTCGCGCCTTCTAAGGCTCTATTTATTAAAATCTCTATAACAGCAGATTGAAAACTCGCAGCAACGTCTTCTTTCCTTGATTCCGGATATTTTTTTAAATGATTAAATACAGCGGTCTTTAATCCACTAAAACTGACATCAAAACTTTCTTTAATAAGTCCCCTCGGAAATGTAATAGCGTCAGCATTCCCTTTTGCTGCTATAGTATCAATAATTGGACCACCAGGATAGCCAAAACCAAGAAGCTTTGCAACCTTATCATAGGCTTCACCTGCTGCGTCATCCCTTGTTCTCCCAAGTTCAGAATATATTCCAAATCCATCTACAATATAAAAAGCGGTATGGCCTCCGGATACGACAAGGGCAAGGAACGGAAACTCGGGTCTTGCCTCAAGAAATATAGAAATTATATGTCCTTCCAGGTGATTAATTGCCACCAAGGGGATATTCTTAGCAAATGAAAGGGCCTTAGCAAAACAAACTCCTACGAGAAGAGAACCAATAAGACCAGGGCCTTTGCTCACAGCAATTGCAGAAATATCATTAAATCCAGCTCCTGACTTTTTTATTGCCTCGTCGACAACCGGTATTATCATTTCTATATGTCTTCTCGATGCAAGTTCGGGCACTATCCCACCATATTTCTGGTGGATCTCGTTCTGACTTGAGACAATATTAGAAATAATTTTATTCCCATTCTCAACAACAGAAGCTGAAGTATCATCACAAGATGTATCAATTCCGAGGATAAGCATATTAATTTAATTACTTATAGAATTAACATGATAAAAGTATCATATTATTGAAGATTAGTCAATTTCCTGTCTTACTGCTTCTCTGTTACTTCAATTCAAACAAATATAAATAGAGTCTGTCTATAAACTCGGTTTGTTTGTCATTCCTGCCCGGTACTGGCAAACTCAAGCAACAATCCATAACCTTTTGAAATTACTGGCTTCCCGTTTTCACGGGAATGATAGAGAGTTACTTTATAAACAGACATTAATTAATAATCCTTATTTACAAAAATGTTAAATAATTATTAATTTTATTAAATAGTTATATCTATAAATAAAAAGATATCAACGGGTGTTAATAATATCTTAATAACATGATTTGCATATATTTTTTTTGATTAAGTGCACACAAATTTTTATTAAAATACAATAAGCTGAGGGAACATAACTTACAATGTGATAAAAACTTTTTTTATCTATTATCAAACAACCCTGTTCCACGTGGAACATTTTCTTGGTTAATATATCTGTATAGCTACCTCGATCATATAAAAAATTGCCATTTTTATAACTACCCTATTATACCTATTAGAAACAATGTTTCTTTAGCGAAAAAATGAAGGGAAACAATAAATATTACTTTAACCTATAAACGGCAATTAACCACAGAATACATCGAGAACTCAGAGATAAAAGAGTTCATATTCAAAAACCCGAAAACATGTGACAATCAATTCTCACATGTTGTTAGATAGGTACATTTTAAAAATTTTCTGCTTGATATCTTATCTATTTTAATTTATTATCTATATAAGATTTATTATTATGTCTAAGACCACTGAAATAACGTCGATTATTAGTACCCTGTCAAAATTAAATATGCAGAGAACAAATTATATTTTCAGCCTGGTTCATGGTAAATCTTTGGTGCATGGTTTACCTCACAAGGTATTTAGAAAGTGCGGAAAAAATAATTGTAAATGTAAAAGAGGGGAATTGCATGGACCTTACTATGCGCTATCAGTAAACAAAGACGGCAAGAAAAAAATTGTAATGATTAAGAAAGCCGATCATAGACTTATTCTGAAAGAAGCAGGAAGATATCAATATTATCAGAAGAAACTTGCTCACATACGAAAGATTAATAAAGAAATAGATGTCCTATTAGAAAAATTGAAATTTATAACAACAAAATATTATCCATAACATAACTTGTTTAAATTTTCTTTTAAATGAATAAACATACAACAAAAATAAACTTAAAGCTTTCCCAAAAGATTCACAACTTTTTCTGTTTCAATAAGGGAGTCTAAAACAATATCTGCCTCTGTTGTCAGCAAGTCTTCTTTTGAATAAGGCCCTGTTGCCACTGCGATGCAGCGGGCGCCGTGTACTTTGGCACACCTAACATCTCTTGGCGTATCACCTACGACAATACATTCCTTCGGAATAAATGAAAAACCCTTCCTCGAGAATTTTTCAATTGCAATTGGCAATAGTTCATCTCTATCTTCATGATCACTGCCAAATGCGCCGTCTATAAAATATTCATTCAGTCTAAAAGGATCGAGCTTTATCCTTGCGCCTCCTTCGAGATTGCCCGTAAGAAGCCCGATAGGCATTTCCATCGTTCTCAATAAGTCGAGCGCTTCTTTTATCCCGGGTTTTATTTTCTTCATTGGATTGTTAATCTCATTTTGAAGGAAGTGGAGATAAATCTCCGTCATCTTCTTCACATTGCCGTCCATGGAAAATCCATGCGTGCCGAGACCTTCTTTAATAATCTGAATATCTGTTTTCCCTGCCATTGTTATACCGTTAAAAGCGTCTTCAATATTGAATAGCGCATGAAACGCCAGGTTCAACGACCTCGTGCCCGCGCCTCCGGCGGTTATCAGTGTCCCGTCAATATCAAAAAGAATCAATTTTTTCTTTGTCTTATTCATATTTTTTATTATACCCATTTATATATTATATGTTTTAATAAAAATGAGTCTGATAAAAACCGGGCATTTTTAATTTGGCTTGACACTCTATTTGGGTACACTTGAAAAAATATGTTCATTTGCGTTACATTACCTCCGCACAAAATACTTCCTCGGGGGTAAGAATGATAGATTATTTAATACCTAAACAAAGATAAACTTGCATCCTTTGAGCTTGCCCTCAGACAGGCCGGCATAGAAAAATGCAACCTCGTTTATGTCTCAAGTATATTCCCTCCCAACTGTAAAATCGTAAACAAAGAAAAAGGCCTCCAATTTATTAAACCTGGACAAATTACTTTTTGCGTAATGGCGAGAAATGAGACTAATGAGCCAAACAGGCTTGTTTCCGCTGCAATTGGTTTGGCAGTGCCCTCGGACAGGAAAAATTACGGTTATATCTCTGAACACCATACTTTTGGCGAGACAGCAAAAAAATCAGGGGAATACGCTGAAGATCTTGCTGCAACAATGCTTGCAACTACACTCGGTATCCCCTTTGATCCCGACCTTGCATGGGATGCAAGAAAACAGGTTTATAAAGCAAGCAGGTATATATTTAAATCCACGCACATATGTCAATCTGCAGAAGCTCATAAAGATGGACTATGGACCACGGTAATCGCTGCCGCAGTCATGTTATTAGAAGAATAATTGGCTAACAAACTCCCATATAATTTCGGCGCCTTACCAGAAAAATATTCAACCTACAAGAATTCAAAAATAATTGTCCTTCCCGTACCATTTGATAAAACCAGTTCATGGATGAAAGGTTCTGACAAAGGCCCCGACGCTATTATCAATGCCTCACGAAATATGGAACTATATGACATTGAGACAAATGCAGAGGTTTACAGAAAAGGGATTCATACGGCAAAAGCGGTTACAGCCGGTAATGCAAGAACGCTGGCAGTTAAAGTACAAAACTCGGTAGACGATTTGTTAAAAAATAATAAATTCGTTGTTGTGCTGGGAGGAGAGCATACTGTCTCTCTGGGAACTATTCAAGCCCATACAGAGTTTTTCAGCAAAATAACCATCCTTCATCTTGATGCTCATTCCGACATGAGAGATTCATATGAAGGCGATAAATACAGTCATGCCTGTATCATGGCAAGGGTGAAGGAGATTACAAAGAATATTATTTCTGTAGGGATAAGGAGTACAGACTCATCTGAGCTAAAGAATATTAATAAACAGAATACATTCTATGCATCAACTATCCATCACTCAAAAGAGTGGATTAAAAAAGTTGTGAGAAAGCTTTCTGAAAACGTTTATGTTTCTATTGATCTGGATGTTTTTGACCCTTCTATCATGCCTTCTACGGGTACGCCTGAACCCGGAGGACTTGGATGGTATGATGTATTGGACTTGCTTGAGATTGTTTCAAAAAATAACAATATAGTTGGATTTGATGTTGTAGAACTCTGCCCTTCCAAAAATATGGCTCCTGACTTCCTCACAGCAAAGTTGATATATAAGCTGCTGAGTTTTAAGTTTGCCTGATGCAAAATATTGTCTACTCTTCAAAACACACCTCAACAAAAAAGCTTCCTGCCACAATTTTGAACGGTATGCATATTACGCGTCCACTTGTTTTATGGATTATTGAATGATTTTTGCCAATTATGGTTGAAGGGATAGCCATGTCGAATTTATATCCTTTTTCCGAAAATATTTTTTTAGCGCCTCCGCTTACCATATTAGTAATCTCACCAACACAATCGGCCACTGAATCATCAATTTTTTGTGCGTTTTCACCAAGCATTTGAGAAACTATATGCAATATAGCTGGTTCGGTAAATGTGATGGCCAGACTCCCTATTGCTTTATCTCCTGTTAAACCGATTATGCCAGTAACATCTCCTTTTGCGCTCTTTTCAATTTTCAGGAAAGGTTTATCAGGTTTCGCTTCTGTTTTAGCCATCGTAGCCAACACATTCATAATGCTTACTAAAAAAGGATTAACGAACTCGATATTCATTGGTATACCATTTATTCTTCATTTCTGTTTGCAATAATTATTTCTTGTTAACTAATTTATAAGATACCTGATCTTTAAAAAATCGGGAATATGTGTTGTATGTTTTCATAGTATTTCATCACTTATTCTTGATAGTTCTTTCTCGATATTATCCAGCACCTGAACCACTGATGAAGTTTTGAGTACATACCTTACGATCCTCACCCATTCTTCTGAAACAACCTTTACTCCGTATCGGTATAAAGATTGTTCTATTTTATATTTCTCCAGCGTTGATAATGCATCATTGACAATTGAAAGGCCCTTCAGTACTATTAGCAGTTTTTCCTTTTCCTCTTGTTTGCCCTGAGTGCGGATAAGCTTGATAATACGTCTGTAATTATCAGAACCAAGGTCTATTTTCCCCAATTCTTCAAACAGGAATCTGTTTAATATAATTTCAAGGATCACATGGTCATTATTGATAATCCTTCTCCATACAATCGTACCGGAAAAACGCTCTACACCTTTCCTGAACATGACATTGTCAATATCGATATCCCGGTCAATATAAAAATTAAACCCGTCTTCATTCCAGTCAAGTGCTTTAATCGGTTTCCACGCATCGTTTATTTCAACTTTTAATCCTATATTGATGTGGCTGTATCTCTTTTTTCTTCTGATGTTCATCTTTTCTTAATTAATCTAACCCGCATTATTCATAACCTTGGAGCAAGTATGGAGAAAAAACATATTGTGCGATACCTTAGCAAAAACAGCAAAAATATACTCTGTAAAAAATAGATATGTAACAACTTTTTCAAAATCATATCGCATTCAAGATGTTTTTGAGCCATGGCTTGCTCCAAACAGATTTCATGAATAATCTTGGCTAAAAGGAACTATTTATTTATACTTTATTATATAAACGGAACTTTCTGAAAAATCTTTACATTGAACACCAAATATCTGCTTGATTAAAGGTATCCTTTATCACTGACCTGAGTTCATACCGAAAGAAGTAATTCTGCGAATCCTCTGAAGATAATTATTGTCTTATTATTTGCTCTCCCACGTCTTTACGTATTTGAGAAACGTATAATAACTGTAAAGAAGAGCAAGTATCAGTCCGTGAGCGCCGTCAAGAAATCCCCTCCTGATAAAATACATTTTAATAAAAGTTACAAGCGGTTTTATGGTGAGAGAAAACAGGCATGCAGAGGCGGTATTTTTTCTTATCTCACAGGCTGCAAGTGTTGAGTAGTTCTCTGCCCTCAATACAAAATCCGAGATGCTCCGGTAGGTGTAATGTTTAAGAGGATTTTTCAAATAAGCAGTTTTGCCTTCTACTATCACTTTTTCATGCACTTCACGAATTTCAAAACGCCCTTTATCTTTTTTGAATAGCCTCAATGTATAATCCGGCCACCATCCGCTGTGCTTTATCCATTTGCCAATAAAATAATTCTCCCTCGGTATGTGAAAACCATTACAGTCGGTATTAGATATAGCTCTAATAATTTCTGTTTTAAGCTCAGGCGTTACCCTCTCGTCCGCATCAATTATGAAAACCCATGGTCCCTCTGCATAATCAACAGCCCTCTGCTTCTGCCGCGCAAACCCCTGCCATTCATACTGAAAGACTTTATCGGTGTACTTTCTGCAAATCTCAACAGTCTTGTCTTTGCTGAACGCATCAACGATTATGATTTCTTTTGCGTCAGCAACACTTTTCAGGGCGTCTTCAATGTTCTGCTCTTCATCTTTTGTTACTATGACGATGGAAATTGGTAGCATGTCTTATTTTTTGTCATTCCGGCTTGTCCGGAATCTGTAGGGGCAATTCATGAATTGTCCCTACTTTTCAGCAATTATCCTCTCGTACAACTCCCGTATTTTGCCGATATGCTTATCAAAAGTAAATTCTTCCGCAAGGTGTCTTGCGCTTTCACTCATGGACACAAGTTTGTCTTTATTATCCAAAAAAAACTGTATTTTTTCTGCTATAGTCCTAACATCTTCAGGTTCTTTGATAACAAAGCCATGCACTCCGTCCTTAACTATCTCTGCGGCCCCGCTGTTTATAGTTGTTATTACAGGAAGCCCGCTTGCCAGAGCTTCAAGGTGGACATTGCCGAAAGGTTCATAGATTGTTGGAAATACAAAAATATCTGCCGCTGCGTAGTATTTATGGATATCCTTTTGTGTACCGCATAATATTATATTCTGGCGTTGCTTAAAAGCCCCCCTGTGTCCCCCCTTGCCAACAATCAGTGTTGATACCGAAACAGGCATGGACTCAACAGCCTTAATGAGATATTCAACGCCTTTTCTTTCAAAACCTGAGCCAACAAAGAGAACGACAAAATCAGTGTCTGTCAATCCATGCTTCTGCCTTGTTTCACGTCTGTATCTTTCTCTGTTTTTGGGATGAAATTTTTCTATGTCAACTCCGTTATAAATTACATCGATGTCATCCGGTGATACCCCGTAATTTTCAATTATATTTTTTTTTACCATGTTTGATATTGCAACGATTCTTTTATATCTGTGCCGCTTAAAAATACTGTGCTCCAGATAAAGAATCAGCCCGTGATACGGATTGAGCACCATAGAAAGGTTTCCCAAAAATCCTGTCCTCTTCCATCTTTGTTTCAGCCATTCAATATGGCATCCATCCCCTGCGCGGTAGATATCCTGATACAATGTCTTGTCATGTGTCTGGATGATGTCAAAGCTGTTTCTCTGTTTTTTCAGGAGGAAAAAAGAAAAGAGTGCAAAAGACAGGTCCCTGAAGAATGAATTGAAGGTGACAGCAGGCACATTATGAAAATGTATATTCTTGTGCGACCCTGCGGCCTGCCAGTTTATTGCGAATATATGCAGCTCGTGCCCGTCATCTGCGAGTTTCTCAATGAAGCTGCTCGAAAAACTCTCAGCCCCTCCATGGAAGGTGTATTTTTTTCTAAGTATGGCTATTCTCATTTTTTATGTTTTTGGCTGCAAGCCCGATCCCCAATATGAGAGCAAGGTCTCTCAACTGCGAATTTTCTACCATGGCATTCACAATATAAGTGCCGACAAGTAGACCGGAACATGCCACCAGTATATAGCTTTTCATGCCTTGAGAATCAAGGGAATCTCTCCAGAATGCCCTGACCGCTGCGATAAGCAGGGCCGCATATAAGATCACGCCGGCTATCCCCTGATGAAAGAATATTCTCAAAAACGGGTTATGGGGATTTCTGAAGGCAGGCTTAACATGAACAGGCGCGATCTTGTACGGAGTATTCTCAAAAGGCAGATCCATTGAAAAAATTTCGCTTCCGTATCCCCACCCCAAAAAAGGTTTTTGAAATGCCGCGGAGAGGAGAGGTCCCCATATCGGGGTCCTTTCCCCAATGGATAGAATGTTTTGTTTATCATAAAAAAATCTATTCTTCATCACTGGAGACAAAAACAGCGCTGCAGTGAAAATAAGAATTATGAGCGCCGAACTTGCAACAACGATTTTTGTATTAAGACTCTTATTCCACTGGAAATATATCATCCAGACTAATGCAATGAAGACAAATCCTGCCAGTCCGCCCCGTGAAGAGCTGAGAATAACTCCGGATATACCGGCGGCTATCAACGTCAGCAGGAGGACTCTTTGTTTCCTGTCCTTATTCAGAAGAAATAAAACAAAAGTAAAAGACATAAGGGTGTTTAAATCAATGGCGAATCTGGAATGCCATGCGTGGCGTATTACCGTCATGGGCCTCATTAAAGGCAGATCGTAAGCCCAGTAACTGTAATATCCAACTGATATGGTAAACACCAGTAAAAAGAATGATAAAGTGACAAACCGTTTTAGGCTTTTTTCATCGGAAAGCATAGTAGATACAAGACAGAATATAACTATCGCTCTTAAAGGGTCCATTTTCAGGCTGCTTAAAGAATATAGCGGATCGATGGAAAATGGTACAGCAATAAGAATGGAAGCTATATTGCCCCAGAATAATAAAGAAACCGGCTCTTTTAATATCCAACTGATCCGCCTGTTTTTAATGGTTGCAAGCCACAGGAAGAAGCTTGAGAAAAGCAGAATGTTCCGGATGGCTTCACCCTTTGTTATAAATGTAAAAATTATATAGAGATAGACTTCAATTGCGATTATATTGTCTATGGCTTCATATTTCTTTTCCATAACACCTCTTCGCTTGTAGTAATTAACCCTGAAATGGCAGCTTTTACCTCGTCAGAAGAAAGTCTTTTTGTACATTCAAGATCATACTGACATTTATTCCCTTTGCAGTCCCGGCAGCCTGCGTCTCCTCTTAATACTATGGAGTTTTTAGTGAAAGGGTACCACGCAATATCAGCGCCAGGGCGAAAAAAAAGGCCTACAACCGGAAGAGTTTCCATAGCAGATGCAATATGCAGCGGGCCGGTGTCATTTCCTATATACAAAGAACTTATTTCCAATAATGCTATTAATTCGCCAAACGACAGTTTGCCTCCAAGGTTGTATAAGTGATGTTTCGACAGAGAAAGGATTTCATTAATTTTATTTAAATCACCATTTCCCCCGACAAATACTACCTGAAAGCCTTTAGAAAAAAGCCAGTCTGAGGTCTCTGCAAAACCATTGGATGTCCATTGTCTGAAAATTCTGCCTGCCCCAGGATGTATACAACTTATGGGCCTGTCTGTTTTTATCCCCATATTGGAAAGTTTATTGCTTAATACTGCTCTTTTGGAATTTGTGGCCTTTAACTGGTAAAACATGCTGTCAATTTCTGCCCCGGCTGCGGAAGCAATTTCTGAGTATTTATATAGCCTGTGTCTCTCCGGAGTAATATCAACCTTTAAATTATAAAGATACGGTCTGACCGCTGAGGAAGATCCAACACGTACCGGCGCCCCGGCAAGAAAAGCAAGAGTTGATGCAACAATCCTGCCCTCGAGATCGATTATTACATCTGGAGCTATGCGTCTTAATTGAGTAACAAGCTTTAAATAAAGCATCCCTCTTCTTATTAATGAGCTTTCTCTAAATTGCCTTCTGGGATAAAGTATTAAATGGTCCAGTCCTTCTATTGTTTCTGCAATCTCTTTATACTCACTGTTAACTACAAGATAAAAATTCTTTTCTTTAAAATATTCTTTAAGTGCATTAATTGCAGGAAGGGAAACCACAAGGTTTCCCAGATGGTGGTCAGTCATCATTACAACAACATTGTTGATTTTTTTAAAATTTGATAACATCTTCAACAATTCTCAACATTTCCCTTGTTCTGACTTCATATGTGTGTTCTTTTAATACCCGTTTTGTTCCGGTATAGGCAATTTTCATCCGCTCCTCATTATTTTTAAGGTAATATCTTATCATATCAATCATTTCATCATCAGACCTGAAGGTCACAATTTCTTTGCCCGGCTCTAAAACATCTTCAATTCCATCAACATGCCGGCACATATAAAAAGCGCCGCAACCCACAGAAGTATACATTCTTGCGCTCATTGATTTTCTGATATGAGGCATCGAATCAAAGGCCAGAAATATTTTAGAGAATCTGGCAACCTTTGCATATTCTTCACCCCAGACAAATTTCCCTCCATATGCCCTACCGAGTTTTCCAAGTATCATGGGTATCGTGGAAAATTTTCGCGGTATTTTAGGACCCCACCATTTTAGTTTAAAGCCGGAATCAATAATTTTTTTCAAAGACTTTCTTCTATTTAAATACTGGGGCTTAGACCCGATATTTCCGACAAAAGTTACATCCGTAGAATAGGTTCCGATATCCTTTTTTGTGATCTCTTTTATATTAAAAAAATCAGGTTCAAAAGCTTGAGAAAGCCAAAAGACATTTTTTGCACCCAGCCGTTTAAACTCCTCTACAAGGCCTTCTGACATTGTGAAAAATACATCCGAAACCTTCACAAAAGAAGGGAGCCAATCAGGTATTACAGGATCAATATACCACTGAACGAGGATTATGCCTTTTTTTTTAATCTCCTGCAGCCAGTCCGGCTTTAATCCATAATCTTTTATGTAGAGAAGCATGTGAGGCGCTGACAATTTAACAGCTTCCATTAGAGCATCATATGAATTTTCTTTCTCAGACGGGTCAAAGGTATGTACGGTAATTTTATTTTTTTCAAACCCCTTTTTTATGTAATAAGCCGGGTTCCATGGTTTTTGAAAGTCAGAAGCTATCAAAATTTTGTCAATTTTTTTCAAATCAGTTCTCCGGCAAGCCTTTTCAGTTTTTCCCTTATAGTTTTCAGGCTGTAAAGTTCATTGCATCTTTCTCTTGCCTTGCGCCCCATCTGGGATGCCTTTTCAGGATTTTCAATTACCCATTTTATTGCGCTGCTCAATTCATCCGGTGATTCAGGGTTAACAATTATACCGCAATCTGCAAGAATTTCAGGTATATTTGATACCCTGGTTGAAATAATCGGGCGGGACATCGACATCGCATCAAAAATCTTTGAAGGTATCTGTCCTACGGTATCGGGTGTTACCCTTTGAGGTATAATTACAACATCGGAGAGCATTAAATACCTGGGCAACTCTTTAACAGGCACAAACCCAGTCATAAAAAATCTGCCGCTCCTTGAGGCTTGCAGCTTTTCTTCATATTTCCCGTTCATGTTTGCGCCTACTATCATTAATATCAAATCCGGATTATCAATCATTAGAACAGCCTCAACAGCATCTTCTAATCCCTTATGTTGTCTCGGCGTGCCAAGAAACATTACTATTTTTTTCCCGGCGAGTCCCAGCTCTTTTTTTAAATCATCATTTTTAAACTTTAAGGGATCAAGAAAGTCCGTGTCTTTTGCATGGGGGATGATCTCTCCGCCGTATTTATTTTTGAGAAAAGTCGAAACAGTTGTCACTCTATCAGCATACCTGATAAAAAACTGCATGACCCAGGTCCAGAATAAGCCATTTGGATTTGTAACATGCACAAACCGTGACAGCCTGTTCCAAAACCTTTTTTTCAGATAAAAACCTACCTCCCAGTCATCTATATCAAGAATCAATGGTTTATTAGAAAAAAACTTTTTCAGTAATCCAAACCCGAAACTTGTGAACCGGGGTTTTACCGCATATACAGCATCGCCGTCAATTTTATTAAGAATAGCAGGGAGCTTAAACAATAAAAAGGGTAATCTGCTGTAAGGTACTTTTGTTATCTTGATATCGGAATCCCTTAGCGGTTCCCATATGTAACCTTTCTTTGCAGGCCCTATAATTTCCACATCATAATATTCTGACAATGCCTGTCCCAATATATATGCCCTGCCAAGAGAATTGTCGGAAAGGTCAAAGTTAAGGATTGATATTTTTTTTCGGTCAGACATATTTTTTTATCCAATCCTTAATCCTTTCGCCTTTTGTCCTCACATCCAAAGGTAAAAAACTTTTCCATTTCTCAATAAAAATATTGCTCATTTTATCCCTTAATGCAGTGTCGGCCTCAGGTTTAATGGTTGATCGTGTTCCGGCCCCCCTGTGAGTAAATGGGATATTGAGGACATAGTTTCTGTATCCGTTAATATATGCTTTTAGCGATATATCCTTATCATAGTAATGCATTGTATAACCTTCATCGAATTTCCCTATTTCTTCATAGATCTTTTTCTTCATAGCCATAAACAGCCCGTCCACAACAGCAACTTCCATATAATCATTCCTCAGGTTACCACTTTCAAGTTTCGAATGGACAATGCATCTTCCGGTGAAGCTCCCGTCCCTGCGGATCTTTCGCGCCCCATAAAGCCCGACAATTCCCGTGTCGTCTCTGGTTTTAAGGAAATCCGCAATCCTGTCAGGCCAATTCCAGTCATGAATAATTACATCGTTATGCATAAAAACGAGAGTACCATACCTTGCCAGAGATGCCCCCTGATTAAATGCGCGGATGAGACCGATGTTTTCCTGATTCTGACAGTTACGAAACTTTCCTGTCAGGGTTTTGAGGAAGCCCGTGGTATCGTCTGTTGAACCGTTGTCAACGAATATGAATTCTATATTGGAAAGTCTTATCCGGGCAAGAGAACCGGCGCAGTCACGTGTAAGTTCAACTTTGTTATAACAGGGGACGATTACACTAAGCCCTTCCATCTTTGCTCCGTGTAGTGTTTTAACAGTTTCAAAAAATATTTTTCTTTTTCAATTCCTGCTGCTTTCATATAATGATGCAACAGCATTTTTTTTTCATCCTCTGTAACAGGAAGTCCCGGGTGATTAAGCCCCGCGAGGTCCTTTGCCGACTTTTTAAGAGTGAATGGTTTGTTTCTTCGTATGCTGTCAATATCTATAAAGCCGGAAAAATCCGACCTGTTCACAAAAACATGGGAAAGGTGAGCGTCTCCGAGCCAGAACCTGAGTTTATGGAGTTTCACTATTTCATCCAGAATACTTATATATGTTTTAATGTCAATGGTCTGCTTTTGCCTTATTAAAATATCATAGAGTGATGTGCCATCTATTTTCCTGATGATAAAGAACGGTCCGCCTGTCTCCCTGATTTTCCCGTAAGCCTCAACCTTTGGCACCTTGATCCCTTTTGTTATGAGATATTCAGAAAGATTGTAAATGCGGGAGGCTTTATCTGTAATATGAAACACGATTCTATTTTTCATCGTCAACGGATGAATGAACTTAAAAAAGCAGTCCGTTATCCTGTCATAGAACAGGGTCGTTGCTTTTACCGTTGGATAAAGCAGAAACCCCTCTCTGTGCAGTATATCCCCGGCTTTTTCATTAAGCTCTTTTACAGGTTCAAGAAGAAACGGGTGTGTTTTTATCAGCGTACAGATTTTTGCAATAGACGCAAGAACCGGATCTGAATAATAAAACGACGCTATATCATTTTCGAGATGCTTCATGTTTATAACAAACTCAGTTCCAATAGTACCTAAATTAAAAATCAAAAATTAAAATGACAGATCAAAAACTAAAAATAGAAAAAGCTGTTATATGAGCCTCTTGCAAAAGTATCGAGGAAATCGCTTTTGTTGTCATACCCGCGAAGGCGGGTATCCAGAAGCCTGCCCTCGAAGGTCTTAATCGGGGGTCTTTGGTTTTAAAGAATACTGGATTCCCGATAAAGACCTCGGGAATGACGAATAAAAACTTTTGCAAAAACTTCATATGATTACCATTAAATTGCAGCATTGCTGAAAAATGTTTTATATTTTTGATTTTTATTTGTCATTTTGCATTTTGATTTTTAATTTTTGATTTATACAGCTCTTTATATATCGCTTCCGTCTTATCTATCATGCTGTTGATAGTAAATTTTTTTAATGCGGTATCTCTTGCCTTCCTGCCGATCCGCATCCTTAGTTCTTTATCTTTCAAAAGCAGGTTGACCTTTTCAGCCATATCTCCGGAATCTTTGACCTTGAAATACAGTCCGTTTACTCTGTCTGCGATTATCTCTTTAAAAGTCGGGACGTCCGAGACTACAAGCGGCTTCCCCATGATCATTGCCTCAAGCAGCGCCGTGCTGATACTTTCAAATACTGACGGGAAAACAAAAATATCAATAGTTTTTAAAATTCTTGGAATATCATCCCTGTGACCTAAAAAAACAATTTTGTCATGCAATTCTTTCTTGACATGTGAAAGCAGACTGTTCTTGAAAGGTTCACTGATACGCCCGGCAAACAATAAAATGCACGGATGTTTTTCATAGATACTATTAAAAGATTGAAAAAGAAATTCCTGCCCTTTCACGTTTGCAAATGTGGATGTATTGCCTATGATTGTTGTTTCAGACGGGATATTGAGTTCTCCCCGTATATCTTCAACATCCGGGTGAAATCTTTCAATGTTTACTGCCGAAGGAATCGCGGTAATCTCTTTGTTTATTAATCCGCATTCCCTGAGCACGTCTTTCACGGCATTACTCGTCACGATAATTCTGTCAGGTAACGAATAAATGAATTTTGCAAGCGGCCCTCTGCCAATAGGATAAAGGTTATGCCGGAACCTTACAAGATGTCTACCTGTAAGTTTAGCTGCTATCCCTCCTGCCCAACTGTCAACAGAGCTGTGTGTAGATACTATTTCAATGTTTTCCTCTTTAATAATCTTCATCAACCTTGGAATAGCAGCAAGGTAAGCCTGTTTTACCATGTTCATTTCGTAAATCTTTATACCTGCCTGCCTTGCTTTCTGTGCAAGAACGCTTTCCCTTTGACAGGCGATGATAACATTATGCCCTCTTTTCTGAAGACCAAGCGCTTCCGATAAAACCCTGTTCTGCTGCCCACCCCATCTTTTAAGGGTTTCTGTGTGTAGAATGTTCATGTTGTTAATTCCCCCCTCACCCTAACCCTCTCCCACGAGGGGAGAGGGAACTTCAATATCACCCCTCCCTTGATGGGAGGAGATTAAGGGGAGGGTGTTATTTTTTTTTCTTTTCTAATAATCTCTTATACAAGCCTTCAATCTTATCAATCATATGCTCTACAGAATGTTCCTTCAGAACGAGCTCCCTTGCATTTGCAGCAAATCGTAAGGCTTCATCCGGTTTATTTAAAATTTGTATTATCCCTTTTGCCAGTCCCTCATGGTCTCCCGGCTCAACAAGGAGGCCGGTCTTTTCATGGATTACTACTTCAGGCACTCCGCCGACTTTTGTAGCAACGACCGGGACGCTCGAAGCCATTGCCTGAAGGAGGCTCTGGGGAAACCCTTCCGACCAGGAGCTGAGCACGGCAACGTCAGTAAAAGAATATATTTCAGGAATGTTCTCAATAAAACCTGTAAACATAACATGGCGCGCTATGCCCAGGTCTTCTGACATTTTTTCGAGTCGCTCTCTTGCAGGACCTTCACCGACAATTAAGTACTTTGCGTTGGGAAAGGCATCTATTACCTTTTTGACTGAGCTTAATGTTACTTCATGGCCTTTCACACTTCTTAAAATACCGACATTCGATATAACGATTGAATCCAGGCTGAATCCGTATTTCAGCTTTGCTTCTTTATTTTTTTTCACGTCAAAGAATTCCATACCTACTCCCGTAGGGATACTCACCACTCTGTCAGCAGGGAAGCCGCAGTTGTTCACGAGGTTGTTTCGCATATTGTCGCCGCACGTTATATAAACGTCAGGCAGATAGTGGACGAAATTAAGAAGACTCCTTTTCAAAGGAATGTTGAGGTGTCTCGTTCTCACAAGCACAGGAACATTTGTAAATTTTGCGGCAATGCCTCCAATCCATGAGTCAACTCCGCTGTGGGTGTTGGCAACATCAAACCTGTTGTTTTTCAAAAAACGCGTCATCTGTATAATACTTGGTATATCGTAAAATTTTCTCATGGGAAAGGTATGAATATCTATGCCGAGTTTAACCGCTTCGCGTCTTATATTTGCATGTTCCCTGCATGCAATGGCTACATAATGTCCTCTGCGAGACAGCCCGGCTGCCTCTGCCAGGATTCTTCTTTCCTGTCCACCGAGACCGTCAGACCATTCTGTGTGAAGAATTCGCATTTACTTGAAATACTTAAGGTAGGCTTTGCTTAACCGGTCCCTTGAAAATATAAATAGTTTTTTTCTTAACGCAAAGTTGCCTATATTCCCGATGACTATCCTTTTGATTCTCCAGGGTTCTGATGTAGAGGTGTTTGCGCCTTTTTCGGTGGTAAAGAGGAGTTTATACCCTGCTGATCTTGCAGCTTCTATATATGCATTATCATATTTTCCCCAGGGCCAGCAGAGTGCATGGCACTGTTTTTTTAATTTATTTTCTATTACTTCTTTTGATATCTTTAATTCCCCGTTAAGCACAGTCATTCTTTCTTTATTATCAGGGTATAATTTATCCCATCTCCGGTGTGTATGTGTATGGGATTGTATATCCATCAGGCCTGTATTTTCCATCTCCCCGATCTCTTCCCATGAAAGCATTACTTCCTGTGCAGAACCGGACTCAACCTTCTGTTGACATTCCTTATGCAAAGGCGATCCCTTTACTGGTCCTTCATCGGAACGCATTCTCTTGCCTTTTTCATGAATCAGTGATGTAATCACAAAAATCACCGCCTTCATGTCATACTTTTTAAGTATCGGATAAGCAAAGAGCCAGTTGTCTATCCATCCGTCATCAAAAGTTATGACAACAGGTTTATCAGGAGGAATCCGAGTTCCATTTAATATTTCCAGAAGATCGGTTGTATTGAGCGCAGTATACCCGCCTTCTTTCAGGTAACTTATCTGCGATTCAAATAAATGGGGCTTTACATTAACAAAGTTTCCTTCGGGATTTACATGATGATACATTAACACAGGGATACCGAAATTCTTCTTTTTCATCTCCCCTCAACATTTAATATCTTTGTTTTCGTCCTTAAGGTCCTTAGAATCACATATACTATAAGTCCGGCTATAAATAATATTAACCATACTAAGTCTATCCTCATTTCCCCCTGTGTAAATATATCTCCGGCTATATCCAGCAAAGTAAAAGATGCAATTATTAGAAAAAAAGCAGTATATTCCCTTTTAAGGATATTTTTAAATGAAAATGCTAAAGCCGGCCGTTGCCAGTTCCCGAATCGCGGCAGAAAGGCCGGTGTTTTTTCCGTCCACTTTAAAAAAGAATCGCCGAATTTTTCTCTCAAAAATTCTTCTTCGGCAAACATTATCCGTTCATAGTACAACCAGAAAGACAGGATGGCAAATATGGCAAACCAGATAACCTGAATAAACAATACCATTCCCAAAAAGATAAAAAAGTTCCCGAGATAAAGTGGATGCCTTACAACTGAATACACTCCTGTTGTATTCAGCGTTTCTGCCTTCTGGCATTCCGTGTTTCTTCCGGACGTTCTTTTAGGCGCATAGCCAATCACCATGCAACGGATTAATAATCCTGTAAAAGACAATACTGCACAAAATCCCTCCCAAAGATATTCAGCGGTCTCTCCTGCGGTCCGCTCCAGATAATTAGATTCCCGCAGGGCCATCAGCAGGAGTGGAATAATAAAAAAAGGAAAATAACTTCGCCATCTAAAAAGCCAGTTTCCTGATTTTACAAATTCTTCTCTTAACGCCATATGATCTCCTAATTATTTTTCAGCGAAAAAACATTTACAAGATACCCTTGAGGCTCTTGTAAAAGTCTAAGTTTGTCATTCCCGAAGTCTTTATCGGGAATCCAGTCCTTTAAATGCATCTCTGGATTCCCGCTCAACTACCTGCGGGAATGACAGTGTTTGTCTTCTCACGTTATTTCCGGAAGAATCAAATTCTTAACCTTACCTCGGTTAACTGAACGAAAATGCACTATAAAGCTTCATGTACACGTCATTCCTTGAAATGAGCTGTTCATGTGTCCCGATGTCAGTGATTTTCCCTTTATCAAGGATCACTATTCTGTCCGCATTCT
This sequence comes from Nitrospirota bacterium, assembly GCA_016215115.1. Lineage (GTDB taxonomy): Bacteria > Nitrospirota > Thermodesulfovibrionia > UBA6902 > UBA6902 > SURF-23. The sequence continues at coordinate 89,565 of JACRLN010000025.1, forward strand.
TAATTGTAGAAAGCCTGTGAGCAATAACAATCGTGGTTCTGCCTTTCATTACCTTCTCAAGAGCTTTTTGAACAATCGACTCGGAGACTGAATCGAGAGAAGACGTAGCTTCATCAAGTATCAATATCGGCGGATTCTTAAGGATGGCCCTTGCAATTGCTATTCTCTGCTTTTGCCCGCCTGAAAGTTTAAGCCCTCTTTCCCCTATCGCCGTATCATATTTTTCAGGAAATTCGTTTATAAATTCGTCAGCATATGATAATTTAGCTGCTTCAATAATTTCATTATCCGTCACCCCCTGTTTGCCGAAAGCGATGTTTTCTTTAACCGTATCATTAAAAAGGATAATATCCTGGCTTACAATGCCTATCAGCTCCCGGAGAGAGCGAATATCTACTATGTTTATATCAATTCCGTCGATTGTTATTGCCCCAGTGGAAGGTTTATGGAATCCGGGTATCAAATCAATCAGTGTTGATTTTCCCATGCCGCTCTGCCCCACGATAGCGATTATTTCACCGCGTTTTATCTCAAGAGTTAAATCTTTTAAAACAAAATTCTTTCTTCCCGGATACGCAAAAGATACTTTCTCGAATTTTAGTGAATCTTTAAATTCGTCCAATTTTATATTCCCGCTTTCCTCAGGCCCGACGTTAAGCAGCGTATCGACTCTATCAATAGACGCCCTTATCTCCTGCAATGAAGTATATGCCTCGCCTATTTTCCTTGTAGGGAAAAAAATCATGTATATAGCAACAAGAATAGAGGCAAAGTCTCCGGTAGTAATGATTCCCTTTACCACCATGTTTCCGCCGTACCACAGAATAACAGCAATCCCCAGTCCTGTAACAATCTCGGTAACCAGTTTTGTAAATTCCTTATATCTTTCAACCTTTAATAACTCCCTGTAGTACCTCTGGTTTTCATCTATGAAATTGTCTGCCCTTGTTTTTCCACGGTTAAAAATTTTAATAATTCTTATCCCTAAAATGCTTTCTCCAACCTTTTGCGTTAAAAACGACAATTTCCTCTGCGCCTCTTTCCTCTTTTTCCTGACATCTTTGCCAATTTTTCTTGTACTATATGCGATGAACGGCAGCACTGACAAAGTCATTAATGTCAGGTCCCATCTTCTGTAAAACGCAAGGCACAAAAGAAATATTATTGTAGGCACTTCGAGCACAAAGGCTTTTATGACGTTTGACATCAACCCGCTTAACACATCGGCATCATACATGATCCTCGATATAATCACCCCTGAGGACTCCTTGTTAAAATATCCGATCGGGAGATTGAGGACATGAGAATACAGCCGGTTTCTTGTATCTCTTACCAACTTAATTCCCGCAGCTTTCATTAAAAAACTTTGCGCATAGTTTAATATTCCCTTTAATGAAAAAAGAAAAAAGACAGCGGCAGGGAAAAATTTCAGGTATTCATATTTTTTGTCAGCAAAAATTTCATCAAGGGCCGGTTTCACAGCCCATGCAATCGCTGCAGTTATTCCCGATACCGCAAGGCCGAGCACTATACTGATAAGAATTTGCGGCCAGTAAGGTTTTGTAAGCTTGATTATCTTCCCGATAATATTCATGGAGATAGTATAACTAACTTTTAAAAAATTTAACTCCCTGCAATTCAATAAATCCGAAACACGCAATGCGAAATAAGAAACAATATCGAATTATAAAAAAACAAATATTCTAAACGTTTTGGATTTAGTTAGTTTAAATTTTGAATTTGGTTCGGATTTCGATATTCGGATATTATATTTGTCCGGTTGTTGTTTTTACATATTTTTCTGCTGTATTATAACAAATTGGCCTACATTCTCTAATTTTACACTTATGAAAGGACTATATTTATGAGTCATACATCATCTAAAAATAACTTTAAAGGCAGGAATGTTCTTGTGACAGGCTGTGCCGGCTTCATAGGATGGAAGGTGTCTCAATTGCTTCTTGAGATGAATAAAAATGTCATAGGCGTTGACAATATTAACAACTATTATGATCCTGTGCTCAAAAAATGGAGGCTCAAGTCATTAAAAAACTATCCGAACTTCCGTTTTTATAAAGTTGACATTGGTAATTATAATAAACTTAAAAATATTTTCAGGGAAAATAAAATAGACGCTGTTATAAATCTTGCGGCAAGGGCAGGGGTAAGGGCGTCTGTAGAAGACCCGTGGGTTTATCTTGATACAAATACGAAAGGGACTTTAAACCTCCTTGAATGCTGCAAGGATTATAAGGTAAAGAAGTTTGTCCTCGCCTCAACATCGAGTCTTTATGCCTCGCTCGATATGCCGTTCAAAGAGACTTCAGTGACCGACACCCCGCTTGCGCCGTATTCTGCTACAAAAAAAGGCGCTGAGGCATTATGCTATGCCTATCATTACCTCTACGGCCTTGATATCACCGTACTGAGATATTTTACGGTTTACGGACCTGCGGGCAGGCCTGATATGAGCATCTTCAAATTTGTAAAGAGTATGGATGCCGGCAAACCCATCCCCGTTTTTGGAGACGGAAGCCAGACGAGGGATTTTACTTATATTGATGATATTGCCGACGGCACAATAAGGGCATTGAAGCCGACCGGTTATGAAATAATAAATCTCGGCGGCGACCACCCTGTTAAACTTAATTATGTGATTCAGCTTCTTGAGAGGCATCTCGGGAAAAAAGCCAAAAGAAAAGTCCTCAAGAGACATCCTGCAGATGTAACTGCGACATGGGCTCACATAGATAAAGCTAAAAAGATGCTGGGCTGGAAGCCGAAGATGTCCCTTGAGCAGGGCATAGAGAATACCGTCATGTGGTTTCTGGAAAACAAGAAGTTTCTGAATAGTTTAAAGTGGAAAGATTAATTGGACGCTGATAAACGCAGAAACGACAGGATTAATGATTTTTTCGTCATGCCCGAAATTCTTAATCGGGCATCCAGTTCCTTTGTATTCTGGATTCCCGCTTAAAGACTGCGGGAATGACAAATTAAAAACGAATCTGTTTGTGCAACGTTATGATTCAATCTGCGTAAATCCTGAAAATCTGCGCCCTACTGTATTTTAAAACTCCTTGTAACCCTTTGCCAGTGAGTCTCCTGCCACATGCATCTTGAACTCGTTGAAATAACCAAACGGGGTGGTCATGACATAATAACCGGTTCTTTCCAGCCTCTCCACAACCTCATTGAGCATGGCGTTTGCAAATTCAGGAGAGGACTTGCTCAATGAAAGATGATTAAAGGAATGGAGCACCACATTTTTCGTATTAAACTTGCCGGCGATCCATTTCGTATTTTTGACGAGTTTTTGAAGGACGCTTTCTCTTTTCCCTTCATCCTCTGCCTCTGAGTGGAAAAAGATAACCGCCGCATTTTTCAGTAATTCCTCTTTTTCAACATCAGGAACATCCGGCAAAGATTTAGACGCTGTTTTATACCACCACTCGTGAACATAAAACATTATAAGCTTCATTTTTGTGCTGTCCCCCTGAATATTGCTTTCAGCGCATCTTTAACTTCTGTATATTTAAACTGATACCCTGCGTTTAAAGCCTTCTCTGGCAACACTCGCTGACCTGTCATTAGCACGCTACCGAGTTCACCGAGAGTTAATTTTACTATAAAACCCGGAACAGAAAGCCATGAAGGTCTATTAAGCGCTTTACCAAGCGCGGCACTGAAATCCATATTTGTAACCGGAGCCGGGGCTGTTGCATTTACGGGGCCTGAAACGGTTTCGTTCTCAAGGGCATATTTAATAATACCTACAACATCATCTCTATGAATCCATGAAAACCATTGCTTCCCGTTTCCGATCGGCCCCCCTAAAAAGAATCTAAAAGGTATCATCATTTGAGGCAACGCCCCTCCATCAGATTCAAGCACACCCCCGGTGCGCATAAGCACTACCCGAACTCCCAATTCTTCTGCTTTTAACGCCTCTTTTTCCCACGCCTTGCAAACCTCTGCGAGAAAGTCCGAGGAAGGCGGTGTATCCTCCGTCACAAATTCATCGCCATGGGCCCCGTAGTAACCTATCGCTGAGGCGCTGATGAGGACCTTTGGTTTCGGATTTGAAATTCTCATGGACTGCACAAGCGCATCTGTAGTATTTATGCGACTCGACATGATAAGTTTTTTGCGCTTGTTTGTCCATCGCCCCGGTGCAATGGGCTCGCCCGCAAGGTTAATAACGGCATCAAAGTTTGAGATGCCATCGGGAGGTATAAGGTCAGGCGGATTCCATGTCAGCTTCTCTTTCGAACCAGACAGGCGTCTGGTTGTAATGAAAACGGTGTGGCCGGATTTTATGAGTTCACGGCTTAGCGGTGCCCCGATGAATCCAGTGCCGCCGGTAATGAGGATGTTCATGGGTTAATTATAGCAAAAGGCGTATCTGTAGTTAATATAAGTTTAATTGGTTTTATTAGTTAATAAGGTTCTCATAATAGTCTGTACATTTTTAGAGGCGTCATTCCCGCATGTCTTTAGCGGGAATCCAGTAGTTTCTATCCTCTGGATGCCCGATTAAAGTCCTCGGGCATGACGGACAAAGGCCGACACTTTGTAAATACTATTTTGAGACTATTAATAACCAATAGAACCAATTGAACTAATTAAACTGGTTTAATTATTGACCCTCATGAAAATTATTCTGAAGTATTGGTGTCCATTCGTTCCTGAACTTCTCAAATTCTACGTTCTCAATCGCTTCCCGCATCTTTCTGAAAAATTCGAGATAGAAATGGAGATTGTGCATCGTGTTCAATCTCATTGAAAGTATTTCCCTGTTCATAAAGAGATGGCGCAGATATGCCCGTGAGTGATTTCTGCATGTATAACATTGACAAATGGAATCAAGGGGCTTCGGATCTTTTTTGAATTCTTCCCGTTTAATGCTAATCCTGCCCTGACTCGTAAACATGGTCCCATTTCTTGCATTTCGGGTCGGCATTACACAATCAAACATGTCAATGCCTGCCGCAACCGCTTCAAGCACATCGAGCAGGTCCCCGATGCCCATAAGATAGCGAGGTTTATCCTGCGGAAGGCGAGGGGTTGTATAACTTATCATTTCATACATTAATGTCTTCGGCTCACCGACGCTCAAGCCGCCAATCGCATATCCGTCAAAATCCATTTCAATCAATTCCTCCGCGCTCTGCTTTCGTAAATCCGCATATACACCGCCCTGAACAATACCAAACAAGCTCGGAAGCGTGGAAGTTCGGAAGTTCGGAAGTTCGGAAGCAGAGATACTTGCTGCTTCTGTGTTTTTGTCCTTTTGCACTTCCGCGCTTCCGCGCTTTCGCGCTTCCATGCTTTCTTTACACCTGCTCGCCCACTTTGTCGTCAACTCCAGGGACTTCAATGCGTATTCATGCGTTGCGGGATAAGGGGTACATTCGTCAAAAGCCATTGCAATATCCGAGCCAAGGGCACACTGAATTTCCATAACAAGTTCGGGAGTTAGAAAATGTGTGGAGCCGTCAAGATGCGATCTGAATTCCACGCCTTCATCTCGTATCTTTCGCAATGGTGAGAGACTGAATACCTGAAACCCGCCGCTGTCGGTGAGAATAGGTTTTCCCCAGTTCATAAACTTATGAAGCCCGCCAAGCTCCTTGATTGCTTCATGTCCCGGACGCAGATAAAGGTGATAGGTGTTTGAGAGAAGTATCTCTGCGCCAAGCTCATTCATCTCGCCGGAACTCATCGCCTTCACGGTCGCGTTCGTACCTACAGGCATAAATGCAGGGGTGTTGATAAATCCGCGTTTTGTATGAATTTGACCCAACCGTGCATTGCTATCTGTTTTTTTAATTTCAAATCTGAACCGTGATTCCATATGGAATATGCCTGTTTATTTCTGATTTAACTTCTTAAGTAATTTTATATTGGTTGGCTGTACTATAGGTTATATTTTAAAACTACCGCCTTGCAGAACTTTTCGATATCGGAAAGGTGCTTTCTCCAGATTGTATGGACAATATTCATATCAGTTTTTTCGTATTCATGCACCACCCGATTCCTGAATCCCACCATCTGAATCATCTTTGTTGTAAGAGGTTTTGTGATAATTTTATTATCTGCAAGTATTTCAAATATATCAGCCTGCGTTGCGGGGCCTCCCATCCTGAATCACTGATAATATGTGCTCCGATGTCAACGCATGCCTGTATGAGCTGAATCAGATTGAAAAGAATAATGCTTTGCAAATCTCTGTCCTTTAAAAACAGAGCTATGCCGGGATCCTTTTTCTGACGAATCTGCTTAAGGTAACTTTCGATCCGTTCCAGCTTCTTGCTGATAAGAGATTTATCTACCAACGACTGCCCTCCGAAAACGATTTGCAACAGCTTTATTGAAAATGTCCTCTATTGGCTTGAAATCGAGATATTCAATAATCGCGTTTGTCGTAAATCTCACCCTAAGGCGCTTGTTCCTGTCAAACAGTATTTTCCCTGTTTTTATAACACGGTGTTTCAGGTAGGGGGAAGCGATGTTGAGAATCGAAATATCTACCGGGCGCAGGGAAAATGCAGGCGAGGTTTTATAATAGACGTTTTTCAGTTGTTCAAAGTTCTTTTGTTTCAGTTTTTTTTCATCAACAAGCACGGCTATATCAATGTCACTCTCCGGCATCTCTCTGCCTTCAGCGCAACTTCCAAAGAGATATAATGCAGAGACTTCTCTCCTCGATTTGAAATATCTGATGATCCGTTTGATGTCCTTATCGGTTTGCATGGGAAATTATAGCATACCAAGGAAGTATCGTATTAAAGTAACCCTTCAGTGAAAGGTGGAAGCAACACGCCTCAGATGTTATTTTTTGAATCAGGGCGGTTTCTTCTTTTTAAGGAGGTGGGGTATCTTTATGGAACAAGAGGGGGGAAGGATCAAGGGTAATGTCCTTGGAT
>JACRLN010000019.1 GCA_016215115.1 Nitrospirota bacterium
ATACGTCGCACTTGACGGTTTACCCGTCCCGGTGATACCCTTTCTCATGGTGGTGTCTCCTTTCGTTAAATTGTTGATTGATTCTCAACTTGAAAGGATACACCGCCTTTTATCTATTTACACACTTTTTGATTTTACTCCTGCCGTCTTTTCCAACTATTTCTAAAACACAATACATTATTCCTTCTAAGACCTGAATAAAAAACTGATGTAGACAAAACTGTTTCCAGAGAGAATGACACAATCTAAAATCATCTAACGGATCATAGGGCATAACTTTTTGATCATCTAAAAAAAGGACATCATAATAGTAAGGAGAAAAAACGATTTTCCAGTCTACATCCTTTAAATTAATAACGGTTCCATATTTTTCATACGCTGCAAGAATATATAAAACTTGCAGGAGAGTTTTTCTTCTAAAAAGAGTTCGCTCATTTTCATTTTCTTTGTTTCGGCCAAAGAAGATATCAATCAACTTCTTACGTTCATTTGAGGCAAAAGGTGCCATAATTGCGTCAAGGCTTAGTCGCTTCTTTGAATTTTCAAGATCCTTATAGTTTAGTTTGGGATTAACAAAGAGCCGTTTTTTTATATAGGGTGTGCTATTTATCACATCTTGAAAAGAAGCAGCGAGGTCTTCCGCGACTCCTTTTGTTACACGGTCAATACCATCATCCGGGCGATATGTCAAGACAAGTTTGTATAAGGAGCCAGCATAGTACTGGCCATAACCACCTAATGCATTAGATGGCAAAACCCTAAAATCGCAATTCAATTCATTTGAATCTTTGCCTTCTTCTAAAAAACCCTTTGCAGCAGTAACTCCAACAGGTGATGTTTCAGGGTTGTTTGCTATAGTGGCAAGAGCGATAACTGATTCTCTCCTGCGAAATTTATCAACAAAGTCCTGATAATTTTTAGGAGGGTCAATTAAATCAATATGCCATAAGGACCAACAGTAAAAAGAATAGTACCTGGCCCTATCTGTGGTTGTAATAATGCCCGTCAAAAGGAAATCACTAATAATAAATGACACTCTTGAAAGGCCAAGGGGATCTTTTCCACCCGTTTCTGTCACTACTCTCTTAGTCCATTTTGGCAATATTTCTTTAAGAGCAGGTATTTTTTTAATGTCCATATCGTCTTAGGAATTAAATATCGTACTGGTTGAAACATAAAGAACATCGTGATATTAAAGATGTTTTTGATGTAGCCATGATTTTCAGGCACCGACTTGTCACATTAAAACAACCACCCATGTTCTCTCCAAAGTTAGCGGTGCTGTCAAAATTTATCATCCCTTCCCCTCAACAATTGCAATCTCAAAGTCCCTTTCATTACCTTTACCGTTATTATTAGATTTGACATCTTCATGTCGTCTTTGGCGTCATTTAAATCTATCGTCTTTTTGCATCATTTTTGTTTCATCAAAACATAGTGCAAATCTCTTTTCCCCTACCAATTGCCAACTAATCGCCAAAATCGCCAAGTTAACGCCAACTAATCGGCAAGTTATTTAAGAACATAATGGGCATTTCTTCCTTTAAAAAGACTTTAAAATATTCCTGCAATAAAATATTTTCTGTAATTATTTCTTTTACAGCGAACCGATCTTCTTGTAATTCTTTCTGAACTCCGCTGACAAAGATTTTATATTTCATGTTTAATTCCTATTCTAAGATTGTACTATTATATACCAGAAGTAAAATTGGGAGAGAAGGTTTTTGTAGTTCTGCAGGTCAATCACTCACATAATTGCTTTTTCCACATACCCCAGCGCTTTATATGCCTTTAACCTTCTTTTATACATTTTCATAAGGACGGGTATGTTTTCATCAACATAATCATAAATTCGCACTTCTGTTTTTCCTTGATATAATCGGTGAAGCCTGCCTGCGTATTGAACCATCTTCCCCTTGAAGGAAAAAGGCATTGTAATGAAAAGTGTATCAAGCCGGGGATCGTCAAATCCCTCTCCTATGTATTGTCCGGTTGCAAGGATCAGTCGTTCCTCGGTATCGGGAATCGATTCAAGCTTTGATAACATCTCTTTTCTTGTACCGGCTCGCATCCCGCCATGAAGCACGATTATATGTTTTACGAATTTCTCAAGCTTCTGCTTCAGTAGCTCAAGGTGTTCTTTTCTTTCAGTAAGGACAATAGGCGACCGTTTTTCTTCAAGCGAATTCAGTATGTCATCAAATATCATATGGTTACGGTTTTCATCCATTACCAACGGTTGCCATAGGCTTTGAATATTATCTCCATCTGACCAAGGGTATGCAAAATTCGTAGTCCTTGTCATAAGGCGATATTTCAATGATGAACCGGCTGTGTCTTTACGTGGTGTCACTTTATACCTGACTGGTCCGCACTGCATGGTAATGATCGGATGGTGCCCGTCACGTCTGTAAGGAGTGGCCGTCAGCCCGACAATATATCTTGCATTTGCCTCCATCATGACGCGCTCAAATGAAAAGGCAGAGACATGGTGACATTCATCAACGATGATCTGCCCATAGTTTCTGATCCTGTGGTCTACTTCTTCCTTCTTGTCCAGGCTCTGAATCATTGCAACGTCAATAGCATTGGTTGCCTTATTCTTACCTCCGCCGATTTGCCCTATGGATCCGACGGGGATGTTAAGGAAAGTAGCAATCTGTGTACACCACTGTTCAAGAAGCGGTTTGCGGTGAACAAGCACAAGGGTATTAACTCCTCTCGCCGCTATCAATTTTATGCCTATTACTGTCTTGCCGATGCCAGGCGGCGCAACGAATGTTCCGGTAGCATGTTTAAGCAGCTCCCTGCATGACTTCTCCTGAGTCTCGGTAAGGTCGCCGGTAAAAGTGAATTGACCCGCATTCCCGTTAACACGCTTATCCTGAATATTGAGCGTCATCTGATTGACTGAACAGAGTTCCGAAAGACCTTCCACACAACCGCGTGGTATTGTGATGTAGTTCTGAAGTTCTTCGGCGCAACAGATAACTCTGGGTGTTAACGCTGTTGAAAGTCTCATGCTCTGCTTCTTGTAAAACTCCGGGTTTTGAAAGGCTGCAAGTCTTTTGATTTTGTTAAGCAGAGGGGATGGCAGGCCGTCTTTTTTTATATATACCCGGGTTGCAAGGACAGCGTTTATTACTGATGGAAGTTCACAGGCGAGTTTTTCAAATGTTGGACTGCCTGACGAAGACCTCTCCCATGGTCTTACTTCTTCATCTGTCTGGCTCATGCTTATGTCCATTATGTCTTTTTCTCTTGTGACTTGTTCTACAAAAGACTGAATATCCTTGAGGGACAGCTTCTTTATTTCTGACAGATAAGCCCATTGGTCAGAATAGGGGATAAGGTCATCATCAAGAAAAATGCTGTTGCCTTTCTCCATTGGAGCTTTTTGCAGAGGCAGGGCAATGAGGTTGCCGAAACCGCCTTTGGGCAGTGTGTCCTGATTCGGAAACAATCGGTCATAGCTTTTCATGTCAAGCTCGTGTCGCTGTGACATTGTTTCTGTTATCAGATAGCTTCCAAGCTGCCTTGCAAGAGAGGAGCTGACAGGCTCTGAAAAGAATATCCAGACGTGGCCTCCATTACCTGAACGCGACCTTTCAAGAGATGAAGGAATATTATTATTTCGACAGGTCGTTAAGAAGGCTTTTGCATCTTCCTGCCAGTTTTGTTTATCAAAATCAACTGCAAGAAAATAGCATGTCTCATCTTCGAGCATTGGATAAACGCCGATAATGATATTCCCTTCAAGATGCCTTCTGACAACATCATCGCTCAGGGAAGATAATCTCCTGTTATCACACACTCCGCATTTCACAGATGGCTTTTTACATATTCCCCGCAGCCATTCATTCTCACAAACAGGACTGTACCCAACAGCGCCTGTCTTTTTGCTTATCCAAAACTTAGGATAAACATCTTCCCTGCCCCGGAACAGGATTCGGAATAATGCGATCTTCTTATTCGTTGAAGACTGGGCAGTTACAGATGCTGTTGGTGATGAAAAAGAAGCGCTTTCAATATCAGCGAGTGCGGTTTGTAATTCATTTAATTCATTAACAAGTTTCTCCCGCTCGGCATCTATTCCCGTCAACCGCTTTTTGATAGAAAAAATGGCATTAATGATGTCTTCCCTTTTCTTGAATGACATAATATTTATTCCCAGAAGCAGTCTTTAATATATTACAGTTATATGTATTTTTTCTGGAATAACCGGAGAAGTCCTCCTGAAACACCATCTTCAATTAATATTATTTCCATACAAAATGGAGGGAAATGTTTCTCAGTTCTTGACATTATCATGCGTCCGTTGACATCAAGAGAAAGAAAAATGTAATATGAACCTCAGACAATTTCTCGCAGTGATTGCTGATAATTTGTGGCAGAAATCGTGTCGTGAAAATGTCGTGACTCTTACTGAAAAATAGTCCCCTGACTTGATTTTTATCCCCCGTTATGCCGGTTTGATGGCATGCATATTTGGTCAATTAAAGTTATCCCCTCAAAAGTGCGATAATTATATATATATTATGTAGATAGGATTGACAACAAAATATTATGGTGGAGGTTAAAAAAGCAATTTCTGTGGAGCCACGGCAAGTATGAAATTAAGACCGGTTATAGTTATAATTTTTATCAGCATTATTTTTATTGCAAATATAGTATATGCCGTGAATAAGGACAATATGGATGTGGTCCTTGTCATGGACAGTACCGGAAGTATGAAAAAAACAGATCCCCGCTCCCTCCGCATGCCGGCAGCCAAATTATTTATCTCGCTCCTGGACAAAAATGATCTGGCAGGCGTGATAAGTTTCAATGATTCTGCCGCCGCTCTGAGTCCTTTGATATCATTAGACAGCGAGAACAGTAAAAATATGCTCTTTCAATCAATTGATAAGATATCATCAACAGGACTGCATACCAATTTATATGAGGCGTTAAACAAAGGGCTTGAGGTTCTCAGCGCAGAGAAAAAAACCGGGAGGGAAAAGATAATGGTCCTCATGTCTGACGGGCTGATGGATACAGGAGATCCGGAAAAGGATAAAACGCTTATTGAGAAAATAAAGACAGAGCTCACAAAAATGCTCATAGACAACGGCATAAAAGTCTATGCAATAGCCTTTACCGAACAATCAGACAGACTGTTGCTTGAAAAGGTGTCGAAGCAGACAGGAGGGTTTTATAATCTTGCACTGACTGACAAGGATTTCCATGTAGTATTTACATCCATATTTGAAAACCTGAAGACCCCGGATATGCTTCCAATGAGCGAAAACGGATTCCTCATAGACAAATCCGTTGAAGAGGTCACCATCGTTGCAACAAAAGACTCGCCCGATACAACGATACAACTGAACTCTCAGGACGGAAAGAAATATTCTTTCAGAAATAAACCACCTGATTCTGAATGGTTTGTTTCCAGTAATTTTGACATGATGACAATGAAAAAACCTGTTGAAGGGAAATGGGAGATACTCTTCAGCACTGGTAAGAATAACAAGGCGTATGTAATTACAAATCTCAACCTGCAAACTAATTTTAATGAGCTCTATCCGCTTTTTGGTCAAACACTTGATATCAAGGTCTGGCTTGAAAGAGAAGGTAAACCCATCGAGGAAAAAGAGGTGCTTGAGAAAATTCTTCTCTCCCTTGAATTATCAAAGCCTGACGGCGAAACGACACGGCTGCAGCCATTTGACAAAGGAGACGGCATTTTCGAGAGGAAAATTGAGCTCTATACTGCAGGGAATTATAAACTCAGGATATTGGCAGACGGGAAAACCTTTCAGAGGGAAAAGGCCTTCTCGTTTAAAGTGGCAGACGCAAAGGAATCACGGGAAGATATCAAGTTGCGGCAATCAGTAAAAAAGCCGGAAGGTCAGATTCTGCCAAAAGATAATACAGCAGATGAGATCCATTGGGGAAACGTAATGGCCCGGTTCATAATTATCAATCTTGTGCTCGGCATTGCTGCATTAGTCTATCTGAAAAGAAATAGCTTGAAAAATATAAGTGATATAAAAAAGCTCCTGAAACTAAATGCGATTAAGGGGTTAGTTAAAAAAATGGGGAAAGAACCGGTGCCGCAGGAAATGAAAAAAGGACAGGCCAGGGAAAAAACAGACAAAGGAAATAAAAAAGAGCAGGAACATGCAGAAAAAGAAGCTGTTCAAACTCCGGAAGAGCATAAAGAAATGGAAGGAAAAAAGCGGGCAATGTCGCTGGATGAAAACCAGAAGATAAACACAGCGGCAGAAACAAAAATACAGGAGACCGAGAACAGAGAAGAAAAACAGGATATTGAACCGGAAGCAGAGGTGCGGAATGACATGCCGAAAGATCAAGAGGCCGAGACATTATCAGAAGATTTACGACCACAGGTTGAACAAGACAAAAATATGACTGCAAAAGTACAGGGAGAACTGAATGATGAAGCACATGAAGACAGAATATCCGAACAAGAGCCGGCAGTGCAGTATGAAGAGAAAAAGGGAACAGATGTAAAAGATCCAGGACTACAGGAGACAACAGACAAAGAAGTGGACAAAGTAAACGAACAGGAACAGCAGGAAAATCTGGAAGAACTGATTGAGCAGATGGAGAAGGAGCAACAGGAGACAACAGACAAAAAGGGAAAAGAGAATGATACGAGTTAGTGCTTTAATTTTTTTGTTTATTATCCAATTCCTCCTGATATTTGCCGGGCTTTCCATATTCCTGTTTCTTAAATACGGAAAGCAGGCTGCAAAAGGGACTATCTCTCAAGGGGAAATCAGAAGACTCGAATCTGAGATTGAAACCCATAAGAAAGAAATTGCTGCACTTTTGAGATGGAAAGATATGTTTACTGATCTGCAGAAAAACTTCGATCAAATAAAAAACGTTAACCAAAAACTAAAGGAAGCCATCGATATATTGGTTCCTGAGGCTGAGCGGTCGAAAGAATTTGCGGAATTGATTGCTGAGATCGAGCAAAGCAATAAAGAACTTGACACGTGCCTCGGGACGCTTAAGAAAGAGAATGAATCATTGAATCAGAATATGCAGGATTTCAAGGATCAAATTTCCGGATTATCAGGCAAGTTGCAGAACTCCGTCAGCAAAAAAGAGTTTCAAAAAATATTAGACGAAAACACGTATATTCAAACTCAGGTTGAGAAGCTGAGAGAGGAACTTAAGAATAAAACTAAAGAATACGAAAAACTCGAAAAGAACTATATATATCTTGAAAAAGAATATAACGCCTTATACAGAGATACTCACGGAAATGAAGTCCCACCCTCTTAATTCATAAACTGTCCCAATGTACTCACGATAAAATCAGTTTTATTAATTATCCGGGATGTATCGGGCATTCAGAAGGCATTGAAAAGAATAGATTCTGGCTTAAGGACTGCCGGAATGACAGACAGACAAAATTGAGTTTTTGGACAGGCTCTACTTGCCATATTATAGCGTCTCTATTAAAATACATACTGTCGAAATTTGGAGTTTGGAGTTATCAACCCTATGACTCATAACTCTAACCTCTTTAAAATGCGCCTGTAGCTCAGTAGGATAGAGCAACTGCCTTCTAAGCAGTGGGTCAGGGGTTCGAATCCCTTCAGGCGCGTAGCAAAATTTGCAGCTTTTAGCGATTAGCTGTCAGCGGTCAGCTTTTTTCTGACAACTGAAACCTGATTGCTGATAGCTGTCGTAAAATGGTGAGTGTAGCTCAGCCGGTTAGAGCATCTGACTGTGGCTCAGAGGGTCGGGGGTTCGAATCCCCTCACTCACCCCAAATTTTGCAGGGCAAAATTTGAGCGTTCAGCGATTAGCTGTCAGCATTCAGCTTTTTTAACTGACTGCTGATAGCTAAATGCTGACAGTTTTTTTAATTGCGCCTGTAGCTCAGTTGGATAGAGCATCGGCCTCCGGAGCCGAGGGTCGGAGGTTCGAATCCTCTCAGGCGCGTAGCAAATTTTGCGATGCAAAATTTGCAGTGTTGAGTTAGGAGTTTTGAGTTTTAAGTTAAATCTCAAATATGAGATTTATTATCTCATAACTAAGAACTCATAATTCATAACTTAATAACAGGGCCGTTAGCTCAGTTGGTAGAGCAGCTGACTCTTAATCAGCGGGTCGCAAGTTCGAATCTTGCACGGCTCACTCTTAAAATCAAGGGGTTTTCAAGGTGTTTCAGTCTTGAAAACCTTTTTTTATCGGATGCCACAACAGACCCATGCCACTCTTTTTGTAACCAAAAAAATTCAATAGCTGATCCCGTATTTCAATTTCTTACATTTACATTCCTGACCCCCGAGGGTTTCCACGCAGGGGATATGACGCCCGGCGGTTCTGCTTGTTCAAGATAAGACGCCCAGGTGATGGTGAAGTCCCCGTATTTGTCATTGATGGAATCAACTGCATTGAGGATGGATTTCTCTTTTGCCCTGTAATCGAATAATGCCATTTGATCATTGTCGTCCCTCTTGAGATGCGAGAGGGTGACGCCGATCAACCTGATACTGTCCTTCAGCCTTATCGCATTGAGGATGCTCAATGCATAACGGTAAATCTCGTGGGTAATGTTCGTGTGGTCAGGCAGGGTTGTCTGCTTTGTAAAGGTTTCAAAATCAGGATACCTTATGGTGAGAGTGACCTTCCTCCCAATAAAGCCGTATCTTCTGGCTCTCCTTCCGACCATTGCGCTTAATTTCAAAATCTGCGCCTCTATTTTTTTCCTGTCGGATATGTCTTTTGGAAGGGTCATGCTGTGCCCTATGGATTTGGGGTCTTCTTCCCTGACGATGAGAGGTCTGTGACAGATTCCCTGTCCCATCAACTTCAACGTTTCACCGGTGATGCCGAATTTATTTCTCAGCAAACTTGCCGGTGCATTTCCCAGTTCACCGCAGGTCCTTATCCCAAGCTCTGCAAGCCTCTGTTCAGTTGCGGAACCGATGCCCCACAGTTCCTTTACAGGAAGGTCTTTAAGGAGAGATTGCATACTGTCTCCCTTTATCCACATAAACCCGTCCGGCTTTGCAAGATCGCTTGCAAGTTTTGCCATTAAAATATTTGGCGCTATGCCGACAGTGCAATTTATTCCGAACTGCTTTTTGATTGTGTTTTTAATTAAGAACCCGATAGCCTCAGGACCTCCAAAGAGATGGTGGGTTGTTGTTATATCGAGGAAGGCTTCGTCTATGGAGTAAATTTCAACATCAGGGGTGAACCTGCTGTAGATTTTGGAAAGCTCTTTACAGGTGTGAGTATATTTCCCGTTATCCCCTACAACAAAGATGATATGCGGGCAAAGCTTCTTCGCCTCATAAGTATTCATCCCGGTTTTTACGCCGAATTTTCTGGCCTCGTAGGAGCGGGTCGTAATTACAGTCCTGTGGCCGGAGCCGATGACCGCTATTGCTTTGCCCCGTAATCGCGGATTCGCCTGCTGTTCTACAGAGGCAAAAAAGGCGTCCATGTCTATACAGAGGATTATGTTTTTCATTCATCCGAAATATCTGACTATTTCTCACTGCATTGCCTGACAACAATGTCAAAGATCTCTTCCATAACTTCCCTGTCTTTGATCATTCTTCTTATAACACCCTCTCTTTCATTTTTGGGCAATTCCTTTAAGGCCCTCCAGAACAACTCTGATGATGCTTCTTTGATTGTCATATTCTCTGCCCCCTCTCTTATTAAAGTGCAAAAGTGCGGAAGTCAGAAAGTCCGGAAGTAAGATGGAAGAACTTATGTGCTTTCTCACTTCCACCCTTCCGCGCTTCCGATCTCCTATGTCTCCACTCCCTCCAGCCTCCAAACTATCAAACCCGTATCAAAGCTTAATTCATATAGCGTACTTCCATCTGTGACGGAAAAATGGAGCAGCTTGTTTTGTCCGTTCAACGTACTCCATTCGTAAGTGATTTCTTTGATATCAATCTGCCTGCCGGACCATTTGAATCTCATTGGTTTGAGTTTTACACTTCCTCCAAAGGCGGCAATAACGGATATCTGTTCTCCTATTTCAAGCATAGCTTTTAATTAACAATGACTAATGATCAATGAACAATTAAGGAAGAGTTTTTCAATTAGCATGGTAATAAATTCATTAAGTTTGTGTTTCTTTGTCATTCCGGCTTGCCCGGAATCTTTTTCTAAGAAGGATTCCCGACGCGCTTTGCTTGCGGGAATGACGTCCTCCTGGTTTTACCAATCTCTTACCCCTTACCGCTTACCTCATAACTCATAACCCATAACTCTTCTTTCATATCTTCCTGATTACGCCGATAACTTTACCTATGATGATTACTTCATCTGATTTGTGTGTTGCCGGCTCCATGTTCCTGTTTTCCGGTTTTAATGTTATCTTGTCCTTCTCCTTGAATACCCTCTTTACTGTAGCTTCATCTCCTATAAGTACAACTCCTGTTTCTCCATTTTTTATAGTGGACTGCGGTCTCACTATCACAAAGTCGCCGTCAAGTATTCCCGCATCTGTCATGCTGTCGCCGGTTACCTTTAACGAAAATGCGTCTTCCGCCGGAAAAAGTGTTTTATCAATAAAGATGTGTGAATTGATTTCTTCAACAGCAAGTATCGGCTTGCCAGCCCTTATCTTTCCTGCCACAGGAGCCATGATACCGTCTGATCGACGGAGTCCCGGTATCTCTAAGCCCCTTGATCTTGCAGGGTTGATCTTTATAAATCCCTTCCTCTCGATTGCCTTAAGATGCATCCTTGCCGCGGCCCAGAGTATTCCAAAGCGCTCGCCTATTTCCCTGACAGTCGGAGGGTATCCGGACTTTTGCAGATATTCTTTGAGGAAATCCAGAATTTTTTTCTGTTTGTCAGTTAGAGTTAACATATATACATATGTATACTATATCCGGGTTGTTTTGTCAAGAAGCGGTGGTGTGGTGGTAGAATAGGACTGGGATACTAAGATGATAAACATTGATTCTATTGCTGCACAGGTTAAGCTCAACTGTAATATTTCAGATGCCAGATACTGGGGATATTATTTGCCGTGCGGGCTGCTCCTCAGGCTGAGGGATCTATACAGGATCGAAAACGGATCAAGGCCCTGGGAAAAAATAGGGTCTGACAAGATCGCAGGCTGGATAGGAACAAGGGAAAGATTGTGGCAGGAACTTGAGACCAATGATTTTCATCACATAATTATAGGGAATGAAAAATACAGACCATTTGACGTGAAGGGCATAAATGCGGCGCTTCAGGGGCATGGATTTATTTACGGGGCCGGTTACGGCAATCTCCTGAAACCGGTATTCATACTTGCGGAGCTTATCAAAAAGGATAAGATCGGCAGATATGATATTTATGTGCTGGGAAGAGAGAGGGCACGCGACCTTTCAACCGTTCCCGCGATGATACAGGGGAATACGATCATCCTCAGATATGAGACAGTGAATTTATTTTTCTGGGACAGGTTCGAGGAAATGAAGGCAAGAAAATCCAGCGGTGCGCTGTATCACGCCTTTGCCGAATATGGCATTTCAAAAGAGGAGCTCAGCCAAATTTCTGCTGAAAAACTCGAAAAGAATCTTGCAAAGATCACCCGTGAGGAAATTTCAACTTATATTTATCATGAATTTGGCGAGGCCTCGCAGAGAAGGCTCCTTGGCAACTGGTGGAAAGAACTCCTGCTGAAACTTCCATACAGCAGGGCGGAAATGTTTTTGAGAAGTTTAAAAGATGTCCTTGCCGATACGTGCGATAAAGGGATGCTGTCATACGTGATCAAAAATAAAAAAGCAGGGTCCCTGTTTTTTTACATTGCATTGCCGGGGGGACTCAGAAGGAACATTTTTCCGGAAATAGTGACGGCATATGAAGAATTCATAAAGACGCGCGACTGGAATATCGTTGAGAAGGCACGGTTGGCGGGGTATAACAGAGCAAAAGGGTATGTGGCTGAGCTAAGAAAGATTTATGATGCAGGTAACATATCCGCTGAGATCATAGAGCAGGAACTGATAATGAAGGATTGAAATTTCCAAGATCAAATCCCAAACAACAAATTTGTGTCCTGTGATTTATTGACATCGATGTAAAAATGCATTACAATTTTACATTATGGTAAACAGAGCCCTGAAGCTGCCGGCTAATAAATCATTTTTTCTCTTCGGTCCCAGACAAACAGGGAAGACCACCCTAATCAACAGTGTTTTCAAGGACAAGATCTATAAGATCAATCTTTTGCTGAGCGATCAGTTCTTTAAATATTCAAAAGACCCGTCACTTCTGAGAAGAGAGGTCATGGAGAAAAGGAAAAGCATAAAGCATGTCTTTATAGATGAGGTGCAACGCGTCCCTGAACTTTTAAATGAGGTGCAGCATCTTATTGACAGCACATCGTTATATTTTATCATGTCCGGATCGAGCGCAAGAAAACTCAAGCGCGGCTATGCAAATCTCCTCGGTGGACGGGCCGTGCAACGTTTTCTTTTTCCTTTTATGTGGCAGGAAGTCTCCAGGAAGGCCCAACTTATTCATTTCCTGCGTTTTGGGTCACTGCCGCCTGTCTTTCTTGCTGAGACAGAATCAGACAAAATCGACCTTCTGAACGCATATGTTGATATTTACCTCCGTGAAGAGATCCAGGCAGAGGGTATTGTCCGGCAGATAGGCGCATTTTCGAGATTTCTCGATATGGCGGCCAGTCAGTTTGGAGAGATCGTTAACTATTCTACAGTTGCACGAGAATGCCAGCAGGCTGTTATGACTGTTAAAACATATTATGAGATCCTCGTTGATACACTTATTGGTTTTCGTCTGGAGCCGTGGAGAAAGAGCGTGCGGAAACGCCTTTCCGGACACCCGAAATTTTACCTGTTCGACAATGGCGTTACGAACATCATTAACCGTTATGACCACGCTATCTCCGATCCAAATCTCCTCGGCAGATTATTTGAGCAGTTTATCATCATAGAAACAATAAAATGGATAAAGACATCACAGAAGATGATCGATCTGTACTACTGGCGGACAAACACCGGAGCAGAGGTTGACCTGCTGGTGGAAAGATCAGGAAAGCTTACCGGCGCTTATGAAATAAAATGGTCCAAGACAGTTACCACAGCGCAGCTTACCGGCCTGAGATCTTTTCAGGAAGACTATCCGGATGTGCCGTGCCATGTAGTGTGCAATATAGATGAACCTTACAGGCTTGGTAAGGTACTTGTAATGAACTGGAAGCAGTTCCTGCAGGACCTGGTTAAAAGGTAGTTTAGATGTCAGGAATTTGTTTGGTATTTGTGTTCCGGAATTTGTTATTATTGGTTGTTCTTAATCTATAATTTGGATTTTGATATTTAGAATTTAATAATCATGGGAGCGTATAGGGTTCTGGTGTCCCTCCCGGACTTCAAATCCGGTGTTGCCTGCCACAAGTGGGCAGTGTGGGTTCGATTCCCACACGCTCCCGCCAATATTATAACGTTCTTCAAAACCAAGCACAAACCGTTCGCACATAGTGATTATCTCCTTTCGTGAATTATATCAGGAATGATACATCTGGCGGGAGAGGGTTTGAGTGGGGGAGCACTTACGATCTTCCGCACTCTTGTACTTTCTGTCTCTCCATGTTTATACTTAATTACAAAAAAGGATTGGTTGGTAAATGGACCAAAGAATTTCTAAACGAGTTGCAGGCAAATACAGAGCTGAAATTCTTTACAGAAATAATATCTATGCCGGGGTTATAGAAAACATTTCATGGTCGGGAGCAAATGTGTTGACGGATCCGCTGGACCCTGAAATTGCTTTCTTGCCTGATGAATTATTAGATTTAAAATTTGAATCTCCTGCAGGAGAGACAGTCATTTTAAAATGCAAAATAATATGGTCGAGTAAAATACCGCCCGGTAATGACAGGAATAGAATAGGAATGCAACTTTTGGAACGGCCATCGAAAGAGATTGCATTCTTTTTCTAATAATATCTCTCCATTTTCTTGCTTCTCCGCTTCCGCTTAAGGGGATTGACTTCAGGTTGATATTGAATTATTCTTTCCAAAAAGCATCATTAAATTTGCAGACGGAGTAACCCGGTATTTATATGAACAACTTTCGCCATAAATTTAACCCGATCCATACGATACTCATAATAGTCCTTTTAACATATTCCGTTTTCATTATTGCCACGTGTCACTACGAAAGATTGACCGGTGATGCTACCATATATCTGAGTATCGCTGAAAAATATATCAGGGGTGATTTCAGCAACGCGATCAATGGCTACTGGGGACCGCTTCTGTCATGGTTATTGATCCCCTTTTTATACCTTGGATCATCCCATCTGTTCGCTATCAATGCCCTGAATCTGATTTTCGGCCTGTTGACGATAATAGGTGTGTGGAGATTGTCATACAAGTTTCAAATAAATGAGAAGACCGGAAGTATCATTTTACTTCCGATGATCCCTGTTCTTTTGTTTATTTCACTCATAGAGCCTATGGATTTCTTACTCTTATGTATACTGATATTCTATCTTAATGTTGTATTCAGGAAAGACTATCCGGACAGGGTATCTCATGGTTTATTCAGCGGCGTGCTGGGCGCATGTGCGTATTTTGCCAAACCGTACGGATTACCATTTTTTATCAGCCACTTTTTGTTGATCAACGCATGTCATTACTTTGGGAGTTCATTTAAAGAGCACAAAAAAAACGTGCTGAGAAATGCTGTTGCAGGGCTTGTCATGTTTTCGCTTCTAAGCAGTGTCTGGATCGCTTTAATCAGTAATAAATACAATGAGTTCACCTTCAGCACAATGGGAAAACCTAACTTTGCACAATTGGGTCCCGGGTTGCCGGATGAATATCTTGTATATGGTGACCCCATATTTTACGAAGGATTTTATAATCCGCCGGATAAGAATTCATTTGTTGTTTACGAAGACCCCACTTATGCCAAAAAAATAATGCCCTGGAGCCCGCTGAAATCATGGAGCTATTTTAAGCATTTTATAAAGCTAATATCGAGAAACATCCATGAAGGTCTTCGTATATATGAGTCTTATTCCAGGCTGTCAATTACCATTATTATCGCATATATATTATTAATTTTCGCTCAGCCCTTTCATAAACTTTTCTCGCGTGGTGAAATACTTTATCCATTATTAACTATCATTTTATACACTGGAGGGTACACTCTATTCCATTTTGAGGCGCGGTATTTATGGATCGTTAATATTCTTCTCCTGCTGATGGGCGGCAAGGTACTCCATGAATTATTTCAAAATGAGTTTTTTAAGAATAAGACAATAAAGAATATTTTAATAGTATTTTTCATATTATCTTTTATACTGACCCCGATAAAATCATTCATCGAGATAGGCAAAAAAAATATTAATAAGGAGATGTATATTCTCGGTACAGAATTGAGTAAACGGTATAATATTCATGGCAATATCGCATCAAATAGGGAAAAGGTGGAAATTTCAACACACGACGCATGGCATCAGACCTTCCGCCTGGCTTACTGGTTAAAAAGCAGATATTACGGTCAGGCCAGGGAAAATATTAGTGATGAGGAGTTGGAAAGCGAATTGAAAAAGTATAATATCGATTATTACTTTTTCTGGGGTGACCCGAACAGCGCCCCTGAATTTTTATCGCAATACAGGGATTTAACCCGCGGCGAGATACCGGGTTTAACGATCTATTTTTTGAATAACAGAAAATAATTACGACCAATATATTACCAATAAAAAAAGGGACGGGTTAGAAACCCGCCCCTTTTTGCTGAACTGTCTAATAACTTATTGCTGAACTACCCCACCGATTACATTAGGCGCTCCTTCTACAACAGGCTCCGTGCCTATATTGGGGTCTACCCATTCACTTATACTTGGCAGGGAATAGGTTGTTGTGGTGAGGGCTGAACAAAATGAACTATCGAGCTGCTTCATCCTCTGTTCCTTTTCGAGGGGTTTTACATAATACTTTGTAACTCCATCAGATACATCCGTTACTTCGGATCCTTCTGCAATAGAGAACTGAGGAATCCAGCGGGTACCCTCGCCGCATTCTACCTCGTTCCCGGAGTCCCAATCTATACATTTCCCCGGGATACCCTGGAGATTTCCAAAACCGCTATATTCGATGTTGAACATGGATGTCGAGAGATCATCCCAGGTATGAACATAGGACACCTGGAGAGGCGGATCGAATTTCAGGACCGAACTATCCGACGGATCGACAAGTGCAGTGAACTTGTTCCAGTCGTTTGGCCCGGTTTCCCAGGTATAGAATTCCGGGAGATTGTTCCAAACCTGCCATCCGCATGTTTGGCTCGGATTCCAGTCGCAGGCGAGCAGGGCCAGGTTTTCTGGGGTAGGTTCAAATAGCGGCCCGCTCATTACGCCCCATTGATAAGTATCACCTGTAGCGAGTACAGGGATGCTATCAGAGGTAAGTACCATTTGACTTGAATTAAAACCGTATGAAATATACTGGGCTTCTGCAGGAGGTACCCCCTGGGGTTGTCCGTAAGTATTGTTATAGGGCCATTGGTCACCGATATTTATTTTGCTGAGATCCGGGCAATTGGTGAAGCACGCCAGGTTTGAAGGCACCGTGTCGGACGGGAAGATCACGCTTTCAGCATAGAACGCAACAGGAAGTGTATCATCGGCAGAACAGGTAAATGTTGGCGGTGCAGGTGGTGTTCCCACAACCGAACAGTTTAACTTGATCTGGACATTGCCACCCAATGACTGGGACCAGAAATTCAACATGTCAAAATTGAGGGCGCTGATATCATATGCAACCTGAGGGTCTAATTTTTTCCAGAGGAAATTTCCTCCTGAATCATCAAGCCATTCAGCTTTCATAAAATTGGTGCCGTCCCATTTCACGCGATAATTCTTATTATCGCTATTATCCCTGTAATCCATGGGGACATTTTTTATATCTCCAAGCGTCATTTCCTTACGTACATGCTTTTTCAGTTTTCCGCCGGAAATCAGGACATTATAAAGCTCACCCTCACCGCTTCCGGGGCCAAACCCCATCTTGTAAACTTGATCGCCGTTATTTAAAGTGACATCTCTGGGGAACCAGATCCCGTAATAACCGATCCATCCGTAATAATCTTTTCCACCCTGGTTTGTCTTGATAGGAAATCCGGAGTCACGGTTTAATCTCGCTCCGTTTGAATCATAAAGACCATATCGCCATGCTGTTTCATCGAAAGCGGTCCGGTCCATGCAAGACGCATTTGCGTCTCCATCGACCCTGAGAAAGTTTGACGAATCGAATGCGAAATCAAAGGTCTCTTCCTTGGGTGCCGGCATGAATGGATTGCTCTCATAGTTATATACAGTTCCTCCGCCGGAAGAGCCGTCGGCAGTTCTATCCAGGGTGGCCTTTTCGGTAAAAGACATACTTCCTTCACCGGGTATATTAAAATCACTTCTGAAGGCAAATTTAAGAAGAACTTTGCCTGATGTAGAGTTCTCTACCGACTTCAGAAGCCCTTTACCCATAGTTATTGGAGCGACGACCCCGTCGATTTCAGGAGACATCTTGAAATTCATTGTGAATAAGCCGTATGGGTTGGTATTACTGGTTCCTTCAGTAATGACGGCCTTTGCAAAAATGACTTTTGGAGGTTCTTTTCCCATGTCTCCAGCGCTCTCGTGAATCCATACCTTTACAATTTGGGGTGAGATGTCGTCTGTCCTCGAAGAATTGACGGTCCACATCTCATAATCCGGCATAGTGGAGCCTGAAGACTGATTCTGGGAATCCTGTCCTGCGCTGGAAGGATCGTCATTATCGCTGCTGCATAGTTTTTTGTCTATTTGGGCTTTATAGCTTCCTTTATTAACCATCTCATCATACTTTGTCTGTCCAATCATGCAGAGGATCTCATTTATTGTTCCAAATGTCTCTGCTGCCCTCTCATTGACAAAGACGTTGGTCTGGTCCTTGCTGAAATCTGAATCGTCAGGGAATGTTGTCGCCATGGAGAAGTCACCAAGCTTCATAGCCTGCCCGCCGGGTGAAGAGCTGGTATCCACTACGCTGACCTTTTCAGCTATCTGCAGCCCCTGGGCCTTTGTATCGAATGTGGCTGTGATATTCATATCACTGCTAATGGTAACATCGATTGTCTTTTTTGTCTTGGTAACATCTACGGACCACCCCGAAAATTTTGAATCTGAGCTGGGTGTCGCCGTGAGGGTTATTGTTTTCCCCACAACATAGGTTCCATCGCAATCACTTCCACAGCTAATCCCTGAAGCAGTGACTGTTCCTCCTGTTCCTGTTCCAATATTTGTGTTAGTAATAGTAACATTATAAGTTTTCAAGAATTTTGCTTTGATCGTCTTGTTGGTCCCCATTTTGACAGTGTAGGTCGAATTTTTGCTTACAAGTATCCCGGCATAAATCCACCCTTTAAATAGTGAGCCTGTGTCTGCCGTAGCCGTAAGTACGACTGACGTGCCCTTATCGTATGCTTCTGTACAGTCTAACCCGCAGTCAATGTTTGTGGCTGATACGGTCCCGGTTCCTGACCCTGTTTTTACTATTGTAAGAGTTTGTGTTACTGCCTCTGCGTCCGTCTGAAATAACGGAAAGAGCATCACTGCGACGACCAGAAACATCCCTATAAAACAAGCTGTTTTACATTTTATTGACATCTGTTACCTCCTGTAATTTGGTTTTTGCTTCTTTCAAAATTTAAAAAACCGGATTGCATCTTGACAAAGCCAAGAACATCCGGTTCGCATATCCAACTAACAAAAATATTTCTTTTGACATAGCTATATCTTAATTTCTACATCTCTTATCGGCATTTTTGGAAAAAACTTTAACTAAAATTGTAAAAAAATACGACATTTTAAAAATATATATTTATTGAAGAGTTAAGTTGAAAAAGTGCAGATATTGATTATCCTAAATACGGCAGTTGCCACAAATGAACACGAATAAACACGAATGAAATAAAGCTTGAAGACAGATTTTGTCTTTAACCAAAATGGTGACGAATGGAACGGTCACAAGTTCCCTGTTATTCGAGATAATTCGTGGAAATTCGTGGCTGAAAAGCTTTTTTTAGGATTATTGTTCGGGTTAAACCAATGACTGTTCGAGGTTATAAATGAACTTTACTTCGTTGCTTCGACATTTACTGCAACTATAGGGCATTCCCCGTTTGAGGAAATATGCGTGAGGGCATGTATCTTTGCATATGGAAAGTGTGCGGGAACGAAGACGGTACCTTCAGAAATTGCGTCAGAATATTTTGCCTTGAGAAAGACTGAACCCTGTTTTGAGGTCAGCTTTACATGGCTGTTATCCATGATGCCGCGCTTTTTGGCATCTTCTTCATTTATTTCAAGCAATGCTTCTGAGATAACGAGGTCCAGGGATTTGGAGCTTGTTGACATACTTCCTGAATGCTGCAGGACATCCCTGATTACAAGCTTGAAGGGATAATTTTCACTTAAGGCCTCACCAGTTTTGTACTCAACCGGATTGAAAAGCCCCTTCTTTTCAGATGGCGTTTTGTCGAGTAAAAGGGTCTTTATCTCTTCCTGGATATTCTGAAGATTTCTTACCCCTAATTCCTGTCCCATTACCAATGCAAGGTTTTTCAGTATCATCCAGTCAGGGACAGCCTCGCCTGCGGGGTCCACCAGCCTGTATACTTGTTGCAAATTGCCTTCAGCGTTTGTGAAGGTGCCGTCTTTTTCTCCCCAGCTTGATGCAGGAAGAACAACATTTGCAAGCTTTGCAGTTTCTGTAAGGAAAATATCCTGCACAATCAGAAAGTCTAATGACTTTAATTTCCTGATTATCTTTTCACTGTCAGGAAAGGTAACGGCAGGGTCTTCTCCCATGACATATAATGCATTCAGAGCGCTGTTTTCGCTGTATAGCATTTCAGTAATTCCCATGTAAAAAGGCTGGTTGGAAGGTCTGACGCCCATCTGATAAAGCCCGTAAGTGTTTGAGTATTCGGCGGGAATCTGGAGGGCGTCAGGTTTATCACCGAGAAGATTGATCAGGTTTGCGGCTGCAAGAACGGTATCCATCCCTTTTGTGTTTTCCGAAGCGCTGACAGAAAGAGAAATCATCCTGCTTCCTGCTTTGGCAATTGTTTCCGCTGCAGCAATAAGTTCATTTTCAGGTATCCCTGTAATTATTGAGACCTTTTCGGGAGTATAATTTTCAAGCGATGATTTAAGGTTGTTGAAGTCAGACACTTTTATCTCAGCTTCTTTATTAAAGAGACCTTTATCAATGATTACTTTCATTAATCCGTTTAAAAAGGCGACTCCTGTTCCGTCCTTCAGCCTGAGCCACTGCGTGCTGTGACGCGTTAATTTTGTCTCTCTTGAATCTGCAACAATAAGTTTTGAGCCTTCTCTTTTTGCCTGGAGAATATTAAGACCAAATACAGGATGTGTTACGCTCAGGTCTGATTCAACAATGAGGAGGACCTCTTTTCCGAGAGGGAATTTCAGACTTATGGAATGGGTTTTCTCGCCAAAGGCCCTTTCCCAGGCCTTTTGCACTTTTCCATAACCGAATGCGGCAGAGGAGTC
This sequence comes from Nitrospirota bacterium, assembly GCA_016215115.1. Taxonomy (GTDB): domain Bacteria; phylum Nitrospirota; class Thermodesulfovibrionia; order UBA6902; family UBA6902; genus SURF-23. The sequence goes on from JACRLN010000019.1 coordinate 20,590, forward strand.
GATATTGCTGGTGCCGATGATCTTTCTCATAAATTTCCGCAGGATATAGTTGTCTTCATTTGTGCATCGGGGTGAACCAATGGCGCCGATTGAATTTGCTCCATGAGCTTTTATGATGGCGTTGATATTATTTGAAATGTAGGTTAAGGCTTTTTCCCATGATACGGGTACAAATTCATCACCCTCTTTTATTAAAGGTTGTCTTAGTCTTTTTTCACTGTAAATGTAATCAATGCCGAACCTTCCCCGTCCGCAGAGATTCCCGTCGTTTACGCCTTTGCCTTCAATTCCCCTCGACCTCAGTATTTTCCCTTCTCTCAAGCCGAGGGTAAGAGTGCAGCCCACGCCGCAGAACGGACAGATGGTATCTTTTTCTTCGAGGAACCAGGATCGGGAAGTAAATTTAAATGGTTTGCTTAAAATGGCGCCGGTGGGGCATATGTCAAGACATTGTCCGCAATAATCACATTCGAGTATTTCTCCAAAGGCAGGCTGAACAACAGTGGGGAATCCTCGTCCGATCAGACCAAGCGCGGCCCTTCCCTGATGTTCTGCGCATATACGTACGCATTTTCCGCAGAGGATGCACCGTCTGGATGTAAGCTCAATCAAGGGTCCCCTGATGTCGGCTGAAGCCTCTTTTCTATGTCTTAAAAATCGTGCCTCCGGTTTGCCGCACTCATATGCAATATTCTGTAAATCGCACTCCCCTGCCTTGTCACATTCCGGACAATCAAGCGGATGGTGAACGAGCAGCAGTTCAATAACTGTCTGACGGAGTTTTCTAAGTTTTGGCGTATCAGTGGTGATAACCATTCCGTTTTCAGCAGGAGATGAACATGCGGCAAAAAGCCTGGCTTGTCCCTCGACCTCAACGATGCACAGCCTGCAGCCGCCGTAGGGTCTTAACCTCTTATCATAGCAGAGGTTGGGGATGTAGATATTGTTTTTCAATGCGGCCTGAAGTATCGTCTCACCGTCATTTGCAGTAATCTTCTTGCCGTTTATCGTAAGATTTATCATTCCTTCACCCCCCAGCCTTTCCAGCAAGTTCAGGTATGTCTTTTATATCTTTGCATCCCGCAGGGCCTACTTTTATTGAACCGAATTTGCACGTATCATAGCATGTTCTGCATTGTATGCAGAGCTCCTGAATGATCCTGTGAGGGACCTTTTTTTCTCCGACAATTGCCTTTTGGGGGCAGGCCCTTAAACAGGCGCCGCAGGCCTTGCACAATTCTTCATCGATGTGGAAGGAGCAGAGTTTACTGCATATCCCTGCCTTGCACCAGTGGTCTTTTATATGTGATTCATATTCGTCTTTGAAATATCGTATTGTTGACAGGACAGGATTGGGAGCCGTCTGTCCCAGTCCGCAGAGGGATGTTGAAATAATATCCCTGCTGAGGTCCTGAAGCGTTTCTATGTCCCCGTCTTTTCCTTTGCCTTCAGTGATATCGGTAAGCATATCAAGCATTACCCTTGTGCCGACCCTGCACGGCGTGCATTTCCCGCAGGATTCATCAGCAGTGAATTCGAGGAAGAATTTTGAAGTGCTGACCATGCAGGTGTCTTCGTCCATGACGACCATTCCGCCTGAACCCATGATTGCGCCGGTCTTGACAACATCTTCATATGTAACAGGTATGTCGATAAGGCTCTCAGGGATGCAGCCGCCTGACGGGCCTCCCATTTGCACCGACTTGAACTTCTTCTTTTTGTTCTTCATCCCGCCGCCGATGTCGTATATTATCGTTCTCAGCGGGATCCCCATCGGCACTTCAACAAGACCGACGTTTCTTATATCGCCTGTGAGGGCAAACACCTTTGTGCCGGTACTTTTTTCCGTACCAAGGTTCTTGTACCATTCAGCGCCGTTCAGGATAATCAGCGCAATTTGTGCAAGTGTTTCAACATTGTTCAGAACGGAAGGTTTATCCCACAAGCCTTTATGCGCAGGGAAGGGTGGTCTCGGTCTCGGCATGCCGCGTTTACCTTCAATAGAACGCATAAGTGCGGTTTCTTCACCGCATACAAATGCGCCTGCGCCGAGATATATTTCAAGGTCAAATGTGAAACCGCTGTTCAGGATATTTTCTCCAAGAAGTCCTGATTCGTAACATTTGTCTATCGCCAATTGAAGGCGCTTTACCGCGAGAGGGTATTCGGCTCTTACGTATATAACTCCTTTGCTTGCGCCTATCGCCTTTGCACCTATAATCATTCCTTCAATTACTGAGTGCGGGTCTGCCTCCATGACCGATCTGTCCATAAAGGCCCCCGGGTCTCCTTCATCGCCGTTACACAGCATGTATTTCTGATCTGCCTGCGATTTTGATGCGAATTCCCATTTTAATCCTGTCGGAAACCCGGCTCCTCCGCGCCCCCTGATCCCTGAATCTTTCATAACTTTTATTATGTCGGCAGAGGTCATTTCATTAAGCGCCTTTGCAGCAGCCATATATCCGTCCCTTGCAATATATTCGTCAAGACTTTCGGGGTCTATCAACCCCTTGTTTCTCAGGACCCTCAAGACCTGGAACTTAAAGAATGGAATATCTTTCATCAAAGGGATTGCCAGTTTTTTCTCCGGCTCCCTGAACATCAATTTTTCGTAGGGTCTGCCTTTCAGAAAATGTTCTTCAACCAGCTTGGGAATCTCGTCAACAGTAAGTTTCTGGTAAAAAATTTCATCAGGATAAACGAGCATCACGGGCCCCTCAGCGCAGAATCCGTTACAGCCTGTGAGTACAATCTTTATTTCATCTGCAAGTCCCCTCTTTTCGAGTTCTTCCTGCAATGCAGCTTTCACCTTAGGGGTTCCGCTTGCAACGCAACCGGTCCCTGCGCACAGCAGTAAATTCGCACGAATTTTTTCCATCTATCCTCCATAAATAGGAACTAAGAACTAAGAACTAAGAAGTGAAAACCAAGAAACTTCTTTTTTTCAGTTCCCAGTTCTAAGTTCTCATTTCTTACTTAATATGTCGTTTCACTCCCGACGACCAGGGCGTACTTTTCTACAGGATTACCGCCGAGGACATGTTCCTTAAATATCTCCCGTATCTTCTCGCCGTCAAGGTCGCCGTATTTTACAGGTGGCTTGTTCAGTATTTCCACTGTGACCATGGGTTCACGGGCACAAAGACCAGCGCATCCTGAAGTTGTCGTAATTACATCTTCTACTTTGGATTTTTCTATTTCATCCAATAATGACGTCATAATCTCCCTCGCCCCTGCAGCAATTCCGCATGTTCCCATATGAACGGTAACCTTGGCCCTGTAACCGCCTTCTCTCAATGCAAATGTGGATTTCTGTTTTTCCTTTATCTTTTTTAAGTCGTCAATTGTTAATCTTGCCATTGTGTGTTCTCCTTTTTAATACCTACCATGATGTCATTCCGTGCTTGACACGGAATCCATGGTTCGACAGGCTCACCATGACGATTGTCACCCTGAGCTTGTCGAAGGGCTGGATCCCCACTTTCGCGGGAATGAAGTTTTTGACGAGTTCAACTTTTAAATTGAACTCGTCTTTCATCTATACTTTTCAATAATATCCGGAACCTTCTTCGGGTTCATTGCGCCATAAGTTTCTTCGTCTATTACCATGACAGGCGCCAATCCGCACGCGCCGAGACAGCGAACGGTTTCGAGTGAAAATTTCTTGTCTTCCGTTACCTCTCCGACAGCTATCTTAAGATCACCTTTAATTTTATTCAGAACTTCCTCAACTCTCTTTACATAGCAGGCAGTGCCAAGACATATCCTGATGTTGTGGTCGCCTCTGGGTTTCATGGTGAAAAAGGAATAAAAGGAAACAATACTGTGGATCTCAGCCGGTGTTGTGTTCAGTCCCTTTGCAATGCGCTTCTGTACGACAGGAGGGAGATAACCAACGATTCCCTGACAGCGCTGAAGCACGGGAATAGAACTGCCGGGTTTGTTCTTGTACTGATTTATAATCCTGTCTATTTCCTGAAGCATTGAGGGTGGGAGCTCTTCTTTTTCCTTTTTGACAACCGGCGCTTTTCCTTTTACCCATTCGACCGCCCTTCTGGTCACATCCAGCAGCACCGCAGGAGTAAATGGTTTTGGCACATAATCTATAATGCCAAGCTCAAGGGCGTCTTTAATGGTATCCTGTGAAGGATAACCAGTAATTATCACGATACCTGTGTCAGGTCTTTTTTGTTTAATCCATCGTATGAGGGTTATCCCGTCTACCTCGGGCATTTTCAGGTCGGTGAAGACAAGGTCGTAAGGCTGTTGTTCCATCCTGAGTATTGCCTTTTTTGCGCCAAGTGTTCCCTCGACATTATATCCTTCAGACTTAAGGATAGCCTCACAGCTTCTTATAATTATGGGCTCATCGTCTACGATAAGGATTTTCAAATCATCTGCCATTAAAAGCCTCACTTTCAGTCATTAGCGCGGAAGTCCGGAAGTACAGAAGTTAAAGACTTCAGCGCTTCCGCACTTCCGATCTATGTTTTCTACTCACTGCTTAACGGGAATACCCTTGCGAGCCACAGTAGCCAGCCTTCTGAAAGATGATCTTTCAGCAAGGCGACCATGACGTCGTTTGCTTTCAAATTAACTTCTCTTAATTCGCCGTTCATGGGTGATAGAAGTTCGCTTCCATGACCGCTGCTTGTAAAAATCCTTGCAAAAGGTTTTCCGGCTTCAATTTTAACTATATCTCTGATAAATTCAACATACATGAGATTGCCTGATAACATCAAGTATCTGAGATCGCATCCGATTTCCCATAAACCGTCTTTAACAGGCCGCGCCCATGTTCCCTCTTTGTAGAAGATGACAGGGTTTTCTTTATCCCGCAGCGGGGTGATGGAGTCTCTGAACTCGTCAATAAATGCCTGTCTCAAAATCCATCCCTTTGTGTCAAATATCTTTTTTGCAACATTGATCATAAAGTCGGGGGTGAAAGGTTTTTCGATATATTCAAACGCCCCAAGCCTGGTAGATTCCCTTGCGTCTTCCAGTGTGGGATAACCGGTGATTATGACAACATCTGTCTTGGGCTTGATGACACGGGCTTCCTTGAGCACTACCATTCCGTTTATGTCAGGGAGCCTGACATCCGAAATGAGGAGGTCGAAGTCTTCTTTAGCGAGCTTGTTGAGGGCGTCTTCTCCTCTTTCCACAGTTGTTATGCTGTAACCTTCCGCGCCGAGAATCCTCTTGCAGCTTAAAGTTACAACCGGATCGTCATCAAGTACTAAAATTTTCCCCTTTTCCATTGCGCCCCCTTACTGTAATTATTATCTTTACCTAATTGCGTATACTGAAAAAATTAAACTTAAAATTATTATTCGCTTCTCTGTCATTTTGGCTTGTCCTGTCATTCCGACTTGTTCGGAATCGTACTTTAAGAATGATTCCCGACAAGCGGGAATGACAATAAAGACAAAGTTTTGGCTATTGTAGCATATTATCTGTACTAATTAACCATGCACTTATATCGTCTTTAATAAATTTTATTACATCCGGCGAATTCATTGGAACACCATCCAGCTCCTGCCTGATTTCGGAAATATTTAAACTGTATAAGCTGTCGTTTCTCCTGTGTTCAAAGATAAAGTCGATCCCGGGATGCGAGGCGACCAGGACTATAATGGTATCCCCGATATTTCCAAGAGGTTTTCTGTCTATATGATCATACTGAAAAAAAACATGAATCGCTGTGCCTTTGCCTTTTTCCGTTTTTATGTCCAGGTCTCCATTACATTCTCTTGCAGACTGTGCCAGCAGCGGAATCCCCAGACCGGTACGCTTGCATGCCTTTGTGGTAAAAAAAGGGTCAAAAACCTTTTTCATTGTTTCCTCATCCATCCCCTTTCCGTTATCGCTGATTTCGATGGATAGAATATTTTCTCTGGTGTCTTCAATTATCTTTATCTTGATTTCAGAAGCTTCGGCTGTAATCGAATTTTCTGCAATGTCGAGGATGTGTAATGAGAGGTCTTTCATGGTTCAGAAGGGATTATAACAAAACTTGTTTTTGATGGCTATAAGCCAAGAACCGTACAATTAATTTGGCAGATTGAAAGTCTGATTTTCAATTTGACATTAATGCAGAGAGGCATTATTATTGATACATGATAAAAAGAATCCTCTCCATGAAGTTTCGTGAGACCGCCGGGAAATACCCTGTTGTCTTCATAAGCGGGCCGAGACAATCGGGAAAAACCACTCTCGCAAGGATGTCTTTCCCGAAATACAAATATGTCTCCCTTGAGGATATTGACGAAAGGAATTTTGCAAAAGATGACCCGCGGGGCTTTCTCTCAAGGTATCATCATAATATTATCCTTGATGAAATTCAGAGAGTCCCGGAACTTTTCTCATATTTACAGACTGAAATAGATCGTGATGACGCACCCGGAAGATTCATTCTCACGGGGTCGCAGCAGTTCCTTTTAATGGAGAAGATAGGACAAACGCTTGCAGGGCGTGTGGCGCTTCTTCATCTGTTGCCGTTCAGTCTGTCCGAGCTTGCCGGTTCAAGACCGATAGACCCGTTTAAATTTGAAGATACCAAAACGGTAAAGAAGATTCCGCCGTATCCGCTTGAGATAATTTTGCATCAGGGGCTTTATCCGAGGATATACGATAAAAAACTTATGGCCCATCAATGGCTCGGCGATTATTACAGGACATATGTTGAAAGGGACGTGAGGGATGTCCTGAAAATAGGGAACCTTGACACTTTTCAGAGGTTTGTACGCCTGTGCGCGGGACGCTCAGGACAGATATTGAACCTGTCTTCACTGGCAAATGACTGCGGCATTACACATCCTACGGCAAGACAATGGATATCTGTGCTTCAGGCAAGTTTTATAATTACACTTATTCAGCCACACTATGCGAATTTTTCAAAACGGCTGATTAAAAGTCCTAAACTCTATTTCCTTGATTCAGGACTGCTTTGTTATCTTCTAAGGATAAGAGAGCCTGAAGAACTTAAGACCCATGCAATGAGAGGAGCAATATTTGAGAGCTTTATAATCTCCGAAATTTATAAGGCATTTGCCAATATCGGCGAAGAACCTCCTCTCTATTTCTGGCGGGACCGCACAGGTCATGAGATCGACCTTATTATCGATATGGGGCAGAAACTGCTCCCTGTTGAAATCAAGTCTTCTTATACAATTGCATCAGATTTTTTTGACGGCATCAAATACTGGCTGTCTTTAAAGGGTAATGTGCAGAAAACAGGGGCGCTTGTCTACGCCGGAAAAGAGCATTACAAAAGAGAAGGACTGTCGGTTAAAGCATGGTATGAGTGCTCGTAAACGGAATAATTCCTCTTAACTCTCTCTTCTGGCTTCTTTATATCCCGTATCAAAACCCCACAGTCTTTTTAAATTCCTTAACCTTCGGAGATTTTTGAGAAGCGATCCAGAGGTCTAATTTCGCCTGCATGTACAGCCAGCTTTCAGGAGAGGTACTTGTTGCCTTCCCGATTCTGACTGCCATCTCAGGGCTTAATGAGGCCCTGCAGTTTAGCAAAGTTGATAGTGTCTTACGAGTAATTCCCTGACCATCTAATCTCCCCTCACCCCTCTTTGTCAAAGAGGGGATTTATGCAGGCTGAAGCCTGAGGCTTCCAACAGACAGAGCCTTACCCCCACTCGACCCTTCTGCCGTCAATGCTTTTGAAAGTCAATTTAATTTCTTCAAGCGTCGGCTCATTCATGATAAAGCTTGTTGTCCTTCTTCCGATATCTTTCAGCCAATGTGCATCAGAGGAGGTGATCCAGGAGAACGATTTATAGCCGCTGAACAAAAGGTCTGCTTTTCCCCGCTCTGTATTGGGCGACATCTCTAATGCATCAAATTCCAAATCGTCAGGGATAAATCCAAGTTGGGATAAAATGCTAAAGGCATCCCTGTCAACATGGGAGGCGATGGCGAGTCCGCCGAGTGAATGAATGGTGTTTACAATTTTCTGTGCAGACAATGATGTTGCGCCTATCAGGAGGCGTTTATTGAAATCCAGAACCTCGTCTTTTTCATTAACGACAATTTGTTCACCAAACAGTTTTTCGTCGTTTTCTCCTGGTTGCAGATTTTCGCACACAATATCCTCCATTTTAATAATGCTTCCAATATCGTCAAAAAACGCCAGGATGTGCGCTTCTTCTGATGAGGTTATCTCCATCCCTGCAAGGACTGTTAAGGTTGTACGTTCAGCGGCTTTCCGGGCAGCGATAACATTTTCTGCTGAATTGTGGTCGGTTATGGCAATTATATCAATTCCCTTTTCAATAGCAGTTTTGATTATCGCGGAAGGAGTCATTTCAAGGTCGGCACATGGAGAGAGGCAGGTGTGTATGTGGAGGTCAGATCGGAATATTTTCAGCATTATTTAAGAAGCAGATAAATTTTACCTGCTATCTCAAACGCAGGCATCGACGTTGTTGTGATTGTAATTTTTTCATCCTCTGCTTTTTTCAACGTTTCTTCCGGTATCTGTCTGTTACTGACAATGACAATTCCTTTTATACCTTTTAAACTTGCAACCGCCACAATGTTCATATGCGTCTGAAGGGTTATCCATATGTTGCCTTCTTTGCTGTTTGCCATTACATCGGAAAGCAGGTCGCTTACATAGGCTCCTGTGACGTTGTTTTGAAGACCGTCTTTGTAAGTTTTAATCTCCAGCGATAATTCTTTTACAATGTCTGAAAGTTTCATTTTATTTGCCCCTCCTTTTCTATGGCAATGCCGTCATTGACTCGAAAATACCCCTGGCCGTCATTCCCGCGATCTTTTAAGCGGGAATCCAGAGTCTTTTACAGGGGAACTGGATTCCGGCCCCCGATTACTACCTTCGAGGGCAAGCTTAAGGACTGCCGGAATGACAGTTTTAAAGGTATTTTCGGGTCAATGACAACCGTTACAATCAATGCTCCAGCTATGCGTTACTGCGCAAAACATCCTAAGGAAAATTTATTACCATCTCCACTGTTGTCCCTTCCCCGACAACAGAGTCAATTTTAAACAGATCTGAATTTTTTTTCATATTCGGCAGGCCCATGCCGGCGCCCCAGCCCATTTCTCTTACCCAATCAGGCGCGGTGGAATAGCCTTCCTGCATTGCCAGCTCAATATTTTCTATCCCCGGTCCCATATCCGCTATTTTTATTGTAATGCTCCGGGAAGTTATGTAATAATGCAGCCAGCCTGCCGCTGCATATATAATTACATTCATCTCCGCCTCGAAGGTTGCTATTGTGGCACGCCGTATGATTGTTTCATCAACGCCAAGCTCTGAAAGTTTTAGTTTTAACTGGGTAGACGCCTCTCCTGCCGTTGTAAAATTTCCGCCGATTAACTGAAAAGTTCCATCTATAGTTCCATCTATATTTAACGGCATATTTTAATCATTCAGGGAACTGCGCAGGCCTGCCTGATACAGTTTCCCTGAGGCGGTATACATACAGAACGGCGTGCTGAGGAGAGGGATTTTTTTCTGCCCGGCAAGTTCGACTGTGCGCTCATCGGGTTTCTTGTTCAGAACGAATACAATAGCTTTGGTGCCGGCAATTTCCGCTGTCCGGATTACGTTTATCTGGGTAAGACCGGTTATCAGGAGGGAGTCTATCGAATGATAATACAGCACATCACTCATCAAATCAGCGCTGCAGGCGCTCCGGATATTTAAATCCTCTAAATCCGCTGGCCGGACTATAACCGTTGCTTCAAGGATTTCAGTTATTTTGCTTAGTGTCACTTTTCATATACCATGCAGTAAGCTGCAGAGAGATTCATTTAATTTCCCCTGATTTTTTAAAGGACTCTTTGACAGCAGCAAGCAACGTATCAGGGGTAAAAGGTTTTTCTATGAAATTATAAGCGCCTAATCTTAATGCCTGCACGGCGGTTTCAACAGTGCTGTAACCGGTAATCATTACGACCTTTGTATCGGGCCAGGTTGCATTGATTTTATTCAGAACTTCAATGCCATCCATGTCAGGCATTTTCAGGTCAAGCAGTACCAGGCTGAAAGACTCTTTCTCAAGAAATTTAATACCCTCTTTACCGCTGGCTGCCAGCCTGATTTCATATCCCTCTGGCAAAAGCGCCCTTTCACAGCTTATCCTTACAATTGCTTCATCGTCTATTACCAGTATTTTTTTCATTTTCCCTCTTCCGTCAAAGGTAGTCTAACAAAAAAACTTGTTCCTTTACCAACTACGCTTTTTACTTTTATATATCCCCCTAAATGCTTAACAATGCCGTGACTGACCGAGAGTCCAAGGCCTGTGCCTTTACCAACAGGTTTTGTAGTAAAAAATGGTTCGAACAGCTTAGGCATGTCTTCTTCCTTTATTCCCTGCCCTTCGTCTGTAAATTCTATCTCGATGTAGGGTTTGCCGTTTTCCATTATACTGCGTGTTGCAACTATTATCCGGCCTCTCTCATTCATGGCGTCGGCAGCGTTGATAAACATGTTCAGAAAAATCTGCTGGAATTGAGACGGATCTCCTACGATAATGAACTGGGCATCTTCCAGTTTAATATCAAATTTAATGTGATGAAATTTTACCTGGTTCTGAACCATGAATATTGTACGGTTAAGTATTTCGTTTATACTTACTTTTCCCTTTTCAGAAGGAGTAGCGCGGGCGAAGGTCAGGAGGTTTTTTATTATCTTTGAACACCTGTCAGCCTGTTCGATAATAATAGCGAGATCCTCCGATTCCGTACTCTCCTCAGGAAAACGCTTCTTGAGTAAATGTGCAAAGGTTACAACCCCTGTAAGAGGGTTATTTATTTCATGTGCCACGCCCGCTGCCATCCGTCCTAAAGATGCGAGTTTTTCAGTCTGTATAAGGTTCGCATTGGTCCTCTGTATTTCTTCAGCCTTTTTCGCAATTTCCGCCTCAAGGGTCTGGGTCCATTTTTCTCCCTGATCACGTGCAGTCTTTAAGTCTTTTATCATGGAGTTGAAGGTCTGAGCCAGCACCCCCATTTCATCTGTGGATTTTATGGGAACGGAATAATCAAGATTTCCGCCTGCGACTTTCTCCATACCATTAACAAGCACGCTGACAGGTCTGGAAACTATCTTATAGATAATTATACCGAGAAACAACGATACAGCAAGAACAAATATTATTACATAGGCGGTTAGGGCGAGTCCCTGTCTCAGCAAGGCTTCATCAAGAAACGCAAGAGAAAGCTGGGCATCAACGAATCCAAGTATTTTCTGATTTCTTGGATGTACGTGACATGCTGCAGTATAGCAGGCGGGTTCATTCGGGATTTCACCAATGGTATGAAGCGTCCTGAAGCCCTGATTATTTTTATAAACTATCCATTTTTGCTGTTCCTGTAAAAGAGCGGGAGATCTTTCCGGGTCCGTATGACATCCTTTGCATGCAACAGAAGTTTTATCAATGACCTGTCCCACACTTTGCTTGTGTGAGGAGAATAAAATATTTCCTTTATGGTTGTATATGCTTACTCTCTGAACGCCTTCCGGTGTACTGAGAGTTACAAGCACTCGTTGTGTTTCATCCCGCTGGAAATTGAGCATGCTGTGGTAGATGCTTTCTTTTGTAAAATTTACAAAAGAGCCGCCGTATCTGACAGCGATAGACATAATATCTTTTTGCTGCTTGGTGAGGATGGCATACCAGAAGATTAAGGTCAAAACGACCATCAGAGCGCCGATGGCAATGATGAGTTTTGCCGCAATGGACTTCCCAGGGTGTCTGAAAATAGTTTTCATACCGGACATATATTATAAGAGGCTTTTAATTTTTTTAAAAGGATAAATAAAATAATGTAACAATAAACAAGATTAATTTGACAGGGATGGCTGTTTTTGTGTATAAAAAACAGCAATATGTCAGAAACATTTGTCCCATCAGATTATTTTCCGGTTGTAATATTTTTCATATTTGCGCTATTAATTGGTTTTGGGACCTTATTATTGGGAGTTGTTTTAAGACCCAAAAGACCATATACCCAAAAACTTTATCCGTATGAATCAGGCAATCCCCCTGTTGGAGAACCGAGGTATAAGTTTTCTGTCAAATTTTATATTATAGCAATGCTTTTTGTGGTGTTTGATGTTGAAGCGGTTTTTCTCTATCCCTGGGCAGTTGCTTATAACAAGCTCGGAATATTCGGTTTTGCAGAAATGATGTTGTTCGTATTTATTCTTTTGATTGGCTATATATATGTATGGAAGAAAGGGGCCTTTGACTGGGAATGAAAGACCGTGAAGCGTTAAGCGTAATACGTTGAAAGAAAATATCTGTCACATATTACGGATTATGCATTACGGATTACGAGGATTTGTGTTATGACAAAAAATACAGCGGCTGATCTTGTTGAAGTCGAAGAAGGGACAAAAATAATTCCCGGTGCAAATACTATTATTACTTCTCTTGACAATCTTTTTAACTGGGGAAGGAAGAGTTCGATCTGGCCCATGACTTTTGGTCTTGCATGCTGTGCAATTGAGATGATGACAACCGGTTCAAGCTATTATGATTTTGACCGTTTTGGAGTTGTTTTCCGGGCCTCACCAAGACAATCTGATGTAATTATAATAGCGGGCACGGTAACAAAGAAGATGGCGCCTGTTGTAAGAAGGGTCTACGACCAGATGCCTGAACCGAGATACGTGATTTCAATGGGAAGCTGCGCATGTTCAGGCGGGATATTTAACACATATTCCGTTGTTCAGGGTTGCGACACTTTCTTGCCCGTGGATGTTTATATCCCTGGATGTCCTCCCAGGCCTGAAGCATTAATGGAGGGGGTAATAAAACTTCAGGAAAAAATACAGAAGGAATATTTCAGATGGAGCCCGTGGAGGTAAATAGCTGACAGCTATCAGCTAATAGCTAACAGCTAAGAAAATTATGGAACCATTAGATATAGCGAAAAATTTAAGAGATAAATTCCTGCACGAAGTTACAGATATAAAAAGCTTCAGGGAGCAGGTATTTGTCAGCGTCAAATGCGAGAAGATTATGGACATATGCCGCTACCTTTATGAAGACGACAACATCCGGATGAATTTTTTGTCGGATTTATGCGGCGTTGATTATCCTGAAAGAAAGTTAAGGTTTGAAGTTATTTATAATCTTTACTCTCTGAAATATAATCACAGATTAATAATTAAAGCTTTAATCCCTGGGAATGACCCATGTATTAACAGCGTTGTGCCTCTCTGGAAAGGCGCAAACTGGCATGAGAGGGAAGCATGCGACATGTATGGAATTGTTTTTACCGGACATCCTGACCTGAGACGCATACTTATGCCTGATGACTGGGAAGGGTTCCCGCTGAGAAAGGATTATCCTTTGAAAGGTAAAGAGGGTTTGGAGTACAGGGGTTTTGAAGATCTTAAAGAATTGCATAGTCATGATAATGAGTGGAATATAAGATGATGACTTAATTTAATGAGCAATGAACAATTAGTAATTATGGAATAAAAACTCCTTAACTGTTCATTCATCATTGCTAATTGTTAATTTTAAATTTAGTACTGTTCCATGAAGAATAATAGTGAAGATTTAGACAACCCGGAGCACGAGCGTCTGTCGACCAAAGAGCTGACCCTTAATTTAGGGCCTCAGCATCCTGCCACGCATGGTGTTTTGCGACTTGTGCTGGACCTTGAAGGTGAAACTGTTGTGAAATGCACCCCGTATATAGGCTATCTTCACAGAGGTGTTGAAAAACTTGCTGAGCACAGAAACTATCTGCAGATATTACCCCTGACCGACCGTCTCGATTACATCTCCTCCATGTCAAATAATATTGGTTATTGCGTTGCACTGGAAAAACTCTTTGCTATCGAAGTCCCTGAGCGGACACAATTCATAAGAACGATCGTGGCGGAAATGTCCCGTATCGCAAATCATCTTCTCTGGCTTGCTACCCACGCGCTGGATATCGGGGCAATGACGGTTTTTCTTTACTGCTTCAGGGAAAGAGAAAAGATAATGGATTTATTTGAAAGGCTTTGCGGAGCAAGACTCACTGTAAGCTATCCGAGAATTGGCGGGCTGAAGAATGATGTAGACCCTCAATGGCTGGAGGACCTTTACAAATTTACTGATGAGTTCCCGATGAGAGTGGAGCAGTACGAAACACTTATTGACAAGAACCGCATATGGTTGCGCCGTACAAAAGGGGTCGGGATTATTTCTGCAGAAGATGCAATTAACTGGGGCATGAGCGGACCTGCGCTCAGAGGCTCGGGTGTTCCATACGATGTGAGAAAAGCAATGCCTTATGGGGCGTATGATAAAGTGAAGTGGGAAGTTCCGACAGGTAAGAATGGCGATGTATATGATCGTTACAGGGTAAGGATGGAGGAATTCCGTCAGTCGAATTCGATAATAAGACAATGTATGGAGAAACTTCCTGAAGGACCCATAATGGCTGACGCTCCGAAATTTACTTTGCCGGCCAAGGACAAAGTCCTTTCAGACATGGAGCATCTCATACATCATTTTATACTTATTACGAAAGGACCCCAAACAGCTCCGGAAGGCGAAATTTATGTAGCGACTGAGGTTCCCAAAGGGGAGCTGGGTTTTTATTTTATAAGTGATGGAACGGGAAGGCCTTACCGTATGAGAATAAGGGCCCCCTCCTTTGTACATGTAGCAACATTGCCAAAACTTTGTGAAGGTGAACTTATTGCAGACGTGATAGCAAATATCGGGAGCATAGATATTGTGCTGGGAGAATGCGACAGATAATTAAACAGCTGTCAGCTGTCAGTGGTCAGCTTTCAGCAAGAAAACCAACATACAAAAACTTAACCGGCAGCTTTCGGTTTTTAGCTGATAGCTGACGGCTGATTGCTGACAGCTAAAAAATGTTTAACGAAACAGTATTAAAAGAGATAAACGAGATAAGAGCGAAATATCCTGACAGGAGGAGTGCCCTTCTGCCTTCATTGTATATTGCACAGAGAGAGTTCGGCTGGCTGAGTCATGAAGCTATGCAGTTTGTTGCAAGAACACTCAATTTGCCGGAGGCTGAAGTAAGAGGGACCGCGTCCTTCTACGCAATGTTCAAACATAAACCGGTGGGGCGTAATCTTATACAACTCTGCACAAACGTGTCATGCATGATTTTGGGCTCTGAGGGACTTCTGGATTTTCTTAATAAGAGATACGGGGTTGAGCCTGACGGAACGTCTGGTGATGGACGGTTTTCTCTCGTAATTATGGAATGTATAGGCGCCTGCGGCACGGCTCCGGCAATGCTGGTGAATACAGATTTCCATGATAATCTGACAGAGCAAAGGATAGAGGAGATATTGGAGAAATACAAGTAGGGGCGACCCGGCGGGTCGCCCCTACAGGACAGGAAAATGGAAAAAATACTTTTAAAAAACATCGATAATCCAAACTCTGCTGATATTAATGAGTACATCAAAGTCGGCGGATATGGAAGTTTGTCCAAAGCTCTTAACATGCAGCCCAAAGAGATTCTTGAAGAAGTAAAGAAATCGGGACTGAGGGGAAGAGGCGGCGCGGGTTTCCCGACCGGAATGAAATGGAGTTTTGCAATAGCCGATCCGAACTTCCCGAAATATTTATTATGCAATGCTGATGAGGGCGAACCCGGCACATTCAAGGACAGGCCGATTCTTGAGAAGAACCCACATCTTTTAATAGAAGGGATGGCGATTTCAGGTTATGTGCTTGGTTCAGAATTCGGCTATGTCTATCTGAGGGGTGAATATCCTTATGCAAAGGATGTTCTCAATAAGGCCATAAAGCAGGCACATGAAAAAAATTATCTTGGAGACAACATACTCGGAAAGGGTATAAGATTTCATCTTGCAGTTTATCAGGGTGCAGGGGCGTATATCTGCGGTGAAGAGACAGCGCTGATTGAGTCAATAGAAGGCAGAAAAGGACAGCCCAGAAACAAACCTCCATTTCCTGTAAATGCAGGCGCATGGGGACTGCCAACGATAGTTAATAATGTTGAGACTCTCTCAAATTTACCATACATTGTTGAGGCAGGCGGGGAGGCATATTCAAAAACAGGAAATAAAGACTGTTCAGGGCCCAAACTTTTCTGCGTGAGCGGCTGTGTTAATAAACCCGGGGTGTTTGAACTTCCGATGGGTACGAGTTTGAGAGATATTATCTACAAACATGCAGGGGGGATAAAAGACGGTAAAAAACTGAAGGCTGTAATCCCGGGAGGCATTTCGACCCCTGTCCTTCCCGCTGACAGTATAGATTGTGCAATGGATTTTGTATCAATGCCAAAGGCTGGCAGCATGCTGGGTTCAGGCGCTGTGATAGTTATGGATGAATCTGTCTGCATGGTCAGAGTAACGCACAGGGCCTTAAAATTTTTTGAGCATGAATCCTGCGGGAAGTGTGTACCGTGCAGAGAGGGGACGGAGTGGCTAAGGAAGATACTTGAACGGATAGAAAACGGGAAAGGAAGAGAAGGTGATGTCGAACTTCTTTCTGACGTTGCAGGAAATATATCCGGCAAGACTTTTTGCCCGCTTGGAGACGGCGCGGCAGGGGTGGTTATGGGAATGTTAAAACATTTTAGAAATGAATTCGAGGAACATGTTAAAAATGGGAATTGCAAATTTCAAATTTGAAATTTCAAATTGATTAAATGATAACTTTAACCATCAACGACAAAGAGATAACGCTGGACAAGCCGCTCACTGTGCTTGAGGCCGCAAGACAGGCGGGAATAAAGATTCCGACCCTGTGCTATCATGAGGCTCTAAAACCTTACGGCGGGTGCAGATTGTGTGTTGTAGAGGTTGAGAGGATGCCGAGACTCCAGACTGCATGCACGTTGATGGCAGCAGACGGCATGGTAGTAAAAACCGAGTCCGATACTGTATCCAAAGTGCGGCGCGGGATACTGGAGTTTTTGCTTATAAACCATCCGCTCGACTGTCCCTATTGCGATAAGGCTGGAGAATGTGAATTACAGGACCTTGTTAACAAATACGGACCGACGGTCGGCAGATACATAGAAGAAAAAAGAAGGGTTCCGGAAAGCCACAAGGATGAGATTTTTACGAGGAACATGTCAAGGTGCGTTGTCTGCACGCGCTGCGTAAGGATGTGCGGCGATGTTCAGGGCGCATCTGCTATTTCAATTATGGGAAGAGGCAACCGTTCGAGGATGGAGCCTTTCTCAGCGGAGTCATTTAACTGCGAGTACTGCGGTAATTGCCTTACCGTTTGTCCTGTCGGCGCAATACTGAGCCGTTTATACATTCACAGCTTCAGACCGTGGCAGGTTGATAAGGAAGTGGAGACTATCTGTTCATATTGCGGTGTAGGATGCTCACTTGTTGCACAGGTAAGAGATGATGCCATTAAACGCGTAATACCGAGAATGGGGTTCGGATTAAACAAAGGGCTTTTATGTTCACGGGGAAGATTCGGTTATGAATATATAAACAGCGGCGAGAGACTCAAAACGCCTCTTGTCAGAAAAGACGGAAAACTTGTGGAGAGCACGTGGAGCGAGGCCTTGGGTATTGTTGCTGACAAGTTGATGAAAGTCAAGAACTCACACGGCGGTTCAGCCCTTGCTGGTATTGCTTCGCCAAGGTGTTCAAATGAGGACAATTATGTGTTCCAGAAATTTATGCGCATGGCATGCGGCACAAACAATATTGATTCGATTTCAAGGACCGGATTCGCTGCAGCACAAAAATACTTTGAAGACTTGCTGGGTCAGGGCACAACTGCAAATATAATCGAGGGACTTAAAAATTCAGAGACAATTTTTATCCTCGGCGGCGATCCGACAGCAATAAATCCTATACTCGGCCTTGCCATTAGAGAGGCTGCGAGACGGGGGGCAAAGATCGCGGTGCTGGGCAATGCAAAAGGGCTTGAGAGATTTAAGACCCTGCAGTTAGTGCCTTCAGTGTTTAAGGAGGCTGACGTTCTCGAGGCTCTTTTAAATGAGATTTACAATGTCAAAGGCTTGCGCGGTGAAAACCCGGCCCTCGACAAAGGAATCAGGGCGCTTTATGAAAAAGCAGCCGCAGCGTTTGATATGCAAGGATTTGATAACCTGAAGAAAATACTTCTGGACAGCGCTTCAACAGCCGTTGTCTTAGGTATGGATCTGTTGCAGCGCACTGACGGACACAGGTCGCTTTTTGCTATTGCGGGACTTATCTATTTGCTTGAGGCAAGGCTTTATCTGCTCTCGGAAAAACCGAATGAGCAGGGGGTTGTTGACACCGGATGTGTTCCGGACATGCTTCCCGGAGGAAGACCGTTAGGCATCCATGACTTCAAAAGGAAATTCGAAGCGGCATGGAACGGCGTTATTCCGGAAAACGAGGGGCTGACACTTTTAGAGATAATTGAAGGAGCAAAGAATAAGAAAATAAAGGCCTTGTATATTATGGGTGAAAATCCTGTATTTAATCTTCCCAATGAGTCGTTTGTAAGTGAGGCCCTGAAATCTCTCGATTTTCTTGTGGTGCAGGATATATTCCTGACTGAGACAGCGGAGATTGCGGATGTGGTTTTGCCTGCTCTTGGATGGACTGAAAAAACAGGTACATATACAAATCTCGAGCGGCGTATACAGCTTCAGAAAAAGGCGGTGGAAACCTCCAACGGCATGGAAGACTGGAAGATAATTGCTGAGATATCTAACAAGATGGGATACAGGATGAATTTTGCAGATTCAAAAGAAGTTATGGATGAGATAGCAAAGGTGTCTCCGCTTTATAGGGATTTGACTTATCAGGAGATAAGCAAAGGGAATTGCCTGTGGCCCTATAATGGAGAGCCGCTGAGAGGCGAGATCAGCGAGGCGCCCGCTGTATTCAAAACGGCTAACGAATACAAAGGGGATTTCTACCTCGCGGTTGAAAAGCCTCTGTTTCATTCAGGCACGCTTTCAAGGAGGTCCCCCGCTTTGATGAAGATATATTCTGAGCCGGCTTTGAAGGTTAGTGTGAAGACCGCCGAAAAACTTGGATTGAATGAAGGAGACAGGGTGCAATTCTTCACACAGATCGGCAGTAAAGAAGCAATTGTATCGATTGACGAATCTATAAAGGACAACAGAGTATATTACAGCAATAATTTTAAAGGCAACGGTATATTCAGTTTATTGACTTTTAACATTGATAAATTAACAAAGATGCCCGGCCTCGAGGGGTGCGAGGTGAAGATAAAGAAATTGTAAGATGATGTTACGCATACCTTGTAATGTAGAACATGTCATTCTGGCTTGTCCAGAATCTTTCTTAAGAAGGTCGTAGCGACTCTGCGCGAAGACTCGCTCCGAGATTCCCGACCCATAGGGCGGGAATGAAAGTAATCTGAGGATTGAGGATATAACTATGACTGGTGTGGAAATGTTAATCATCGTTATTAAGACAGTTATTGTAGTAAGTGTCTTTATGCTTCATGTAATGTACGCTCAATATTTTGAGCGGAAGGTTATAGCTCATATGCAGGCAAGGCTCGGCCCGATGAGGGTCGGCTGGCACGGCATACTTCAGCCGATTGCGGACTCGTTAAAATTATTTTTGAAAGAGGACATTATCCCTTCAAGCGCCGACAGGCCTATTTTCTATGTTGCTCCTATTATTGGAGTAATTGCCGCCCTGTCTTCGCTTGCAGTAATACCCTTATGGGAAGGCTTAGGAGTCGCCAATCTCAATATAGGAATTTTATATATACTGGCCCTTTCATCTGTGGGTTCTTACTGCGTAATTCTTGGGGGCTGGGCGTCCAATTCAAAATATTCCTTCCTCGGGGGATTGCGCTCATCTGCCCAGGTTATAAGTTATGAGATTGCAATGGGTTTGAGTCTTGTCGGGGTTATGATGATGGCTGGAAGCGCAAATCTGTCCGACATTGTAAAAGCACAGTCAGGGCACTGGTTTATCTGGTATCAGCCGTTGGCCTGCTTTGTATTTGTTATGTCCGCAATTGCAGAGACAAACAGGGCGCCTTTTGATCTGACGGAGGCGGAGACCGAGCTTGTTGCAGGCTTTGCAACTGAATACAGCGGAATGCGATGGGCGTTATTTTTTATGGCGGAGTATGCAGGCATGTTTATAATGACGGCTCTTGGCACAATTTGTTTTTTAGGCGGCTGGAACGGGCCTGACTTCTGGATATTCGCTTATGTCCCCAAGATTGTCTGGTTAGTGCTGAAAATTTATGGCTGTATATTTATATATTTCTGGATAAGGGCCACACTGCCGCGATACAGATATGACCAACTGATGAGCATTGGGTGGAAGATCTTTATACCGTTATCATTGGCGAATATAGTAGTGACGGGATTGGTGAAAATTATATGGAAATAAAGGAAGTAATAATCTCCCCCTTTGGAAAAGGGGGATTAAGGGGGATTTTAAAAATCTCCCCTGCCCCCTCTTTTTCAAAGAGGGGAATATAGAGGAGTTATGACTGTTAATGAATTTGTAAAAAAGATACTTTTCATCGAGATCCTGAAAGGACTTGCACTAACGTTCAAGCATATGGTTACGCCTGCGATTACGAGGCAGTACCCGGCTGAAAGAAGAGAGCCGGTCCCCGGCTCCAGAGGGCTTCATGCGCTTGTAAGGAATCCTTTGACAGGCAAGGAAAAATGTGTGGGCTGCGGTCTTTGCGCAGCAATGTGCCCTTCGCAATGCATACATATATATACAAGCGAAGGCGATGACCATAAAAAGGTTGTGGACAGATATGAAATAGAAGTGTTGAGATGTGTCTTCTGCGCATTATGTGTCGAGGCATGTCCTTATGGCGCTGTGGCGCTTACCGAGCATTTTGAATATTCCGGCTATACAAGGGAAGAATTTTATTATACGAAGGAGCGTCTTTTAGAAAACTGGGACAAATATATGGCAGGCGCAAAGGGAGAGGAATATTTTGAGAAATTCTGGAGACCGAAATCCGTGGACTTTGCAACTGCTGCACAGGCCGTGCAGGCAAAAGAAAGGGCAGGGCAATGAGCACACCTCAGGTCTTATTTGCATATTTCGCTGTTGCGATGACCATACTATCTTTACTTGTGGTGACAAGAAGAAACCCTGTCCATAGCGTCTTGTGGATGCTGGTTCTTTTTATTCATATAGCAGCCCTATATCTTTTCCTTAATGCTGAATTCATAGCTGCAATACAGATAATTATATATGCCGGTGCTATCCTTGTACTGTTTTTGTTTGTTATTATGCTGCTTAATTTACGGAAAGAGGAAACGGAAAAGAGGTTTCAAAAGCAGTGGCTGTACAGTATAGCTATAAGCGTATTATTTGTATTTTTTTTAGTTTTGATTGTTGGAAATATCACCGTGATTCCCCCGCCGGGGCCCTACACAGCGGATGTGATAAAATCAGAAGGCCATATAATGACTGTCGGCAAGGTTCTATATTCCGAATTTCTGCTGCCTTTTGAAATAGCATCATTGATATTGTTGGTGGCGATTATAGGCGCCGTGGTGTTGGCGAAGAAGAGGATTGAATGATCAATGAACAATTAATAATGAACAATTATAAATTAAGGAGGCTCTTGCAAAGTATTGAAGAAATCGTTTTTGCCGTCATACCCGCGAAGGCGGGTATCCAGAAGCCTGCCCTCGAAGGTCTTAATCGGGGGTCTTTGGTTTTAAAGAATACTGGATTCCCGATAAAGACCTTGGGAATGACAAATAAAGACTTTTGCAAGAACAGAAATTGATAATTTTGCCGGAGGCAATTTGGTTCCGTTAAGCTGGTACATAGTTCTTAGCGCCTTGATGTTCAGCATAGGCGTATTTGGCTTTCTTTCACGAAGAAATCTTATTATCATTTTTATATCCATAGAGTTAATGTTGAATTCGGTAAACATCAGTCTTGTTGCCTTCAGTCATTATTTACAGTCCATGAGAGGACAGATACTTGTTTTTTTTGTTATTACTGTTGCTGCCGCCGAGGCTGCAATAGGTCTGGCTATATTGATAGCATTTTACAGAAATAATCCCACTATTAAGGTGGATGAGATTAATTTATTGAAGGGGTAATAATGTAGGGGCAATTCATGAATTGCCCCTACTGGGTTCCGCATCAAGTGCGGAATGACAAAAACAACAGCATGAACATAAGGAAAAGGAAAATATGCTGAAATATATACTGATACCGTTACTGCCATTATTATCATTTATCATCAATATCCTGTTCGGCAGGAATTTCATAAAGGACAAGGCGCACTGGATTGCCGTGCCGGCAGTCGCCGGGTCATTTATACTTGCCGTCAGCGCCTTTATGGATGTGCAGGCAGGAAACGTCATTAATGTAAATATTTACAACTGGATTGTATCAGGCAATTTCAATGTGACCATCGGCTTCCTCATAGATCAACTGACGGCAATAATGCTTATTGTTGTCACGTCTATAAGCACCCTCATTTTTATTTACTCTATTGGATATATGCATGGTGATGGAGGATATTACAGGTTCTTCTCCTATTTGAGCCTTTTCGTATTCTCGATGCTGATGCTTGTTATGGCAAACAATTTTCTTCTCCTTTATTTCGGCTGGGAGGCAGTCGGGCTGTGTTCATATTTCCTTATTGGTTTCTGGTTTCACAAGAAGTCGGCTGCGGACGCCGGCAAGAAGGCGTTTATTGTAAACAGATTCGGGGACTTCGGTTTTGGTCTCGGCGTGATACTCGTCTACCTGACCTTTGGTAGCCTTGATTACCTGAAGATCTTCAGCAATACAGGCATTGTCCTGGGACAGACCATAAATATCTTTGGAAACGACATCGACCTCATTACACTAATATGTCTTATGCTTTTTTGCGGCGCTATTGGTAAATCAGCACAGATCCCGCTGCATGTCTGGCTGCCGGATGCAATGGAAGGTCCGACGCCTGTTTCTGCTTTAATACATGCTGCTACAATGGTTACCGCGGGCGTATTTATGGTTGCACGCTGCAACCCGCTCTTCAGCCTTTCTCATACGGCAATGAATACAGTAGCGGTCGTGGGCGGAGTGACTGCAATATTCGCTGCCACTATTGCGCTTGTACAGAATGACATTAAGCGTGTGATAGCGTATTCAACGGTCAGCCAGCTTGGATATATGTTCCTGGCCCTCGGCGTGGGCGCTTATTCTGCCGGTATTTTCCATCTTTATACCCATGCATATTTCAAGGCTCTGCTCTTCCTTGGTTCAGGAAGCGTTATTCACGCATTGCATAATGAGCAGAATATGCAGAATATGGGCGGGCTGAAAAAATACATGCCTATAACTTACGGGGTATTCATTTTGGCTACTCTCAGCATTACAGGTATTCCGCCATTTGCGGGCTTTTTCAGCAAGGACGAGATACTGTGGAGGGCCTATTCGGGAGGAGAACTCGGAAAATTTCTCTGGCTGCTGGCGACTGTTGCAGCCCTTTTGACAGCATTCTATTCCTGGAGATTGATATTCCTCACATTCCACGGCAGGTTCCGCGGGACCCATGAACAGGAGCATCATCTCCATGAATCACCGCGTGTTATAACTGTCCCGTTGATGTTACTTGCTATTGGAGCGGTTGCCGCCGGATGGGTCGGGATTCCGCCGCTTCTTATGGAACACGGCGATAAAATCGGAGAATTCCTGGCCCCCGTGCTTGGACATCCCCACGGAGAAGGATCGCATGCTGAAGAGATGATGGTTATGGGGATGTCTATATTAGTTGCGGCAGCCGGATGGTTCATAGCATATCAAATGTATGTTAAAAAAACCGATTTGCCGATGAAGGTTGGCGCCATGTTCCAGCCTTTATATAAGCTGCTTTACAATAAATACTATGTAGATGAACTTTATAGCAGGATATTCGTTCAACCCGTACTTAAATTGTCAGACAAGGTCATTCTCGGTTTCTTTGATGCAAAGATAATAGAAGGAGTTGTTAACGGAGTACCCAATTTGATCGGCGCATTCAGCAATAAGTTCAGAAAAATACAGACAGGACTTTTGTCCAATTACGGACTTGTCATGGCAATAGGAGCGCTTGCGATAATAGGGTATATTATCTTTATGAGGTAAGAAATGGAAAATATAATACTTAATCAATTAAGTTATCCAATCCTCTCATGGACGGTGTTTCTGCCTGTAATAGGCGCATTGTTCCTTCTGTTCATGAGAAACGCAACTCTTATAAGATGGACCACTCTTCTGGTAACTGCTGCAACTCTCGTTATTTCCCTGCCTCTTTTAACGACTTTTGACAAAGGCACTTATAAGATGCAGTTTGTGGAAAAGCATGGATGGATACCGTCATGGGGGATAAATTATTTTGTCGGAATAGACGGCATCAGTGTCCTGTTCGTCTTCCTTACAACACTGCTTAGTATCCTTTGTGTGCTTGTTTCGTGGAAGGCGATTGAGACAAAGGTAAAGGAATTTCATATAGCCATTCTAACGCTGGAAGCCGGAATGTTAGGGGTGTTTGTCGCTCTGGATTTCTTCCTTTTTTATATTTTTTGGGAGGCGATGCTTATACCGATGTTCCTTTTAATTGGGGTGTGGGGCGGTCCGCAGAGGGTGTATGCTGCTATAAAGTTCTTTCTTTATACCCTTGTTGGAAGCGTATTTATGCTTGTCGGCATTGTTGTGCTGTATTTCATCGGCGGCAATACACTTGATATTTTAGCCCTGAGCGCTGTTCAGTATCCTGTCAAATTGCAGTTCTGGCTCTTCCTTGCATTCTTTTCAGCGTTTGCCGTGAAGGTCCCCATGTTCCCTGTTCATACGTGGCTTCCAGACGCACACACTGAGGCGCCGACGGCGGGCAGCGTTATCCTTGCGGGCGTTTTGATAAAGATGGGGGCTTACGGATTCCTGAGATTTTCCATGCCGATGTTTCCTGACGCAACAAAGTTTTTCATGAAACCGATGCTGATATTATCTGTCATTGCTATTATATACGGCGCCCTGGTTTGTCTTGCACAGAAAGACCTGAAGAGGCTCATTGCATATTCCAGCGTCAGTCATATGGGTTTTGTCACTCTCGGCATTTTTGCGCTTAATTCACAGGGACTGGAAGGCGGAATCCTTCAGATGCTGAATCACGGAGTTATTACAGGGGCCCTGTTTTTGATGATCGGGATTATTTATGAAAGGACGCATACAAGGGCGATTGCCGATTACGGAGGGTTTGCCGGTCTGGTCCCCTGGTTTGCCGGTCTTTTTATGGTACTCACACTTGCTTCCATCGGCCTGCCGGGAACGAACGGTTTCATCGGAGAATTTTTAATACTATTCGGGGCCTTCAAGGCCCAAAAGATTTACGGCGTACTTGCAGCTACAGGGGTTATACTCGGAGCAGGATATATGTTGTGGCTCTATCAAAGGATATTCTGGGAAAAGCCGAACCCCGACTGGACCTCAGGTCCTCATCCTGTATGGGATTTAAATCTGAGAGAAATAGCTGCATTAGTTCCTCTGGTTGCGCTGATTTTCTGGATAGGATTTTATCCTGACACCTTTTTGAGTTATATGCATTCATCAGTGGAACATTTACTTGAAAATATCAACAAGCGCGCTTACGCAGGGCAGGAAAACCTGACAGCGCGGACCATCATGGAGATTTTCTGATGAACACGGCGAATTATTTAGTAGATATTACCATGATTATGCCTGAGCTCACGCTCATATGCGTGGCTTTGATACTCTTATTGCTGGACCTTGTCGTTAAAAATAAAGAGGTCCTCGCCGCTGTGGGCATAGCCGGAACGCTTGTAGCATTATACGGAACTTATAAACTATTTGTATTTCATGCGCCTCAAAGCGTATTTGCGGACATGTTTGTGCTGGACGGATATTCCAATTTCTTCAAGCTGATTTTCTATCTCAATATAATCCTGACAATACTGATTTCCCTTAAATACATGACAATAGAAAAAGCATCTTTTGGGGAATATTATTCGCTTTTAATATTTGCCACTACGGGCATGATGATAATGGCATCTGCCGCTGATCTGATAGTCCTCTATCTGGGCCTTGAATTGATGGCGCTTTCCACATATATTCTTGCAGGGCTTATGAGAAAACAATTGCGTTCAAATGAGGCTGCGTTGAAATACTTTTTCCTGGGCGCTTTTTCTTCGGCGATTCTCCTTTACGGAATTTCCATGACATACGGGCTTACAGGCACGACCAATCTCAGGGAAATAGCTGCTGCGCTGCAGACATTAAACATCATGGAAAGCCCCGCTGTCTTTCTCGGACTGATATTTTTAATAGTTGCGTTTGGGTTTAAGGTTGCGCTGGCTCCGTTTCATATGTGGGCGCCTGACGTGTATGAAGGCGCTCCAACATCTATCACTGCATTCATGTCCGTGGGTCCGAAGGCCGCGGGGTTTGCAGTAATGGGAAGGGTGTTATTTGAGGCGTTTGGGGGGATGCAGATGCAATGGAACAGCATCCTGATACCGCTTGCCGTTATCACAATGGCTGTTGGAAGCATCATCGCCCTTGCACAAACGAATATAAAAAGGATGCTTGCCTACAGTTCCATAGCACACGCAGGCTACATGCTGCTGGGAATCATTGCCGGCACTCCGGAGGGGCTTGCAAGCACGGCAAACTATTTAATGATATACATGTTCATGAATATCGGCGCATTTGCAATAGTAATAATGTTGAGAAGAGAAGGGTTCCAGGGAGAAAATCTTGATGATTACATGGGGCTTGCAAAGAGCCATCCTCTGGCTTCTGCATTGATGCTTATCTTCATGTTCTCTCTTACAGGAATCCCGCCGACAGCCGGTTTTATCGGAAAGTTCTACGTATTTATGGAGGTGATCAGATCAGGATACACATATCTCGCGATTATAGCGGTTATATTCAGCGTCATCTCGGCATTTTTCTATTTAAGGGTCGTTATGTATATGTACATGAAAGATCCAAAAGAAGATGTAACGCTGACTACATCTTCTACTTTGAGTATTGCTCTCGCAATCACGGCAATTATGGTTTTAATCCTCGGTATTTTCCCTTCATTTTTGCTTAATCTGGTAAGGTCCTCGATACCGGGATAGGTGTCCGGTATGGATGTAACCCTTCAGTGAAAGGTGGAAGCAACACGCCTCAGATGTTATTTTTTGAATCAGGGCGGTTTCTTCTTTTTAAGGAGGTGGGGTATCTTTATGGAACAAGAGGGGGGAAGGATCAAGGGTAATGTCCTTGGATAG
>JACRLN010000027.1 GCA_016215115.1 Nitrospirota bacterium
AGTCAAGATAAAAAACACGATAAATGAAAACAACTAATTGATTCGGAAGATTAAATGGAATTTAAGCAGAGATAAGCAAACTTTGCGGCTATTTATTTAATGGAATGGTTACAATTACCCCCCGTCACTGAATGGTTACTGCGAAGTTTTTATTGCGCTTGATTGTTAATTAATTTTGCAGGTATACTACTAAATTACGTTAAATTTATGAATAAAAAGTATCTCCATCTCTTCATAGGCCTCATAATTATTGCCTTTTCCCTATATTATGCATTTAAGGGAGTTAAGTTATCGGAACTGTCCGAGGCCCTTATGTCGATCCATTATGTATATCTCATCCCTGCAATATTTTTAGTTCTATTGAGTTATTTACTCAGGGCCATGCGATGGCGCTACCTAGTACGCCCTATAAAAAAGGATATTAGCACTACAACGCTTTTATCTCCCATGATGGTCGGTTATATGGCTAATATGCTGCCTGCAAGGGCAGGAGAATTTGTCAGGGCGTATTTGCTTTCCAGGAAAGCAGACATCAGTTTCAGCTCCTCATTTGCGACGATTTTTATAGAGAGGCTATTTGATTTAATTGTACTTCTGCTTTTGATTGTATGGATACTGCTTTTTATGCCTGAGGCTCTTACCCCGAAGAATCACGACGGCGCATATCAGATCATTGATAAAGTCAAGATATTTGGCGCTGTCAGTCTGCTCTTATGCATATTTATTCTGCTGTTCTCCGCTCTCCTGCAATATAAGAATGATTGGGCTATGAAGATACTCGGTATTTGTATAAAGCCGTTTCCTCAAAGATGGAGAGAAAAGATCATAGGACTGGTCCATTCTTTTACCGTAGGACTCAATATCATAAGAGACAGGCGAGGTTTCATGGCTACAATTTCCCTTTCTTTTCTTATCTGGATTGTATTTATTGTTAACTATTACCCGCTTTATTGGGCCTTTGGAATAGAGAACGCACTTCCTGTTATATCTTCACTTATGATTCTCTGTCTGACGGTTGCGATTTTTATTACTCTCGCGCCGACGCCCGGATTTCTTGGTTCGTATCATTTAGCCTGTGTTGTCACCTTACACGGAATATTCGGCATTCAAAAAGCCGTTGCTTTGAGTTATGGCATTGTTGCGTGGTTTTTAGCAATGGGGTTGACAGTTGTTATCGGGTCCTTTTATGCAATCAGAGAGCATGTCTCTTTTGGCGAGTTTTCAGCAAAAAAAGAACAGTTATAGTCCCGTCCCCCGCATTTTTTTGGGTCAATCAAAGAATCACAAGAAAATTATTGAAATAACACTGTAAGTTATGATAGTCTTATTAGTACAAAAACACGGAAGATTTTTTTATCTTCTGAAATTACACACGTCCATCCAATCTTCTTCCTGACAGTGTCCTGAAGGTTCGGGATTCAGGGAGAAAGGACGGAGGAATAAACTGAGGAGGTTTGCATGGTAGTAACAATGAAGGATCTTTTGGAAGCCGGTGTGCATTTTGGACACCAGGTGAAACGCTGGAATCCCAAGATGAAAAAATATATTTTTGGACAGCGCAACGGCATCTATATTATTGACCTGCAGAAAACAGTCAAGATGTTTGAGGACGCCTACAACTTTATCAAAGACATCTCCAGCAAAGGAGAGACAGTTATGTTTGTCGGGACCAAGAAACAGGCGCAGGATGTAATAATCGAAGAAGCCCGCAGGGCGCAGTCTTTTTATGTTAACCAGCGCTGGCTTGGCGGTATGCTGACAAACTTTACAACAGTCAAGCAGGGGATTGACAAGCTGAAGAAAATAGAAAAAATGAAAGAGGACGGGACGTATGATCTCCTGACAAAAAAAGAAGTCGCAAAATATGAGGCGGAAAGAATGCGTCTTGAGAAAAATCTCAGCGGAGTGAAGGAGATGGGCAATCTGCCAGGAGCGGTCTTTATTGTTGATCCAAAAAAAGAATCTATTGGTGTTGCTGAAGCTAAAAAATTATCTATCCCCATAGTTGGCCTTGTTGACACTAATTGCGACCCTGATGATATTGACTATGTAATACCGGGTAATGACGATGCAATAAGGTCTATAAAACTTATCACATCAAAAATGGCTGAAGCAATTCTTGAAGGGAAAAATATTTTAAACAAGACCATTAGTGATACTTCTGAAAAGGCGTCTATTGCGGAAAAGATAGCTGAGGAAGAGAAAAACGAGAAGGAGGAAGTAACAGGATGAACATTACAGCGGACGCCGTAAAAGAGTTGAGAGAACAAACAGGCGCGGGTATGATGGACTGCAAAAAGGCCCTCAGCGAGGCCGGAGGCAGCGTTGAAAAAGCGTTGGATGTACTCAGAAAAAAAGGTCTTGCGATGGCTTCCAAAAAAGCCGCCAGAGAAGCTTCTCAGGGATTGATCGGCTCTTATATACACATGGGGAAAATAGGGGTCCTTGTCGAGGTTAATTGCGAGACGGATTTTGTAGCAAAGACAGATGATTTTCAGGAGCTTGTTAAAGACATTGCCATGCATATTGCCGCTTCAAATCCAGCATATGTAAAGAGAGAAGAAGTCCCTTTAGGAGTCATAGAAAAGGAGAAAGCGATATATGCTTCTCAGGTAACAAACAAGCCGCCACAGGTAGTTGAAAAAATTGTCGAGGGAAAGCTTGAAAAATTTTACTCCGACATGTGTCTTGTGGATCAAATTTTTATAAAAGACCAGGAGCAGAAGAAGAAGATTAAAGACTTAATTATAGAAAAAATAGCCAAACTTGGAGAGAATATTGTAATAAAACGTTTTGTCAGATTTCAGCTTGGGGAAAAAATTTAAAATTAAAATTTGCCACAGAGGTCACAGAGAGAAAAACAGGAAATAATAAGTGAAAAATTGGAAATAAAGAAATTTTCTATTTATTCTTCGTCTTTCTCTGTGTTCTCTGTGGCTTAGGAAAATTTTATGAAGACACGTAAATCCAGATACAAAAGAGTTCTGCTGAAATTAAGCGGTGAAGCCCTGATGGGCAGCAAGAACTTCGGTATTGACCAGAAGGTCGTACAGTATATTTCAAAAGAACTTAAAGGGATTTCCAATCTGGGGGTTCAGGTTGCAATAGTAATAGGAGGGGGTAACATTTTTCGCGGCCTTGAGGCCAGCGCAGAAGGTATGGAGAGAACCTCGGCAGACTACATGGGAATGCTGGCAACGGCATTAAATGCCCTGGCCCTTCAGAATGCCCTGGAGATAAATGGGATGCCCACCAGGGTATTGTCAGCCATAGAGATGCGTGAACTTGCAGAACCATATATAAGAAGGAGGGCCATCAGGCATCTTGAAAAGGGAAGGTTTGTAATATTTGCATGCGGCACAGGTAATCCATACTTTACTACTGATACGGCAGCAGCCTTAAGGGCCATGGAAATAGGGGCGGACATTATATTGAAAGCTACAAAAGTAAATGGTGTCTACACCAGTGACCCGATGAAAAACCCTGCCGCAAAAAAATTTCCGGAAATTACATATATAGACGTTCTCAAAAAAGGGTTAAAGGTTATGGATTCTACCGCCATATCACTCTGTATGGACAATAAACTCCCGATAATGGTTTTCAGT
Source organism: Nitrospirota bacterium (assembly GCA_016215115.1). GTDB lineage: Bacteria > Nitrospirota > Thermodesulfovibrionia > UBA6902 > UBA6902 > SURF-23. Next base: position 3,606 of record JACRLN010000027.1, read on the forward strand.
CTCATGAAAAACGGAAATATCAGAAAAATATTAGAAGGTAAGAAGATCGGGACACTGGTAACAGGAGGAATTCCTTATGCAAAAAGAGGTAAAGGCAAAACTCACAGATAAAATGGAAAAAACAATTGAGGCCCTGAAAAAAGATTTTGCAGGCATAAGGACAGGGCGCGCATCGTTGTCTATTTTTGACGGAATACTTGTCAATTATTTCGGGACCCCTACCCCGATTAATCATGTGGCTACATTAAGCGTTCCTGAAAGCAGATTAATTATAATTCAGCCGTGGGATCCCAAACTGATATCAGAAATTGAAAAAGCCATTCAAAAATCCGACCTCGGTTTAAACCCTGGGAATGATGGTAAAATTATAAGGATAGCCATTCCTCAGCTTACAGAGGATCGCAGGAAAGAGATTGTCAAACATGTGCATAAAAGAGGAGAAGAGGCAAAGGTTTCGGTAAGGAATATCCGGCGGGACAGCAATGAAGAAATGAAAAAACTTGAAAAGGAAAAGCATGTGAGCGAGGATGAAACGAAACGCGCAATAGAAGAAATACAGAAAATCACGGATTCTTATATAAAAAAAGTGGACGAAGTTGTTTTACATAAAGAAGCAGAGATAATGGAAGTTTGAAAATAAAGCTGTCAGCTATCAGCAGTCAGCGTTCAGTTTTAAATCGTTAGCTGATCGCTGACAGCTAATCGCTATCTTAAAAAGGAGGATTTATGGCATTACGTGTTGGGATTAACGGATTTGGGAGGATAGGGAGAAATTTTCTGAGGACGTGCATTGGAGAAGGTGCGATTGAAATTGTCGGAATAAACGATCTCACAGATGCAAAGACGCTTGCTCATCTTTTACGATACGATTCTATTCATGGAATTTGTAAGGCCGATATCGGTGTAAAGGAAGAAAATATTGTGGTGAACGGCAAGGAAATAAAAGTCACCAGGATAACGGACCCTGCACAACTTCCCTGGAAAGAGCTTAAGGTTGATGTGGTACTTGAATCAACAGGTCGCTTTGTTGACAAAGAGAGTACGTCAAAACATTTAAGCGCCGGAGCTAACTGGGTCATTATATCAGCTCCTGCAAAAGATCCTGATGCTACGATATGCATGGGTGTTAATGAAGAAGCCCTCGATGTATCAAAACATAAAATCCTGTCTAATGCGTCATGTACAACAAACTGCCTTGCTCCCATTGCAAAGGTCCTGGATCAGAAGTTCACCATCAAACGCGGACTTATGACCACAATCCACTCATATACAAACGACCAGCGCATACTCGACCTTCCTCATAAGGATCTGAGGAGGGCGCGTGCCGCAGCCGTCTCGATGATACCTACAACAACAGGCGCAGCAAAGGCGGTCGGACTGGTCCTTCCGCATTTAAAAGGTAAACTGGACGGCATGGCGATCAGGGTTCCTGCCCCCAATGTCTCTGTTGTCGACCTTGTGGTCGATATTGAAAAAGAGACAACTGCAGAGTCCGTGAATGCTGCTCTGAAAGAGGCTGCGGACGGTTCTATGAAGGGTATATTGCAGTATTGTGATGAACCGCTTGTTTCAATTGATTTTAACGGCAACCCTCATTCTTCTATATTAGATGCATCCCTTACAAAGGTGCTGCAGGGTAATATGGTAAAAATTCTTTCATGGTATGATAATGAGTGGGGATACAGTACACGTCTTAAAGACTTGATGTTGTATATCGGGAAAAAGAGGTAAACATATATTATGGAAAACAGTCATTCTCTCCCAATTAAAGGAGTATTAAATAAACTTTCCATAAGGGATCTGGATATCAAAGGCAAGAGGGTCTTCATACGTGTTGATTTTAACGTGCCTCTTGATGAAAACCTCAACATTACTGACGACAGAAGAATACGCTCCGCGCTCCCGACCATTAATTATGCAATCGATGAAGGCGCAAAAATAATCATAGCGTCACACCTTGGGAGACCCAAAGGAAGATTTGACAAGCGCTACAGCCTTTCATCTGTTTCAAGAAGACTGCAGCGGCTTATCAAGAAAGAGGTAAAATTTCTGCCTGATTGCATTGGCCCTGAGACAGAAGTCGCTGTTACCAAAATGTCTGACGGTGACATAATACTTCTTGAAAACCTCAGGTTTCATGCTGAAGAAGAGAAAAACGATGAAGAGTTCAGCAGAAAACTGTCAAAACTCGCTGATTACTATGTGAACGACGCCTTTGGAGCGGCACACAGAAGCCACGCCTCAATAGTCGGTATAACAAAATTCCTTCCGGCTGCCGCGGGTTTCCTTCTCCAGAAAGAGATAGAGTACCTGCAGGGTGTTACAACTCATCCTGTAAAACCCTTTGTCGCCATTCTTGGCGGCGCAAAGGTTTCAGGAAAGATAGACGTAATCAGAAACCTTGAAAAGAAGGTTGACAAGGTCATCGTCGGCGGGGGGATGGCATTCACATTTTTAAAGGCAATGGGATACAATGTCGGGGACTCTCTTGTGGAAAATGACATGCTGGACCTTGCCAATGATATAAGGGACAGCGTTACCTCTAAAGGGATAAAATTCTATCTCCCTGTAGATTGCGTTATCGCTCAAAGTATAGAGCCGGGTGCAGAGACAAAGCTTGTTACTGCCCAGGAAATTCCCAACGGCTGGAAGGCCGTAGATATAGGTCCTGCATCAGTTAAACTTTTCTCGGAAGCGCTTGAAAGCGCAAAGACCATTTTATGGAACGGACCGATGGGTGTTTTTGAAGTCGATGCATTCTCACGCGGGACCTTTTCGATTGCTCACGCCGTTGCCGATGCCTATGCCCTCACGATTGTTGGCGGTGGAGATACGGACCTTGCTGTAAGCAGGGCAGGAGTTGCGGAAAGCATTTCTTTTATCTCAACCGGCGGAGGGGCAGCGCTTGAGCTTCTTGAAGGGCAAGACCTGCCCGGTCTCGGAGCGTTGACGGACAAGTAAGAAATTTTAAATTTTAAATCTCAAATTTGAAATTTAAAATTTTTTCATGTGCCTCTCTATTTCCCTCTTTGCTTCTTTTTCTTTTATTGCCTCTCTTTTTTCATACTGCCTTTTACCTTTGGCAAGGCCAATCTCGACTTTTGCTTTTCCATTTTTAAAATATATCTTTAGAGGTATGAGTGTAAATCCTTTCTGGCTGATGTTGCCAAGCAGTTTGTCTATTTCTTTAGCGTGGAGGAGCAATTTTCTTGTTCTTAACGGATCATGGTTCTGGATATTTCCGTGGCTATAGGGACTGATGTGACAATTAAAAAGGAACACCTCTTTATTTTTAACAATAGCATAGCTGTCTTTGAGATTAGCTTTGCCTTCACGTAGAGATTTTACTTCTGTTCCGAGGAGAGAAATGCCCGCTTCATAGGTCTCCTGAATAAAGTAATCATGATATGCCTTTCTATTGGTTGTAACAATGTTTTCCATGATAAAAAGGATAACTTACAGTGTTTGGCAAGTCAATATGGTTTAACTTGTATTGTTTATGTAGGGGCAATTCATGAATTGCCCCTACTGAATTCTGCTCTCACGCACCAGCTCAATCACCGTCACTTCCGGCGGTGACATAAAGCGCATCGGCGGTCCCCATGTGCCTGTGCCGCGGCTTACATAAAGGGTGGAATTGCTGAAGATGTTAAAAATACCGGACTGATGCGGGAAAAACATTTTTGTGATGAGACTGAAGGGAAATATCTGCCCTTTGTGTGTATGTCCTGAAAGCTGCAGGTCGAAAAGGCCTTGTGAGGCGTTATCCACAAAAGGCCTGTGTTTGAGCAGCAGTGTAAACCTGCCGTTATTAAGCTCCGAGAGTAATGCCTTTTCCGAGACTTTATTAAAACGGTTAAAAGTATTTCCTGCGGGGTCGTCTACGCCGGCAATATTCATTATATTTCCAACATGCACACTTTCTCCCTGCAGTAATTTAAACCCGGCCTTCCGGGTAAAATCCAGCGCCTGATCTATCCCGGCATAAAATTCATGATTGCCTGTTATGGCGAATTTTCCGTACCGGGGATTAATTTCCTTCAGGAGTTCTGCAAGCCCTTCAAGCTTATTTATCTGTCCATCAACAAGGTCGCCTGTTGATACCAGTATGTCCGGGCTTGCAGCATTCACACTGTCTATGATTCCTTTCAGCCTGTCTTCTCTGACTATCAAACCGATATGAACATCGGAAATCTGGACTATTTTTAATCTGCTGATATTATCCGGGAGTTTTGATGTCCTGATGGTAACTTGTTCGGTACGGATATTCATTGCTTCAAAAAAGCCGTAAGCACTTACTGTCATTGAAAGCACAAGGGGAATAAAAAAAGAAAACCCTGCAGAGGGAATCATGGTTGAGAAGTTTTTCCGCGATATCAAAGCAGTCAGAAATATGACAAGCCGGTAGATCTCAAACAGCAATGATGAAGATACAAACAGGAACAGTACCCCCATCCATATATAACCGATATAAGACATTACCCTCGCAAAAAATTCAAAGCCATGTCTTTCGGAAAAATTAATGATGAAGGGAGCAAGGACCATGATGAGCATGAATATAGCGATAAAGATATTGGTCCTGAAGCTTAAGGTCAGAGCGGCCCTTGCCCTGAAAAAGCCATATACATGGAGAAGGGTATAAACTAGGAAAAAAGATACAAGAATAAGTCTCAAGATTGTCTCCGTGCTTTAAGCTCTTAGCTATTAGCTTACAGCTATCAGCTTATTAAACAGTCTACCCTGCTTTACTGTAGCAGTTTTAACAGAGTCGCCTATAACTATTATGCATAATCTGTTGTTTTCTGTAACGTCCGCCATTCTTTAAGCAAGGTAAGTTACAATATCATATAAACATGCAAGGCAAACCGTTGAAAATGTTTTTCTCAGGCATAGGCGGAAGCGGCGTATCTGCTATAGCCGGTCTTATGGCTGATAAAGGGCATCTTGTATTCGGTTCGGACAGGGCGTTTGATAAGGACCCCTGCCATCCGCTCATAAATACATTTCAATCCATGGGAATTACAATGGTCCCTCAGGATGGAAAAGGCATTGATGTCACTTTTGATCTTGCAGTTTTCAGCACAGCGGTGGAGCCTGATAAACCTGAAGTCATAAAGGCAAAATCGCTTGGAATATCTGTAAAGACACGGCCTGAATACCTTGCTGAAATCACTGATACATTCAAAACAATTGCTGTTGCCGGGACGAGCGGAAAATCAACCACATCCGGCTTACTCGCTTTTCTCATGATGAGGCTCGGCCTCGAACCCAATTTTCTCGGCGGGGGCAGGGTAAAACAATTTAAATCGTTTTCCAATCCGGGTAATTTTCTGACAGGCAATTCAAATTATCTTGTTATCGAGGCATGTGAGTCAGATGGAACTATCGTAAACTACAAGCCCTGGCATTCAATCATTTTAAACCTTGATCTTGATCACCACACAATTGATAAAACTGCACAGATGTTTGAGATACTTATGAGGAACACCAAAGGGAAAATCTTCGTTAATGCTGATGACAGTAACCTTAAAGAAATAACAAAGGAAAATGCGATAACCTTCTCTATACATAATCCTTCTCATTATAAAGCAGAAGGAATATCATATCATCGTTTCAGCACGGATTTTTCAGTTAACGGAACAGGATTCAGTCTCTCTCTTCCCGGAGAATACAATCTTTGCAATGCCCTGTCATGTATTGCCTTCCTGTCGGAAATGGGGATATCGCGAGGCGATATAGCCGCCGTTCTTCCTGATTTTCAGGGGATAGAAAGACGGTTTGACATCCACCTGAATGAGGGGGAAAGACTTGTTATTGATGACTATGCCCACAATCCGCACAAAATATCTTCACTCATGAAAACCGTGAAACAAGTAAGAGAAAAGATATGTTACATCTTCCAGCCTCACGGATTCGGCCCGACGAGACTGATGAAAAAAGAATACATAACGGTATTTGCAGAAAATCTTCGGGCTGCCGATCACCTTATATTATTGCCGATATATTATGTGGGTGGAACCGCAAGTAAAGACATATCAAGCCAGGACCTTGCCGAGGGCATACGTTCAAGTGGAAAATCTGTTGAGGTAATTGAAAAGAGAGAAGATATTTTAAGAAGAATTAATGAATACAAGACTTATGTTGTCTTCGGCGCACGGGATGAGACCCTTTCGGACTTCACAAAAAAAATAGCAGGAGCACTTGCTGTTGCGGTGAGAGATGATTTTAACTTCAAGGATAAACCGACATGCCGAGGCTTCTGAAATCTTTATCAAAAGTGAAGCACGGGATGTTATCAAGCATATGAGAGATAACGACATAGGAAATGGCGTCGCACAGGGAAAGTTTTTTATCTTTGGAGAGTTTCTTGAATATCTCAGCTGCTGCGGTCCTGACAGAAGTGTCGTACTGAACGATATGAAGAGACGGTTGTACTTCATCCAGAAATTCAACTGCTGTTTTATAATCCGCTCTGTAACGGAGAAGCGTTACGGTTTCGCTTATAACGTCCCATGTGGTATAAAGCATGACGGCGTTGTTCAAGCAATATTCAAGCAGTTCGCCTGCTTTTTCAAAATTGGTATCATCGGGGCATAAGGATGCAAAAAAAAACGACGTATCGCAAAAGGCTTTATTATGGGGAAGAATCAATCCCTCTTCTCCGCGACGTACAGGTGTTCCTTGATGTTTTCAGATATGGGCAATCTATATCCTCTTCTTTTAGGCTTCAGCTTCTTCCTCATCGCAAGGAGTTTAGCTGAAGCTTCTCCGGGGCTGATCCTTGCAGGAGTCTTAATCTCGGCAACAACCTCATCATGTACAGTTATCTGATACACGGTATCAGGAGAGGTTTTAAGAGATTTTATAATGCCCGGAAGTTTTTTTCTCGCTTCTGTTATGGAAAGCACGTTTTTCATTTGCACAACCTCACTCTAAATTGTACCTTATGTACCATATTGTACAATATTGGCTTTACATTTGTCACTCGATTTAGTCTGGAATTGTTTTAGATATCGCTGAATCAGAGAGAATCTAAGACCTGATTAAAATAAGTGGAACCCTTTTCCATTATAATTGAGTTCCATGCTTAATATGACAATCAATTTTGCTTTTCTTACAAAATGCTGTCACTGATGTTGCCAAGCTGTTATAAAATTCTTTATGCTTTTTAAATCCAGAGGATCGAGCATTATAATTTAGGCGTCCAAAGATAATTTTATCCGTAAAAGAAACAGCTTCTAATATATCCATTAAATCCTGCTCTATTAAATTAGGCGTGGGATATGGTTCGATACTTACCCACGTCTTGAAACCTTTATCACTTAAATACTTGAGCGAAGCAATTCGCTCTATGAAACCTGCTGAATTTGGTTCATACTCCTTCCTGAAATTTTCATTTAGTGACACTAAAGTAATCCCATATTCATTGTTGTTACTGCAGCCGTTTCTTTTAGCAAGCTCTTTCGGATAAAGCCCTTTTGTTAATACAGTGCATCGGATATTATTCTTATTAAGTTTATCAAGAATGTTTAGGCTCAATTCACAAACCTGCTCTTGCTGATACATGAACGGGTCGGTGGAGAAACATAAATGAACATACTTTATCTTGAGTTTATAGCGTGGAATCTCCTTGTCTAAAAGTTCTAACGCATTACCGACAATTTTTGGGCTGCACCATTCTTCATAAGTGCTGACAACACCGCATCTCTTTTTCATCATAAAAGCATAGCATGGATATCTGCACCCATGAGAACAGCCTTCAACATGGTTCAGACAAAAATCGGCGTATTCAACTCCGCTTTTATAAAGTAATGTTTTTCTTGTAATAGTGTTCAGTGTTTGTATCTCCAGTCAATTCCTGCATCTTTCAATTTTTCATCCAGTATATTCTTTAAATCTTTCTTCTCCTGCGCCAGGCAGGCATCTCCGGTGCAGGCAAAATACTCGTGTATTTGTGGTAAATATCTAAAAGGAACGCCATCCTTTCAGCGCCTGATTCCCCCTATAAAACCAACGCTTAATTTTAATCCAATGCGGGATAAACGGCAAGGGCAAAAACAGCGCCTGTGATGGGGTTTTTGACATTTGACTCACCAGATATTAAAGTATTCGGTAATATTCCCGATATATTTCAATATAGAAATAAACCGGATGACTATGCTGAGTTACTGTCATTATCGTCAGCTTTTCATCTTGGTGCTATAATTTCAGATATATTAGCTACGACTTTTTATTTAAATAATGAAGTTAATACAAAGGAGGGATGAGATGATCAAATCAGAAAAAATTAAAGCATTCCAAATTTTGGTTGCTGAAGAAATCAAGAAAGAAGTCCCCAAAACATCCTCTGAAGTAAAGGCTCATTCAATTGGGTCCAAGCTCTTATCGTCTATAAAAAAGATATCGTTACAGACAAAAAAGGCATGACGATTTTTTCACGTGATCATAGGATAACACGCTAAACTTTCTTGTTTTTTTATTGATAGCGAGGAAAAGAACAAAGTCTTGCATTCCAAATTTTTTGGAAGAGCGCAAGTGTGAAAGCCCGCAAGCGTGAAATTTGGAAAGTGCGGAGAATCATAAGATTATAATTTAAAAATAGCTCTACTATGTGTAAAATAGTGGCATGATATTCCCGAGTACCGTCTTTAAAGAGATCAAACCTTATCTTCAATCGGCGGAAGCGGTTATCCTTACCGGCATGAGACGGACCGGCAAGACCACCATGCTTAATTCCATTCAGGAACAGATTGCTTCCAAAAACAAATTATTCCTGGACCTTGAAAACCCGCTGAACAGAAAATACTTTGAGGCAGAACCGATTCAAGCTACTTGTCCCTTCCATAAACATCTTCCCGGAATTGCAGGATGTTGCCTTTATCGACCCATGCGGTAAGATACAGGATATGTATATTTACCGGTGAAGGAATCTGAATCTTCACTTCTTTTCCAGTTTCTATCATTGCGAGAATTTTTTCACGTGTCCATGCGGGATCATCACGGAGCAGATATTCAGCCAGCTCAACGGGTTTTTCAATACGTATACATCCGTGGCTGAAGGCGCGGCTGCTTCGTTCAAACAATACCTTCGCAGGCGTGTCATGAAGGTAGACATTGTACTTGTTAGGGAACACGAATTTAATCTTCCCGAGCGGGTTGCGTATGCCGGGAACCTGCACGAACCTGTATTTGAAATTATCTGCGGTTATATCCGCCCAGTTGATGGCGGAAACATCCAATTCTTTCCTATAACCTTTTTCTTTCTCGAAGACCTTGATGCCTTCTTTGACAAGATAATCGGATTCTTTTTTGACCTTCGGCAATATTTCCTTTATTGCGATACTGTTCGGTACATACCATGACGGGTTAAATACAAGATGGGTCATTTTAGCGCTAAAGAGTGGAGAGTACCAGTAAGGTTTGCCAACAATGACTTTCATATTCATAACAGCATTTTCATCCTCAACAACTTCAAGCTCAAATGCTGCGATATTAACAGCTATGTAGCGTTTACCCATATCTTTCGGCATCCATCTCAGCCTTTCCATATTGATCTCTATTTGATGTATCCTTTTTTTAACCGGTACGTTGAGGGTTTTAATGGTTTCAGGGCCCATAACACCATCTTCTTTAAGTCCATGCCTTCTCTGAAACCTTATAACCGAATTATGAAGTTCTTCATCAAATATATCTTCAGGGCCTGCATGTTCACCGAGAAAATCAGCAGTAACAATAAGTCGTTTTCTTAGTTCGATAACTCTTACTCCGCGGTCGCTCTTTTTCAATGATGCACCTTTTGAAACAGAGGGCCATCCTCCATGGTCTGCTATTTCTTTGTATTTCAGGAGAGACTGTTGCAATATTAAATAAGCCTTGCATACTGTATTAAGAGGGTCATCTCCGGGTGCTGATTCGTTGCCTTTCTCTTTATGCAGTGCAGTATTTTGAACATCAGAAGCAGTTGCCATGCCCTGTACCCATGATGCAGAAAAGAGAAAAGCCGGGAAAAAACAATATAAAAAAACATTATTCAGCTTTATTTTCATTTTGATATTCCTTTTATAGTTAATTTGAATTAAAATTTTACTAAATATAAGGTAAATTATTAAAGCATGAAAAAATACGAACAGCTTGATATCTCTGGAGATGCAGGACTCAGAATATGGGGTGAAAATTTAGAGGAGCTTTTTGCAAACGCAGCGGAAGGGATGAGTGAATTAATTACGGACCTCCCGGGAATAGAAGAAACAGAGGGAAAGGAGGTATTTCTCAGCAGCGAAAGAAATGAGGATTTGCTTGTTAAATGGCTTAATGAAATAATCTTTCTTTTTGATACTTATGGTTTTATTGGAAAAAGGTTTGATGTTAGTCTGAAAAATTATACACTTAGAGCAAATATTTCAGGCGGCATTTATAATCCGGCAACTAACGAAAGCAGACTCCTTGTCAAGGCTGCCACATATCACGGACTGTCACTTAAAAAAGACAATTCACATTGGGAGGCCGTGGTGATATTTGATATATAATATAGCGTTCTTCCGGGAATTGTGTGGATAAGCGCTGTCATTCCCGCAGTCCGTTGAGCGGGAATCCAGAATTCAAAGGAACTGGATTCCCGATAAAGACCTCGGGAATGACGTCTTAAGGTTGAGTTTCGGAAGTTGTATTTTTATGACCCTTATGATAGAACTAATAATTAAAATATATATCCCAGGATTATGAAAAAATCTGGTATCAGTATATTAATAACCGACGATGATGTCAATATAAGAAAATCTCTGTTTAGGCTATTTATAAACATGCTGTCAGAGAAAAATTTAAATATTGCAGAGGCAGACAACGGTGCTGCGGCGATAGCCTTGCTTGAAAAAAACGATTATGATGTATTGCTTCTGGATCTGGATATGCCGGGGTTAAGCGGCATGGACGTCCTCAGGCAACTGAAGGCTCATGATATGCAAACTGAGATAATAATCCTTACAGGACATGCAACAGTGTCAACTGCGGTCGAGGCAATAAAGATCGGCGCATATGATTACCTGACAAAACCTTTTAATGCGGATGAATTGATAACAGTTGTCGAGAAGGCGTATGAAAAGAGAATGCTCCTCAGAGAGAATATTCTTCTCAGGACACAGATAAAAAAACAATCTGAAACAAAAAAGATAATAACAGCAAGTCCCCTCATGTTTGAACTTCTGGAACATGTGAAAAAGATAGCCAATTCGGATTTTTCTGTACTCATTTCAGGCGAAAGCGGAGTCGGTAAGGAACTTATTGCAAAGGCTGTTCACGATGAATCAGAAAGGGCAGAAGGCCCTTTTATCACGATTAATTGCGGGGCCATTCCCGACAAAATGCTCGAAAGCGAATTGTTCGGACATGAAAAAGGCGCATTCACCAGTGCACACGGAAGGAAATTAGGGTTATTGGAGATAGCAAATGACGGGACCCTTTTTCTCGATGAGATTGCTGAATTACCGCAACACCTGCAGGCGATACTCCTCAGGGTGTTTGAAACAGGGAAATTTTTCAGGATAGGCGGAACAAAAGAAATTATGGTCAATGTGAGATTCATTTCTGCAACTAATAAGGATCTAAAGGCCGAGGTTGAGAAGGGTAATTTCAGGGAAGATCTTTTTTACCGTATAAATGCGTTGCCGATTTATATTCCGCCCCTCAGGGAAAGAAATGAGGATATACCTCTATTGATTGAGAACTTTATAAAAAACAATCCATCCTTTAAAGATAAAAGATTCAGCAAAGATGTGTTAGATACACTTTCCGGATATTCATGGCCGGGCAATGTTCGGGAATTGCAAAACGTAGTTCACAGGACTTTATTACTTTCACAGAATGACATTATTGAATCATCCGATTTGCCGTTAGATTTAGGCATGGTTCACGAAAAAAATATCAAACGTCTTGAAGACATAGAGAAAGAACATATCATGAAGGTCCTCAAAGAGGTTGGAGGACAAAGAGGGAAGGCAGCAGAAATCCTCGGCATCTCGACTAAAACCCTTTATAGAAAATTGCTTGATTATGGAATAAAAAAAGGGGTGCCTATCGAAAATGCACTACAAGATTGATAATTGACATCCACTCAACTAATTGACATTTTTATCAGAATAATTGTTTTACAATTCTAAAACCCCCTTGTAATCAGCCCTTACAATTTATGTCACCCGTCAGTCAAAATGTCCTAATAGCTGGCTAAGTTCACGTAAAAAATGCATTTAAGAAAATTCAGATTTTGTGAAAAAATTGTCTTTTGATACCGTAACATAAGTTTAATTAATTTATTGCTGCATATTTTATTTGAAGCTATATGCACAATTTAATAAATATATCATTGAGTTAAATAAATTTGTTAACAATGTCTGCCTTTTCCGGGTTTGATAGTAAAATGGTATATGTATAGAAATGTTCTTAATAAAATCAAAGACTTTTGTTCTGGCATCTATATTGCTTCTTTTATAAAGTGAAGTTAACTTAAGAAAGGAGAAAAGAAAAAATGAGAAAAATACCAATCATTTTATTGGTTGCAGGGTCGCTCTTTTTAATGAGCGGTATTGCAATGGCTGCCAGCAGTACTACACAAACAGTGACCTACGCGGTTAGTGCAATAAATGAGATATCTGTTAGCGGAAATCCTGCGGCTTTAACCGTAAGTACGGCAACGGCAGGTTCTGCTCCGAATTCGGTTTCGGATGCGACCACTACATATGCAATTACAACTAACGAAACAGGCAAAAAGATAACTGGCGCAATTAATTCCAATATGCCGGCCGGTGTTACACTTACAGTCAGTCTGGCGGCCCCTACAGGAGGAACAAGCGCCGGCGCTACGAGTCTGTCAACTTCTGCATCAAATTTAGTGACAGGGATTACCACATTAAATGAAAGTGGAAAGACAATCACTTATTCTCTTTCTGCTACTTCTGCCGCCGGTGTAGTGAGCTCAGCGAGTAAAACAGTAACATTGACTGTTGTGGATGGTCCATAGCAAAGCGAATCTACACGCATCTAAGATATGGATGGTTGATTTTATATACGGCCATCCAGTTTTTTTTAAATGAAAAAGATATTTTACTCTATAATTTTCATCTTGCTGGCTTTTACGAAGGCAGAAGCCATTGATATTACTGCAACCGGTTCATGGAGTAGAACTATAGATGCATCTGATCTTGCATCAGGAGCCGGAAGCGATTTAGTTGGCATTTATGAAAGTGCAGTAAATGCAACGGTCTTGACAGTTCTTAACACCACCGGTAATTCGGACAATTGGCGGATAGATGTAAGAAGAAGTGACAGCACATGGCATGGTAATTTTAATATTTATATTCAGAGGACCTCAGATGGCACCGGCGGCGGTTCAATATCAGGCGGTCTCTCTTATATCGCAATCGGGACAACAGACAGCCAGTTTTTTTCAGGAGCTGGAGACAGAAGCTCTGTTAATTTACAGTATAAATTAACAGGGATGTCGGTAAGCATTCCGCCGAATACTTACAGCACAACTGTTGTTTTCACGGTAGTTGACGTGATTTAAGGAGGGCATCAATTGAAAAAATATTTTGTTTGTCTAATCTCTCTGGCAATCATCTTAGTTATTACCATAGAGTCAGCCTCTGCATGTGTCTCAGTTGTCGGGGGGTTAAAGATAGAGAAAAATGCTAAACCCGGAGAGAAGTTTAACGGAATAATACAATTAAAAAACAGCGGTGACAGTCTCTGTGAGGTGAAGATATACCAGAGTGATTATCTGTTTTTTTCTAATGGGCAAAATATCTATGACAAGCCTGGCAGCGTTCAACGCTCTAATGCTAATTGGGTTTCTTTTAGTCCGGGGCGTCTTACCATCCCTCCAAAGGAAACTGTTTCTGTCCATTATACCGCGCAGGTACCGGGTACTCCTGATTTAAGAGGGACCTACTGGAGTTTGCTGCTGGTTGAACCTTTGGTCAAAACTGATAATATAGCCGCAGGGAGTAAGGATAAAGTCGGTATTCAAACAGTAATCCGATACGGCATACAATTCGTTACAGACATCAGTGATACGGGTGAGCGTAAGATCAGATTTCTTAATAAAGAACTGATAGACAGCGACGGCAAAAAAAGCTTTCAATTCGATATTGAAAATATCGGTGAAAGGTGGCTTTCTCCAAAGGTCTGGGTGGAACTTTATAACACTGATGGCGTAAATGTCGGCCGTTTTGAAAGCAGTCAACTGAGAATCTATCCGGGCTGTTCAGTAAGACATAGAGTTGATCTCAAGGATGTGCCCGGAGGAAGGTATAAGGCATTGGTTGTGGCTGATAATGGAGATGAATATGTCTTTGGCGCCCGATATGACATGGAGCTCAAATAATAATAAAAGCATAATCCTCCTCCTGCTATTCTTATTTCATACATCCTTACTTCACGCTGAGGAGATTAAAGGGCATGGAGTTGAAGTAAGGCTGACGTCTCCGAAAATCTCAGATATAGAACCAGGGAGAATAGTTACCGGTAGTTTTCTTGTGTCTCACAGCTCTGAAGATGAAGAAGTATTTTCCGAGGAATTGAATCTTCCTGCAGACTGGCAGATACTTGTGCCTGACGGGAATCCTTTTACATTATCAGCGAAAGGACGGGAAGTTAAGGTAATTGCATTCTCGGTCCCTGTAACAGCTCCTGCAGGGATATATACTGTCACTTATTCGATTAGAAGCCGAAGGGATTACGGGATTACAGACAACGATAGCTTTTCAGTTGTGGTTTTGCCTGTACTAAAACTGCAGGTAATAATCGAGGATAAACCCGATGTCGTCATAGCCGGAGATACTTATGATGTAAAGGCGCGGCTCATTAACAGGGGAAACAGCAGGCAGACAGTAGCAATTGAGATAAAAGGAACCCATGATTATCATATGAAAATAGAGCCTGCTGAAGTAACACTCGATCCCGGCAAGTCTCAAATTTTACGGATTCAGATACAGACCGATAATAAATTAAAGGAGAAGATTACGTATATACTTTCAATCAATGCGAAGACGGAAAAATCAGAAAACGGAGGCATTTCTTCTGAACAGTCCGCTTCAGTAGTTATCATACCGAGAATGACAGGTGAATTTGATCCTTACCACAGACTGACTGCCAATCTGAAATTTACCAGCGTAAGCGAGGATGGCAGCAGCGGTTTTCAGACCGAGTTATCAGGTTCCGGCAGTTTAGATGAAGAAGGAAAAAACAGGATTGATTTTCTGTTCAGGACGCCTGATATCCAGGATAAAAGTATGTTCGGAGAGAGAGATGAATACCGGGTCAGTTATTACAATCCCCTTTTTGATCTTCATTTCGGCGACAGAAGTTACACCCTTTCTCCATTAACCGAGAGGTATAAATATGGAAAGGGATTAGAAGTAAATATTCACCCGGGCAACTTCGGGGCAGGCGCATTTTATTTAGAAACAAGATGGGACAAGCCTGAACAAAAGGAATTTGGAACCTATGTAAGATATAAATTTCGGGAAGGTTTCAGCGTACAGGGGAATTTCCTGGACAAAAGTATTAAATTAAATTCTTCTTCAGAAAATAAAGACAAGATTTACAGTGTCCAGTCAGAAATAAACTTAAATGAAAAAATGAATATTGATGTGGAATACGGCCTGGATAATAGTGACAGGGTGGAAAAATCCAGCGGTACCGCATATAAGCTGAGACTGAACGGACAACTATCGGACAGGACGTCATACTTCTTCGAAAAAGTTTATGCGGGACCAAAATTTTTTGGCTACTACAATGATACCGACTTTACAACAGGTGCAATAACAGTTCCCATTTACCGGAAACTTCTCTGGACGTTCTCTTTTCACATCTTAAAGGATAATCTCGATTTTGAATCCTTACTGAAAAGTATTGCTAATAAAGAAACAGTCTACAGGACCGGCTTCAGCTATTCGCTGCCTTCAGGCACTGTTACTTCTTTGGAATATGAAAAATTTCACAGGGAAGATCGTCTTTTGCCATCGGATTATAATTTTATTGAAAAGGTATATATATTGGGATTAGGACAGACCTTCAAGAAAACCGGTTTTCAGACTTACATAGAAAGAGGGAATCTTCAAAATAAACTTTCAGATAATTTAAGTACCGGTCTGGAAAGATACAGCCTCTACTCGTATTTTAATCTGAGCGAGAAGATGACTTTCAGCTTCTACGCAATAACAGGACATGAGCGATATGCTGCCGCTCCTGAGAGGACGAAAAGCGTTGGAATATCAGCAGCATGGAGGCCTGTGAATAATTTTAAGGTTAATATTAATTACCAGCAAAATTACCTCAATCAAGAAAAAAATCGGCGACAGGACAGTCAAATTTCCAATATCATTTATACACTGCCAAACCAGCACTTTCTTACTTTCAGGAGTTATTGGGCCAGGAGGAAGGGAATCAAAGAAGAATCTTCATTCACTCTGTCATATACTATTCCTATGCAAATACCTGTAAGCAAGAAAAAAAGTATCGGCATGCTTAAAGGCATCGTATATGATGTGGAAAACAAAAACACGCCGATCCCAAATGTTGTTTTGTCTGTCGGGGAAGCAACCGCTGTTACTGATTTGCAGGGAGAATTTATTTTTCCTTCGCTTAAACCGGGGAGTTATTTCCTTAAAATTGAGAAAGGCTCTATCGGCTTAAACCGTGTCATAACCGAAAAACTTCCTGTTTCTGCAGAGGTAAAAGGCGGAGAAACTGAAAGGATAGAGATTGATGTAGTAACGGCCTGCAGAATTGCAGGGAAAATAAAGGTCTTTGATTTTCTCAATCATGATAAAAATAGCCTTCAGGATACAGGTGGGTTAAGTAATACACTGTTGGAGATTACGGATGGGAAAGAGATCATACGAAAACTTACAGATGAAGACGGCAGTTTTTCTTTTGAAGATATAAGGCCCGGGAAATGGGCAATAAAAATTTATGGCGATAATCTCCCGCTTCATCATTATCTTGAAACAGGCGAATTTACGGTTGATTTGACGGCTGGTGAAGCGAAAGAATTTTCAATCAGGGTTTTACCCCGTGACAGAACTATCAGTATTCTTGAAGAAGAAAAATTGTAGCATCAGGTATCCCGGCAAAGTTACGTAACTCAAATCTTTCAATCTATAAAACAATAACCTATAATTAAAGCATGAGACAAGAGGCTGTTGAAAAATTGTCTTATGGCTGCCCAGAAATTATTTTAACGTTGTCATTCCGGCTTGTCCGGAATCTATCTTTATTAAACAGGAAGGATTCCCGACAAGCGGGAATGACGATATGAGGTGATTTTATGAGCATCGAAGGGTTACATAGAATTGACAGCAACAGGCTTGAAGTCCCGAAGGGCTATAAGACCGGCATGAGGACCAACGGGATTATTTATATTAACGAAGTTCTTGAGAAAGCGCTTGAGAAGGACGCTATTGAACAGGTAGCAAATGTTGCCACACTGCCGGGCATTGTAGGCTCGTCGCTTGCGATGCCTGATATTCATACGGGATATGGTTTTTCAATAGGGGGAGTGGCTGTCTTTGATTTGAAAGAGGGAATCATTTCTCCGGGCGGAGTCGGTTATGACATTAACTGCGGGGTCAGGCTTTTAAGGACTAATCTTGCCAGGGAAGAAGTCGCTTCCAGGATTAAAGAACTTATCGAAGGCTTTTACAGAGACATCCCGACAGGCGTTGGCTCGAAAGGGAAACTGCGTTTGAACTCCGATGAGCACAGGAAGGTTCTACTGAAAGGCGCTCGCTGGGTAGTTGAACAGGGATACGGAGGAGAGGAAGACCTTGATCATACAGAATCGGGAGGATGCATTGAGGGGGCGGACCCTGACCTGATAAGTAACAAGGCATATGAACGTGGAAGATCGCAGCTTGGAACTCTCGGCTCCGGGAACCACTTTACGGAAATCCAGTACGTAGACGAAATATACGATGAGAAAATCGCCACCGCACTCGGTTTGTTTAAAAATCAGATTACCGTGATGATCCATACAGGCTCGCGCGGATTCGGGCATCAGGTCTGCACAGACTTTCTTGAAGTAATGCAGAGGGCCGTTCAGAAATATAACATTAATCTGCCTGACCGGGAACTTGCATGTGCGCCTTTTGAAAGTCCGGAGGCAAGAGATTATCTTGCGGCCATGAGGGCTGCAGCAAATTTCGCATGGGCGAACAGGCAATTCATAATGCACTGGGTAAAGGAATCTTTTATGAATATTTTCAAGTCGGGGCCGAAGACAATCGGTATGAGCCTCATATACGATGTAGCACATAACATCGCTAAAATTGAAGAACACACTGTAAATGGACAGAAAAGAAAGCTTGTTGTACATCGCAAGGGAGCAACAAGGGCCTTCCCGCCAGGTCATCCCGAACTTCCTGATGTGTATAAACAGATAGGTCAACCTGTTATAATACCTGGTGATATGGGCAGGGCCTCATTTGTCCTGATTGGCACAGAAAGAGGGATGAAAGAATCATTTGGTTCAACATGCCATGGCGCCGGAAGATTGATGTCAAGGCATCAGGCAAGAAAAAGGGCTAAAGGGCGTGCTATCTGGAGAGAGATGGAAGATATGGGTATAATTGTGAGATCTGCCGGTCGGGAGACGCTTGCTGAGGAAATGCCTGAGGCTTATAAAGATGTTTCAAGTGTTGTAGAGGTTGTTCACAATGCAGGATTATCAAAAAAAGTAGCAAAACTAAGACCGCTCGGAGTAATAAAAGGATAATATATTGAAAGATAATAAACTTAAAATCGGAAGAATTCCGTATGCTAACCTTTTCCCTATATTTTATTATCTCGAAACTGAATGTAATCATTCAGAATATAAATTTGTAAAAGGAGTCCCTGCAAAGCTGAATAAAATGCTGCGGGAAGGCAAACTCGATATCAGTCCGTCTTCGTCAATAGAGTATCTGCGAAACAAAAACAAATACCAGATCCTTCCGTGGTTTTCAATAAGTTCTTTTGGACCAATTAAAAGCATATTGCTTTTTTCAAAGCGTCCTATACATGAACTTGGAGGGAAGACAATCGCCGTATCTTCGGAATCTGAAACATCTACGGCCCTTTTAAAAATTATACTCAAAGAGTTTTTGTCACTGAAGTGTAAATTCAAGACAATAAACCAGCGCAGCGTGAGGAACATCCTTTCTTCTTTTCCAGCAGTTCTGCATATTGGAGATACCGCGATGAGAGAAGCGAAAAAATTAGAGTCAGGAGTCAGGAATGACACTCAAAACTCAAAACTCAAAACTCAAAATTCAAAACTCTACATTTACGATCTTGGTGAATTGTGGTTTAAATACACAGGGCTTCCGTTCGTATTTGCCTTATGGATAGTCAGTAAAAAAGCTGGTGAGGAGAAAAAGGAGCTTATTAAAAAAATCTCATATGATTTAATCAGGGCAAAGAAATATGCAAATAAAAAATTCCCATTGATAGCCAAAGAAGCGCCCCAAAAAAAGTGGCTCAGTGAAAAAGAACTCGTTGATTACTGGAAAACAATTTCTTATGACTTTACCGATAAACACCTGGAGGGACTAAAGCTGTTTGAGAAGTATGCCATAAAAATGAAGAGTGCAAAATGAAATATAAGATTAGTTTGCTTCATTTCTTGGCTATTAAGGGTCTCATAATAGTAATTACAAGGTTGTCATTCCCGCAGTCTGTTGAGCGGGAATCCATAAAACAACTGGATGCCCGCTTACACCCTGCGGGCATGACTGGCGAGAGTCAGTCATAGTATTTCATGAATGTATGTCATTTCTATTATGAGACGATTAATAATTAAAACGCATACGTCAGGTTCACTACACCGCCCATAAGCTCTGTCCTGCTGTCAGGAAAAACGATCCTGGTTGTTGTCTTGGATACAGCCCTTTTCACTTCACTCTCGTCAAGGATGATAAGGGTATAAAAACCCCCCATGTAAAAACCGATATTATTTGTAATTGCACGTCCTATACCAACGCCCAGATCAAGACATGTACCGTTTGTATCAAACGTCAGCCCGTCGTAATCGCTGTTCGTTACCTTACCATCGGGATAATAAGAATACGCGGCCCTTCCATCCAGCGCCCATTTGTTGAATTTATATCCAAACCCTAATCCTCCCCCCATGCGCCATAAACTGAAATCTTCGGTAGTTTCCCCGTTAATGACTTTGCCACTTGCACTAAAATTATCTCTTGTAAAACGAATCCCGTCCCATCCTCCGGATATATAGGCCCTGTAGTAGAATTCATCAATATTGTTTTTATATCCCAATCTGAAATCATAAAATTGTCCGAAAACTCTGATATCATTTGTCTGGCTCTCTGAGCCATTGTCTTTCCATTTTTCCCTGTCTTTTGTCCCAATTGCAAAATCGGTTGTTAT
Organism: Nitrospirota bacterium; assembly: GCA_016215115.1. Classification (GTDB taxonomy): domain Bacteria; phylum Nitrospirota; class Thermodesulfovibrionia; order UBA6902; family UBA6902; genus SURF-23. The sequence continues at coordinate 24,024 of JACRLN010000027.1, forward strand.
GCCGGCATATAAGTTGTCAAATTTAGTGAAAGAATATTCTCCTGAGGCTCCAAGAAGGAGAGTGTTGAGTGAAGCGTCCGATTTCCGGTCCGTGCCAAGGGTTGAAGTATGTTCTTCATATTTAAGAACGCCGTAGCCGCTGTGAACGCCGATTCCGAAATTAGAAGCATCGGCAAAATTATTTATGTAAATTATAGAAGATACAAAAATAAGAAAAATAATTTTCATTATCATATGAGGCTTTTGCAATAGTCTTGTTTTGTCATTCCCGAGGTAGTAATCGGGAATCCAGTTTCTTTGAAAAACAAAGGCTTCTGGATACCCGTTCCCCGATTGAGACCTTCGAGGACAAGTTTCACGGGTATGACGGCCCAAGTCATTTTGCAGGGAATTTTGCAAGAACCTCATATGTTTTTTATCGACTCGGCAACTGCTTTATGCATGATTTCCCCCTTGAAAGTATTTAGTGCAGTTCTTAAAGGGGGGTTCTCTTTTAAAGCGTTTTCTATCCCGTTTTTTGCAAGTATCTTTATGTATTCAACGGTCCTGGCGGTTAGCGCTAATGTAGAAGTCCTGGGATATGCGCCGGGCATATTTGCAACCGTATAATGAACAATTCCATCTACTTTATAAACCGGGTCATTGTGTGTTGCAGGCCTTGTGGTTGCTATACATCCCCCCTGATCGACCGAGACATCAACGATCACAGCGCCTTTTTTCATCCTTGATACAAGTTCTCTTGAAATCAGCTTTGGCGTCTTAAGGCCTGTTACATATACGGCGCCGATTAACACGTCCGATCCCAATGTTTCCGTTTCTATATTTTCTGCTGTTGCAGCAAGTGTTCTTACATTTCCCTGGTACATTTCATCTATCTGCCTTAATTTTTCCTCGCCCCTGTTTATAATCGTCACCTGTGCTCCCATTCCATATGCAACCTTCAGGGCGCTCATTCCTACAACTCCGGCGCCCAGAATGAGAACATACGCAGGGGAAACCCCCTCTGCCCCGGTCAAAAGCAGTCCCTCTCCGCCGTGAAATTTTTGCAGGTAGAATGCGGCAATAAACGGGGCCATCTTGCCGGCAATTTCGCTCATGGGCTTAAGGAGCGGCAATGTGCCTTTTACTTCAAGTGTCTCATAAGCAAAACCAGATATATTTTTCTTTAATAAGATTTTTACAAGTTCAGGATTGGATGCGAGGTGGAGGAATGTAAATAATGCCTGTCCTTCACGTAAAAGATTATATTCATCGGACAGAGGTTCTTTTACTTTTATAATAATTTCGGAATCAAAAAACAGTTTTACTTTATCAGATATTTCAGCGCCAGCTAATTGATAATCCTCATCAGAGAAACCGCTTCCGGCTCCTGCTGATTTTTCTATGATTATACGGTGGCCGTCCTTTACAAGCTCTTTGACCCCTAATGGCGTTACGCCAACCCTGTACTCATGCTCTTTTATCTCTTTTGGAACCCCGATTATCATACCTAATCAAACTCCGGAAAAACCTTTATCTGAAGCTGCTCCCCATTATCAAGCAGTTGCTCCGCTTTCAAAATTCCCCCTTCTACATATGAAAGATTAAAATTTCCAAATCCCTCTCTTGCAAAACCTTTTGCATCAGAAGGGCATCCCCCCTCACATCCGGCAACTCCTTTTATCATCCGCGGAATGAGTTTTTCTATTCTAAGCCCCGTTATGTCTGCTCCCGCGTTCGTGCCAAAATTAATGACGTTCTCCATAAGTTTAGCCAAATCAAACCGATGAGCATTTTCAAGGCTGATAGTCAAAGACTTGTCGCCAATCATAATATCAATATCCATATTATGTCCTCCTGTCGATAGCATTTTAAATATATAGATTATAATAACCCAAATAATGCAGACATTATTTAAAAAACAATAAAGTGTGATGAGTGATGCGAACCTTTTTCTTTTAGATATTCCTGGAGCTTATTGAGTGCTTTTCCTCTATGACTTAAGGCATTCTTTTCTTCATCGCTCATTTCCGCAAAAGTTCTGCTATGTCCTTCTGGATAAAAAAGAGGGTCATATCCGAACCCTTTTTTACCACGCGGAACCTTTCCTATTTTTCCCTCAGCATATCCAAAAAAAGTTTTAACATCATCACCGGATGCAACTGCTATGCAGCAGACAAAACGTGCCTTTCTTTTTTCATCAGGGAAGCCCGACATTTCATGCAGCAATTTTTCGCAATTTGCTCTGTCATCTGCTGATTCACCTGCATAACGGGCAGAAAAAACACCAGGCGCTCCATTCAGTGCGTAGACTTCAAGGCCGGAATCATCAGCAATTGCTGTCATGCCGGTACACTTTGAAATGTAAACAGCCTTTTTAACTGCATTTGCCTCAAATGTATCACCGTCTTCTTCTACTTCCAGACACTGCGGAAAATCATCAGGAGTGTATATATTTATATCTGCTCCGGAAATGACTTTGCTCATTATCTTCTTTATTTCTTCGATTTTTTTCTTATTTCTGGTTGCAAGAACGATGTCCATTATTTTAACTTTCGCCATTTAAACTGTCATTCCCGCGAAGGCGGGAATCCAGAGACTATTCGTAGGGGCAATTCATGAATTGCCCCTACGGGATTCTGTGTCAAGCACGGAATGACAATGACAACTTTGTTGCCAATTTTATTGCCTCAATCATGCTTAACGGGTTTGCCATATTCTTCCATGCAATATCAAATCCGGTACCATGATCAGGGGAGGTCCTGATAATCGGAAGTCCTACAGTCACATTAACGCCGGTATCAAAGGCAAGCATTTTAAAAGGTATCAGACCCTGATCATGGTACATACATACAACCATATCATAATCGCCTTTATAAGCTCTGTGGAATACCACATCCGGAGGGTAAGGACCGGAAACATTAATCCCTTCTTCGAAGGCCTTTCTTATCGCAGGAATTATTACTGCAATTTCTTCTCTCCCTATGATGCCGGATTCTCCTGCATGCGGATTAAGTCCTGCCACGGCGAGTCTGGGGCTCTTTATTCCCAGCATCTCAGCCCCTTTTTTTGCGAGCCTGATTGTCTTCAGAACAACCTTTTCATTTATTTTTTTCGGAACATCTTTTAATGGAATATGTATTGTGCACAGGATTATTTTCAGTTTGTCGCTTACAAACATCATTGCAAAATCCTTTGTTTTTGTAAGCTCTGCAAGAAGTTCGGTATGACCCGGCCACTTATATCCAGATAGTTTTAGAGACTCTTTTGAGATTGGAGCAGTCACAATTGCTGATACCTCGTTTTTTAAGGCAAGACTAACTGCCTTCCTTATATAACTGACTACTGCCCGCCCGGTATTTTTTGATGGGACGCCTTTTTCAAAAGGTGAATGATATTTAATATCGAGTAGTTCAATGCTTCCTCTTGCAGGTTTCGACTGTGACAGGCTTGATATGGGTTTGATTTTAAGGGGGAGCCCTGTAAGACTTACCGCATCTCTCATAACTTCAGTATTGCCAATGACGACTGGCGTGCAATAATTACTTATCCCGGCACGAGATAGCGCCTTCACAATTACTTCAGGCCCGATGCCGCCGGGTTCACCCATGGTTATCGCGATGCGTTTCATTTTCATACTCTTCCTCAAAACTCCTGACTCTTAATTCTTTCATTTCTGCCTTACCGGCAATTCAATGACAAACTGTGTGCCCCTGGGCATGTTGTCCTGTACCCGTATGTATCCTCTGTGTTTTGAAATTATACTGTTGACAATTGCAAGACCTAATCCCGTGCCTTCTTTCTTTGTTGAAAAATAAGGCAAGAAAAGTTTGTCCCTGTCTTCTTCATTTATACCCACTCCTTCATCTATTACCTCTATTCGTATAAGATCCAGGACAGGATTGTAATAAGCATTCAGCCATATTTTTGCAGTATGCGCATGAATGGCATTGTCAATAAGATTTATCAGGGCCATTTTTATCTGTTTTTTATCAATTTCCATTTCAGGTATATCTCCATTCAATGATGTTATGATTTCAATATCTTTATGGTTGCTGTAGAGTTCAACGACTTCATCAATTACTGATTTAATATGAGAGGGTTCGAGGCTTATTTTAGGCATTTTGCCAAATCTGGAAAATTCGTCAACAAGGGACCTGAGGCTGTTGACTTCAGAAACGATTGTTTTTGTGGCCCTGTTAAGCACATCCTCAAAATCATCGGCTTTCTCATTCCATTTCTTCAGAAGTCTCTCAGCAGAAAGCCTGATAGGTGTAAGAGGATTTTTAATCTCATGGGCAATCCTTTTTGCAACTTCCTGCCATGCAAGCGCTCGTTGTGCCATTATTATCTCGGTCAGATTATCAAATACGACAAGGGTGCCTACAAAAGCATTCTCTGAATCCTGGATAATTGTTATGTATACCCTTAAATCCAGAGGCCTGCCATTTATGTAAATATGGATTTCTTTTTCAATAGCGCCATAGCCTTTTTCACTTAAATGTTTTACCATTGAGATTATTTCATCAGATTTAAGCTTTCCTAACAGCTCCCTGTAGCTTTTCCCTTCCAAATCGAAGCGGTTAATATTTAACATAAAGCAAGCCGCGTTATTCAGAGTTATGATTTTTCCCGGACGGTCGAAAAATATTACACCTGTATTTATGCTTTCAAGAATGGTCTCCATGCTAAGTCTTCTGCGGTCAGATTCACGATATGCCTTTTCGAGAGACTGCTTTCCGTCGTACAAATCATCAAGCATTTTATTGAAGGAATCGATCAGTAAGCCGATTTCATCATCTCTTTTCAGAGCAATCCTGAAATCAAGATTACCCTGAGCAACTGTCTTTGTTGCCTCAGCAAGCGATTGAATGGGTACTGTAATGCCTTTTGCTATTCGTATTGAAACCCAGAGCGCAAAGAAGATAATGAGCAAGGTTGCGGATGTCAGCAGCAGAAAATATAAGAAACGTATAGGCGTCTGCTGGGTTTTAACCTGGATATATTCGTTAAAAGCATCCTGGATGGATTCCAGTTTTATCACAATATCCTGCGGGATGACAGTTTCAACTACTACAACACCCAGGATTTTCCCGTCTTTAGTAAAAGGAGAGGCCGCTCTTATTATGTCGCCTTTATCATTTTTTATTATATCTGTGCTTGTAATACCATTAAAGGCTTCCTTGATCAGGTTTGAACCGTCAGGTACATTCAGGAGATAACTTCTGAAAGGTCCCGTGCCCCTGCGTGTATGTAAATTATTATTCAGAAGGTCTTTGTTTGACGCAAGCAGTTTTGCATAATTCATTGCAAACTGTCTCTCATTATAATATAGAGTCTTTGCTACATCCATGGAATCATATACAGGTTTCTGTACTTCTAATGAGAACCATGTGTCAATGGAATTGTTGATTAACTGGCTGGAAAGGATAAAAAGCAGTACTGACGGTATTAGCACGAGCCCAAGAAAGGAAGCAACAAGTTTGGTCCTGAATTTTGAACCAATGGCCTTTTTTCTTTTCTCTGTAAATATATTAATAAGGTTCCTGCTTACAAAGAATATTAGAAGGAGGAGGTACAAGATTAAATTTACGATAATAAATATGAAGCCTATTTTAATCATCAGGGAGCCGTGTTCTATTCCGAGATAATTAAGCACTACTCCTGTGATGATAATTGCTGCGACACTGATTACAAAAAGGCCCAAAAGCAGTTTTAGATTTTTCATTTGTCAATACCTAAAATAAACGACTGTGATTCTTTCGCAAGGCTCATTTCAACTTCAGGGACGAGGTACATTAAAAAGCCTATAAGGGGTATTTTCTCTCTGCTCTTGGATTCCACCACAAACCTGATATAATAACTGCCTGGTTCAAGTTCTTTGATATTTGCAATGCTTATGGAATCTTCCGAGAGAATCCAGTTCTTCATCGTATTAAATTCCGTAAAAATATTATCAGTGCGGGTAATGCCGTCACGCCATGAGGTCCGGTATTGGTCTCTGAGGTTGTCATACTTTACGATCTTCCTGATTTTTTTTGAGACTATAAATTCATCGGGCCAGAAATCCCACACACGCATCAGCTCTGCAGTAAAAATGATTTCTTTGCCGATGCTTGATTTAACTATTTGTTCGAAATCAGCGATGTCGGCGATAGATGTTCTCACAACAATATTATTATTTATTATCTTCACGTCGGGGCCTATAATATACGGCGTTACACCAGAAGCGGCAGGAGGCAAGAATAGTGAATACAGGGGGATGAAAAGGATGAGAAAAAGTTTTTTCATTTTTTTTCTTGACAAGATATGAAAAATTTATTTTGATTATAACATAGTATTAGCTGAAAGCTATAAGCTGTCAGCTATAAGCTTTAAAGGGAGGAATTATGGAACTGAAAACCGTAAGGATAAGTATTCCCGAGGGATGTAATGTCATTCTCGGGCAGACCCATTTCATAAAAACTGCTGAGGATTTATACGAAATTATCGCTACTGCCTTACCGCAGGCAAAATTTGGCGTTGCTTTTACAGAAGCATCAGGACCATGCCTGATTAGAAAAGAGGGGAATGAAACTGAATTAGTTGATGCCTGTGTTAATAATCTTAACGAGATTGGAGCGGGCCATGTCTTTTGCATTATCCTTAAGAATGCATTTCCGATTAATGTCCTTAATGCTATAAAAAACTGCCCTGAAGTCTGTAATATTTACTGTGCAACCGCAAATCCTGTCGAGGTTGTTGTTGCTGAGACAGAGCAGGGCAGGGGAGTCCTGGGCGTTATAGACGGATTTTCTCCAAAAGGGATAGAGACAGATTCTGATAAAGCTCATAGAAAGGAATTTCTGAGGAATATAGGTTATAAGCTGTAAGGAGCGTGTTTTAAGGAAGTCAAGATTATTTTTTGAGATTTTTGTTTAAATAGAGAAATGAAATTAACTATTTTTTCACGTCTGGTTATTGGTTATCTTGCAATATTTATTCTTGCAATGGCTGTGAGTATGTACACTATTATTCAGCTTTATCAGCTGGAAAGCTTAACGCGTTCTATATTAGCGGTAGATAATCGGTTGATAGATTACGAACAAAAACTTTCAGATATTCTTCTGTCATTGATGCGGTATGAAAAAAAATTTATTATTATCAAGGAGGAAGGATTATATAACCAGTTTATTCAGGCCAGGGATGATTTCGATAAATTTCTTGAAATAGCGGGAACCGTATCAAACGACATTGAGGTAAGGAAAATGCTTGCCGATATAAAACATCTTTATGATAAATACCAGTCCTTGTTTCAGGCAGAAGCGCAATATCTGAGGGCCGGGGAACAATATCCCCTTGACAGGTATAATGAAGAAAAGGAACATGCTATAAATGGAATAACGGAAATTCTGAAAAAGTTAAGGGAGTATAATCAGCAGAGCACTTATAACAAGATAATAAAACTGGATGAGATTGAATCTACCGCAGGCAGTGTTGCCGTAGTAATAGGTATAACCGCCCTGACTATTGGAATCATTATCTCTGTCTTTATTACAATCAACATAACAAAACCGCTTTCTGTCATAAAGATGAAAACGAGAGAGATTGCCAGAGGGAATTTTGGGAATGATTTGACACTTTCCTCTCCGCCGGAGATAAAGGAACTGGCACAGGCGTTTAATTTAATGTGCACAAAGCTGAAAGAGATAGACAGGATGAAATCCGAATTTTTCTCTCTGATGTCCCATGAGTTGCGGACCCCGCTCACTACAATTAAGGAGGGGACAAACCTCTTTTTAGAGAGCTTAAAAGGAAGAGAAGTTACAGAAAAGCAGAAAAGGCTAATGACAATAATAAACGAAGAATGCAACCGCCTGATAAATCTTGTTAACTCTTTGCTGGAGCTTTCAAAAATGGAAGCCGGTATGATAAACTATAACCTAACTTCTGCAGATATTTCTCTTTTGATCAAGAAGATCACTCGCGAGATGGAGCCTTTGGCTGAGACTAACAATATCACTATTGAAACCGGGATCAGTGAGGGCTTGCCGCCTGTAAGAGCCGATATCGACAAGATTCTTCAGGTATTGAGGAATCTGATAGGCAATGCATTGAAATTCACCCCTAACGGCGGATACGTGCGCATCATCGCGCGAAAAGGGGTAAGGGATTTGGGCCACAACCCCCAATCCCCGATGTACGACAGAGAGTTTATAGAAGTCTCTGTTGAAGATACTGGCTCAGGTATCCCAAAAGAAAAAATGGATATCATCTTTGATAAATTCAAGAGGGCAACTTTTGGAGATTCAAGTAAAATATCAGGAAGCGGCCTGGGATTATTTATTGTTAAACAAATACTGACCGCTCATGGAGGCGAGATTTGGGTAAAGAGTACATTAGGGAAGGGCAGCACCTTTACATTTATTTTGCCTGTCTGATCCTGCTTCTGTTTTCTGGCTGTTCCTCATTGAAGGGAAGAAGTACGCAAACTGCCAATGAGTATTTTCATCGCAGCCAGCAGCTTATTGCAGCGGGAGATTACACAGGAGCTATTGAGGAAAACCGGAAGGTTTTGTCTCTTTTTGCCGGCGGCTCGTCGGGGGATGAGGCGCTTTTTAATATTGGTATTATTTACATTCATTATGGCAACCCTGCGAAGGATTATAAAAAATCTCTTGACAGTTTCGAACGCCTTATTAACGATTACCCTCAAAGCCCTTTGCTTGAAAAGGCAGCAATATGGGTTGGGGTGCTCAGGGACATGGAAAAATTAAAAGCAGATGAGGTTGTCATTGTCATGGAAAAATTAAAAGCAAATGAGCTTGTCATTACCAGTGAACATATCCTTCGCAGCCAGCAACTGCTTGCACAGGGCAGCTATAAGGAATCTCTTAAAGAGATCCAGAATGTCCTGTCTCAGTCATCTAAAAATCCATATGCGGACAGGGCTCTTTTTTATGCGGGACTTGTTTATGCACACTACGATAATCCTGAGAAGGACTATAAAAAGTCTCTTGCTTATTTTGAACAACTTATTAAGGAGTACCCGCAAAGTCATTTGCTTGAACAGGCTAAGATAATGATCGGCTTACTTAATGTCATCGAGAAGGCAAAACAGGTTGATATCGAAATTGAGAAGAAGAGAAAAGAGATGACAAGGTAGTAATGGCAACATTAGCAGGAAAGATATTAGTGGTAGACGATGACAGCAATCTGCTTGAAGTATTAAGGATGCGACTCGAATCGGCGAATTACGAAGTCGTTACCGCTTTAAGCGGAGAAGTTGCAATCGAAGAGGCAAGACAACAATCATTTGACTTATCCATAATTGATTTACAGCTTGGTAACCGGGATGGGATATCGCTTATGAAGGATATCCATCAAATAAGTCCTGACATTCCTGTTATTATTCTCACCGCATACGGAAGTATTGAGAGCGCTGTAGAGGCTATTAAAAAGGGAGCCTACAGTTATCTTACCAAGCCATTTGACCCCAGGGAGCTGCTTTTACAGATTGAAAAGGCTTTGGAGAACCGCAGGCTTTCTTCCGAAATCAATAGACTTAAAGGGCTTATCGAAGAGAAATATGATTTTGCAAATATCGTTGCAAAGAGCGAAAAGATGCAGAGTATACTTGGGAATATATCCATCATTGCCAAAGCGGATTCTACGGTATACATCAATGGAGAAAGCGGCACGGGCAAGGAGCTTATTGCAAGAGCTATACATCTCGGCAGTGATAGGAAGGACAAACCTTTTGTGGCCATAAACTGTGCCGCAATTCCTGAAACCCTCCTTGAAAGTGAACTCTTTGGTTACGAAAAGGGCGCTTTTACCGGAGCGATGCAGAGTTCAAAGGGATTATTTACTCAGGCTCACAAAGGGACGCTTTTCCTGGATGAGATCGGGAATATGCCTTTTTCACTACAGAAAAAAAGTCTGCGGGTCCTCCAGGAACGGCAGTTCTATCCTCTCGGCAGCAGCAAACCGATTGATATTGATGTGAGGATTATTGTTGCAACGAATCAGGACCTGAAAAATGAGGTCAAAGAAGGTCGTTTTCGTGAGGACCTTTTTTACAGGATTCATGTCATCCCGATTAATTTGCCCCCATTGAGAGAAAGAAAAGAGGATATACCGTCTTTAGTTGAACATTTTTTTAATGAATTTAATGAGAAGATGAAAAAAAAGGTGAAAGGCCTGACACCTGCAGCCATGCAAAAACTTATGCTTTACAACTGGCCGGGTAATATACGGGAATTAAAAAATACTATTGAATTTGCAATAGCAATGACCCGGCATGATGTAATTACTGAGGACCTTATTCTTCAATCAACCAATCAGACTCATGAGAAATTACAATCTCTTAAAGAGGCGAAGGCCGACTTTGAAAAAAATTATATTGTTCATCTCATGGAGCTCACCGGAGGCAATATCAGCAAGGCATCTGAACTTGCCGGTAAATACAGGGCTGATTTCTACAACCTTATCAAAAAGTATGATTTGAAGCCGGAAACTTTTAAGAAATAAAAAATTACCTGTAAAGTGTATGAAATAACATACAGATCTGAGTTGCTATATTTACCAGTAAAGATATCAACTCGGTGATTCTAACTGCAGGATAATCCATACAAAAACGAGCATCCCTTTATAATAATTTATAACCTCCCCACAAAAATTATCATTTAATTTAAAGAAGTTAGCAAGATAATTTTAAAATTGGCAAGTTTATTGCTATTAAACTTCTTCAGTAAGAAGAATTTGATTTTTTTATTCAGGTTAGCGCAGGAGTCACAACATGAGTTTGAAATTGTTGTTGTATCACGAAGAGGAAAAGATGGGAAGAAACTGTGTTTTATTCAAGTAAGAAGAGATATAAGAGGATAGCTGAGCGAATTCAGTTCAGTAATTTAAAATGCAGACTTTTATATATTAAATTAACGCTGTTTATTATTTTCTTTTTATCTTCCACCAGTCTTTTTGCAGGTGAAGTTACCCTTAAATGGTATGCGCCTACATCAAAAGTCGATGGAACACGTCTTAAGGACCTTTCAGGATATAAAATCTATTATGGAACTGCCTCTCGATTGTATACCGGCTACATAGATATTGGCAATGTAACAACAATCCGTATCGGCAATTTGCCGGCTGGATTTATTTACTTAGCTCTGACCGCATACGATGCATCAGGGAATGAAAGCGGATACTCCAATGAGGTCAGAAAATCTGTTTTGGCAGATTCAGACGGGATCCCCGATGATGGAGATGACAGTGGTTTTATCGGGGACAATCCGTGTTCTGGAGGGAATACGGTTAATTGTGATGACAACTGTCCCAATACTTACAATCCTGACCAGGCAGATACAGACGGTGATGGCGTCGGAGACGCATGTGATAACTGCAGATATGTTTTTAATCCTGATCAGTTAGACAGCAATTCAGAAGAAGATGATAATACATCAATTCCGGGTATTCAGCATTATGGAAATGTCTGTGATCCTGACTTTGACAATAACGGGATTGTATCAAAAAAAGATAAACTTAAATTAAAAAAATATTACGGTAAAGATTTACCGGAAAATAAAGATTATATGGATTTAGATGGAGACGCAATTATATCGAAGGAAGACATAAATATCTGGCGTAAATATTTTCGCAATTCCCCCGGACCGGGTTTAGAGGATTAAATAACCTTATATGTATTAACAGCCCATAAAAATCTTTGTTAGAATTTTGGTATCTTTTCTATTGCCTCTTTAATCATATTTTCTGAATATTCGAAATCTTCAAGTTTGCCGGAGAGATAATTATCATATGCCGCCATATCAAAGTGGCCGTGTCCGCTGAAGTTGAACACCATACAGTTGCCTCTGTTCTTTCTTGCTTCGTCAATAGCACATTTAATGGCATGTGATGTTTCAGGCGCAGGTATGATACCTTCAGTCCTGGCGAATAACAAAGCGGACTCAAAAACAGGTTTCTGCGGATATGCGACAGCTTCAATAACTTTATTCTTGACCAATAGACATAACTGAGGTGCGTCTCCATGATAACGGAGCCCTCCTGCATGTATTCCGGGCGGAACAAAGGTATGACCCAGCGTATACATTTTAACAAGAGGTGTAAGTCCGACAGTATCACCGAAATCGTATGTGTAAACGCCTTTTGTAAGAGTGGGACAGGCAGTTGGTTCAACTGCAATAATCCGTATATCTTTTCCTTTTAATTTGTCGGAGACAAAAGGAAAGGCGAGTCCTGCGAAATTGCTTCCTCCTCCGACACAGCCGATGAGGACGTCCGGTTTTTCACCGGCAAGTTCAAGCTGTTTTTTTGTTTCGAGCCCGATGACTGTTTGATGCAGTAACACATGATTTAACACGCTGCCGAGGGAATATTTTGTATTTTCGTGAGTTGCAGCATCTTCTACAGCTTCCGATATGGCTATACCGAGAGAGCCGGGAGAGTCAGGATTTTCGCCGAGTATCTTCCTGCCTGAATTTGTTAAATTTGAAGGTGATGGATGCACCTCTGCTCCCCATGTCTGCATCAAAATCTTTCTGTACGGTTTTTGTTCGTAACTCACCCTGACCATATATACAGTGCACTGCAATCCGAAAATTTTGCATGCGAGCGCTATCGAGCTTCCCCACTGGCCTGCTCCTGTTTCGGTGCTGATCCGTTTAACGCCTTCTTTCATGTTGTAATAAGCCTGCGCTATCGCGGTGTTCGGCTTGTGACTGCCTGCGGGGCTGACAGATTCATTTTTAAAATAGATACGAGAATTTGTTTTAAGCGCTTTTTCAAGCCTGTATGCGCGATGCAATGGAGTGGGCCTGTAAATTTTGTATGCATCTATGATTTCGTCCGGTATCTCTATCCATTTTTCCGTGCTCACTTCCTGTTTAATAAGTTCCATCGGAAATATCGGCGATAAATCTTCAGGGCCGATGGGTTTGCCTGTTGCGGGATGGATTGGGGGCGGTAGTTGTTCGGGCAGATCCGGTGTGATATTGTACCAGTGGGTTGGGATTTCCTTTTCAGACAGTAAAATTTTAGTTTCCATCAAGGATTCCTCCTTTTGATTAATTAACAATGAACAGTAAAGGAAGAAATTTAAATTTTACTCCTTATTGCTCATTGTTCATTCCTCATTAATCATTAGTATTTATTCAATATACATTAAAAAGAACTTTCAGGCAACAAGAAGATTTTCAAGGTTTGTATGGTAGAATATTTATATTTTATTTGACTGTTTTAAGGAGGACAAATGATTCCTGAACTTAAATATGATGATAAAGGGTTGATTCCTGCAATAATACAGGATGTAAACAGTAACGAAGTCCTGATGATGGCTTATATGAATAAAACTTCTCTGGAGAAGACTATGGAAACCGGCAAGACTCATTTTTGGAGCAGGTCGAGGCAGAAATACTGGATGAAAGGCGAGACATCCGGAAATGTTCAGCTTGTAAAAGAAATTTATTATGATTGTGACGGAGATACTCTATTAATAAGGGTTGAACAAGTGGGTTCAGGAGCCTGCCATACAGGCAACAGGACGTGCTTTTACAGAAAGATAGAAACAGCGGGGAAGTGAGTAAGCGCGTAAGACGGCAAGTAAAATGAAACTAAGGGCCGTTTAATTATATCTTTCACTTCCTCACTTTCTAACTTCCGCGCTTTTGCGCTAATTATAGGGGGATAGTATGAAATTGGGTGAAATGGGCGAGGGGCTTGCTGTAAATTTTTTGAAGAAAAAAGGGTATAAGATCGTTGAGAAGAACTATAAAACCAATATTGGCGAGATAGACATTATCGCACTTGACGTCGAAGTGCTTGTCTTCATTGAAGTCAAGACGAGGGAAAGCATCGAGTTCGGTCTCCCGTTTGAATCAGTAAACAGAAGAAAGAGGCGCAAGATAGTCAATGTTGCATTGTCATATCTCAAAAGATTTGATGAACTTCCTCAATGCAGATTTGATGTAGTGAGTATCTATTACGAAAACGGAAGGCCTGAATGTGAACTGATTCAGGATGCATTTGAGGCGTGAGTAAAGAGTAAGAAGTAAGGGGTAAGGAGTAAGGGGTATGAAAAGCTTCATTAATTGTTCATTACTCATTGTTCATTTTTAATTGGATACACCTTAGAATTTGTTCTGTAAATTATGCTATTATTCATACACGGGGCGTAGCGCAGCCTGGTAGCGCACACGGTTCGGGACCGTGGAGTCGGAGGTTCAAATCCTCTCGCCCCGACCAAAACTATTCAGAAGCAATCCCTGCCTCTCAGTCAAGTAATTAAAGATCTTCCGATAATCCTTTTTGCATCTATCTAACTAACTTTAAGAACTATTAACAATAACTGGTGTCTTAGCGATTTTATGGTAGACTTGACAAAATTATAATTTGGGAATAAAATCCCAAATATGGTGATTTCGATCACAGACTATGTTGCGCCTGAGCTTTATCATAGAAGAATATTGATGTTTGAATTTGTTCTTTGAAAATTAAATTTTGCTTTTTGTATGACATAACTATCCCAGTGTATGAAAATGAATACATTTTCACTTCCCTGAATATTTAGGTTGCCAATAATTCAAAGAGTTAACGAATTGGAATGAATATTGCATTATAGAATGGGAAAATAATCCCAAATAGTGATCTGCATCACGGACGGGATCGTTAATTTGACATATTATAAAAAATAATTTAACTGCTTATAGAAAACTGAGCGTAAATGGTTAGAGACATTTTTTAAGAGGAGGGTAGAGATGTAAAAACGTTCATATCTGAAAGTGATTGTGCCGTTTTACGGCAAATAACCAGTAAAAATTAAATTAAGCAGAGGAGAGGAACCAATGAGAAAGGCATCAATAGTATCACTATGTATTATCGCCCTTGCAGTATTTACTGTATGGGCATCCGATGTTATGGCTTACGAGACATGGTCGGGCTGCCAATCGTGTCACGGCGGTTTTCGTACCGTTCCTTATACATCACTTGCTGACGGGAAATCATGGGCAAGCGGTCTGCATGATACGCATCGATACACGATGTTAAACGGAGATTGCAGTACTTGTCATTTCGGCACTGGCAAGACACCGGTTTATATCAACATGTCCAACGGTGGAAGCGGACTGACCAAGGTGGGTTGCGTAGGCTGCCACGGCCGCGCAGAAGACAGTAATAATGTCGGTACTGTAAAGAGCGGAGCGGGCTTGCGTCAGCATCACTATAGGGCTGGAGAGACAGTGTGTTTAGGTTGTCACAATGATGCGAACCCGGCAAAATATAAACCCGTATCCGAGAAGACGGCGCCGCCGTATTACTTCACACCGGACGCGGCGCATCCGGGTAAACCCACCAGCAGTTGCAACGATTCAGGAAAAGAGAACTTTGCAGCCTCGACCGCAGGACTGGACAATGACGGAGACGGCCTGTACGACGCTGCAGATCCTGATTGCCAGGCTGCGGCAGCATGTATTGATGCTGACGGCGACGGCTATGGCTCTAACGGAGCGGCTACCTGTGCGAAGGGTACCGCAGTTGACTGCAATGACAACGACCCGACAGTCAATCCGGGAGCTGCTGACAATACCTGTAACGGAATCGATGAAAATTGCAGCGGAACAGCCGATGAGGGTTATGTTCCGACAAGTACACTGTGCGGCAAAGGTATTTGCGCATCCACAGGTCAGTTAGCCTGCCAGAGCGGTAAAACCGTAGACACCTGCATTGCCGGAACTCCGCAGACAGAGGGACCGGCCGGCAGTCCTACATGCAGTGATTCGCGGGATAATGATTGCGATGGCGCAACCGACGCTGCCGATTCTAACTGCGCGTCGGCATGCGTACCTACAACAGAAGTCTGTGATGGTATAGATAATGACTGCGACGGACAGGTGGATGAAGGTATCGCCTCGATACCTACGACCTGTGGCGTCGGTTCATGCGCATCCACAGGCCAGTCAACTTGTCAGGGCGGCAAAATGGTAGACAGCTGCACTGCCGGAACTCCGCAGACAGAGGGACCGGCCGGTAGTCCTACATGCAGTGATTCGCGGGACAATGATTGCGATGGCACAACCGACTCTGCCGATTCTAACTGCGCGTCGGCATGCGTACCTACAACAGAAGTCTGTGATGGTGTAGATAATAACTGTGATGGCCAGATAGACGAAGGCGTAAAAAATACCTATTACAGAGATGCAGACAGAGATGGTTATGGCAACCCGTCGGTTTCAAAACAAAGCTGTAAAAAACCTTCCGGTTATGTAAAGGACAATACCGACTGCAACGACTCAAATAAAAAAATCCATCCAGGCGCCGGCGAAATATGCGACGGCAAAGACAATAACTGTAATGGCGAGATAGATGAAGGTGTAACAAAGACTTATTACAGGGATGCTGATGGAGACAGGTATGGTGACTCGACGGTTTCAATACAAGAGTGCAGTAGGCCTTCCGGCTATGTAAAAAACAATACCGACTGCAATGACTCAAACCGGAAAGTCCATGCAGGCACCGCTGCAATATGCGGGAGTCAAGCTGACCAGAGCTGTAACGGCATAATTGATTGCAGCAATCCTGCTTGTTACACAAATCCATCATGCAGTAATCCGGATGATAAAGAGCATGATGGTGATGATGATGGCGATGATGGTAATGAAAATGATTTTTCACACAATTCCGGAATGGATTGCATAAGCTGTCATACACCTCACAACGCGATAACTGATTGTATGTCATGTCACTCAGGATTAACAGGCAAATAAGAAAGATTCGATGATTAATAAAAGAAAGGGGAGCTTTGGCTCCCCTTTCTTTATCCTGCAAGGGCCGGCATTGCTCAAAAAAGAATGAAATGTGACGGGATATATGTTGATTTTAATTGACAAAACATATAATTGGGATTATAATCCCAATTATGGACACCAACTTAAAGAAGGCGGTTTCTTCCGCAATTGTGCGGTTGCTCCATCCTCTCTTAAAAATACTTTTACGCAATGGTATTCCATACGGCACCTTCTGTGAACTTGCCAAGTGGGTATATGTCGATGTTGCTTCACGTGAATTTGTCATTCAGGGGAGAAAACAGACTGATTCCCGCATTGCTACTATAACCGGACTATCCAGGAAGGAAGTAAGACGTTTGAGGGGAATAAGCGTTTTTGATGATTTAGGTTCTCCCGAACGGTATAATCGCGCTGTAAGGGTCATTAGCGGATGGCGCCAGGACCAGGACTTTCTTAATAGTAAAGGTCTTCCCAGGGAACTGTCTTTTGAAGGTGCGCAAGCAAGTTTTTCATCACTTGTTAAAAGTTACAGCGGCGATATTCCTCCAAGGGCCATACTTGATGAAATGTTAAGAGCAGGCGTTATAGATGTAAAGAAAGGGAAAATTAAATTATTGTCGAAGGGGTATATCGTAAAAAAAGAAGAAAGCCAAAAGATACAGATCCTTGGTGACGATGTGAGCGAGTTGATTTCGACGATTAACCACAATCTTGACTGTGAAGCATCAGAAACTTTTTTCCAGAGGAAGGTATCATATGACAACATACCTGAAGATGTGCTTGTAAAGTTGAGAAAACTATTGTCAAAGAAGAGCGAAGATTTTACGGAATCAATAGATAAAGTAATTTCACGATATGACAGAGACGTCAATCCTGCTGTAAAAGAGAAAGGTGAACGCAGAAAAGCGGGGTTAGGCATCTTTTATTTTGAATAAACAAACAAAATGGAGGATATAATGAGGTTTATGAATAGATTTTTCAGGGTAAAAACAAAATTAGCTGTAATTGCCGCGCTTCTTTTAATTATAGTTATTATAGTTATTGCCTGCGGCGGTGGTGGGGGAGGCGGAGGTAGCACAGCCGGTGGTGGAGTCAGCGGGACAGGAAGGTCCACTGGAACTGTCACCGCTTTTGGAAGTGTATTTGTGAACGGTATCGAGTTTGAAACAACATCAGCCACGATTACTGTAAATAATAATAGCGCAACACAAAGCGACCTCAAAATAGGTATGAAAGTTACTGTTGAGGCTGTTAATGATGTTGCCTCATCGATAGAATATGAGTCAGAGGTAAAAGGCCGGGTAAGTAACAAAGGTGGTAATTCGTTTGATGTCCTCGGACAGACTGTAAAAGTGAACACTCAAACGGAATACTGTTTAAATGATGAGCAGGTCAATTGCACCTTTTCTTTTGCGGATTTAAGTAAAGATGATTTTGTTGAGGTGAGCGGATATTTTGATAAAGATAGAAATATAATTGCAACGCTGGTGAAGAAGGATGACCAGGATCCGGGAAAATACCAGGTAAAAGGATTTGTCTCGGGTCTTGTTCCGGGCCAAATATTTTTTATAAACACTTTAGCCGTAGATTACAACGACTTAGATCCCTCAGGTATTGCTGATGGTGTTTTTGTAGAAGTTAAAGGTAGATTGAACACCCCGGATGAACTTTGGCTTACAGCAGAAGATATAGAGGTTGAAGATACCCAGGCCTCACCGGGCAAGGAGCTTAGCCTTGAGGGTATCGTCACGCAGTTTACTTCACAAAATGACTTTGAAGTGAACGGACAAACGGTACTGACAAACAGTCAGACACAATTCGAAGGAGACCCGGCATCGATAGCATTGAATGTAAAAGTAGAAGTTGAAGGAACTGTGAACAGCAAGGGTGTTCTCGTTGCAAAGGAAGTGAATATCGAAGATACCGATATTGAAGATTGACAGAATGCTTCAGATATCCTAGTGTGCTGTCCCTAACAGTTCTTTACACTTTTGCAGTGTCATTCCGGCTTGTCCGGAATCTTTTTCCTTTACATTAATGAAGGATTCCCGACAAGCGGGAATGACGGAATTATGTATATCTATTTATGAGACATGACACTGGTGGCAGGAGCTACATTCCTGCCACTATTTGGTTTAACATGTTATTATTAATCCTTTGCCACCTTAGCTCAGTCGGATAATCTAACCTCTTTATCCTTAACTGATTTTTCAGAAAATCATAAATCTGTCCAAAAGCCCAATCTCCTGAGATTTATGCCGGCATCAACACTCACCCGGCACACGATGCCTTGTTTTTTGGCTATTTCCTGCTAAGATATTATTATGAAAGAGGATGTCCTTGGGGCAGTAGTTGAAGTTGAAAAGGAGATAGCCGGCAACCTTGCACATGAAAAGAGCAGCGCTGCAGAATTTCTCGGAAAACTGAGAAGTGACTCTGAGAAAGAGATCCTGAGGGAAGAAAAACGTCTGCAGTTTGCCCTGGACAAGGCAGTATCAGAAGCAGTTGCGAATACAGAGAAAAAGGCCTCACAAATACTGGAAGATGCAGATGCATATTCTAATACGCTTGTAACACTGAGCGATGACGTATTGAGGGTGATCATCAGGAAACATATTACCAGGATACTGCCATGATCGTCAGGATGTCCAAGATAGAGATAGCAGGTCCAAGGGAGCTGCTGGAAAGTGTTCTGTCCCTTTTAAGGGACCGGGGGATTCTTGAGATCGAGCCAAGCGCCATCGGGTTCGTGGAAAAAAAAGATGAGGTGTATATCGATACCTTTATCCCGGATAACAGCACCTTCTCGGAAAAGATGTTCCTCGAAGAGCTCAGGAGCAGGATAGACGAACTCCTCGCGTGTCTGCCCTCGCCAAGAAAAAATAACCGTTATCTTGAACCACGCTCTATCATCTATACTATCAGCGAGACCCTTCAGCGCCATCTGCCGGCCTGCAAAAAACTGTACCGGGATAAAGAGGCATTGCAGAAGGAACTGGCAGAACTCAGCCTTTACAATTTCTTCCTCGATGCAGTTGAACCCCTCCTTGAAGACATGAAAAAGGGGCCGGACCTCGACTTTATCGGTCTTACTCTGAAAGATCCGGCTGCGGAAATGATCCTGAGAAAGGCCTTATCCCACCTGTCCGATGACAAGTTTGAGCTTCTCACAACAATTGCTTCAGACGGCACCATCGTGGGACTCATAGCGCTTCAGAAAAATACTTCAGACCGCATAAAGAAGGCCCTCAGTGACAAAAACATACCGGAGCTCAGGTTCCCGCCCTCTTTTGGAGACCTCCCCTTTGTTGAAAAGGTCAGTTTTTTGAAGAAAAGGACCTCTGATATATCCGGTGAGCTCGATCTGATCCATATGCAACTGGACAGTTTCTCACTCAAATGGGGCGCGATTTACAAGAGGGTCAGGGAATGGATAGAAGAGCGCCTGTCGCTGATCAAAGCTACTGCTTCGGCCTTCGTTACCCGCATGTGCTTTTTCATCTACGGCTGGATGGCAACGGAAGACGTTGAGAAACTGAGAGAGGACCTGAGCAGGGATTTTATGGGGAGCGTTGTTCTTGAAGAGCTCGAGATCCGTGAAGAAGACCTTGAGAAAATGCCGGTTATCCTGAGAAATCCGGCCTATTTTAAGCCCTTTGAACTTTTCACAAGGATCCTTCCCCTGCCCCGATACACCTCCTATGACCCGACACCATTCATCGGGATATTTTTCCCTGTCTTCTTCGGGATGATCCTTGGAGATGCGGGATACGGATTCATAATCATCATTGTGTCCTTACTCATTTTAAAGAGAGCCAGGAAAAATGAAACTGTTCAGAACGCCTGCAAGATACTGGTCGTCTCGGCATTCTATGCCATAATCTTTGGAATTCTCTACGGGGAGTTTTTCGGCGAACTGGGGCAAAAACTCTTTGGCCTTACGCCTCTCTTTGTTGAAAGACGCACAGCAGTCATGCCAATGCTGTACTTTTCCGTCTCTGTCGGCATCGTCCATGTCCTGCTCGGGACATTCCTCGGATTCATAATCGCCCTGAAGAAAAGAACAAAGAAAGAGGCGCTCCTGAAATTTATTCACATCCTGTTTATTCTGTGCATAGTATTGCTTGTGGCCGCTGTATTCGGGTTCTTCCCCGGGCTGATGACAAGACCCATGATCCTGACCATACTCTTCATTACCCCTTTTCTTTTCTTTGCCGGGGGACTGCTCGCTCCTCTTGAAGTGCTCAAGAGCATAGGGAATATCATCTCTTATGCAAGGATCATGGCGATCGGGCTCACCTCCGTGCTCCTTGCATCTGTGGCAAACCGTCTTGCAGGGATGACGGGAGACATCATACTCGGCGTTGTGGTAGCCGGACTGCTGCATCTGCTGAACATAATCATAGGCGTTTTTTCTCCAACGATACATTCATTGCGGCTCCACTATGTCGAGTTTTTCAATAAGTTCATTGAATCCGGAGGGAGAAGATTTGAACCTTTCAAAAAGAATTCGAAGGAAGTCATTTAAAGGAGGGAAACAATGAATCTGGAAAAAGTACTTATGGCATTTGCCGCCGCGCTTGCGATCGGGCTCCCGGCCCTTGCAACCGCATGGGCACAGTCAAAGATCGGCTCCGCGGGCGCCGGCACACTCGCCGAAAAACCGGAACTCAGCGCTACAGTGATCATCATGATCGCGATACCGGAGACCATGGTCATCCTCGGTTTTGTTGTCGCAGCCATGATCCTTTTCGGGGTGTGAGGATATGGGATATCAGGAGTTGATCGATTCCCTCAGAAAAGAAGGGGAGAAGAAGGCTCAGGCCCTCCGGGCTGAGACCCGGGCTCAAGCGGATAAGATAACGTCCGAGACAGCCGGAAAGATCAAACAGCTCAGGGAAGAGTTCAGAAAAAAAGAAACAGCCCTGATCATGAAACAGGGAAATGATGTGCTTTCTGCGGCAGAGAACAGGGCCCGTTCAATAAGGCTTTCAGCAGAGGAATCGCTGTCCGCCCGGCTCTTTGAGTTTGCCGGATCAATGCTCCATGATCTGCGGGATGCCCGGTATACGGCAGTGTTTGCATCTCTTGTTAAAGAGCTGCCGCCCTCTGCATGGATTGAAGCGCTGGTGAATCAGGATGATGTCGGCATGGCCCTTGTCCATTTCCCCGGTATTAACATCATTGGTGACAACAGGATCAGCGGCGGGATAGATGTGTCTGCTGAAAACAGCAGGCAGCGTATCATCAATACCTTTGAAAAGAGACTCGAAAGGGCTTGGGAGGAAATGCTCCCCTCTCTCATTCACGAGGTCCGGAAGGAAGCGTCGGCACATGATATTACTGTGTGACATTGAGGACAGAGGGTATCCCACGGATTATCTGCTCGCACGGATACACGGCAGACGCGCATTCCTGCTGAAGGACTGGGAAAAGGTCCTCTTCAGCCTTGATATCTCCGGGTACCTCATGTCAACACGGTATAGTAAGTTCATATCCGGATATCCGGCAGATGGGATCCTGAGACGATACCAGGAGGAATTACAGTGGATGTATTATCAGATGAACAAGAATTTAAGACATATTTTTGGGCCATGCTTCATGTACGCTGAACTGGGCACCCTTCTGACATGCCTGAGATATCATCTGAAAAAAGGCAAAAAAACAGAAATAGAGTACATCCTCGCCTTCAGTCTGCTTTCCGAAAGAGTAAAGAATATCCTGTCCCTTGAGTCTGACCTGCCATTCATACTGGAGATGCTGGATAAGAGAGCCGCATTCTTATCAGACAGTCCTGCCGGACTCAGCGATATCTTTATAACAGGAGGATTGCCTGAAGTAGAGCAGACAATAACACGTACACTGCTTGAACACATAATGCATGAGCCGGGTCATCCCTGCATAACACGTTTTTTCATTTCTCTCATAGACTCAATAAATATCATCACCCTTTATAAACACCTGAGATGGGAAATGAGCGCAAAACCCGCATTCATCACAGGAGGGAAGGTCAAAGAAACTGTCCTCAGCGCGATACTCCATTCCCGTGATGTCTCTGAGATCACCGGTCTCATACAGAAGCATACCGGTTTTTATGTCGGGAGACCGGCCGCTGCAAATGTTGAGAGCGCCTTACTGAAAGGGATATCGGGACAGGTAAAAAAAATGGAAAGGGAAAGCCCGGATATCGGGCTCATCCTTAATTACCTGTGGAGATTTTTTCTGGAGGCGCGGGATCTCAGCATCCTGTACTACGGGAATAAGATTGATAAAGACATTATCAGGGAAGAACTGGTGCATTGAAGATGAAAAAGATCGCCTTTATAACACCAAAGGATACGGAGTTTGGTTTTCTGCTGGCCGGCGTAAACCAGTACGTTACCGGGAAAGAGGATTTCATTCCCATGCTGAAAAGCATACTGCCTGATCCGGACACCGTGCTTGTCATTGTTGATGAACGGCTGGTAAGAGACGGTAATGAGGAGAAAATGAGAGAGATAGAACATGCGTGGGACGGGATACTCATCGTACTCCCGTCGCCTGAACGGCCCATGGAAGAGATAGAAGACTATGCATCAAGGCTCATCCGAAGGGCCATAGGCTATCACGTGAGGCTGAAAATATGAGGGGCAGGATAACAGGGATATCAGGACCGACAGTCAGTGTTGACATGAAAGGATTGAAACTGTACGAACTGGTTCATGTCGGCAACGCCATGCTTACAGGCGAGGTTGTTAAATTAGAAGAAAAAAGGGCCATTGTCCAGGTCTATGAAGATACGCGGGGACTGGGGCCTGATGAACCGGTACAAGGTACCGGAATGCCGATGACCGTGAAGCTTGGCCCCGGTCTTCTTTCCGGTATGTTCGACGGCCTTCAGAGACCGTTATACAAATTAAAGGACCTTTCAGGGCCTTTTATCAGGCCGGCACAGGATGTATCAGCGCTGGACCCTGCAGGTCAGTGGGTATTTCATCCCCTCAGGAAAAAAGGTGACGAGGTCGGCAGGAATGAAATGATCGGGTATGTGGAGGAAAATCATTTTCAGCATTTTATCGCGTGTCCACACAATTCTGGTGGAAGACTCTCATGGATCGCTGACGGGAACATACGTATTGATGAGCCGGTGGGGAGACTTGAGGATGGAAGCGGGATAGCGGTTTACCATGAATGGTCTGTGAGGGTGCCAAGGCCGTATATACGCAAATTTTCCCCTTATGAACCGCTCGTGACAGGCCAGAGGGCCATAGATTTTCTCTTTACCATAGCAAAGGGAGGCACCGCGATCATGCCCGGCGGCTTCGGCACCGGAAAAACGATCCTTGAGCAGTCGATCGCAAAGTTCGCCGATGTCGATATCGTTGTGTATGCAGGATGCGGTGAACGGGGCAACGAGATGGCGGAGATGATAGAAGAGTTTGAGCACCTGAAGGACCCGTGGACCGGAAGCTCACTGATGGAAAGGACTTTGCTCGTGATCAATACGTCGAACATGCCCGTCGCTGCACGGGAGGCATCAATCTATACCGCTATCACCATGGCGGAGTATTACAGGGACATGGGCTATCATGTGCTCCTCCTCGCTGACAGCATATCACGGTGGGCAGAGGCCTTAAGGGAGATATCTTCATCGCTTGAGGAGATGCCGGGGGAGGAAGGTTATCCGACCTATCTCGCGTCAAGGCTCTCGAGCTTTGCTGAAAGGGCAGGCGTTGTTGAAACATACAGCGGCAAGATCGGCTCGCTCAGCATGGTGCTGTCCGTATCGCCTCCCGGAGGAGATTTTACTGAACCGGTTACTCAGTCATGCCTTAGGACCACAGGGACCTTTCTCATGCTTGATACATCCCTTGCCCATAGAAGGCATTTCCCCGCGATCAACTGGTTTCAGAGCTATTCACTTTACCGTGCCGAGCTCTCCGGATACTACAGGGAGAATGTCTCACAAAAATGGGAAGAAGTGCAGATGAGTTGCAGGGACCTTCTGCAGAAAGAAGAGGCGCTGAGAGAAGTTGTCGAGATCGTCGGTTTAGAAGGGATCCAGGATCCAGACAGGCTCCTGCTTCACGCGGCTGAAATGATCCGGACACAGTTTCTTAACCAGAACGCATATACAGACGACGCCTTTTCATCACTGGACAAAACCCTTGCATCAATAGAGCGGATACTTGATTTTTATAAACATGCGGCAGAGCGGCTGAAGCAGGGAGCTGCGATCGATGAGATACTTTCCGGGATCTCTTTTTGAATTTATATGCGACTCTCAGAACACAGATATAAGACTATAACCTCCATCGCAGGGCCCCTGTTATTTGTTCAGGGAATTTTCAGCGCAAGGATCGGTGAGGTCGTGAAAATCCTCACGCCCGATGAAAGGCAGCTTGAAGGAGAGGTCCTTGAGATCAGGGAAGACACGATACTGATCGAGGTGTTTGCCGAGACACGGGGACTGGACATTGAAAGGTCTTCGATAGTTTTAACTGATACCCTCAGAACTGCCTCCCTGTCTCCCGATATCACCGGAAGGATTTTCAACGGCTCCTTCGTCCCCATAGACGGCCTTCCGATGTTCATCCCGGAAAAGAAGATGCCCATAAGCGGTTTCGCCATCAATCCTACTGCACGGGCAAGGCCGGAAGAGTTTATTGAAACCGGCATCTCGGTTATTGATGGGCTGAACACCCTTGTTAAAGGGCAGAAACTCCCTGTCTTTTCCTGCTCCGGCCTGCCATCAAAAGAGGTCGTGGCCGCGATACTGAAAAATTCAAGGACCATGAATGCCGGTACTGATCCGTCCGGGAACAGGACAAAAAGAGAAAGTGACGGGTTTATTATTGTCTTTTCAGCACTGGGACTGACATTCCGCGATTACTCTTACTATATGCACATTCTGAAGGAAATGGGATCGAGGTTTGTTGCCTTCATCAACATGGCAGATGAGCCGGCCATGGAAAGACTGCTCGCGCCGAGGTTTGCCCTGACCGTCGCTGAGTATCTTGCATTTGATAAAGGCATGGATGTGCTGGTGATCATTACTGATATGACAAATTACTGCGACGCCCTGAGAGAGGTATCCACTGCACGGGAGGAACTGCCGGGCAGGAGAGGTTACCCGGGCTTCATGTACTCTGACCTTGCCTCTCTTTACGAACGGGCCGGACGCATACGTGGACTGAACGGTTCTGTGACCATGCTGCCTGTTGTTACCATGCCTGAAGATGATATTACCCATCCGATCCCCGACCTGACCGGTTATATCACTGAGGGACAGATAGTGTTGAGCCGCGAACTCCACCAGAAAGGGATATTCCCGCCGGTGGATGTGCTTCCAAGCCTTTCAAGGCTTATGCAGAGAGGGATCGGAGAAGGGCACACGAGGAGCGATCATAGAAAGGTATCGAACCACCTGTATAAATATTATGCAAAAGGCAGAGACCTGAGAAGGCTTGAGGCGATCATTGGAAGAGAAGGCATGTCAGAGAAGGACAGGATCATGCTCGATTTCACAGATGCATTCGAAAGAGAGTTTGTCCATCAGGGAATGACAAGGAGGACGGTCCCTGAGACCCTTGACGCGGGGTTGAATCTGCTGAAAAGGTTTTCACTATGATCATCCATCATACCAGGTCCAATCTCCTGCTGATGAAGGAAAAAGCGGTCTCCGTCGGTAACAGTATCGGCATCCTGAAGGCACGGCGGCAGGCGCTGATACAGGAATTTCTCAATACCACAATGCCCTTCCTCAGGACAAGGAAGGATATCACAGAAACCTACGGCAAGGCCCTTGATGAACTGGCGCTAAGCCTCGGCCACATGGGCAGGATTGGCGTAGAGTCAATAACATATGCCTTAAAGAGAGATATGAGGGTGAACATAACTGAAAAAAGCATCTGGGGGCTGAAATACAAAGATGTGATCGTACATGATGCCCCGGTCAGGGACCCTGACGCGCGGGGGTATGACATTACGGCAACGCCCCCCCGTCTTGAAGAATGCATATACTTCTTTGAGAAGATCCTGGACTCGATGCTTGAGATAGCAGCCTATGAGAGCAAACTGAAAAGACTAAGCGATGAGATAACGAAGAGCACCCGGAAAATAAAAGTACTGGAAGAAAGAATACTCCCTGACCTGAGATACCAGATCAGGACCATTACACAATATATCAGTGAAAGAGAACGTGAGACGTATTTCAGGCTGAAAAGATTCAAAGGTTCTCTCTGAACCGCCGTAAATTCTTTAAGGAGAAAAGCAGGAGAGAACACTGTCTACAACATCTCGTCAATAGTTTTTAGAATTATCTTTTCTTTGCCAGCAATATTTTTCAGTTCTTCTGTAAAACCCTTTCTGCTAAAAAGGGCGTAAAATTCTTTCCGGTGTTTTTTGCCCCACTCAACAAGAGGCGCTTTTTTCTTTAGATCAGTTAAAACATCAACGCCTATTTTCTTTGTACTCCATTTAGCCTCACCAAAAAGTATCGAGTTAGCATCTTCATTTATCGCAACTACATCGATCTCTGCATCCTTTGACCACCACCGGCCAACATTATTAAACCTCATGCCTTCACCTGCACCTTTTTTGACAAAGGACCTGCAAACTTCTTCAAAGGCAGAGGAGGTGAATATGTCTATTTTGGGTCTTACCTTGTTTTTGATTAAATAATCAACTTCACCTTCTGCTATAAAGCTCTTATTAGGAAAAACAAAATTAAACCAGAACCTGAAATAATTATCATTAATTAAATAAATGCCTTTTTTACTCTTCTCAAAGGATTTTTCAATAACAGGGACTTCCCTTTTGATAATTCTGAGGTCAGTAAGGACTGAGAGATATTTGCCGACTACATTTTTTTCAAAGCCTGTTTCGTTTATTATTTCACTTGCGCGGGTTTTACCCATAGAGATAGCCCTTAAGATAGAAAAATAGTTTCTCGGTTCGCGTAATTCTTCTTTTAGAATAAATTCAGGTTCACTGAAGAGATATGCTTCCGGCAAGAGTATTTTATTTTTTATATTCTTCCAAATGTCTGCTGATGAATCAAAGCGGAGCAGGTACGCAGGAGTGCCGCCGAGAACTGCATATGTATACATAAATTCTTCGTTTGATCTTCCAGGGAAAAACTTTTTTGAATCACCAAAACTGAGAGACTCTATGAGTAATTGTCCTGTTCTTCTGCCGAAAAGCGGAGATTTATAACCGAGCACTTCAGTTTCCATCATACCTATGCTTGATCCGAGCAGGATAAGGAATATTTCAGAATCCTTCAGTTCTTCATCCCATCCCTTTTGAAATATCGAAGGAACGGCTTTATTCGCCTCGATCAGAAAAGGGAATTCATCAATGGTAATTGCTATTCTACCTTTTCCTTTGACATACCTGAAAAAATCATGCCAATTACCAAATCCACGTGAAAGCAGTAGTTCGTCATTAAACAATAGCCCGACCTTTTCTGAAAACATTTTAAGCTGTTCTCTTTCAGGAGCTTTGTCTGCAAGAAAATAGATATGAGGAATGCTTTTAAAAAATTGTTTGACGAGTTCAGTTTTTCCGACACGTCTTTTGCCGTAAACTACGATAAACTGAGACTGTTTATCTCTGTATGACTTATTTAAAAATGCAAGCTCTCTTTCTCTGTTTATAAAATTCATCGCACCTCTCTAAAAGATTACTTATGAGTATTATACTTTAAAGTAACATAAAATTGCTCAATATATTTATTCTAATAGTCCCTTCACCAACTCCCCAATTACTTTTCAATTTATCTGAACGATAGACCTTGTTTTAGCAGAATAAAAGCGCAATAGCCTATAAGCTCGAAAGTGCGAAAGCGGGATAAGGATTATGAGGTATGAGGTAAGGGGGAAAAGCTCGCAAGCGTGCAAGCTTGAAAGCCGGAAAGTGGGAAAGCAACGCTACAAATTTTCTGTATTAATATGATAGACTATTCATCGCATAGTTGGAGTAAAATCAAAAAGTGTGTAAATAGATAAAAGGCGGTGTATCCTTTCAAGTTGAGAATCAATCAACAATTTAACGAAAGGAGACACCACCATGAGAAAGGGTATCACCGGGACGGGTAAACCGTCAAGTGCGACGTATGGCACCACTTTTCTTCTTGATAAATCAAGAAGTTACAGCTTTCCCCAGAATCAGTTATCACCCTGTGTACCTCCTAACGTGATAAAATCGTGAAAATGACCCTTCTCATGTGCAGTCAGATTATCCAGTATCTCTACTCCATCCCTCAGACTTTCAGGATAATGATGTGCGTATCTCTGAGTGGTTGTGATATCCTTATGTCCAAGAAGCTTTGCCACCTTGTAAAGGTCAACTCCTCTCTGAACCAATCTTGTTGCAAAGGTATGTCTTAGGTCGTGGAAACGAAAATGTTTGATACCTGATTCCTTGACTGACCGGATGAACTTACTTCTTGGTTTTTTTAACGCGTTGGGTGATATTTAATATCAAACCAATCCATTAAACCAGAAGGGTTTTTGATTTTCTGGAGGTCGACTCCAAGATGGCCATATCAAAATTGACAACGATCCTAACGTTTCATTATGATGATGTCATGAATGAGAAAGAGAAGTCCCTTAATGCAGGCACTGCGATAAAAAAACTTCGATTTGCATTTCTTGGGATGGTATTGCTGGTGCTGGGTATTTCGATCGGCAAGAGTTTTAATACTGTTTCTTTTCTGATAGGAACAGATGAATTCTTAAGCGCCACTGTATTGAATGTTCCTGTTCCGCTGCCGGAATTTTCATTGATAGATCATAACGGACAGGAATTCACCCCTTCCAGCTTCAACAGGAAATGGACCTTTATGTTTTTTGGATATATTTACTGCCCTGACATATGTCCGGCAGCGCTCATTGACCTCAATGATGTCTATCAAAATCTTGTCGAGAAAAATGACCTTATTGAGAAAAAATTCCAAATAGGCACACAGGTCGTTTTTGTAACAATGGACCCCCAGCGGGATTCACCGGAAGAGCTGAAAAAATATGTGCCTTACTTTAACAATGCATCTATAGGGTTAACCGGTAAGTCTGAGATGATTGACTTACTTGCACGTCCTCTGGGCGTCGGATACAGGCGGGAGCCTGATAATAATTCGAAAGATTATCTTATTGATCACAGCGCTTCATTCCTGCTCATAGATCCGCTGGGCAGATTGCGCGCGATCTTCTCACAGCCTCATAACCCCAGGCAAATTGCAGATGATTTTCGTAAAATCCGCAAAAAATTTACAGCAGAATGCTGCATAACAGGAAAAAAGAAATTAGAAACCGTTATTTTTGATTA
>JACRLN010000028.1 GCA_016215115.1 Nitrospirota bacterium
CTATCCAAGGACATTACCCTTGATCCTTCCCCCCTCTTGTTCCATAAAGATACCCCACCTCCTTAAAAAGAAGAAACCGCCCTGATTCAAAAAATAACATCTGAGGCGTGTTGCTTCCACCTTTCACTGAAGGGTTACAACAAAGCTCATTTTTAACTTGCATTTTCTACTCTAAATAAGCAGAATATATGTTCTTCACAATAAGAACATAATTAACAGACAAATAATTATGAACAAGCTTAACTATATAAAATATAAACAAAATGGGTTCAGCCGTATTGGTTTTACCCTCATAATATCTTTTATCATCCTTATAATTAGTTTTTTTGCATATCAATTATTTTTTATACCGACGCCTGTATTAAATGGCGTAGAAGAATTTAAGGTTTTACCTGTTAGCAAGACCATTACGCTAAAAGGGCAACATATAAAGTCTATAGATATTTCTATTATTCAGGGTAGCAAAAAAACTGATTTATTAAATGATATTCCTGAAACCGCGGAGAAAGTATATGTACTTCAGATAAAGCCGAAAGACCTTGCCTTATCTGATGGAGCAGCAAGCGTAGTTATCAGGGCAAAAGCAGGGATGTTCAAGAAACTCACACAAGATATCAATATCATTATTGATACGGTTCCTCCTTCTCTTGAGGTGCTTAAAACCCCTGAAATTATTAACCAGGGGGGAGCCGGGTTCGCTGTGCTCAGAGCAAAAAATGCTGATTCAGTTTTTCTCAAACTTGAAGACAAAACATTTCCGGCTTTCCGTGCGACTGCTGTAACAAAAACAGAGTCCGGCTCCTTTCCTGAAAGCGGCGCAGTTGATTATTATGTGTTTTTCCCTGTCCCGTTTGGTGTAAAAGAAAGCGCAGTATTTCATGCAGTTGCAAAAGACATAGCTGGCAATCAGAATGTTCAGAGTCTTCACATACCGATTAAAACAGCAGCATATAAATGGTCTTCCATAAACATTGATGACGCATTTATTAATACTGTAGCATCGTCGCTTCTGAATGAAACAAGCATATCGGACCATGAGGCCGCCTTTAAAAAGGTAAATGAAGAGTTGCGGGCAAAGGCTCTGGAGAAGCTCGCAGCTATTGCAAAAGAAACAGATTCAAAGATTCTTTGGAAAGGGGCTTTCCTGCAGTTAAAGAACAGCAAGGTAATGGCAATTTACGGTGAAAAAAGGACCTATCTTTACAAAGGAAAAACAATCAGCCACAGCGTTCATCTTGGATATGACCTTGCATCCAACGCACATTCCCCTGTTGAGGCGGCTAACTCCGGTATTGTAAGGTTTGCCGGTGATCTGAGTATATATGGCAACACTGTAATTATCGACCATGGGATGGGGCTTATGAGCCTTTATGGCCACCTTTCGGTGATAAATATTTCAGAAGGACAAAAAGTCAGTAAGGGCGATATAATCGGTAAAACAGGTTCTACCGGGCTTGCAGGCGGTGATCATTTACACTTTGGAATACTGATACATGGTTACGAGATATCGCCTTTATTTTGGTGGGATCCCCACTGGATTAAGGTTAATGTGCTTGATTATTTGGCAGGCTAATTCATAAAAAATTCAAACTTATGAATATAATAATAGACAAAAGTAAAATCAGAGGTATAATTTAAATATAAAATTACGGAGGAAGAAATACTATGGACCGTCAGGTATCAAAAGAAGAAGTGCCTTCATATGAGTTAGTTGAGGAGAAGATTAAAGAGATCGATGCATCTATTATAATCTTAAGGATATTTTATATCTTTATGCATATTGCTTACAAATTCCAGCTGATAAAAAATGATAAACTATGTACAGTTGAAATCCCCAGAAAATTGCTTGAAGGCTTAAGAAACAAAAATTTGAACCTTGAAGAGGAATTAAACAGGATCATAAACTCATCTCTTGAAGAATCTGAATGCTGGAGCAAGGTTTAAAGTCATTATTCGTACCTGATACTTATATTGCCGCCCTTGTTCTTGGCCTGATATAAAGCTTTATCCGTTTGATTAAGCAGTTCTTCAATGCTGATATGATTAGTTTTATACGGGTAAGTTGCTGTTATGCCAATGCTCAGTGTACGTGAAATATCGTTTTCGGACCTGCTCCCTTTCTTGTTTGCCAGGAAGTTTTTATTTTCAAAACCTTTCCTTACACGTTCAGCAACGATATACGCAAAGGTTATATCTGTCTCGGGGAGAACTACTATAAATTCTTCTTCTCCGTACCGGAAGGCACGGTCAAATTTCCTTGTATTTTCATTTATTAACGTACCGACATACGAAAGCAGCATATCTCCGACTACCTGTCCGTAATTATCATTAATGCTCTTAAAATCATCTATATCTATCATCATGATAGCAAGAGGATGGCCATATCTATTACAACGTGCAATCTCGTTTTCAAGAACATGAATGAGATGATGCCGGTTGAATAATCCTGTTAATTTGTCGGTTATCATCATTCTTTGAATTTCCCTGCTTTTTACGTCAATCTGCTCCAAAGCAAGTATCAGCTCCTTATTAAGATGTTCAATATGCTCTTTATCCTTCAACATCTTTGCATTTTGTTTTGTAAGCAAGAACATCATGTTATTAAAATGTTCCCCTATTTCTTCTACTATTGTTGGGCACGAATCTCTGAAGGTCTTACAATCAGAACACTTGCCGTATTTTTCCACAAAACTGCCTTGAGGCTCTCCTTCACAATAGGTCCCTGCAATTTGCCAGCATCTGACTTCCTCAGATTCATCTCCGTATAAAACACAACTCGTTGTTTTGCAATCCATGGTTTTCCAGCAGTTAACGATATATGAATTTTTAAAAATAACGCTATTACCATTTGATAAGGCCTTTTCAAGCATTGGGACAATCTCTTCCCGCAGTCTTTTTAAAATATTACTCATTGTTTCTTTAGTCCTGGTGTTCAATTGCTATTCCCCCTATTTTTCAGAGAAACTTGATCAAATTTGTTGTAAGTTTATTGGCAAAAGAATTAAAAACCTTCAGCTTATTTATTTTAGTTAATAATCGGAATATTTATTAAATAAGTTTAGAAGCATATCCTTTCAACTACAGTATTATACATTATATGTATTCAGGTTAAAATCGAAATTCATTTATACTCTGGCCTATTTTACTATAAGAAAAAAAATTACAACAACTTTTTATTAAAGAATATAAGCTGGCAATAAAAATGTCTTTCCATCCTTTATTAAGGGGCTCATAATAGTTTGTACACTATTATAGGCGTCATTCCCGCAATCTGTTGAGCGGGAATCCAGTGTAGGGGAGAACGGCCGTTCGCCCCTACAGATGCCCGATTAAGGACCTCGGGCATGACGGACAGAGTCCGACAGTTTGTAAATACTATTTTGAGACTGTTAATAACTATGACCAATATCATACATGCATGTGTTTTTTTATGTCATAATATCTAAAAAAGAGAGGTACAAATGCTAAAAGAAGGCTGTCCTGGAAGCAAGGACATAAAAGAGCCAAAACCGGAAGACATTAAATGCCGTCACTGCGGTAAAGATATTGAGATATGGAGTGATGAGACCGAAGTGAAATGCAAATTTTGCGAGAAAATTAATTTGCGCTCTATCGGTTCCACCTGCCTTGATTGGTGCGCGTTTGCAAAGGAATGTGTCGGCGAAGAAAAATACAGAAGAATAAAAGCAGGCGCCGGCAGCAAGAATTAATTTAGTTGGATGCAGTCTGAGTTTTCTTCCTGTTAAGAATCCTTGAGGCCAATATCCCTGCTTCATAAAGTATTAATATAGGCACGGCCATGAGTATCTGATTAAATGCATCCGGAGTTGGAGTTAATATTCCGGCAGCTACAAATGCAATCAGTATTGCGTATTTTCTGTTTTTAGCTAAGAAGTCAGTTGTCACAATCCCCATCCTGGTAAGAAAAACCACAAGAACAGGCAGCTCAAAGATAGCGCCAAAGGCAAGGATAAACTTAAGACAGAAATCCATATATTTTTCTGCCGATATCATCGGCTTAATATTTTGAGTCTTGTAATTAAGTAAAAAGTCTATTGCAAATGGAAGTATAATAAAAAAACAAAAGAGAGCGCCTATTAGAAAGAGAAATGTTGTGGTAAAAATAAACGGGACGGCGTATTTTTTTTCTTTCGATAACAGACCCGGGGCAATAAATCTCCAGATTTCCCAAAAAATAACTGGCGAGCTGATTATACATGCACCGACAAACGATATTTTCATATGCATCCAGAAGGCCTCAGCTGGTGCAAGGAATACAAGATTCAAGTCGGGATTTTGTGCCGGGATAAAAGAAACATAGGGAATTTTCAGGGAAAAAGCAAGGGTATGGCGCATTGGCGAGATCAATAACTCAAAAATGTATTCAGAGTAGTAAAAGCATATGCCGAATATGATGCCGACAGTTATCAGGGAGACTACAATTCTATTTCTTAATTCAAACAAATGTTCTGTAAGGGGCGCTTTATCCATTTTTATCTGACTCTGATTTATCTTTTTTCTCTTCAACAGCTTTTGCCTGCAAGTCCGCCCCTGCCTGATTTTCTACCTTTTCTTTATATGGTTCTTTCTTCTCAATTTCGGGTTTTATGTCAATATCAGGCGTTACCGCCTTTTTAAAGGATTCCTCAATATCAGTCTTTGCTTCTTTTATCTCTTTTGATACGTTTAATTCAGACTCCTCAAGAGAATCCTTCACATTGCGCATGGCCGCCTTGAGTTCCCTTATTCCTTTGCCAAGGGTCCTGCCAAGTTCAGGCAGTCTTTTTGGACCAAATACAAGAAATGCTACAATGAAGATTACTATAAGTTCCTGTGCGCCAAGATCAAACATTTCATTGAACAATATCAGAAAAACTTATCGGGTGTCAATTTATGAGCCTGGTTTAATAAAATAAATTGATTGTATAATCTGTGTAATCAAATTTTAATTAAATTTTGGCTTGACCTTAATTGAAATTTTCCATAAACTTTAACTCAGACAAGTTTGACATTAACAGGAGGATATATGTTTAAAGGTTCGATTGTTGCAATAGTAACGCCTTTCAAAAATAACGCGGTGGATGAAAGGGCTTTAACAGAGCTTATTGAATGGCACATCAAGGAGGGGACTAACGCCATTGTGCCGTGCGGTACAACAGGTGAGTCAGCCACTCTGGATTATGAAGAGCATTACAGGGTAATAGAAATCACCATTAAAACTGTTAACAAAAGAATACCTGTTATTGCCGGGACAGGCGCAAATTCAACCGATGAGACAATCATGATTACCCGGAAAGCAAAGGAGCTGGGAGCAGACGGTGCACTGCTTGTTGCGCCTTATTACAACAAGCCGACTCAGGAAGGGTTATACAGGCATTACAAAACGGTTGCAGAGGCAGTTGATATCCCAATTGTACTTTATAATGTTCCGGGACGTACTGCGGTAAATATGCTGCCGCAAACGGTTGCAAGGCTTGCAGAGATAAAAAATATTGTAGGAATTAAGGAAGCTACGGGTGATATGAGACAGGTGAGTGATGTACTCAGGCTTTGCGGCGATAAACTAACCGTTATTTCAGGGGATGATTTCACTACATTCACTCTTCTGGCGCTTGGCGGCAAAGGGGTAATTTCTGTTTCGGCAAATGTTGCACCGCATGATGTCGCTTCTTTGTTTAAGGCGTGGGAGGATGGAAAGATAGAAGAAGCAAAGAGATTGCATTACAAACTTGAGCCGCTGAATCAGGCGATGTTTATAGAAACTAACCCTATTCCTGCAAAGACTGCACTAAGCATGATGGGTAAGATACAGGAGGAGTTCAGGCTGCCCCTCTGTCCGATGAGCAGTGAAAATAAGGATAAATTAAGGAAAGCCCTTGTAAATTACGGCCTTATACCTAAGTAGCGCTTTTTGTAAATAAATAACTCTTGATAAATAGGTTGTTTTTCTGTTATAAAAAATAAAAAGGAGATTACCTGCCTTGTTTGTGAAGAAGGGAAAAAACTTGTTCCGACATTTAGACAATTTTGGGAGCCTTTGTATAGCAAGTGTTGCGCGCCCCGTATGTGGGAATATGCCTGATCTTGCTTTCAAGGCACCCACCTGTAAAACAGGGATCCAAGTTTTTTTCCAACACGGCAAGGTGGGTTCCTTTATTATGCAGTTGCAGTTTGCTATTCAACTCGCAGCTTTGACGGTCAGGGTTTTGATGGGGATGGATAAATATAAAAATATTGTTCAGATTTCTAAACCTCGTAGAAGGTATTTAAATTTTATATCTTCTTCTGAAATACATTTGAAATTAGATGAGTTAAACGAGGTTAATAAGATAGATTTAAAATATCCTTTATTTTATCCTTCTGCTTAATAAAATCCTTCTGTCTCAGGACTGCCCTTTTTACCGCACACTGCAATAAAGTTGTTAGTTGTTAGCTATTAGCTGTTAGTCTAAAAACTAACAACATAAAACTAAAAACTTTTTCAAACAAAACAATGGGACTATTAAAGACAGAAAAAAAGGCTCCACTTGCATGGAGAATGCAGCCTGATAATTTAGGTGAGTTTGTCGGGCAGACACATATTCTCGGAGACGGGAAACCTCTCCGGGAAGCAATTGAGAGAGATTCTATAGTATCGCTCATATTGTACGGGCCA
The DNA here is from genome assembly GCA_016215115.1 of Nitrospirota bacterium. GTDB lineage: Bacteria > Nitrospirota > Thermodesulfovibrionia > UBA6902 > UBA6902 > SURF-23. The sequence goes on from JACRLN010000028.1 coordinate 6,656, forward strand.
CCCGGCAGCGGCAAGACCGCTCTTGCTCATATTATTGCCAGGAAAACACATGCACATTTTATAGCGCTCAATGCCGTTACCTCAGGGATTGCCGACATTAAAGACGCTCTGAAAGAGGCAAGGGAGGCCAGCAGGGCTATACTGTTCATTGATGAGATCCACAGATTTAATAAGCTGCAGCAGGACGCTTTGCTTCCTGATGTTGAGAGCGGGATTGCAACGCTGATCGGCGCATCTACCCAGAACCCTTTCTTTTCAATAATCCCGGCTCTGTCTTCAAGGTCCATGATTTTTCAATTTTTCCCATTAAAAGAATCTGAAATCAGAATATTACTTGAAAAGGCATTAACAGACAACGAAAAAGGGCTTGGCGAGCTGAATATAAAACTGGAACCGGACGCAGCGGATTATATTGCGTCAACATCAGAAGGCGACGCAAGAAGGGCTTTAAATACCCTTGAGATGGGCGTCGTTATTATGAGAAGCAGGAGCCTTTCTGTATATGATATTCAACTGGCTAAAGAAGTCCTGCAGAAAAAATCCCTCTACTATAGCGAAGACGAGCATTATGATACAATTTCCGCATTTATAAAAAGTATGCGGGGTGGAGAGCCTGATGCGGTGCTCTACTGGCTGGCCAGGATGTTAGAGGCCGGCGAAAATCCACTTTATATAGCCCGGAGAATGATAATTTGTGCATCCGAAGACGTCGGTAATGCAGACCCCAGAGCTCTTCAGTTGGCTGTCTCAGCTCTGCATGCGGTGGAATCAATCGGCTTGCCCGAGGGACGCATCCCATTGGCACAGGCAGCAATATATATAGCTATGGCGCCTAAAAGCAATTCTTCATATAAGGGGATTGAAAATGCACTTTCGAGTGTCAGGGAGGAACGCCTTTCCCCTGTGCCATCACATTTAAAAAGTGCGAATTACAAAGGGGCCGCACGTCTCAGTGCAGGGATTGGATACAAATATCCGCATAACTATAAAGGACACTTTGTGGACCAGCAATACATGATTAACAATAAAGTTTTCTTTTTCCCGTCTGATCAGGGATTTGAGAAAATATTCAAGAAAAGACTAAGCAAAAGGAGGAGCAGATAATGAATACAGATAATGCTTTTATTTTTCTTGCTGCAGGGCTTGTAATAGGTTTCGTTCTGTCTTTCCTGTACTTTAAAATAAGCACAAGCAAAAAAACTAAAGAGATAGAGGAAAAGTCAAAGAAATTATTGCAGGATGCAGAAAAAGAAGCGGGCAATATTAAAAAAGAAGCGCAGCTTGGAGCCGCAGACACAGTTCTGCGTATAAAGACCGAAGCTGAAAAGGAATTAAGAGAGCGGCGTTCGGAACTTAACCTGCTTGACAAGAGACTGCGGCAGAGAGAAGAAATGTTTGACAGAAAGATGGAGCAGCTCGACAGGAAAGAAAACTTCTTCAACAAAAAAGACCGGGAATTCAGCAACCGGGAGAAGTCATTACAGGATAAAGAACAGAACTATGAAGCGCTTCTGAAAAAACAGAATGAGGTGCTGGCCCAGATTTCCAATCTCTCTGTTGAGGAAGCGAGGCAGGAACTCCTGAAACGGGTTGAAGAAGAATCCAGGTTTGAGGCTGCTAAGATTGCAAAACGGATTGAAGATGAAGCAGCGGAATCTGCAAACAGGAAGTCAAAGGAAATATTGAGCCTGGCAATTCAGCGCTACGCAAGTGAATATGTCAGCGATAATACGATTTCTACGGTAAGCCTGCCGAATGATGAAATGAAGGGAAGAATAATTGGAAGGGAAGGCAGGAATATAAGGACCCTTGAGGCAAAAACAGGGGTCGAGTTTATTATAGACGACACGCCGGGAACTGTCATTTTGTCATGCTTTGACCCTGTAAGGAGAGAGATAGCGCGGGTTTCTCTTGAACGTCTTATTACCGATGGAAGAATACATCCGACGAGGATTGAAGAGATCGTTGAAAAAGTCACAAAAGAAATTGAAGTTACAATTAAAGAAGAGGGTGAAAAAGCTGTTTTTGACCTGGGTCTCCATGGCATACATCCTGAGCTTGTCAGGCTTATTGGCAGACTCAAATACAGGACCTCCTACGGACAAAATGTCCTGAAGCATTCAATAGAGGTTGCATATCTCGCAAGCGCCATGGCAGGTGAACTCAGGGTTGATTCAAAACTTGCCAAAAGGGCAGGCATCCTTCATGATATCGGGAAGGCCATTGATCACGAAATTGAAGGTTCACATCAGTCAATTGGAGCTGATTTCGCCAAAAAACATGGGGAAAACATTAAGGTTGTCAATGCAATTCTGGTTCATCATGGGGAAGGTGATCCCATGACTGTGGAAGCTTCCCTTGTAGCTGCCGGTGATGCCCTTTCCGCAGCAAGGCCGGGGGCCAGGAAAGAAACATTGACGGATTATCTTAAGCGCGTTGAAAAGCTTGAACAGATAGCAACATCAGTGGAAGGCGTAAACAAATCTTATGCAATACAGGCCGGCAGGGAAGTCAGGATTATTGTAAAACCAGAAGAAGTAAATGATGAATTATGCGCCCGAATATCCCGTGACCTGGCAAAAAAGATCGAAGCGGAACTTACGTACCCGGGACAAATCAAGGTTACTGTAATCAGAGAATCAAGATTTGTGGAGTACGCGAAATAAGCTGATAGCTGTCAGCTATTGTCATTCCCACGAAAGCGGGAATCCAGAAAATGTAGGGGCAGGCCTTGAGCCTGCCCTCATAAAGGGCAACCTCAAGGGTTGCCCCTACTAACTTATGAAAATTTTATTTATCGGAGACATTGTCGGGAAGCCTGGAAGACGGGCTGTAAAGGAGGGACTTCCTGACCTTGTCAATAAATTAAAGATTGATTTCGTCATTGCCAATGCTGAAAATGCTGCCGGCGGTTTTGGAGTAACACAGTCGGTTGGAGAGGAACTGCTTTCCCTCGGCATTCATGTACTAACTTCAGGGAATCATATCTGGGATAAAAAAGAAGCGGTTACTTATATTACAAAAGAAAACCGTTTATTGAGACCCGCCAATTATCCTCCGGACGTTCCCGGATTTGGAAGTATCGTTATGAAAACTTCATCCGGGGATAAAATCGCTGTTCTCAATCTTTCAGGCAGGGTTTTTATGTCGCAGATGGATTGCCCTTTCAGAACCGCAAAAAGAGAAATTGAGGCGCTTAAAAAACAGACAGGCCTTATTGTCATTGATTTCCATGCTGAAGCAACATCAGAAAAGTCTGCAATGGGCTGGTTCCTTGACGGAGAGGTAAGCGCTGTTATCGGTACACATACTCATGTTCAGACAGCGGATGAAGTGATACTGCCAAAGGGCACTGCATTTATTACAGATGTAGGGATGAGCGGGCCCAAAGATTCGATAATAGGAGTAAACAAAGAACAGATAATACATAAATTTCTCACCCAGATACCTGCACGTTTTGAAACCGCTAAAGGCGAATCATTGCTTTCATGTGTTGTTCTGGAAATTAATCCCAGAACCGGTTTTTCTACATCGATACAAAGATTGCAATTGACTTTTTCTTGAGGAATTACTAATAGTCTCAAAATAGTATTTACAAACTGTCTGCCTTTGTCTGTCATGCCCGACTTTATCGGGCATCCAGAATAGGAACTACTGGATTCCCGCTAAAGACATGCGGGAATGACGCTTATAATAATGTACTGACTATTATGAACTCCTTGGTAAGTCTCAAGGAGTCCCGACATCCTGTGAAACTCCTTGAGATTTTAAGATATTATTTTATTGCTTGTTTAAGAGCTTTTCCGGAAGAAAATTTTGGAATTTTTGAAGCAGGAATTTTAATTTCTTCTCCGGTTCTCGGATTACGGCCTTTTCTGGCTTTTCTCTTGGAAACAGAGAAAGTTCCAAATCCAACAAGAGTTACTTTATTGCCTTTTTTAAGCGCCTTTGTAACTCCATTAATAAAAGAATCAATGGCTTTTGCAGCGGCTGCTTTTGATATACCGGCTCCGTCTGCAACTGCGTCAATAAGTTCTGCTTTTGTCATATACTCCCTCCTTTCTTTTTATATGAAATAATGCTTTATAAAACGTATGGAAGAAAGATACCAAAGGGCTTAGGGTTTGTCAATACCTTTGTCTTCACCTTTCAGTTGATTTTATTAACCCAGAAAATGCAGTTAAATAAAACCACAGAGCACACAGAGAGATTATTAAAATATTAAAAGACTTATATTATTAAACAATTCTCTGTCTCCTCTTTTTAATAATGATAAATATAATCAAATAAAACCTTGCATAAAAGAGTGCACAGAGAGAAGCAGTAAAAAACAATATTTTTCTTTTTGCAACAATATGTTGCTCTGTGTTCTCAGTGGTTAATTGCATTATTCGGGTTAATAAGCTCTTTGCTTATTGACTTCAGATAACTTCAGACTTACTCATTTACGTTTTTTGGTAAAGTGAGTTCTAAAACTTTCCCCTGTTCTCCGAGTGTCCCGATATCTTCTCCATTAAATATAATTTTTGTGCTTCCGGCATTGCCTGTTATTATCACGAATCTTTCAGATGCTGACAGCGCTATTTTCTCTCCCTGTTTCAGCAGCCATTCTTTTGGCTCACTGCCGTCAATTCTTACAGATATCCATGTCGTATCTGCAGCCACAATTGAAAGAGACAACTCTTTTCGTTCCTTAAACGCAGGTGTTTTCTGTTCCTGTATTTTTGTCTCCGGCCCTTTTCCCTCCTGCGTCTCTTCCTTGACCTCGGGTTCGTTAGTTCCGGCAACTTCCGGTTCTTTTATTCCTTCTTGTGTCCCTTCTTTTATTATTGTGGTTTCTGTTGTTTCTGAAATCTGCGGCTCTTTTGTTCCTTTCACAGCTTCCATCACAGGCTGCAGCCCCCTGTATTTTATAAGAATAATTATTAAAACAATAAATAATATGATAAAGGCAATTTTTATTACAGGTTTATAGAGGAATATAACCTTCTCCTTTGGCGGCACCGGCTTTTGGGCAGGTGGGACCTGCATCTGTTTTTGATATAAATCTATAATGTGATTGCTGTCAAGGCCGAGCGCCTGAGCATAAAAACGCAGGTATGCCTTTGTATAGATTTCTGCCGGGATTAAATTATATTTATCTTTCTCGATGGCCCTTAGGTATTCGATATTAAGTTTAAGACTTTGAACGATCTCTTCGAGTGACTTTCCCTGTTTTTCTCTTTCTTTTTTTAAAACGCTTCCTGCAGTATCCATGAGAACACTCTACTTAAGCGATTCTATAATTTCCAGCGCTTCCCTGCTTCTCTTGATATCACTGTCCTTCTCAGCAATAATTCTGAAATGCTTCAACGCCTTATCTTTTTCACCGGTCCTGAGATAAGCATTTGCAAGTTCCCAATGGGCATCCATATAGTCTGACATGATGCCGATTGCCTTCTTATATTCTTCTATAGCGGCTCTATCATCTTTATTCTTGACATAAACAAGACCGAGAGTATAATTGGCCATAGGAAAAACCGGACTTCTTAAAAGGGCTTCTTTAATAGAATCTTCTGCTTTGGGATACTCGCCTTTTTTATAATACGCATATCCCATGCTTAAATACGCCTTCTCAGGCGAACGGTATAAGGGATTATTTAAAGCAGCCCTGAAGTATTTGACAGCCTCGTCCCAGTTTTCAACTTCTAAATATACCACGCCAAGATTATTCATCGCCTCCGAAAAATTTGGATCTGCTGTTATTGCACGCTTATAAAAAGATATCGCTTCATTATATTTTCTAAACAGCGCGCTTATATATCCCAGTCGATTAAGCGCTTCAATATTTTTGGGATCAAGTAATATTGCTTTCTGGAATTCAGTATACGCTTCAGTAGGCTTCCCGCTGCTTAAATAAGAATCTCCCATTTTGTTGTAAGCCTCTGCCTGTTTTGTTTTTTCCGTATCCTTGACAGTAGCACATGCAGAAAAGAATAGAATACAGAATACAACATACAGAACACAAACAAAAAAAGCCCGGTATCGAAGTTTTGAGTTCTTTATTCTGATAAAAATCTGGTATCTCTGTTCGTTCATCTTGGTTATGTGTGTCTAAACTTACCAGAAATATATCAAGAATTCAAGGATAAATATAATATTGACCCAGAAAATGCAGACATTACTCAGAAATATCTTTAACTCGATAAATTTTTTATTAAATTATGCTTATGGCTTTGAATATAAATATGCACCGGCAAATTAATTAAAATCACGTTAAGGTATCGAAAAATATATTTCTTCGCAACATCTGCATTTTCTAATTGCATTCTTTTGGTTGAGGCAGCCATTAAACCAACTCTCTTACTTTCTTCTCATAAACCTCATGCGCATTTTGACCAAATAATACAAAACGGACAAGTTCAATATCATCACGTTCTCTGAGATAATTAATCGATGTTTTTAATGCAATCTCCGCTGCTTCTTTAAGTGGATATCCGTATGCACCGGTGCTTATTGATGGAAATGCAATACTCTTTATACCTTTGGATGAAGCAAGTCCCAGGCTGTTCTTATAAGCATTCTCAAGGAGCTTCGGTTCATTGTGAAGTCCATCCCTGTAAACTGGACCAACTGTATGTATAACATATCTTGCCTTTAGATTTCCTCCAGTTGTTATAACGGCCTCGCCTGTCTCGCATTCGCCAATCTTTATGCATTCCTCAAGAATTTTTGGTCCGCCAGCCCTGTGTATCGCTCCGTCAACGCCCCCTCCTCCTCGAAGACTTTTATTTGCGGCATTTACAATAGCTTCAGTGTCCTGCTTTGTTATGTCGCCTTCAACGAGGGATAAAATACTTTTGTTTATTTTGATTTCCATGTATGCCTCCTTCCCGGATGTTTTAAAGTTTATCATACTTTTTCATCTTTATTTGGCTCAATCCGACAATTTAGAGAGTAAAGAGTTTTAAAAGCTGATAGCTGACAGCTTACAGCTATCAGCTTCTCTGAGTCCTCTGCAGTTAATTGTATTATTCATGTAAAATAAACCTATGGCTTTCGGGGTCAGCAGAGAAAATTTTGAAGCGCTTGCTGAAAAAGCTTTGGAGACATTGCCGGAAGAATATAAAAAATATTTTGTAAATATCACAATAATCATAGAAGATTATCCGGGCAATGAGGAAATGAACCGGCTAAACACGAGAAAAGAACTCCTGCTCGGTCTTTTCAGTGGTGTGCCGTATTCCCGGAAAGGTGGTTTTTTTGATATACCTTATCCTCTACCCGACAAGATAATTCTCTTTCAAAAGAACATTGAACATATATGTTCGAATGAAAAAGAACTTGTCGAACAGATCCAAAAAACCCTTATCCATGAAGTCGGCCATTACTTCGGCCTTTCAGAGAAGGATTTGAGGGGATATGAGAGCTTATAGCTATAAGCTGTAAGCTATAAGCTTTTAACCTCATTATTCATTGTTAATTAGTGTCTGTGTATAAAATCAAACATTGAACCGTCATTCCCGCAGTCCATTGAGCGGGAATCCAGTTTTTTAACAAGTTCTGGATGCCCGATTACAGACTTCGGGCATGACGAAATTGAAAACTTGCAATTTATACACAGACTCTAATTACTCTACAGCGTCCTCTTAAAAGTCACTATCGCAAGACTCATCATTATAGCTGTAAAAGCAATCAGAAACAGAATATCACTGCTGATAATTCTGAACCCGGCGTCTTTAAACAAAATGGTTTTTAAAGCATGCACTGCATATGCCTCCGGATTTATCTTTGCAAAGGCCTTCAGCCAATTTGGAAAACTCTCTATGGGATATACAGCGCCGCTTGGAAAGAAAAATATGACATTTAAAAACCCGCTGAATATGCCCACAACTCTCGGGTGATTCGCCCTCCCTAAAAATACAAACATCATGCTGAGGAGCGCCATTGTCGTAAGGACGACAACAATGATTATTGATATGCCCTGATCTATACCTCTTGAAAACGGAATGCCCGTTATCAACATGCTTATCCCAAACACTGCAAGTGCAGTAATAGTAGTAATTGTAAGTCCGCTGATGATGAGTCCAAGAACAATGACGCCGCGTGATACAGGAGCGAGCAGATAACTTTCATTAATTCCGAGAAATTTATCCATAACAAGATTGAAGACCCCGGATATCATGGTGCCTAAAAAGATAGCCATTATAACAACTCCCGGGACCAGGGACTGGTAATAATCAACCATGCTGTACAAATCCGTACTCCTGAGATAAATCTCATCCAGCTTTTCTCTTACCGGCAAGTATTCCTGCCTGATAGCCCTGATACTTCCCCCAATTGCATTCCTTATGGCCTCGGCGGATATGTTGTCTGTATTGTCCAGGAATAAACCGATCTCAGGTTTTCTGCTCAGTACAATCCGCTTTGAAAAGTCCGGCGGAATAACTAATGCCGCCTTGTATATGCCGTTTCTTACTCCATTAACAGCTTTATTCCGGTCTTTTAAATATAAAATATTGACTGTCTTTGTACCTGCTTCAAGGGCCCTCAGGTTTTCCATCACACGGATTGCATATGTGCCGGAATCCTGATTTACAACAGCAACCGGCAGGCCTTTGAACTTACCCTGAAAAGAATTGCCGAGAATAACAAGATACAGAAGCGGCATCATCAGACTCATAAGAATGACTACAGGGTTGCGCATGAATTTCTTCATGTCTCTTTCTATTACTGCTAAAAGTTTTATCATCTTCCGAGCGTTCGGGGTATACCTGCGCCAATAAGAAAGCTTACTTTTTTTGCCTCTTCATCACGGATGGATTTGCCCGTGTAGTGTATAAAAACATCCTCAAGAGACTGCCGGTGTATAGTTACAGAACTGACAGTTTCTCCGCTTTCTTTTACTTGTTCCATAAGCGAAGGGAGATTCTGTGCACCGTTATCCACATAAACCCTCATGATATTATCTTCCATTTGTATTTTATGTACAAAGGGTATTTTTGCAACCGCTGTTTGCACTGCGTCTGCTTTTGACAAATCAGAAAGACTGAGAAAGATGATATCATTGCCGGGGATTTGGGCCTTGAGATTTTCCGGAGAATCAAGGGCTATAATTTTACCGGCATCTATAATTGCAACTCTATCGCAAAGACTTTCAGCCTCTTCCATATAATGTGTGCTGAGAATTATGGTGAGAGAATTTTTAGCTCTGAAGTTTTCAATGAATTCCCAGACAACCCGCCTGCTCTGCGGGTCCAGCCCCAAGGTCGGTTCATCGAGAAAGAGGACCTCAGGCGTGTGAACAAGTGCGCGTGCGATCTCAAGCCTTCTCCGCATCCCCCCGGAATATGTAGCTACAAGGTCCTGCGCCCTGTTTGTAAGCCCTACCATATCGAGCAGAGAGGCGATTCTTTCCTTTCTTTCTCTTCCCGGTACGCTGTAGAAACGGCCATAGATGTCCATATTCTCATATCCCGTAAGGTCTAAATCACTGGTCATTGCCTGCGGTACAACGCCTATCTTTTGCCGGATACTTTCCGGATCCTCTGATACATCACAGCATGAAACAACTGCCTTTCCGGTTAAAGGTTTAAGCAGTGTCGTAAGAATCCTTATAAGCGTGGTTTTCCCTGCTCCGTTAGGTCCCAGGAATCCGAAAAATTCACCCTCTGAAACGGTGAAACTCACATCATTCACCGCTGTAATTTCACCAAACTTTTTTGTTAATCCGGAAACTTCTATGGAATATGGTTTTTGCATATAATAAAATCACTGCATAGGCCACAGAGAGCACAGAGAAATATTTTATTCATTTCAAATTGAAAACTATTAATTAGCATTTCAAATTTTGATTGGTAATTTTGCTATGATAAATTTGCATTTCCCTCTCTGTGTCCTCTGTGGTAAATTTTCAGTTTTTTAGCGGGATCTCGACATTCACCGTCATTCCCGGTTTTAATATCTTACCGGGATCTCCAATACGAATTTCTACGTGAAAAGATTTTAGATCCTGCACCCCGTGCCGCACATCTTTCTGGGTAGCAAATTCTGCGTATCTTCCGATCCTGGATATTTTGCCCTTGATCTCTTTTCCGGGCATTCCGTCAATAGTGATACGGGCTTCACTGTCAAGACGTATCCGGCCAATCAAACTTTCTTCAACGTCGATCCTGACCCATAAATTTTCCATATCTATAATAGTGAGAACGGTAACCCCGGGTGATATATATTCACCAGGTTCCATGGTCCTTAATACAACCGTTCCTGAAACAGGGGTCTTTATTACCGTGTCATCAAATCTTGCGTTTTGAAGAGAAAGCGCAGCCTCGGATTCCCTGACCTTTGCCTTTGCAGAAGCGAGCTGGCTCTGTGAATAAATCAACTGTGATGCTGCCAATTCAACCCGCGAAAGGGAAGCCTTGTGTTTTGCCTTTGACGCTCCGTATGCTGCCCTTAAAGATTCAAACGCTGTCACGGCCCTGTCTTCGTCAGCCTTTGACACAAGGTCTTCCTTAATGAGCGAGGTCACCCGATCCATCTGTGACTTTGCCTCTTCCGTCTGAACCCTCGCTTTTTCAACTTCTGCCTCTGCGTTTTTGACGTCGGCATCTGCCGTTTTTAATTCTGCCCGTGAACTTTCCACAAGTGCGCCGGCGCTCTTTATATCTGTCATTGCTTTTTCTAATGATGCAGAGGCCTGCTCCACCGACGCTTTAAGATCATCGCTTTCAAGACGTATGACTACAGAGTCTTTCTGAACAGTGTCTCCTTCCTTACAACAAAGCTCTGATATCCTTCCGGAGATTTTTGATGCGAGATTTACTTCTGTCCCTTCTACAATCCCCGTTGTATCAATCGCCTCCAACCTATCCTTTTTTAAATAAGAATAAACAAATATACCGATGATAATTACGAATACTATCACTGACAGAATGGTTATCTTTTTCTTCATAGCAATTCCTCTAATTTTGAATTTCCTTTATATTAACAACCTCTATAATAGTTAATTCAGGCGGAGAAAGGAAACGGACCGGAGGTCCCGCAGTGCCTGCCCCGCGGCTTACATAAATGGCAGCGTCTTTCTCAAGTTTTTTGAATCCGGTATGATGCTCGAAAATAAAACACGTCAGGAGATTGATAGGGAAAATCTGTCCTTTATGTGTGTGCCCGGAAAGCTGCAGGTCAAAAAAACCGAGGCTGTCATTGTTGACGTCTGAACGGTGTTTTAACAGTATAGTAAAAATACCATGAGGAAGGCCTGCAAGTATTTCTCTTTCCGAACTGCTTTTGATATTTTCACGCAGTCCATTCCCCGTATCACCCAAATCATCCACTCCTGCAACGTTTATTATACCCCCTACATTTTCTCCGCAATTTCTGAGCAGGATAAAACCCGATTCCCCAATAAATTTTACGGCGTGTTTCAATCCAGAGTAAAACTCATGGTTCCCTATAACGGCGAATTTGCCGAGAGGCGCATTAATATCTTTCAGCTTCTCTGACAGGTAATCTATATAATTTACCGAGCTATCAAGAAGATCACCGGTAGAGACTATTAAATCCGGCTTTGCATTTCCGATTTCTTTAATAACTTTATTCAGTGTGTTATCTCCTGCAATGATACCGAGATGCAGGTCTGCAATCTGTGCTACAGTTATTCTATCAATACCGGAAGGGAGTTTCGAAGTATTGATTATCAATTTTTCAACCTTTAATCTTTTGGCCTCAAAATAGCCATATATGTTGAACGTTACAGAAAGAAGAAAAGGAATAAACAAAGTAGAGGGTTGAGAAATGATTATTGAACTAAAATCTTTTCCATATATAAATATGGCTTGTTGAACAATAAAATTATAAGAGTCCAAAAGGGCTGCAAAAGGGGAAAAAACGACAATAAAAGCCATCCACATATAACCGGAAAATGCAAATATTCTGGATGCTTTTTCAGAGCCCTTCAGACTGTATTGATGTATAAATATTGGAGATGAAGCCATTAAGAATATAAACAATCCCCAAAAAATGTCTTCATACATGCCAAGATTAAAGATATTTGACACTTTAAAAAATAAATACAGATTCCCCAATCCGTATATTACATTGAAAGCCAGGAATATAAGCATCTTTCTTATTATCCCTTTTTCTGTAAAAAATTATTATGCATAATGGTAACAGGTGGCAGGTATTAAGACGTCATTCCCGCAGTCTGTTGAGTGGGAATCCAGTATCTTCACAGATACTACAATATGAATCATTCCACTCAGGATTCCATTTTTCAAATAGATTTTATATCTCTTTGTAAAACCATCTGCCAGGTCGCTCTTATGTTCATAAACACGTTTGATCAAGTCTGATGTAACTCCTATGTATAATGTGCCATTTCGTTTACTGCAAAGGATATAGACAAAAAATCTTTTCATTTTTTTCCTGTATCATTCCCGAAGTTTTTATCGGGAATCCAGTTTCTTTGAATTCTGGATTCCCGCTCAACTACCTGCGGGAATGACAGCACTTCACACAATTCCCGGAAGAACCATTATTAATTAACCTTCTTGTTTCTTCTCATTAGTATAAGTAAAGGTAAGGTGCATGTCATAAGTATGCTCAGAAGATAAAAGGCATCATTAAAAGACAGCATCGAGGCCTGTCTCAATAACTGACCGTAAATGCTGCTCAGCCCTGCCTGCTGTGCAGTGACCGGATCAAAACCCTTTTGCTGGAAAATCTGAGATAACTGTGACGAAGTAATTTGATAGCTTCTGTTAAAAGGCGAAAGATGCTCAACAAGACGTGTCTGATGGAACTGCGCACGCCTCGTTATCATGGTCGTAATAAATGCAACACCGAAACTGCCTCCGAGGTTCCTGAGGAGATTATATATCCCCGTTGCATTCCCCATTTCTTCTTTTCTTATACCTGACATGGTCATGGTCGTAAGAGGAATAAAGATAAATCCCATACCAACGCCCAAAACTACTCTCGGCCATATAATGGTATTAAAATCAGCAGCAAGATTAAATTGGGACATCAGGTACGTGGAATATGCAGCTACGATTATGCCAAAACCAAGCAATCTCCTGGGATTTGTTTTTGTTATAAGCCTTCCTGCGATCGGCATGGCAATAAGCGTCGCAAACCCGCCAGGACCCAGCACCATGCCTGCGAGTGTTGATGTATATCCCATGAGAGACTGAAGGAATATCGGCAGGAGCACGATGCTGCCGAACAGGTTGAAAAATGCGGAGAACATGATAATATTTCCTGTGGTGAATGTAAGGTTTTTGAATGTCTTCAGATTCACAATCGGGTGCTCTGCAAATAATTCGATAATTATAAAGAGTGTCAGAGAGACTGCGGAAACTATACTCAGCCATATTATAAAATTTGATGTGAACCAGGCTTCTCTCTCCCCTTTATCAAGGACTATCTGGAGGCATCCAAGGCCCATTGCAAGAAATGCAAGTCCCCAGTAGTCGATCTTCATTTTCATCCGTTTCATATAAGGCGGATCAATTATTACGAATATAACGAGCAGTATAGATATAATGCCTATCGGGATATTTATGAAAAAGATCCAGTGCCACGACCAGTTGTCGGTAATCCAGCCTCCGAGAAGAGGCCCTACTATAGGACCAAACATTATGCCGACGCCGAATATCGCCATCGCCATGCCGTGCTGGACGGGAGGGAATGTCTCAAGGAGGACTGATTGGGATATGGGCTGCAGGGCCCCGCCCCCGATGCCCTGCAGGACCCTGAAAAAAACAAGGCTCTGAAGATTCCAGGCCAGACCGCAAAGCAGTGAACTCAATGTAAAGAGTGATATGGAAAATATCAGATAGCGTTTCCTGCCGAAGTACCTGCTCAGCCATCCCGTCATCGGGATGATGATAGCATTGGATACGAGATATGAAGTTATCGTCCATGTGGATTCGTCAATAGCGGCAGACAAACTTCCCCGAATGTGGTCGAGAGATACATTAACGACGGATGTGTCGATTATCTCGATGAGGGTGGGAAGCATGACTGTTAATGCGACAAGCCATTTGTTCATTCTTGAATTAAAACAGTCGGGACAACAGACATTCCGATTCGCAAAACATGTTCGGAGTCTGTATTTTTATCAAGCACTATCTTTACCGGTATCCTCTGCACAACTTTCACAAAATTTCCGGTGGCGTTTTCCGGGGGAAAGAGCGAAAATACCGAACCTGTGCCGGCCATTATGCTTTCCACTTTACCTGTAAATTTTTTACCGGGATAGGAATCTATTTCTATCTCAACCTTCTGTCCTGGTTTCACCCTTTCAAGTTGCGTCTCCTTGTAGTTTGCTATAATCCATATATCATAAAGAGATACAACAGCCATAAGAGGCTGCCCTGTCTGAATCTGATTTCCTGTTTCAACGGATTTCCTTGTTATATAACCATCAGTGGGGGCAGAAATCTTTGTGTAGCTGAGGTTGAGTTCAGTTGCTGCCAGTGAAGCCTCTTTTTGTATGATTAATGCTTTTTGCGGTTCTATTGCCGCATAGGCCTGTCTTATGATTGCCTTCTGTGTCTCAAGACGCGACTCTGTCTGCTTTACTTCCTCTTTGACAGCCTTGACCTGGGCAAGTACAACATCATACCCCGTCTTTGTCTTCTCAAATCTTTCTTCTGAGATAAGGTCTCCTTTAAAGAGGTTCTCTGCCCTCTTCATATCTGCCTCTGCCTGTTTCTTGTTTGCATCCTGAAGCTCGAGATTCGCCTTTGCTGCTCCAACTGCCGATTTAAGCTCTTCAAACTGTTGTCGTGCTGTATCGAGTTTGGATTTCAACTCTATAAGTTTTGACTTTTCTGCTTCAAGACCTGAAGAGGCTTCTTTCTGTCTTAGTCCAAAATCCGCCTGGTCTATTTCAACAAGAAGCTCTCCCTGCTTAACTGTCTGATTGTCTTTAATATAAATGTTTTTTGCTGTCCCCGAAACTTTTGATGCGATGGTATGAATACGCCCTGTGATAAACGCATCGTCCGTTGTGATGTGGGTCTTTTTATACTGGACATAAAAATATCCTGTGAGAGCGCCTGCTATCAAAACGACTGAAAAGATAGTTATAGCTATTTTCTTTTTCCTGTTATTCCCCGGAATTTCTTTTTTGGTTTCTTCCATTTTTACCTCTGATAAAAAGCTGTCAGCTATCAGCTATTAGTTTAATACGGGCACGGCACTGCCGTGCCCCTACGTGTTCTGGATTCCCGCCTCCGCGGGAATGACCTTAACTCATATCTCATAATTCATATCTCATAATTCTTATTACTCATACCTCAATGCATCTATAGGATTCAGCAGCGACGCCTTGTACGCAGGATAAAATCCAAAGAATATTCCCACTAATCCGGAGAAACTGAACGCAAGGAGTACCGACAGCGGCGAGACTATCGTGGGCCATTCCGCGAGCGAAGAAATTATTTGCGAGCTCGACAGTCCGATGACGATCCCGGCAGCGCCTCCCGTCAATGACAATGTCAGCGCCTCGATTATAAACTGGAGCCTTATGTCCCAGGTCTTTGCGCCTACAGCCATACGTATCCCTATTTCCCTTGTCCTTTCAGTGACCGATACGAGCATGATGTTCATGATGCCGATCCCCCCGACGAGCAGGGATACCGACGCTATCGCGCCAAGCAGCATCGTCATGACCTTTGAGGACTCCTCTGCGGCCTGCATCATCTGCGTGAGATTCCGGACGGTAAAATCATTGTCCTGCTTCTGGCCGATGTGGTGCCTCTGCCTGAGCAGTTCGTTAATCTCTCTTTCCGCCGTGTTCAGGGCCTCCGTGCTCTTTGCCTTTACCATCATCATTCTTATCATGCCGGGGAATGCGGTGCCGAAGAGCTTTTTCTGAGCTGTTGTCACCGGGACATAAATCGCATCGTCCTGGTCCTGTCCTCTGGGGTCCTGGCCTTTGGCCTCAAGGATGCCGATGACTGCAAACGGTATCTTTTTTATCCTGACTATTTGTCCCACCGGATCCAATCCTCCAAAGAGCATGTCCACAACCGTTTGTCCCAGCAGACATACCTTTGTGGCGCTTTTGACATCCTGCTCTGTAAAAGCCCTGCCGGTAGACAGCTTCCAGTCGCGTACGTTTAACATCCCCGGAGTTGTCCCTGTCACGCCTGTCGACCAGTTCTGATTGCCGTAAACGACCTGCGCGACACCGCCAAGCACCGGGGCTACATCAGATACCGCGGGGCATTCCTTCAATACTGCATCGGCATCTCCCAGCGTCAGTGTTGATTGAGTCCCTGCTCCCATCCTTACGCCGCCGGCTGAAGTTGCGCCCGGAACAACCATGAGGAGGTTGCTTCCCAAGCTCGAAATTTGCTGCTCTATCTGTTTGCTTGCACCTGTACCGACTGCAAGCATCGCGATAACTGCGCCGACACCGATGATGATTCCGAGCATAGTGAGGGCTGAGCGCATCTTGTTCACCCTCAAGGCCCTTAATGATATTTTTAATGTCGAAGGTATGTTTATCATATGTTTACTAAGTGATGAAGAGGGGAAGCGAGGAAGTTATGAAGCAAGAAAAACATAAATGCGCTTTTCAAATTCTTCACTTCTTCACTCTTTCTCTCCGTCACTTCATCACTTCCTGACTTCATCGCTTCCTGACTCCTTCACTTCATCGCTGACAACCCGGCCGTCAAGGAATTTTATTACCCTCCTGCTGTATCCGGATATATCAGGCTCATGGGTCACGAGTATTATTGTGATATTTGATTCTGTATTCAGCTTCACAAAAAGCTCCATTAACTCGGTGCTCGTCTTTGAATCAAGGTTGCCTGTGGGTTCATCAGCAAGTATGATCGGGGCGTTATTCACCAGCGCCCTCGCTATGGCGACCCTCTGCTGCTGGCCCCCCGAAAGCTGGTTGGGATGATGTCCTTCCCTTCCTTCAAGTCCCACACTCATCAGCGCATACATAGCCTTCTGCTTTCTCTCTTTGGAGGACAGTCCGTCATAGAGCATCGGCAGTTCAACATTTTCGAGTGCGGAGGCCCTCGAAAGCAGGTTGAATCCCTGGAAGACGAAGCCTATTTTTTTGTTCCTTATAGCGGCAAGCTCGTCCCTGTCGAGACCTCCTACGTCAATGCCTTCGAGAAGGTACTTTCCGCCTGTCGGTTTATCAAGGCATCCCAGGATGTTCATGAAGGTTGATTTTCCTGAACCCGACTGTCCCATAATTGCCACAAATTCGCCCTTATCTATAGTCAGGAAAACATCGCATAACGCGCAGAGATCTATGTCCCCTGTCCTGTAAACTTTTTTGATTCCCTTTGCCTCGATAAGCGGCATATTAGAACATCCTTGGACCGGCGGGCCTCGCATTTTCCTTTGGTTTCGCGAGAGATTCTACGATGAGCTCCTGTCCCTCACTTATTCCGCCTGAGACGAGTTCAGTATAATTGCCGTCACTGATTCCTGTTTTTACAGGCACGCGTTTGGCTTTACCGTTCTCAAGTACCCAAACGCCGAGCCCCTTTCCCTTTTGCTGCCCCTGCGTCCTGCCTTTGTCTTTAGCGGCAGGGCTAAACCGTAAGGCCGCATTGGGTATCTTGAGAATGTCCTTTTTCCCTATCAAGACTATAGAGACATTCGCGGTCATGCCGGGTTTCAGTTTGAGGTCAGGATTACCCACCTTGATAACCACGTCATATGTAACCACATTCTGCACTATGGTGGGAGAATTTCGTAACTGTGACACCATCCCTTTAAAAGTAACATCAGGATAGGCGTCAACGGTAAATTCTACATCCTGTCCGACTGTTATATTTCCAATGTCCGCTTCATCTACGTTTGTATCAATCTGCATCTTCGTCAGATCCTGGGCAATAGTGAAAAGTGTGGGTGTCTGAAAGCTCGCGGCAACGGTCTGCCCGATATCCACATTCCTCGATATCACGACGCCGTCAACCGGAGAAAGTATCTTCGTGTATCCCAGGTTCGTCTCAGCAATCTTAAGCGCTGCCTCCGTTTGCGCGACCTGGGCTTTTGAAACACCCACCTGCGCCTTCGTAGTTTCATAATTGGTTCCCGCTGTATCAAGGTCGCTCCTGGCGATTAGGTTCTTTGAAAGTAATTCCTTATTCCTGTCCATCGTTCGCTTCGCGTCGACAAGTGTCGCTTCTGATTTCTCCAGGTTTGCTTTTGCTGAAAGAAGATTGGCCCTTGCCTGCGCCACCTGAGCCTCGAATGTTGCAGGATCTATCAGGGCAATCACCTGCCCTTTTTTTACAGGAGAATTAAAATCAACATAGATATTTTTAATTGTGCCTGAAACCTGCGTCCCCACAAGTACTGTTGTTACAGCATTCACAGTGCCCGTTGCCGTGACGGTTGCAACGATGTCTCCCTTGACAGCTTTTTCAGTCCTGAAGTTAATCTCACTCTCCGTATTCCTGAATAAAAAGAACGCTGCCAAACCCAGCATTATAACGATCACAATACCTATCAATACCTTTTTCATCTTACCCCCAACGCTTTCTGAAGGCTTGCCTCTGCGATCTTATAGTCGTAAAGCGCCTGGTTGTAAGCCGTCTTTGCATTAATCAATGACACCTCGGCATCTGTAACCTCAATTGGGTTGCCCACACCTGCGGCATACCTGCCGTTTGCTATATCGAGGTTTTCTTCAGCCTGTTTCACATTGAGTCCCGCAGTATAAATCTTCTCCTCTGCCTGCTGCAGGTTCAGATACGATTGCTGGACATCAAGGAGAACACCCTGCCTTAATGTCTCTTCATTTGCCCTGATTACGTTCAGGTTTGCCTTTGCCTCTTCCACCTGATATTTGGTAAGGAATCCGCTGAACAGGGGAAACGATAAGGTGGCCCCTGCGGTCCATCCGTGATCGAGGGGGAACTTCTCTCCCGACCAGTTATACGATGCATTGCCTGAGAGGGAGGGATAATAATTTTTTACGGCAAGTTCGATAGAGCTTTCTGTCGCCTGTCTTTTTAAAATGAGAGACTTGAGGTCTGGTCTGTTTGCGTATGCCGTCTCGAGGGCTTTATCGAATGTAACTTCATATTTTAAAAAATTAAGATTGTCTTCGATTTCGTATTCAGGCGCATCAGGCACGCCCATTGCGTTATTCAGTACCACCCTGGATATCTTCAAAGAATTTTCGGCAGTGATCAGATTCAGCTTTGCATTGCCGAGGTCCACTTGCGCCTTCGTGACATCGAACCTGGGTTTTGTTCCTGCTTCAAAAAATCCTTTAGCCTGCTCCAGGTGCAGTTGGAACTGTTTTACAGACTCGGCGGCAACGGCCACGTTCCTGTTTGCCGCCAATGCTCCGTAGTATGCCTGCTTAACATTAAAGATAGTTAGTTCCGACACATTCTCCAGGTCCGAGCGGGAAGAATCAAGATTGAAGTTCTGGATCTTCACCTGTGTCGCTGTCCTGCCGAAGTCATAGATGTTCTGGCTCAGCGAGGCACTGCTTGAGTATTGATCAAAATTGCCGGAAGAAGTTCTTGTGGAGCTGTTGCTCGCAGTACCTGACAGCGGAGATATTCTGCTGTACCCTGCTGACAGGTTTATCTGGGGATAATAATTTGCCTGTGACTGGCCCACCCTGCTCCGGCTTGCATCAACGGTGCTTGTTGCAGCAAGAATGTTCGGCTGCCGTATCAGGCTGATTTCAATGCACCGCTGCAGGCTAAGCGTCTCACCCTTCTTTATGATTTCATCTGCACCAACATCGGATATGGATATAAATATTAATAATAAAATGAGGGCCGCGACCCTTTGCATAATAAACCTCCTGAAGAAAGTATTTCTATCTGAAAATCTAAACCTCTGCATGTCCTTCTCTGCGTCTCTCCCTGCGCGCCTTCAGGCGTTGAGTGATTTTCTCCTGGAACTTGTCCATGTAGTAATAAACCACCGGGGTAATGTAAAGCGTCAGAAGCTGGGAGACGATAAGACCTCCGACAACCGCCAGGCCGAGAGAACGGCGTGAATCCGCTCCTGCGCCAAACCCTATGGCTATCGGCAGGGTGCCCATAAGGGCCGCCATGGTGGTCATCATGATCGGCCTGAAACGGACGATCGCCCCTTCGTAGATCGCGTCAAGGGGGCTCTTGTGTCCCTGCCTCTCCGCTTCAAGGGCAAAGTCTATCATCAT
The DNA here is from genome assembly GCA_016215115.1 of Nitrospirota bacterium. GTDB lineage: Bacteria > Nitrospirota > Thermodesulfovibrionia > UBA6902 > UBA6902 > SURF-23. The sequence continues at coordinate 26,814 of JACRLN010000028.1, forward strand.
GATGGCATTCTTCTTCACAATACCGACCAGCATGATGATCCCGACAAAGGAGTACAGGTTCAGGTCTTTGCCGAAGATGAGCAGTGTTATGAGGGCCCCGAATCCCGCGGCCGGCAGACCCGAAAGGATGGTCAGCGGATGGATATAGCTTTCATAAAGGATGCCGAGTACGATATATATCACAACAATTGCGAGAATCAGGAGCATGGCCAGCCCTTTGGTGGAAGCCTGATAGACCTGCGCAGTCCCCTGAAATCCCGTAGTAATTGATGCCGGCATGGACTTGGCCTCTTTCTCTATTGCCTTGACTGCATCACCCAGCGGTGTGCCTGGCTTGAGATTGAAGGAAATAGTGACAGCGGTGATCTGCCCCAGGTGGTTTACTGACAGCGGACCCAGCCCCCTGGTGATCTTTGCCAGAGAAGATAGCGGCACAAGCTGTCCGGTATTGGCGCGGACATAGAGCATTCCCAGCGCCGATGGGTCCATCTGGAACTGCGGCTCCAGCTCCATTACAACTCTGTACTGGTTCGCCGGGGAATAAATGGTAGAGACCTGCCGGGAGCCATAGGCAGAGTAAAGCGAGTCCTCGATCTGCTGGGCGGTGATTCCCAGTGCAGAGGCCCGGTCACGGTCAATGTCCAGGTTCACCTGCGGGTTCTTCATCTGCAGGTCGCTGGTCACGTCCTGGATCATGGACAGCCCGCGCAGTTTTGCCTCGAAGGCAGCGGCATTGGCATACAGTTCGTCGGTTTCCGGGCTCTGCAGGACAAACTGGTACTGGGCCTTGGAAAGTGTCGCCTCCAGTCGAATTGGCGGCGGGTTCTGCATAAACATCACAATGCCGGGGACTCCCATGACCTTCGGCCTGAGTTCCTGTATGATCTGATCGGCATTGAGCTTGCGCTCCTTGCGGGGTTTGAGCTTTAAAAACATAAAGCCGCCGTTTGATGCCACCCGCGAGCCTCCCGCGCCGACGAAGGACATGAAGGATTCTATGTTGGGGTCCTGAAATACGATATCTACAAGCTGCTGCTGGTGCCTCTTCATTTCTTCAAATGATATCCCCTGCGCTCCTTCGGTAATAGCGAAGATCCCTCCGATGTCATCCGACGGGAGCAGGCCCGTAGGCATTACGGTAAAGAGCCAGACCGTCGCAACCGTCATAACAAAGGTAACCGTCATGGTTGTGCGGCGGTAGCGGAGAACCACCTTAAGCGTCCGCTCATAGATGTTTCGCATTCCGTCAAAGAACTTCTCCATCAGGTTGTAAAGCCGACCGTGTTTGACTTCGGCGTAAGGCCTCAGGAAACGGCTGCTGAGCATGGGCGTCAGCGTCAGTGAAACTGCCCCTGAGATAAGGATCGCAAACGTTATTGTCACGGCGAACTCATGGAGCATCCTGCCGAGCATTCCCGCCATAAAGAGGACGGGGATAAAAACCGCCACGAGGGACGTAGTCATGGAGATGATAGTGAACCCGATCTCCTTTGAGCCCCTGAACGCCGCGTCCATAGGCTTCTCGCCCTGCTCCATATGGCGGACGATGTTTTCAAGCATCACGATGGCGTCATCAACCACAAAGCCTACCGACAGGGTGAGCGCCATAAGTGTGATATTATTGACCGAGAACCCAAGGACATACATTGCCGCAAATGTACCGATAATGGAAAGCGGCAGTGCAAGGCTTGGGATGACCGTTGCCGAGACGTTGCGCAGAAAAAGGAATATCACCAGTATAACGAGCGCTATCGTGAGCAACAGGGTGAACTTCACATCCGTAACTGACGCCCGGATCGAATCCGAACGGTCAAAAAGCAGGTTAAGCTGAACAGACGAAGGTATCTGACTGCGGAAGACGGGGATCTGCTTCCTTATGTTGTCCACGACCTCGATAGTGTTCGTCCCCGGCTGACGCTGGATCGCCAGGACTACAGCGCGCTGCGATCTGCCCCCGGCATTGTACCAGGCAGCGATCTTGTCATTCTCCACGCTGTCCGTCACATTTGCAAGGTCCTGCAGACGCACCGGCGAACCGTTCCGGTAAGCTACGATCATCGACCTGAACGCCTCTGCGTTGTAGAGTTGACCGCTCGCCTGAATGGTGAAAGCCTGTCTGTCTCCCTGAAGCCCTCCTGTCGGCAGATTCACGTTGGATAGTGCCAGTGCTGCCGCAACTTCATCGATGCCGATCTTCCGGCTCGCCAGGGCCCGCGGGTCGAGCTGCACCCGCACTGCATATTTCTGTGCTCCGTAGACCAGCACCTGCGCCACGCCTTTGATCATGGAGATGCGCGGAGAAATAATAGTGTCAGCGTACTCGTTTACCTGCGAAAGAGGCATTGTCGTCGAGCTCAGCGACAGGTAAAAGATCGGCGAGTCTGCGGGGTTGACCTTCTGATATGACGGAGGATTCGGCATGTCCTGTGGGAGCTGGCGGGCCGCCTTCGAGATGGCTGCCTGCACGTCCTGGGCAGCGGCATCGATGCTGCGCTCCAGAGAGAACTGCAGGGTAATGATCGATATCCCCTGCCCGTTGGTAGAGGTCATGGAATCAACGCCTGCTATAGTGGAGAACTGGCGCTCAAGCGGAGTCGCCACTGCGCTCGCCATCGTTTCCGGGCTTGCGCCGGGTAGGTTGGCGGTCACCTGAATAGTCGGGAAATCGATGTTCGGAAGGTCGTTGACTGGAAGTATCTGATAAGCAAAGACCCCGAAGATCATCACAGCGAGCATGACGAGACTGGTCATGATCGGACGTTTTATGAAGATATCCGAAATATTCATTATTATTTATCCAAAAACGTATTTACAATTAATAAACGTAATACGTAAACCACAAACTTTAAAGGATTATGGATTAGGGGTTAAGGATCGGTGTTTTCCTGATCTCTACTACTTAATCCCTACCCCCTGATCCATATTTTTTATCTCCACCTTCGCCCCAGGCATAAGCCGTATCTGGCCGTCGGTTACTACCTGCTCTCCAGAAATCAGTCCACTTTCGATAACAATCATATCTTCGTATGTGATGCCGACGTTAACCGGACGAAGCTCTGCTGAGCCTTCCTTCACAACAAAAACGAACTGCCCCTTCTGTCCTGTCTGCACAGCCTGGGAAGGCACTACAATAGCATCGGGCTGTGTTTTTAGGGTCATTATTACATTTACAAATTGTCCCGGCCACAGTCTTTTATTTTTATTTGTAAAAGATGCCTTCAGCTTGATGGTCCCTGTTGCAATATCCACTGCGTTGTCTATAAAAGTTAGCACGCCTTCTTCCGGATCTTTCTCAGCATTTGATAAGATTGCTTCGACCTTGAGTTTCCCTCCTGATACATATTTTCTTATTTCTGAAAGATCCTGTCCCGGGACAGAGAAGTTCACATACACAGGTTGAATCTGGTTTATAACCACCATCGACAAGTCATTCGCCTTGATCAGATTACCTTCATTAGTGATGAGATTCCCTGTCCGGCCAGTGAGGGGAGAATAAATATAGCAGTATTTGAGCTGCAGCTGCGCATTTTCAACAGCAGCCTTGGACGCGTTTACTACAGCTTCCAGGGCAGCGGCGGTGGTGCGGATCTGATCATACTGCTCCTGGGCTACATAGCCTTTTTTCACAAGCTCCGCGTAGCGGTTAACTTCCACACGGGCATTTTCGAGCTGTGCATGGTCCTTAGCAAGGTTTGCTTCCATTTGCTTCAGAGCAGCATCGTACGGGCGGGGATCAATAGTGAAAAGGAGATCTCCTTTGTTCACGTCCTGACCTTCCTTAAAATGGACGCGCATAAGCACTCCCCCTACCTGGGATTTAATCCCCACCGTTGAATAGGTTTCCACATTGCCTATGGCGCGGATCTGCACAGGTACGGATTTACCGGCTACGGTAGCGACCGTTACCGGCACAGGGGGTGCCTTTACAGGCTGCTTTGACTTATTATCCGAACATGCCGGGAGAAACAGAAAACAGTAAACAGTAAGCAGTAAGCAGTAAGCAGTAAGCAGTAAGCGTTTAGAAATTAATGTATTATTCCGCATTTTTGTGAATATCTCCTTTTTCCCTGCGTCATTCTGAAATTAATACAAAAACATTAAGTAAGTTGGCATAGTCATTTATTGTTGTCATTCCCGCGAAGGCGGGAATCTAATTCCCTTATCTGGTTCCCTGCGTTCGCGAGGGCGATGTCTGGATTCCTGCTTTCGCAGGAATGACGGTAGTCGAGGCGCTGCCTTGACCCTGCTTACCGCCTCCTGACTACTGTTTTTAATAACGTTCCCGTTGCGCGTTTTAATTGTAAAATCGCAAACTGATAATCATATTCTGCATTGGCAAGTTGTCGTTCTGAAGTAACAAGCAGGGTATTTGCATCCATGACATCCAGGCTGTTTGCAAGGCCGAATTCAAATTGCTTTGACACGGCATTGTAATTATCGGCGGCATACGTTGCCTCTGCCTGGAGTTTTTCAAGAATTCCCGAAATCGTTATCAGATTCAGATAAGCATTTTCAACCTCAACATTGATTGATTTATATAAATCCGCCAATCTGTAGTCTGCCTGCCTGAACCTTGCTCCCGCCTCCCTTACCTCCGCCTTCCTTAAGCCTCCCTCAAAAAAAGGGAAATTAAGTTTTATGCCACCGTAAATACTTTCGTTATTTGTAAAAGCCGCAGAGGGATGGTCTTCATTTCTGACGTAAACACCCTCCACAGAAACGTCCGGCCAATATGAGCCTTTTGTATATTTAATCTGTTCTCCCGCAATCTTTCTCTGGATCTCGACTGATTTTATCTCGCTCCTTTCCGACAAAGCTGTTTGCTTGAGACCATCGAGTGTCGTTGTTGATATTGCTGACTGCTGACTGCTGACTGCTGATGGCTGATCTTCTTTTAAATCGTAATCACCGCGGATGCCGACAGTGCGTGCAAGAACTGTCTTTGCAAGCTTAAGATTGTTTTCAGCCTTTAACAAATCCGACTGAGCGCCTGAAAGCTCCGCCTCTGCCCTCAAAAGCACCGTCTTTGTTATTTCTCCCACTTTAAGTCTGATTTTTGCTGCATCTCTGTATTTTGTCAGTCTCTCAACATTTGCATTTGCTATTTCCAGAGCCTTTTTTGCTTTTAATACATCAAAATATGCAGAAGCAACATTCAGGAGATACCCTTCTTTCACACTGTCGAGGTCAACCTTGCTTTTTACAATGGACTCTTTTGCGATTCCGAGCGCAGTCAATTCCTTGCCACTCGTGGATAAAGACTGGTTTAGGCTCAACCCCCAGGACGTGCTGTTGTCCGGCTGTATTACAAGAAGGTCCGCTGTCTTTTCCCTGCTGTAGTCCCTGTAACTTCCAAAAGCTGAGAGTTTCGGGAAAAGCACCGCCATGGCCCTGTCTTTTTCACGTTCAGATATATATATGTCTTCTTCCGCTATCTTGATTGTCTCGCTTCTTGCAAGGGCAATTTTATAAAGGTCGTCGAGGGAATATTCTTCCGCAAACGCAGTAAATGGGATAAGGTTCAGAAAAAAGGATAAAATTAATATTACTCTTTTCATCTTGCATCCTTTCTGATATAAATTCAATTATATCTGATGGCATCCTTTATTCAGGATGCTTTCTTATTCCATTAGTGATTAGTTGAAAAAGGGAATCACTCATTTTTTTTACTTCACCGATTCCAAATATTAATTTTAATAATACAGCGCCCCTGATACTTGCAAAAATCATAGCCGCCGTATCCTTGATGTTCATGGGTCTGAAAATCCCTCTTTTAGTACCTGCAATAAGTATATCAGCTATTATCTTGTGCTGTGCCTTAAAAAAATTTCTCCTGAGCGGCTGAAGGAACGGGAGGTTGAATTCTTTAAAAAACATGGAAATCATCTGTCTCTTCTGAAAAGAATACTCAAGATTCAATGTAATATACTTCTTCAAAGCTTCAGCAGGGTCTTCATCAGGCAAGTTTTTGATCTGTTCATCAAAATCTTTTGTCTGGTCCTTGATAAGTTCCAGACATAGATCTTCCTTGCTTTTGAATCTCAGGTAAAGCGCTCCGACGCTTAAGCCGGAATCCCGGGCAATCTCCGACATTTTTGTCTCCGAGTAGCCTTTGGAGGAAAACAGATCAAGGGCGGATTGCAGCACCTTTGATTTTGAAACTTTATTGAATGAACGATGGTTCATATGAATTACCGTTCATTTTATAATTACATGATGGAATTGTCAAGGGAGCGGGTTAAATTCTATTTAATCAAACAACGCGTCAACAAACTCTGCCGGATCGAAATCCTGAAGGTCCTCAACTGCTTCACCAACGCCTATTAGTTTCACGGGGATATTGAGCTCTTTATTTATTGCTAAAATAATACCGCCCTTTGCAGTGCCGTCGAGTTTTGTGAGGGCAATTCCTGTCACGCCCACTGCTTCATTAAATATCCTGGCCTGATTAATGGCATTCTGCCCGGATATCGCATCAATCACCAGCAGGACTTCATGCGGAGCTGAAGGAATCTCTTTGCTGACAGCACGTTTTATTTTTTTAAGTTCATCCATAAGATTTGTTTTTGTATGGAGTCTTCCGGCAGTATCAATTATTACGACATCAACTTTTTTGGCTTTGGCGGATGCTACTGCATCGAATGCCACTGCAGCAGGGTCTGCGCCGCTTCTGTGCTTGACAATCTGTGCGCCGGCCCTGTGCGCCCATATTTCAAGCTGCTCAATAGCTGCGGCCCTAAACGTATCACCGGCAGCAAGCGTCACGGAAAATCCATGATCAGTAAAACGCCGCGCGAGTTTGCCGATTGTCGTAGTTTTCCCAACTCCGTTAACGCCAACCGTGAGAACAACATATGGTTTTTCGCCCGCACACATTATTTTCTGGCCCTTTTTAAGCATTTTTTTAATCTCGTCTTTCAGGGCAGCTTTGAGATCGCCGGAATTAAGCGCTTTCCCCTGCCTGATCTTTTCTCTCATGGCGCTTGTTATGGAAGTTGCTGCCTGGGGGCCCACATCAGCCATGATTAAAGTTTCCTCAAGTTCTTCAAGAAGACCTTCATCAACAACCCTCCCGCGGAAAAGGGCTTCTGTATTCTCTATAAGGGCTTTTCTTGTCTTGGCAAGCCCCTGCTTTAATTTGTCAAAAAATCCCACAACGCTTCTCCTTTAATTAACGTAATTAACCACAGAGTACACGGAGAGATACCCTTCTTTCTCAAAGAAGGATTCCCGACAGGCGGGAATGACATAATGGCTGTCATTTCGGCTTGTCCGAAATCTTCCCTTTATGGGAACTCTGTGGTTTATTGATATGAAGAAATTTTAACAGTTTTCAAAAAAATTGTGTGTTCCCGGTCGCGCACATAAAAAAAGAAGGCAGGATTTCCTGCCTTCTTTCAGTTGTTATTTAACTTCTCAATAAATCTGCGCTTAGAAACCGAACGGTTTTGCAAAGAGGACAATCAAAACCACAACAAGGGCATAGATACAGAGAGATTCGATCATTGCAAGCCCGATAATGAGTGTTGTAGTGATCTTTCCAGAGGCGCCTGGATTTCTTGCAACGCCCTCGGCAGCCTTGCTGAGACCAATACCCTGACCAATACCGGTTCCAAATGCTGCGAGTCCAATTGCCAATCCGGATCCAAGAACTGCCCATCCAAAATATCCCATTTTAGCATCACTTACTGCGCCTGCTGCAGCAGCTTCTTCGGCAAATGCAATCGGAGCCATCATGCATATCAGGGCGAGAGACAATAAAATTACTGACAGTGTTCTCTTCATTTCTCCTCCTTTCATATGAGTCTGTTATTGTAAGTAAATTTAGTTAATGCGCTTCTTCAACTGCACCGGCAAGATACAATGTAGTCAGCAATACAAAAACAAATGCCTGAATTACCGATACGAGTACGCCAAGACCCAGAATAGCTGAGGGCACAATTGCCGGGGCCAGCAGTCCAAGGATCAAGATAATTTTATGCTTGGCGATCATATTGCCAAATAACCTGACAGATAATGTTAAAGGTCTTGCAAGGTGACCAATCAATTCTATAACAAACATAAGGATCATTAACGGCAACGCCGGAAGGGACCGTATTGGTCCGACAAAATGTTTTATATAACTAAGCTTGTGCTCTTTTATACCATAATAATGCGTTGTGAAAAATACCGGCAAAGCCAGCGCTACTGTTGTGTTCAAATTGCTGGTAGGGGCTTCACAGCCGGGTATAAGCCCGAGAAAATTGCATACAAGAATATAAATGCCGAGAGTTGCAATTAATGGGACAAAGGTTCTTCCCATATGTCCAATAGTTGTGTCAGCAAGATTCAGAAAGAATTCAAATATTACTTCTACAAAGTTTTGGACCCCTGAAGGGATCATTTTAACAGAAGACCTTACCATGATTGCTACAACGAGAATGATTGCGGTCGCAACCCATGAGAAAGCTACATAGGGTGGGATGCCCATTGCTATAATAATATTTACAGGAAAAATTATTGGCGCTTCGTGCATGGATTTCCTTTTAAAAAAATGAAAATAAAAAGTGAAAGTAATAATAATCGAGCATGTTATATCATGTCAAGCGGTAAATTTGTAAATTTAAATTTCTTATAGTCTGAGCCTCTTGCAAAAGTATCGAGTAAATCGCTTTTGCCGTCATACCCGCGAAGGCGGGTATCCAGAAGCCTGCCCACAAAGGTCTTAATCGGGGGTCTTTGGCTTTAAAGAATACTGGATTCCCGATAAAGACCTCGGGAATGACGAATAAAGACTTTTGCAAGAGTCTCGGTCTGTTGCCCATTTTAAATAGAGGCAAGCCTCTCGTCTCGGTGAGTCGCCTGAGATGACTGTACCCTGCATTTGAAACAAAAAAAGACCTGGTTAAACACCAGGCCTTCTTCTATAATTTAATCCGGCAGCGACTTACTTTCCCAGGGCCTCTCGACCCAAGTATCATCAGCCTTGGAGGGCTTAACTTCCGTGTTCGGAATGGGAACGGGTGTACCCCCTCCGGTATAGCCACCGGAAATTTTTCAAACTGAACGAAAAGATAATAACATCAAACAACAAAAAATTGCAAGATATCCTAATTTTCGGTAATAGTTTTCTTTTCTATTCCGTATTTTTTCAGTTTATGCCTGAATGATCTGAAGGTGAGGTTAAGGAGTTTTGCCGCCTCTGTCTTGACGCCGTTTGTCTGTTCAAGCGCCTTCAGCAGGTAAGCCTTTTCCATTTCCTCCATGATATTTTCGACATCAATGCCTCCTCGCGGGACCGTGACCTCTTTTGCTGAAGTTGAATCTGATTTAATTTCTTCCGGAAGCTGTTCTACGCCTATAACATCCCTGTCACACAGCAAGATCACTCTTTCAATAATGTTTTCAAGTTCCCGTACATTCCCCTTCCACTGATAGTTTTTAAGCATTTCAATAGCATCCTGAGAAAACTTCCTTTTATCACCGGCAAACTTTTTCATGAAATGGTCTACCAGAAGGGGAATATCATCCCCGCGTTCTCTTAAAGGAGGAATTTTTACTGACAGGACATTGAGCCTGAAATACAGATCTTCCCTGAACTGCCCTTTCTCTGCAAGCGACTTAATGTCTCTGTTTGAAGCCGATATTATTCGAACATCGACCTTTATATCTGATACACCTCCAACACGCCGGAAGGTCCTGTCTTCAATAATACGCAAAAGCTTTGCCTGTAAACTCAAAGGCATTTCGCCTATCTCATCCAGGAAAAGCGTCCCGTCATTTGCAAGTTCAAACAGTCCCTGCTTGTTTGCCGCGGCTCCTGTAAAAGCGCCTTTCATATAACCAAAAAGTTCACTCTCAAGAAGTCCTTCAGGGATTGCAGCACAATTAATGGCAACGAAGTGCTGGTCTTTTCTCGGACTGAGACTATGAATAGCTTTTGCAACAAGTTCTTTCCCCGTACCACTTTCGCCGGTGATCAGGACATTTGCATTGCTTTCAGCGGTCTTGGATATTATGGTGAAAAGCTCCTTCATTGCAGGACCTTGACCTATAATATTCTCCAGAGAAGGGGTTTTTAACTGCTCTTTCAGGATAGAGACATCCTTCTGAAGCTTCTGTTTCTCAAGGGCGTTTTTTACAACGAGCCTGATATCATCCATCTGGAACGGCTTTGTAATGTAGTCATAGGCCCCGAGCTTCATGGCCTCTACAGCAGATTCGGTTGTGCCAAAGGCAGTAATTATTACTACAACGGTATCAGGAGAGATTTCCTTAACATTCCTGAGTAATTCCAGGCCACCGACTTTCGGCATTTTCATGTCCGTAATAATGAGGTCAAAAAAGTCATTTTTCATGACTTCCAGCGCCGATTTGCCGTTATCGGCGACTGATACGCTGTAGCCTTCGCTTTTAAGGAAGATTTCAAGTATCTCCCTCATGCTCCTTTCATCGTCAACGACTAAAATCTTGCCTTTTGTCTTTTTCATAAGTTATAAATTTTTACCCACTGAGTCACAGAGAAATAAACTCAGAAGCAGGAACTGAGAACTAAGAAGTAAAAGATATCCTTCTTAGTTCTTAGTTTTAAGTTCTCAGTTCTTAGTTCTCAGTTTTCCTCTCCGTGTCCTCTGTGGTAAAACATCTTTCAAGTTACCGGCAATATTACTCTGAAAATTGTGCCGGTCCCGGCGCCCCTGGACTCTACCTCTATCTTCCCGCCGTGTTCTTCTGTAATCTTCTGGGCAATGGAAAGCCCCAGTCCCGTTCCCTTTTCTTTTGTTGTGTAAAACGGATAAAAAATTTTATCCACATCGCCTGAACTTATTCCCATTCCTGTATCTTTGAAGACAATCTCTATTTTATTGTATTTTTTGACTGTGTAGATATCAACTTTCCCGCCATCAGAAACAGCGTCTAAGGCATTTATTCCAAGGTTCCAGAATACCTGCTGCATCTGTTTTGAGTCTCCGGTAATGAACAGGCTGCCGTCCAGTTTTGCAGATATTGTAACATTTTTACTGTTTGTTTCCGAACCTTGCAAAAGAGTGATTACGTCCCTCAAAGACAGATGGATATCAAATTGTTTTTTATTAAGTGCCTGAGGTCTTGCATAAAGCAGAAAGTCTGTAATGATACCGTTGAGCCGGTCCATCTCGGACAGCGCTATTTTCATAAGCCGGTCTGCGTATTCTTCTGAAACTTTTTTTTCGCTCAGCATTTCAATAGACCCCTTTAAAGAAGCGAGAGGATTTCTGAGTTCATGTGCAATTGAAGCGGAAAGCTCGCCGATAAACGCCCATTTCTCCTTTCTTTTAACCTCTGCCTCCATTGCCTTTAATTCGGTCAGGTCCTGAAAGACTCCGATAACGCCGATGGGGTTCCCTGAACCGTCTTTTAGTGTTGAAAGCCTCATTCCAACAGGGAAAAATTCATCGTTTCGTTGTATTTCTCCTTCCATTCTATCCGGTATATCTTTGGAGTCTCTGAGGAAGGTGAATATGTCTTCAGGGGTCTTACCTATGACTTCTTCACGGGTAAGTTTTGTTATTTCCTGTGCAGAACTGTTAAATGTGACTATCCTTCTGTTTAAATCTGTTGTAAATACGCCGCTCGGCATGCTCTCGATAATATACCTGCTGAAGGCCTTCAGGTCGCTTAAAACCGTGTCTTTTTCTTTAAGACCCTGCGTGGCCCTATGGAGTTTATCAGAGAGGTGTCCGCTTAAAAAGGCGACAAGATAAAAAGCGATGAAATGAGCAAAAATATTGTAGAAGAAATCCTTCTCGGAAAATAAGCTGACCTTAGAAATTATTATCCTGTAATACTGTAGATCTAAAAGAATTCCATAAAGGATACTGCTTAATGTGGCAACAATGTAGCATGCACTCCGGTTTAACAATATACCCGCGGAAAGTATGCTTAACGGGAACATAAATGAAAATATGCTTCCAATGCCGCCGGTTATATAAATAAGCAGGGTTTCGGCAAATACGTCTATCACAATCTGCGTATACACAAAAACTTTAAACTGAAAGTCATCCTTTATCCAGCGCAGTAAAAAGGCATAGCTTATTGTCAATAGATAGAGAGAAATTATAAAAAGGGAAAAAACTGCCGGACTGTATAGCCTGTCATATCCAATCCTGAAGATATAAAAAGAGCCAAGCAGGAGGGTAACTACTATAACCCTTATAACTATTAAAACAATTGTATTTTTTGTCAATTCGCTGCGCATGCTATCGTAGTGCGTCTTAAATCCCTTTACATTGAAGCTCTTGAAAAAAGTCAATTATTGTCATTCCCGAGGTAGTAATCGGGAATCCAGTGTCTTTAAGAAACAAAGAACTCTGGATTCCCGCCTAAGGACTGCGGGAATGACGGCCCGCACTACACTATAACTGTAACGTCAGAAGTCAAAAGGGCCTTCATTATTTATTTTACGAGTGTTATAAGCTTGAATATAGGCAAATACATGGCAACGACTATAAAACCGACAGTACCTCCAAGAAAAACCATCAGTAACGGCTCTATCATAGAAGTAAGATTGGCAACTGCATTGTCAACTTCATCGTCATAAAAATCTGCAATCTTGCCGAGCATACTGTCTAAAGCGCCGGTTGATTCGCCAACTGCTATCATTTGTGTAACCATTGGGGGGAAAACCTTTGATGCGGATAACGGTTCAGCAATTGTTTTTCCTTCTGAGACACCCTGTCTGACTTCCAATACTGCTTTCTCTATAACTTTATTGCCGGCTGTCTTTGCTGTTATATTCAGACCGTCAAGTATAGGGACGCCGCTGCTTACCAGAGTCCCGAGAGTCCGGGTAAATTTCGCAACGGCAACTTTTTTGAAAAGTATCCCAAAGACAGGAAGTTTTAAAAATATTTTATCAGTAACTACCTGGCCGGTCTCGGTTCGTCTGAATTGAATTATAAAGACAATCGCACCGATAATGCAGGCAAGAATTATCACCCCCCCTATCCCGCTGAGAAAATTACTTATTTTAATAATAAGCTGTGTGGGCAACGGCAGGGTCCCGCCAAGCTGGGTAAACATCTTACCAAATGTGGGAACGACAAAAACCATAATAATAGCGATAACCATAATAGCAATAGTTACAACAACGGTCGGGTAGACCATAGCGCCTTTTACTTTTCTCTTGAGCTTCTGAGCCTTTTCTATATATGTGGCAAGACGCACCAGAATAGTGTCAAGAATTCCGCCCGTTTCTCCGGCTGCTACCATATTGCTATAAAGATCAGAAAATATTCTCGGGAATTTTTTCAGGGCGTCTGCAAAGGTGGACCCGCCTTCAACATCATTTTTTATATCACCGATACTTTTAGCAAAGAACTTGTTCTCAGTCTGTTTTGAAAGAATTTCCAGGGCCTGAACAAGCGGCAGCCCTGCACCAATCATGGTTGCAAACTGCCTTGTGAAAATAACGAGATCTTTATCCTTTACATTGCCGCCAAAAGAGCCTAAAAGTGGTTTTGTCTTCTGTGATATATCTGTCGGCACAATCCGCTGTCTCCTCAGGTAAGTCTGAACTTCTTCTCTGGAACCCGCTGTCAGCTCGCCTTTCAGGACAGCGCCTTGTGGAGATTTTCCTGTCCATTTAAATACTGTGGCCATATATTATCCTTTCCCTATCGAAGCCCTTTGCATCATATTGATCAGCTCCTCCGGTATAGTAGACTTTGAAAGGGCATCATCATATGATATTAAACCTTTTTTGAACAATTCAAAAAGTGACTGGTTCATTGTTTGCATCCCGAATTTTGTCTGTCCTGTCTGCATCATGGAGTATATCTGGTGTGACTTGTCTTCTCTGATAAGATTTCTGATAGCAGGAGTGGGAATAAAAATTTCAACAGCAAGTACCCTTCCGCCACCATTTTTTCTGGGAATAAGCTGCTGCGAAATGATTCCCTCAAGAACAAAAGAGAGCTGCACCCTGATCTGTTCCTGCTGATGTGCAGGGAATACGTCTATTATACGGTTTAACGTCTGAATGGCGGTATTCGTATGAAGGGTTGCAAATGTCAGATGCCCTGTTTCTGAAACAGTAAGAGCGGCTTCAATAGTCTCCAGATCTCTCATTTCGCCAATAAGAACAATATCGGGGTCCTGTCTCAGAACATACCGGAGGGCATCTTTAAAAGAAGTGGTATCCGAGTTTACCTCTCTCTGGTTAATTAAACAGTTCTTATGGGCGTGAATGAATTCAATAGGGTCTTCTATTGTCATAATATGTTCCTGACGCTCTTTGTTAATCTTATCGATTATAGCTGCCAGGGTTGAAGATTTACCACAGCCCGTAGGCCCTGTGACTAAAATAAGTCCTCTCGGTTTTTTTGAAAGTTCGTTAATAATGGGAGGGAGCCCCAGTTCGTTGAAAGTTTTTATGTTGAAAGGGATCATTCTGAAAGCCCCTGTTACGGCACCTCTTTGCAGGAATATGTTAGCCCTGAACCTGCTTAAGCCCTTCATTCCAAAAGAGAGGTCAAGCTCATTGTTTTCTTCAAATTTATGTTTCTGGGTATCAGTAAGTATACTGTAGCAAAGGGCTTTTGTTTCTGCCGGATTTAGCGGAGGACGATCAAGAGGCGCAAGTTTTCCATCAACTCTTAACCGGGGAGGCGTGCCTGTGCTTATATGAAGGTCGGAGGCGCCTTTGTCAATCATTATTTTAAGCAAGTCATATAAAGTTTCCATAACCTAACTATAAATAAATTATACCTCCAATACGGTTTTATCACTACATTTTTTATTAATAAGTTGTTAATCGGCATAATCTGAAAAATACTTTACTTTGATCCTCTCGTAAAAGTCCCTGCAAAATGACTTGGGGCGTCATACCCGTGAAAACGGGTATCCAGAAGCCGTTGTTTTTCAAAAAAACTGGATTCCCGATTACTACCTCGGGAATGACAAAACAAGACTTTTGCAAGAGTCTCCTTTGTTAAAATTATATACCCCGGATAAGAGCAAAGAAAATTTAAAACATGATTAATCTCCAAAGGTCACCCGCAAAACTTCCTCTATGGAAGTGAGGCCTTCTTTTATCTTTGTCAAACCGCTCATCCTCAAGGTCTTCATTCCCAGTCTTACCGCTGTCCTCTTTATTTCAGAGGTTGACGCCCCCTTGAGAATAAGTTCCTTAACTTCCTCCTTTACAGGCATCACTTCATATAGCGCAATCCTTCCCTTATAGCCGGTCCCGCTGCATGCCTGACACCCCTTGCCTTTGAAACATTTAAATGTATTAATCTCATCTTTTGAAAAACCTAAATCTAAAAGGACCGATTCGGGAATATCTTCTTCAACTTTGCACTGCTGGCAAACCTTTCTGCTGAGTCTCTGAGCGAGAATTAACAGAACTGATGCAGAGACTAAAAAAGGTTCAATTCCCATGTTCAGCAGTCTTGATATTGTGCTGGGTGCATCATTGGTATGAATGGTGCTCAACACCAGATGTCCAGTCAAAGCGGACTTTACAGCGATCTCTGCGGTCTCGAAATCCCTGATTTCACCTACCATAATGATGTCCGGGTCCTGCCTGAGAAACGATCTGAGAGCGGCTGCAAATGTTAATCCTATTTCTTCCCTTACATGCACCTGATTTATCCCAAGAAGATTATATTCCACAGGGTCTTCTGCAGTCATGATATTTACGTCTATCTTATTGACTGTACTGAGGGCTGAATAAAGCGTTGTTGTTTTTCCACTTCCCGTGGGGCCTGTTACAAGAACCATACCATAAGGAGAACTAATTGAATCATTAAAATCCCTTAGCGACTGCTCCTCAAATCCGAGTTTTGTAAGCTCAAGTGTAAGACTGCTTTTGTCGAGTATTCTCATAACAATTTTTTCGCCAAAAAGTGTCGGCAGGGTCGAAACACGGAGATCAACGGATTTGTCTTTTATTTTCAGTTTGATCCTGCCATCCTGTGGGAGCCTTCTTTCAGAGATATCGAGCTCAGACATTATTTTAATACGCGATGAAAGAGCTGCCTTCAATTTCACAGGCGGCTGCATTACGTCATAGAGGACACCGTCGATTCTATAGCGTACTCTCAAGGATTTTTCATATGGTTCGAAATGAATATCGCTCGCTCCCCTCATTATGGCCTCACCAAGTATAAGATTAACGAGTTTTACAACTGGCGCCTCTTCTACAGCGGTTTTTAATTCTGATACATCAACGTCTTCTTCTCTTTCCTGTATTAAATCCAGACCTTCATCTTTAAAATCAGTTATGCTGTCCATTACATTCTGGAGGGCATCCGATTGTTGTTCATAATATCTGGATATCGCTTCTTTTATTGCTGACTCGGAAGCCACAACAGGTTTTACATTGTAGCCGGTCATGAATTTAATATCGTCAATGGCAAAAACGTTGGATGGATCAGCCATAGCGAGTGTAAGAGAAGCCCCGTTTTTTGAGACAGGGAATATATGATACTTAGATGCAACTTCATGTGGAATGAATTTAACAATGGACGGATCAATCTGTTCGGAAGAGAGGTTGACGGCCGGAACTCCGTATTGTTTGCTTAGAAACTGTACAAATCTCTCGTCATTTATGAAGCCCAGCTTAACAAGGTTTGAACCAATACGGCCGCCTTCTTTTTTCTGTAATTCTATTGCGTTAACCAACTGTTCTTCTGTGATAATTTTATTAGTTACAAGCAATTGCCCTATTTTAGGAGCCATATTAATTTAGCCTCAAATTCTGTATTTTATGGATTACTTACGCAATAATGCGCAAATATGCCTTATACTATATCCACTATATTCGGCAAATTTCCTTTGAAACTAAAGGGATTAATTGCAGTATTACCAAGGAGTTCATAAATAAAGCCAGATTGTTTGTCATTCCCGCAGTCAGTAAGCGGGAATCCAGACAGTTAAGAGGAACTGGATGCCCGATTAAGAACTTCGGGCATGACGGATGAAGTTATACGTGGCTTTACTGATGAACTCATTAGTGTGTGCGATTACAAGCTCACCCGGCCTGTCAATATCTTTTCAATCTCGCTCTCATTATTTGACGGCATCGGCACATTATCAAAAAGCTCCCACTTCTCTATGTGCTCAACATATGAATTCGGCTCAAGCACGATGAGAGGCGAAAGAGTCTCCATCTCCAGCATAAAATCATTAACATATGTTTCATATGACACCCCAAAATCAGGGTATCGGGCCTTCATATAATGGGTAAAACATTTTACAAAGAGATGGGCGTGATTGAAATAAACAGCCCAGCCATTTTCATTAGATATGCCGATTTTCAAGGGGTGTTCCATACCGGGATCTTGCTGCAGGATAATATACTTCTTTCCAAAGAATATTCGATGATCGTCCAGTTCTGTATAGGGCCATAATGACATGAGCCGGTTTGGAAGCAAGCCGGTATCTCTTTGTGAGAAAGGGACTATTTCTTTTCCTCCTGTTGCCATCGCAGAAATGCTCCATACAGACAGTTCCACAGGTCCTGTCCCCTTATTAGTCAAACTATGAAGGATTGTAACTGATGTGTTGTCATAAGAAAGTGATATCTCCATTTCCTTCCGGATCCTGTTCCGTGGTTCTATATTTTGTTTAGTCCTGATTCCGTTTGCGATTTCTTCCCATGCTACCGGCTCGTTGTCAGGTTCATAGGTCCTTCTTTTATCTTCAGGACTATGCCATAGACGATGACCTCCGTAAATCTTCCATTCATCTCCCCCTCTTGACCCCATAGTAGATTCAACTTCACACAGTTCATTTTCCCGGCCCACAAAACCGTATCGAATAATTCTCGGACCCACATCAACAGTTACTATCAAATCAACAATATCATTTTTTATCTGTACGCAGTTTTCCCATCCGCCGTAGGATATTCTTTGTACACTTACTTCTGCCATACATTCTCCGGATATGTAATGGTAATTATTATACATATTTTTTTAATCCACATTTAATCAACGTAATTTTCACAGCAAAATCTCATTAAAATCAAAGGGTTTAAAAATATTCACTTTTTGCTTGACATATACAACATATTGTGGTTTAATTTCCCAATACCTCTAAATAGAGGATATTGAAGGACAATGAATAATTATAAATGAATAATGAACAATGAAAGTATAGGGATGTTAAAGGACAATACTCATTACTAAATAGTTTCTGTTTATATACTACTGTCATCTGTCATTCCCGCAAGCGAAGCGCGTCGGGAATCCTTCTGAAAAAAGATTCCGGACAAGCCGGAATGACAGAAAAAGGCACTTTATAAACAGACTCTTATTACAAATTACTAATTATTAATTTATAGAGGGAGGGCGTATGGCGGAACTGGTATCAACACAACTTGATCTAACACCGAGTGCATTAAAGGTTCTGGAGAAACGATATTTAAAAAAAGATGAAGAGGGCAGTATTGTAGAAACTCCTGAAGAACTTTTCAGGAGAGTGGCAAAGACTGTTGCCACCGTGGAGCTGAATTATGCCAAATCCGAAGCGGAAGTAAAGCACGTAGAAGATGAATTTTACAATCTGATGACATCATTCAGGTTTCTCCCTAATAGTCCAACACTCATGAACGCAGGAAGAAGGCTCGGGCAGCTTTCTGCATGTTTTGTTCTTCCTGTCGAAGACTCAATGGAATCTATTTTTGAGGCAGTAAAAAATGCTGCACTGATACATAAATCAGGCGGGGGCACCGGTTTTTCATTCTCCAATCTCAGACCCAAGGGTGATATTGTAGGCTCAACAAAAGGGATCTCATCAGGCCCGATTTCATTCATGACGGTTTTTGACTCGGCAACCGAGGCCATAAAACAGGGAGGCACAAGAAGGGGTGCAAATATGGGTATCTTGCGTGTCGACCACCCTGATATCCTTGAATTTATCTCTGCAAAAGAAAGCAACGCAAAACTGAACAACTTCAATCTGTCAGTAGGAATAACTGATGCATTTATGAAGGCGCTTGAGAAAAATGGAGAATACGACTTAATAAATCCTCACTCAAAGAAACCTGTGCGCAGCCTGAAAGCCAGAGAGGTATTCAACCTGATAGTGCACCATGCATGGAAAAATGGGGAGCCGGGCATTGTATTTCTTGACAGAATGAATCAGTATAATCCAACGCCGTCGGTGGGGGATATTGAAAGCACAAATCCGTGCGGTGAACAGCCGCTTCTGCCCTATGAGTCCTGTAATTTAGGCTCTATTAACCTTGCCAAATTTGTAAATACAAATAGTGCGGAAGCACGGAAGCGTGGAAGAATAGAAGGAACTTCCGAACTTCCGAACTTCCAGGCTTCCGAACTAATAGACTGGGACTCTCTCAGGAAGACCGTTCACAGATCGGTCCATTTCCTTGATAACGTTATTGTAATCAATAAATATCCGCTGAAGAAAATAGAAGAGGCAACAAAAGCAAACAGGAAAATAGGGCTCGGAGTTATGGGCTGGGCAGATATGCTGATACAGCTTGGCATACCCTATAATTCCGAGGAGGCCTCAAAACTTGCAACTGAAGTGATGAAATTCATCCAGACAGAAAGCAAAAAGCAATCATCCTTTTTAGCAGATGAAAGGGGCACCTTCCCGAATTTCGAGCAGAGCATTTATAGAGACAAAATGCCTCTGAGAAATGCTACCGCTACAACCATTGCCCCTACAGGGACGCTTTCGATAATCGCAGGATGTTCAAGCGGCATAGAACCGTTGTTTGCAGTTGCTTTTGTCCGTAATGTCCTTGAAGGCACAAAACTCTACGAGATCAATCCCCATTTTGAGAGCATTGCAAAAGAAAGAGGCTTCTGGGACAGGGAACTTATAGACAAAATTGCCGAAAAAGGCAGCCTGCGGGATATCAGTGAAATCCCCGATGATGTGAAAAAGGTCTTTATTACCGCACACGATATATCTCCTCTTGATCACATAAGGATGCAGGCGGCTTTTCAGAAACATGTTGACAACGCTGTTTCCAAGACAGTTAATTTCTCGCATAATGCCGCTCCGAAAGAGGTGGAGGATGCATATTTCCTGGCATATGGTCTTGGCTGTAAAGGCGTCACAGTTTACAGAGACGGTTCAAGGGAAGATCAGGTGCTCTCCACAGGAAAGACAAAGACAGAAGACAAAATACAGATTCCGGAACCCGGACAAAAGATAATGCCGAGGAAAAGACCTGAGGTAATCAAGGGCACAACAAGGCTTATGAAGACAGGCTGCGGCAATTTATATGTCACCATAAATGAAGATGAGGACGGCAATCTTTTCGAGCTTTTCACACAGATGGGAAAGGCAGGAGGCTGTGCCTCAAGCCAGGCAGAGGCCATCGGAAGGCTTGTAAGCCTTGCCTTGAGGAGCAACATTGAATCTGAAGAGCTTGCTAAACAACTTAAAGGCATCAGTTGCCACAGCCCGGCATGGGCTAACGGCGGAAAGATTTCATCCTGCTCAGACGCCATATCAAAGGCTATTGAAAGATACACGGAACGCGGCGCCAAGGGGAACGGCAATGGCTCACATCCCAAAGAAGAAAAAGAGACCAGGGAAAAAATAATGCTCTGCGGAGCGTGCCCGGATTGCGGCGGAGCTGTCGAGCACGAAGGCGGATGCGCGGTCTGCAGAGATTGCGGATTTACGAAATGCAGTTAAATGCTTAACCACAGAGGGCACGGAGAGACATGTAGGGGCGAGGCGGTGCCTCGCCCAATTATCGTGATGTTAATGTCAGTGAAAATATGTAACAAGTTATTAATACAGAAACAGGAAGTCAGCAGGGATATGGGTCATCATATCCCTGTTTTCGTTTCAGGATAAGACAGGGTGATATGAAGATTACAGATTCGAGAGAACAACAAAACATAAAGAAGGCTGAAAAGATTTACAAGGTGATTGCAGAAGTCGATAAGCATCTCGCAGAAGATTTTTTGAGCATATGTGCGGTGCGGGCTATAAAATATAAAGCTGCCGGGAAAGCAAATAAAATATTTTATAGATGAGCAGACAAGGAGCCTTTAAAAGGAGTGAGGAAGTTATTACAATAATTGGAGAAGTGAAAGAATAGAGAGGTATTTGATAAGGGGAAAGCAAAACCTTAAATATAATTGAATACTGATAGATTATGAAAAAAATAAATACAAAAATAATTTTAGGCGATTGTAAAGAAGTTTTAAAAAACCTTGATGATAATTCAATAGACTTGATTGTTACATCACCGCCATATGCGGATAGCAGGGGAATATAACGACATAAAGATTGATTTACATTGAAAGCAAAAGCTATATAAAGGATAACGATGAGTTACGAAAGCACAATGCTTGAACAGTTGGCTATGCCAACACGGAAACAAGTTGAGCAAGTTTTACTGCGAGCTTTACTGAAACATGGTGGAGTCATTAAAGAGTTTGGTTCTGGACAGGAAATCGTCGATGAGATAGCGGATGACTTTGGACTAAATGAGCATCAACGCTCTGCCTTCTTGCAGACTGTATATCGTAAAGAGAATCGTGTTAAGAAAGCGCTTCTCTGGCATAGATTGCTCTTTCGAGCAGCAGATTGTCTGGCAAAAGAAAAATTGGTTTCACGTCCAACGCAGACGATCCAACTAACGAAGAAAAAAGAATGGATGTTAACGGAGAAAGGCTTCGATGAGGCGCTTAAGCTTTCAAATATACCTGCGGCGAGAAAGGACTTTTTGCCAATCAAGTCTTACGAAGTTCAGAAGATTGTAAAGAAGCTTAGTGAATCTCCGAGACCTGAAAACTATAATCCATTTGATAGGGAAAAGAAAGTTAACAGAGTAACGAGAGAATCTGCCATACGAACGAGAGGATTTCGTCAAGCCGTCATTGAAGCGTACAGTTGCAAGTGTTCAGTTTGCGGAATGATAATCAATTCCCCGGATTCTTTATCTTGGGAGGTTGAAGCCGCCCATATTGTTCCACATAGTTCCATGGGGCGAGATGATATTTGGAATGGATTAGCTCTGTGTCACCTTCATCATTGGGCTTTTGACGTTGGTTGGTTCACATTACTGGATGACTATACGATTAATGTGTCATCACAAGTTTATTCTTTGCCATCAGATTTTGGAAAACTGGGAGATTATGAATTCATTAGAGTATTGTCGAGGAAAAGCACGAGAATACATTTACCGGGTAAAAGTGAAATTCACCCGCATCACAATGCAGTTCGATGGCATCGTCAGAACATTTTTCACAAATAAATATGAATTTATTTTTCAGGAGAATAAATGATGAAAAATAATCGCAATGATAGAATTGTATACTCGATAAACGTTAGTGATATTCAAGAAGTCGCTAACCAAGTTCTTGAACGTACCCTTACCAAGAAAGAGGTTGCTTTAGTTGAAGACTCAGTTGGTGATTACTTAGATTGGTTTCAAGCAATTGAGAATTCAATTCGTAAACATGTAAAGGAATAGACCGTTGCAAAAATCCAAACCCTCCATAATTATCGGCGATAGCCGGAACATGAACGAACTGAAAGACGATTCAGTTCATCTCGTCATCACTTCTCCGCCGTACTGGCAGTTGAAGGATTACGGCAATGGAAGCCAGATCGGGTTTAATCATTCCTATGAGGAATATATCAATAACCTCAATCTTGTCTGGAAGGAGTGTTACAGGGTTCTTCATGAAGGGTGCCGTTTGTGCATCAACATCGGGGATCAGTTTGCCCGATCTGTTTATTACGGCAGATACAAAATCATCCCTATAAGAGAAGAAATTATCAGATTCTGCGAGACAATCGGGTTTGATTACATGGGCGCGATTATCTGGCAGAAGGTTACTACGTGTAATACAACCGGCGGTGCAACAATCATGGGTTCTTTCCCCTATCCCCGGAATGGAATTATCAAGCTTGACTATGAATTTATTTTGATCTTCAAGAAACTTGGTGACCCGCCTAAGGTGAGCAGGGAGATAAAAGAAAAATCCAAACTTACCACGGAAGAGTGGAACGAATATTTTCATGGGCACTGGAATTTTTCCGGAGAAAAACAGGATAAACACCTTGCAATGTTTCCGGAGGAATTGCCAAGAAGGTTGATTAAAATGTTCAGTTTTGTCGGTGATACAGTCCTTGATCCATTTTTAGGAAGCGGGACGACCTGCCTTGCCGCAAAGAGATTAGGAAGACACTCCATGGGTTATGAAATCAATAAAGATTTTTTACCTGTTATCAGAGAAAAACTAAATATCAGCAAGCAACAGCAGGACATTGAAGCAATTATCCAGAGAAAGAGGGATGTTGATTTCAAGAAAGAAATTCTTAAGCTGCCATATGTGTTTAAGGACCCTGTCAGGTTTGATAAGAAAGTTGATCCAAGGAAATTGAAATTCGGTTCAAAGATTGATAACGGCTCAGACCATCATAGAGAAACATACTATTCGGTTAAAGAAGTAGTCAGCCCTGAAATTGTAGTTCTGAATAACGATTTAAAAGTCAGGTTGCTTGGGGTTAAAGAGAAAAAGGAAATAAACGGGAAAGCGCTTCAGTTCTTAGAAGAAAAACTAAAGGGTGAAAAGATATTTCTTAAATTCGATACAACAAAATACGACGATAAAGGTAATCTATTGTGTTATCTATATCTCAAAAATAAAACCTTTATAAATGCTCATCTGATTAAAAATAAATTGGCAGGAGTAGATATAGCTATGAATTTCAAGTACAGAGATAAATTTCTTGAAATGCAGAGGCAATAATATCCGGAATGAAAATAAAATTAACGAATGAAGCAATTAGAAAGTCTCTGGAAATTCCAAAGCCGGAGTTTCCCAAATATGTAACTCAGATAATCAATCTTGCAAATCAGAATGCTCAGGGGACTCGGCCAAAAGTTGTAGGTCAGCTTACAGATTTGATACAGGAATTTACCGGCAGAACTCTGGAGGAGTGGGAGCAATGGTATCTGCAAAGACACCCTGATTCCATAGAAAAAGCAAAAGAGAAAATATTGGCGATGCTTGATAATCTGAAGGCCTCAATGAACCAAATCGATGCGAATATGGTTGACGTATGGGCGCATGACCTTGTAATTGTTCAGACATTTCTCGGGCTTAAATTTCAGGAGGCTATCTTAAAGAAAGCTGCCGAGATTAAAGGCGTTGAATACAGATTATCTGAAAAAACCGATGAATCAAGAGGTATAGATGCATATCTTGGAGATATGCCGGTTTCAATTAAACCTGAGACATATAAGATTAAAAAGACTTTAAGCGAAAGCATAAACGTAAAGATGATCTATTACAGAAAAATTAAAAACGGTATCGAAGTTGATTATAACGAGATACTATGACCACTCGAAATACATCAATAAAACACCTCGCAATCGTCTTATCGGCAATCCTCCTCGCCTCCTGCGCCTCTCTTCCCCCGCCAGAGTACAGGATGCCGCCAGGGGAAGGTTACATCACTGCCTCTTGGTATGGCGCTGACTTTCACGGAAGGCCGACTTCTTCAGGCGAGAGATACGATATGTACGGGCTTACTGCTGCGCATAAGGAAATGGACTTTGGAACAAGACTGCGCGTCACTAATCCCGACAACGGCAAATCGGTTATTGTGACAGTGAACGACAGGGGGCCGTTCATACCCGGCAGGGACCTGGACCTCTCTTACGGCGCAGCGCGGGAAATTGATCACATCGGAAAAGGCGTAGGGCTTGTAAAGATCGAGTATCTCGGACGGGACATGAGATATGTGAAGAGAGTAGAGTTTTCACCATCACTTTCCGCAGGCATGATATCGATTCAGGTAGGCTCGTTTATTGAAAAATCCAATGCCGACCGTCTAAAACAGGGGCTTGATTTAAAATACAGTGATGTTTATATTACGACATTCCTTAAGGACAATCAGAAATTTTACAGAGTTAGAATCGGAAGATACGACAGCCGCGACAGCGCTTATACTGTAGCATCTAAGCTTGCTAATGAAGGATATACAACCTTAATAACATCAAAGGAGTAATACAGTGCGTCCTGACTGGGATAATTATTTTATAGAAATAGCAAAAGTGGTTTCATCGCGCTCCACCTGCCTGCGCAGGAAATATGGCGCCGTTATTGTCAAAGACCGTGTAATAATAAGCACAGGCTACAATGGCTCTCCTCGTGGAATTGCTAATTGCATAGATACGGGGAAATGCACCAGGCAGGAGCTTAATATCCCATCAGGTGAAAGGTATGAATTATGCGAAGCCGTACACGCCGAGCAAAACGCAATAATCAATGCCCCTCCTGAAAGAATGAAAGGAGCGATCATTTATATTGCCGGCTTTGAAGAGGACAAAAGTTTCGCTAACGGTAAACCATGCAAATTATGCGACCGCATGATCAGAAATGCACAGATTGCAGAGGTGGTGCATATGAACAATAACGGCACGCTGGAGAAGCAGAGGTTTTCGTGATCTTAACCATAGAGGTCACAAAGAAGCTGATAGCTGTTAGCTATTAGCTATCAGCTTATTAAACTCTGTGTTCTCTGTGGTTAATTGTGAAATGGAATTAGACATAACCATTCATAAGGGCAGGGCAGACAGACCTGTTGTAATATTCATCCACGGGCTCGCAGTAGATAAAGGTATCTGGCTTAATCCCCTGGACACCAGGATATTCGCCAAAAATGTCCCGATTAAAATCTTTGCCGCGCGACGCCCCAGGCCATGTTTGATACAAAACAAAAAAAAGATCACTATTGGCGATTTCCCTGAAAAAGTTGACAGTTTGTGGGCTGCACTCCAGATTAAAGGATATAACCTTGTGTGCTGGAATCAGAAGAGACCTGTGGGTCCAATCAGTGTTGCAGTTGAGGAGCTCAAACAAGTAATGGAAATTACAAGAAAGTTCTTTCCCGGAAAAGCTGTTGCACTAATTGGGCACAGCCGCGGAGGGCTTATCGCAAGAAAATTAATGGAAAGAAAGGTCCCTGAAGTCAAAGCACTGATAACCATCTCCACCCCTCATCATGGGAGTTCACTTGCGCTTATCGGGAAATATCTCAAACCTTTATCGTCTGTTCTCAAAATTGTTCTGCCGAAAAACACTCTCGGCCCTGTTTCTGAAGTTCTGAAAAGGTTCAATGAACTGATTGAGTGCCATGCCCCAAAAGAACTTTTGCCTGATTCAGATTTTTTCAAAAACCTGAAAGATGCTCCTGACGATGGAATAAGATATTTATCATTTGGGGGAACAAAGACCCGTCTGCTGACTGTATATAAATGGGAAGCACGGGACAAGGATATTTATCCAAGGCCCTTTCTGGCAATACCCGATTCATTAATTAAAGCTTTTCCGGCTGCTTTGCTTCCGGATGAAATAACCCCGGAAAAAGGAGATATAATGGTTTCTGCAAAAAGTTCTATACTTCCATGGGCGGAAAGACATTACAATGTTCCCGCAAATCACGTCTCGATTCTCTGGCACAAGAAAACAATTGCTAATACTGTAGAATTTTTAGAAACAATATAAAACATTTTATATCTTTAAATCAGGTATGGGGTTCAACCAACCCCTTGTAACTGAACGCTTACTAACTTATTAAAATATTTTGTGTAATCCAGAAATAGAAATGTCCGCTTTTACCGAAATAGAAATGTCCTATTCCAAGTGATGCTATACTGCCTCTTTTTAAAAAAGGAGGCGGGATGGCAGGAAAGGACATTATCATGTTGCATCAAAGAGAACTAAGGA
>JACRLN010000006.1 GCA_016215115.1 Nitrospirota bacterium
CTATCCAAGGACATTACCCTTGATCCTTCCCCCCTCTTGTTCCATAAAGATACCCCACCTCCTTAAAAAGAAGAAACCGCCCTGATTCAAAAAATAACATCTGAGGCGTGTTGCTTCCACCTTTCACTGAAGGGTTACAAGTTTCATACTTTTTATCTTTACATTTTTCATTTTCTCCATATAATATATTTAACTTATAAAAACTTTGTTACAAAGGAGGTAAAGGCAAATGTTAAAGAAATCTATAGTATGGTATCTTGTGTTTGCAATGTTTGTAATCGCGATGGTTCCACATGTTGAGGCAGGATTTATCCCTTCGAATGCTATGAACATCGATGAGACCCGGAAAGTTTCCGACCTTGATAAGATTCAGAAGTTTCTCGAAACAAAACTTGTATCGCAGAGACTCGAAGACCTCGGGTTCAGTTCATTGGAGGTAAAAGAACGGCTCTCCCTCCTGAGTGACCATCAGCTTCACAATTATGCCCAGCAGCTTGACACACTGAAGGTAGGTGGAGACGGGCTTGAAGCCGTTATTGGCGTCCTCATAATAATAATTCTTGTCATAGTAATTTTGCATCTTACTGGGCACAAGGTCATTGTACAATAAGCAACGTTTTCAGATTAACCAAAAAAAGCAATTGAGCCACAGAGATCACAGAGAAAGACTTAAAAGACAATATGTTAAAACATAAAGTCATTTCACCTTTCGAGTGATAGCAAAACAGATGCAAATATTGTGGGTAAGTTTTTGAATATGAATTCTTTTATCTCTGTGTACTCTGTGGTTAATTGCCGTTTATTGGTTTAAACGCTGAATATATTTCTTTTGTTAATGAAAAAGGCTTTTTGTCTTCTAATGCTCTTTATTTTTCTACAGGGCTGTGCTGGGAAAATATCGGGCGGCACATACGTACAGGAAAAGGTGATACAGGAGGTCCCGTTTTACGAAGACACAAATCATCAGTGCGGGCCTTCATCTCTGGCATCTGTTATGAATTACTGGTATGCCAAAAAGCCTTCCTTCATCCCTGTAACGTCCGATAAGATAAGTTCTGAAGTTTACAGTAAGGGAGCACGGGGAACTCTCGGAATTGATCTTGAGTTTTATGCTAAAAAAAATGGTTTTCAGACGATGCAGTATTCGGGCAGCATCAACGACCTCAGGAATAACATAATCAACGAAATCCCGATTATTATTCTCGTAGACTACGGAGCGTTTTTCTACCAGAGAAATCACTTTATGGTGGTTACAGGTTACAGCAGCGATGGTATAATAGCTCATTCAGGCAGCGAAGAAAAAACCATATCCTTTAACGAACTAAAGAAAATATGGGGGAAAACCCGCTTTTGGACACTTATCGTAAAGCCGTCGGATTGACACTCATAACATTGCTTCTGTTTTCTTGCAGTCTGCCAAGAATTATCACACTTAAAGATCCACTTACTTCTGAAGAGCATATCAACCTTGGCCAGGGATATGAAAGCCGCGATGAATACGGCCCTGCACTTGAACAGTACGAAATTGCCGGCAAAAACCTTCCAGTTGCTTATCTTTTTATCGGAAACCTTTATTTTAAGAAAGGTGACTATGAAAGCGCTGAAGCAGCATACGAAAATGCCATAAAAAAGTCCGGGGATCCGAGAGCATACAACAACCTCGCATGGCTTTATTACACCACTGGCAGAGAAATGGGAAAAGCAGAAGAACTGGCCCGGAAAGCTGTTTCTCTTTCACCGGCATCAGAAGATTTTAAGGATACGCTAAATAAAATCCGTAAAAAAATAGCCGGGGGTAATCCGGACTGATACATTTGCAGTCTCGGAGCGGCCCTTCGGTCGGTTTATTTGCAGATTGGAAACATTTTGCTAAAATGCTTTAAAATACAGACATAGGGGTGGTTAGATGTTATTCAATAAAATAGTTGTAAGATTTCAAGATGGGTCTATACTTAAAGGGAAAATGCTTGACTTTTCCCCTGATAAAAGTTTTTTTCATTTAGAATTAACAAGTGGCGAAGTAGTAACGGTTGATATGGAAAAGCTGAAGATAGTAGAGATTGATATGGAAGAATTGAAGGCAGCATTTTTTGTTAAAGATTTCAAGGGCAATAAAAACCATAATGATATTTATAATGATGTTATATCCGGAAGCGGTAAGAAGGTCAGGGTGGAGTTTCTTGATGGTGAAGTAATAATAGGCTATGCCCTAAGCTATACTCCTGACCGTCATGGTTTTTTTATTACACCTGCAGACTTACAAAGCAATAACGAACGTATTTTTGTTATAAAGTCAGCGACCAAAAAAGTTACATTCATTTCTTAGTCTGTTAAATCTGAGTTAATCTGAGTACAAATATCTTAGTTAAAGTCTGTTATCGGGCATCCATGGTTCGACAGGCTCACCATGACACCATTGTCATCCTGAGCTTGTCGAAGAATGTGATTCCCGCTTACTATATGCGGGAATGACGACTAAATAAAACCCAATTATAGTGTTTTTCTTCACATAAATTTATAAACAGACTCTATTTAGGTCCAGTGGTTGGTGGCGGTGGCTGGACTCGAACCAGCGACACTACGGATATGAGCCGTATGCTCTAACCGACTGAGCTACACCGCCGACAGGCAATAAGAAGTAAAACTAAAAATTAACAGAATCCTGTCTTCAAAGTCAACAGATGGGCGATTAAAATAATAATTTCTCTCTGCATTGGGATAAAAGACCTGTTTTGACATAGTTTAGAAGTTTAATACTAAAAAAGCAGTTGAACCACAGAGATCACAGAGAAAGACTTAAAAGGCAATTTATCTCTGTGTTCTCGGTGTACTCTGTGGTAAATTGCCGTTTATAGGTTAATACGTCTGCTTTACAATTTTAATTTTAAAGTTGCTAAAATAGGCATATGCCTCCACGTTCCAAAATACTCTATCAATGTCAGAGCTGCGGTTATGCGAGTCCGAAATGGCTTGGGAAGTGTCCAGACTGTGGAGAGTGGAACAGTTTTGTTGAGGAAGAACGTATTGCAAAACTGAAAAAGCAAAAAACAGCCCAGCCAATCGTACTTTCAGAGATTTCAGCTTCTACAGGCTCCAGATATTCTACGGGGATTAAGGAACTCGACAGGACTCTGGGCGGCGGGGTTGTCATGGGTTCGGTTGTACTGATAGGTGGAGATCCCGGCATTGGGAAATCTACAATAATCCTGCAGTCTCTTAAAGGGCTTGCAAAATTGGGCAAGGTTCTTTATGTTTCAGGCGAGGAGTCGCCTGAACAGATAAAGTTAAGGGCTGAAAGATTACAGATAGCTTCTGATAAGATTATTCTCCTCCCGGAAACTTCCCTTGAAGGAATAATCTCTGTAGCGCAGGATATTAACCCCCAGGTTATAGTTATAGATTCCATTCAGACGATCTTCTCACTTGAGCTTCCCTCCGCTCCGGGCTCGGTGAGCCAGATAAGGGAATGCGCGACAAAGCTTATGTTTTTTGCCAAAAAACATGCGGTACCCCTGTTCATCATCGGACATGTTACAAAAGAAGGAGCGATTGCAGGGCCCAAGGTGCTGGAACATATTGTTGACACAGTGCTCTACTTTGAAGGAGACAAGGGAAATCCGTTCAGAATTTTACG
This sequence comes from Nitrospirota bacterium, assembly GCA_016215115.1. Lineage (GTDB taxonomy): Bacteria > Nitrospirota > Thermodesulfovibrionia > UBA6902 > UBA6902 > SURF-23. The sequence continues at coordinate 3,635 of JACRLN010000006.1, forward strand.
GACCGTAAAAAACAGGTTCGGCTCCACCAATGAGATCGGTGTCTTTGAAATGCAGGAATCAGGCTTGAAAGAAGTAGACAACCCATCGCAACTTTTTCTTTCAGAAAGACCTCTGAATGTGCCGGGTTCTGTAGTTACTGTGAGTCTCGAAGGCACGCGCCCTTTGCTTGTCGAAATTCAGGCGCTTGTTACCACATCGAACTTTGGAGTTCCCCGAAGGACCGCGCTTGGCGTCGATTATAACAGGATAAATCTTCTTATCGCGGTTCTTGATAAACGACTCGGAATGCATCTTGGCGGAATGGATATCTTTGTAAATGTTGTCGGCGGATTGAAAATTGATGAACCAGCAATCGATACCGGCATTGTAGCAGCTATTGCTTCTTCTTATAAAAACAGTGTAATAGGGACTGGAACTTTTACGTTCGGTGAAATAGGATTGTCCGGTGAAATAAGGGCGATCGGACAAGCTGAAACAAGGATCAAAGAGGCCGCGAAGCTGGGTTTTTCAAAAGGGATCGTCCCTGTGAGCAACGCCCCGAGACTTGAGGGACATGGCTTAGAAATTATCGGTGTTAAAAATGTTGAAGAGGCAATTGAAATACTTTTCTATTAAGGCGTTTGCAAGAGGCTTGTTTTGTCATTCCCGATGTAGTAATCGGGAATCCAGTTTCTTAGGAAAACAAAGGCTTCTGGATACCCGTTTTCACGGGTATGACAACCCAAGTCATTTTACAGGGACTTTTGCAAGAGACTTTATTAATAGTTTTTTTAAATGTAAGGCTTCTTACCGCTTACTCCTTACTCCTTGCTGTTTACTTCTCACTTCTCACTTTTTTATTTCATGCGCTCCCAAAGTAATCACTCCTGTACCACCTCAATACAGAGAAGAACTTTCTCTTGACGAGATTGTTTCAAAGGTCAGCGATGATATTCAGGTTTTAAAGGCAATTGCAGATATAAGAATTGAAAAGAATAGTGAATTGTATGACCAGATCAATGCATCTGTGATTTTTCAAAGACCTGACCGTGCGCACATGAGGATGTATAAATTCGGCATGCTCGTGAGCGACATTGTCAAAAAAGACGGAGAACTTTATGTTCTAACCGGAAAGAAAGATACAAAACTTGCAGGTCTGATTGAAGAATTTCTCTATGCTGTTTTCTGGTGGGACGATGTGGAAGGAGGTTTCCTCTACAGCCAGGCAGATGAGTATATAATAAGAAACGTAAGAAAAGAGATTCATTTGGATAAAGCGACGCTTTTACCGGTAATACAGGATATCAGTTCGTCCGGCAAAACTGTTCACATAACATACGCTGAACCGCAGAATTATGAAGGATTCTGGTATCCGTCAAAGCTGGCAATATCTGTAGATGATTTCAGATTCAGCGTGAAGATCGACAAATTAATAAAAAATCCTCCATTGGGAGAATCTGATTTCAAGACCCCTTCAGGAGGATAAATGATATGCAGTTCATTATATGAATTTATAAATATTGTAAGTTTGTTTTAACTAAATGGCTTTTTACTTCCTTTCTGAAAGAGAGAGAATCGGAGAGTTAATATAAACGTGAAGTTCGACATATAAGTCGCAGGTTTAATTTCTTAAGTCCTGCTATTAATCGCCAAGTTAATTACAGATTGATGGTCAACAATAATTATCAGATACCGTGACTTTTCAACCATGGTGGCTGTTATTGCTAATACCTGCTTATAGATAAGTCGCGATGACTTTAAAATTGATGATAACCGATTGAAAGGTTGAAATAAAAAGGGCCTGGAATTAACCAAGCCCTGATAAAACTACAACTTATAAACAGTTAAGATCTTATTTATGCACTGTTATTGTTTTCTTTGATGCAAGGCAGTTATTTGTTTCATCACTCTCTGCTATTACATTCGTGTTATCTGCACAAACTATTACATAATAAGTGCCAAGAGAGGTATTAGATGGTATTTTGACCTTAACAGGTTTTATTCCATTATTCTTGCTTGAACTTTTGCCGGGGTCCAGCGATGGTATATTGCGGTTGCCTTCTATTTCTATATCATCATCGCTTTTAACTTCGTCTATCGAAAGATAATACCCATTTGTGAATTGTCCTGTTTCTGCAGTACCCTGATTCTTTACAACATCTTTAATGGTAAACTTGCCGCCACTTTTTTTATGATTAGGGATATTGCTAATACGGGTAATAATTAGATCGGGCAGATATTCATTTACAACTACATTGTCAATAATAGGCCCATAACTTGTGTAACCTGTTTGGTATGTGAGGCTCCTGAATGTGAGTGTAGAAGAGTCCCCTGTTGCCGTGAAAAGAAACGTCTCAGAGGTATAACTAATCGTGAGCGGGTTGCTATTAAGATTTAAGGATACGATATCGTATGAAAAAACCTGCGAATCTGCACCAGCACTTACCTCCACTTGCTTGATCAGTGGATAAGAGGCGGGATTTCCAGACAGATCAAAATTGACGACATACTGTTGCCCAGTGATTGTTGCAAATGTCTGAGAGATGGACCCGTTATCAGTGGAACCTGTGCTTCCATCCAGATCGACATTGTGTAAGCCATCTGAGATATTCCATGTACCGAGTCCGGCATAATCGATGCCATTATCACCAACGGTCCATCCGACAATAGCCGTAGAGCCAGAAGGCAGCATAATAAAAGGTGAGACCCCAAGGGATGGCCCATCTTCGAAGCTTCCGTTAACAAGCAAGTTGGCTGCATGTATTTGTTCACCGGTTATCCCCAAAAAGAACAGTAATGCTAAAAACCCGACTGTTACATTCAACGTAAATATCTTTTTCATAAATTCTTCCTCCCAAGATAAAGTGTAAATATATTTTACAGTTAAATAAATTGAAAAGTCAAGAAAAAAATACAAGAAACATGGGTTACGTTATAACTTTATGAAGATTATATATATCATCCTGTTAAAATTAAAGAATTGGATAAGTATAAAAAGACGTTATCAAAGATATACCTGTAAGTAATATTTACGATTGCTAAATGAAATCAAGCCCTCTAAAACAAATTTGCAATTGTTGACTTATGCGAAGTATCGATAATTATTGGTCTAAATAAATTTTGAAGATATTTAGTGGCAATCCTTTACATGTCAAGTACATTATAGATGAGAATTTACCGGAAAGATGCACAGAAACGTATGGTATGGAAGACGCGGTTATTGCTTCCGAATTTTTTGATTAAGCGCCAAGTTAAATAACAGATAATCAGGCTGCTCCTTTTTCCTGTTTCACACGTTCATGCAGCCAGATTTTTATCAGCGCTCCTCTATCAACACCAATCGTTTGACGTATTTCATCAATTTCGTTTACCAGGGATTCAGCAATATCTATTGTGATGCGAACTTTTTTCCCGGTGCGCATAATTGTTGCTTTTGACATGTCTATAAGATTATAAATATCTTCCCCCTTTTCAAACCGCTGATCAAATTCTTTTGTATTCTTAGCCAGCATTTTCTTTTTCATATAATTCCACCTCCTTACATATATTGTACAGATATGCAACAGATATTATGCATATGAAATTAGGAACGGAAGGGAAAGTTTCTGACTTAGTGCATCTGCATGAATAACACAAGGAGATTTTGCCATTTGCAGGTTAATGGTCAGTTCAGAATTGACCATTGTCATTTTAGCCGTGCTTTTTCAGCCACTCTGCGGGATCGACAGGCTTTCCATTGTGTCTGATTTCAAAATACAGGGCTGGAGTATTTAAGAGTTTTGACCTGGTAATTTTTCCTAACTCCGTGTCTTTGATAAGCAGATCGCCCTTTTGGAGTATAACCTCAGAGAGATTTCCATATAACGTGTTGTAGCCATTGCCATGATCTATTATCAGGAGCATACCGTAACTTTCAAAAGTATTTGCATAGATCACCCGGCCACCTGCAACTGCTTTTGGCACATCATCAGGACCAGCTTCGATTTCTATGCCATTTTTAAAGGCAGAGACATTATATACATGATCCTTATATGGCCCGTACGGGATGAGCACTTTGCCGTCAATCGGCCAGGGCAAATGACCCTTTAATGAAACAAACCCGCTGCCGGTAATTGATTCAGGGATTTTCTTCTTCTCAAGGTTTGTGACCATGCCCTGAATTTTTTGTGATGAGTTTTCCAGTTCCTTGATTTTTTTCTCGTATGCTATCTGTTTTTCTTTTACACTGGAGAGCAATTCGCCCTTCTTTGAAAGTTCTGTCTGTAATTCTTTTTTCTTTTCCCGTGCGTATTCTTTATTGGCTTCAAGTTCTCCGAGAATTGACTCCAGATTTTTCCTCTTGGAATTTATTTCTTCCATATCGTTGATATACTTTTGTATCACCCTGCTCTCATAATTGGCAATAAGGCTGATATTCTTGCTCCTTCTTGCCAAATCCTGGTAGTCTGTTGCTGACATAAGGACGAAAGCATTATCTTTAAATTGTGCTTTGTTAAGAAAATTTATATATTCTTTCAGGTATTGTTTTCTGCCGTCCAGCGTTCCGGTAAGCATATCAATCTCTTTTTCAAGGCGGGAAAATTCTTCCTGTGTCTGCGACATTCGTCTGTCGTAATCCCGGAGTGCTTTCTCCTTCTTACCGATTGTTTCGTTTATACTTTCTATGTTTGTGCGTATGGATTTTTCTTCTTCTTTTGATTCACTGACGTTATTCCAGGCATTTCGGATTTTCTGCTGAATTTCAAATAACTTATTTACCTTTTCAGCCGAGGCGTCAGAAAGATTTAAAAAAGTAATGAAAAAAAATAACACCAATACTGAAAGTACGGCAGAATGGGAAGTTGATACTTCTTTCCTGAATTGAAGACATTTTTGTATGTGATGAAGCTCATAAAAAAACATTTAGTACCTGATTTTCCCTATGGCTATAAAACTCCCTATCAGGCTCATCACGGCACCTCCCAAAGGAATAACTAAATATACAGGTAAAGGCAAAGATGTTACTACGAATTTGATTGCCGGCAGGAACTCGACCATTTTATACATGATAAACGAGTAAATACCCAATATCGCAAGAGAACTTATAACTCCACCAAGGGTCCCTATAAAAAGACCTTCGATCAAAAAGGGAAGTTTTATAAAGCTTCTGGATGCGCCCAGTAGTTTCAATGTTTCTATTTCGTCTTTTCTTCTGTGGAGAAGAATTTTTATCGTGCTGTATGTAATAAATGTAACGGCTATAAATATGGCTGCTCCAAAAACAATTGAACCTAACTTTATCGTTTTCGCGATAGTATTAAGGGATGAAAGCCATTTTTCGCCGTATTGGACTTCTTGCACACCGTCCAACTGTTTTATCTGTACGGCCTTTTCTTTGACACGCAAAGGGTCCAGGTAATCCCTTTTGAGCTTGAGTTCAAAGGAAGAGGGCAGGGGGTTTTCCTTGAAAACATCAAGGATCATAGCATTTGATCCCAACGTCTTTTTTATTTCCTCATAAGACTGCTCTTTTGATATGTATTTAACTGCCTCAATATCTGTATCTTGCAGGAAATGATTTTTTAACTTATCTTCTCCTTCTTTGTTGATATCTTCGTTCAAATATACTACAACGCCAAAGCTTTTGGCCCAGCGCTGAAGGGCCGAGCTCATATTTGAATTAATAATTATAAAGGCACAAAAAATTGTCAGACCTATGCTGACTGACAGAATAGTAAGAAGATTAATCCACTTTTCAAGTCGTAAGCTTTTTAAGGCAGTCTTGAAAGAGTATTTTATGATTTCGAGCCAAACACCCCTGGATGTGCTTTTAGTTTTCAACCTATATACTCCTTTTCGATATAATGGTCGTTTACAAAAACAACTCTCTTCCCTGATGCTCGAAAAAGATTGTCGTCATGCGTTGCTATAAGTACAGTGGTGCCTTTGCTGTTTATCTTGCTGAAAAGCTCCATAATTGCCTTTGCATTATCAATATCAAGATCACCGGTTGGTTCATCGGCCAGCAGGACGATCGGTTTAGACACCATGGCCCTTGCAATTACGACCCTTTGTTGTTCACCTCCCGAAAGAAACTGTGGAAAGAGGGATGCTTTATCAAGCAGTTTTACTTCATCCAATGCCTCATTAACATAATGCCTTATTTTTTCAGATTTCATGCCGTGAATGCTCAACGCAAGAGCCACGTTATCAAACACCGTTCTGTTGGGCAGTAGTTTGAAATCCTGGAAAATTATGCCTATATTTCGTCTTAGCTCAGGAATTTCATGTTGTTTTAACTTGCTTACATCCCAGTCGGCAACGGTAATATGCCCGCTATCGGGGCGTTCTGAACAGTAAATAAGCTTGAGCATAGTAGTTTTTCCTGCGCCACTCGGACCTGTTATAAATATGAGGTCCCCCTTTTTAATAATTAATGAGATGGAATTAAGGACAGTTTTCTTTTCGTAACTTTTTGAAACATCGGAGAAAAGTATCATATAGTATCTCCCTTGTTTTTATATCAATAGTTATTATCGGCACTAATAAAAAAAACTTTAACACATGTAATTCAAATCACAAAAAAATCCTAAAGCTTAATTGCTGCATTGTTGGAACTAATATTGCTTAACTAACAGAATTTAAAGATATTATTGATGTTTATAAGGGGGGGCAAGAGACTGTCAAATACATTTACATTTTAATGTATCAATTCAAAGAGTTAAAGTCAAGATTATTAGCAACTGAATCGACGGTATCCTTGCATATGGGTTTTTGTTTTATGAAAAAGCCTTCGAGGATGGCGTTGTCACAAAGGGTATTGATTAAACGGGGATTGCCCTTTGAATAAGAGTGGATGCAGGTAATTGCTTCAGGGGTAAATATCTCTTCTTCACAACCGGCTACCCTGAGCCTGTGCTGAATATATTCCTGAGTAACACTGCGATCGAATTCTTTTAATCTGTATTTTACGGCAATCCTCTGTTTTAGCGGTTCATCAAGAGCAAGAATATTACCCAGATCGGGGAGACCAAATAAAATGAGAGTTAAGAGTTTACCCTGGGATACTTCCATGTTAAGCAGGCCGCGGAATTCCTCCATTATCTCTCTGTTCTGAAGCATCTGCGCCTCATCAATAAGGATTACTGCTTTCAGTCCGGATTCATTTATTTCGAGCAGTCTCTTATATAATTGTCCCAGGATATCCAGTCTGCTTTCAGCCACATTTTCAACCCCCAACTGAATGGCAATTTTTCTCAAAAACCAGTCTGCCGTAACAGTCGAGTGAAGAACGACAAGCAGTGCGGCCTCATATTTGTCTTCATCCAGTTCATCAAGAATTTTCCGTGCAAGTGTTGTCTTTCCAGTCCCGATGCCTCCTACCACGACGGCCAGACCTTTCATTGAATCAACGGCATATTTAAGCCGTATCAGCGCATCTGCGTGCTGTGTGTTGCTGTAGAAATACCTGTTATCGTTTGAATTGGAAAACGGTTGTTCTTTTAATTTATAAAAACTCAGGTGTTCCATGGTTCACTTGACAAAGCGTAATATGTAATGATTGAAGGAGTTTGTTAAGAACCCTGCGCCGAGAGCACAGGGAGTTCTTGCTAATTCATTAAAACCGATTCGTGGTTTACAGAAAGAAGCTAAATATACGAGATCCGGTTTTTTCTGGATTTTTGCTTTCCTTCAGACTTCCCGATAAGATCCTTAAGAATATCAATCTTATGTGATACATCTCTGTAGTCGTGGTTCATTGTACGGATTTCAGAATATATTTCAAGAGCTTTGCTGTAATCATTGTTTTTCATATACGCCTCAGCCAGCTCATATTTTATATCAAGGCCCCTCTCATCATCGCAGGACATTGATTCAAGTAGCATGTTCAACTCCGCTATCGCACGGATAAATACGCCTTTTTCCATATAACACAATGCAATCATTTTGGAGCTTAATAAGGCTTTTTCCGGATCTTTTGCCACAATCTGAAACTCCCTGATCGCTTCGTCTAAAAGACCCTTCTGTTTATATTCAATTCCTGCGGTGTAATGGGATTCATAATCTTCTTCGTCTACTTCGAGATCATAAGATTGCTCTTTCAAAATAGTATCGTCCTCTGACTGCTCAGACACTTCAACTGCCTCGGGTGCGGACCGCAGTGATTGTATCTGATCCCGAATCTCTATGTTATCAGGGATTTTTAATTCCAGGAGATTTTCAAGCTCTTCAACCTTATTTTTAATTGAGATATTCCCAGGCTGTAATTCTGCTAACTCTCCATACAGTCCAAGGGCTTTCTGAGCTGCTCCCTGGTCTTCATATATTTTTGCGAGATTCTTTAACTCTCCGGCTAACGATTCATCATCACTTTTACCTCTGTAAACAGTCACCAGTCTTTGCTTGACCGGGGTGGGTACTGATTCTTTGAATTGTTCAAGTAATTCATATGCGTCATCCCAGTTTTGCTCCTGTAACAATTCATCAATACAGGGCTGTAATTCTTCCCACGCCTTATGGGGCTGCCCTTCGTTGATATAAATACTACCGAGAAGTCTTTTGTAAACAATATCGGCAGGGGCAGAAATTATTAATTTTGACAGGGTGGTTTTGGCCTCCTGAGTTTCATTGGCTTTGGTTGCAAGGTGAACATATTTTAAGAGGATATTTTTATCATTATTCGAAAAAAGTAATGCCTTAGCTGCAAAATCCAGGGCTTGCTTCATGTTGTTTTTCTTTTCAGCCAAAGTGCTTAGCCCGATAAATGAACAGACATTCTTTGGATCTGCAACAATAGCCTTGGAAAAGAATTCTACGGACATGTCAATATCATCCTTTTCCAGACAGTCCGAAGCAATTGCGGCATATTCATTTGCAGCCTTTTCCGAAAGGCCTCTGCTCAGCCATAAATCAGCTATTCTTGTTTTTATATTTATATCGGAAGGGGTGAGGTGAAGTATTTTATTGTAGATATCTATTGTCCTGTCCAGGTCTCCGTCTCTGGAGAGTTTTTCTGCCGCTTTAAGGTAATACGTAACAGAATTGCTGACGATACCCTTTTCTGCGTAAAGATCTGCTAACGCAATAAGTACGCTGACCTCAAAAGGAACAATATTCAGGATCTTTTTATAAAGTGCCATTGCCTTCTGGTGGAAACCATCGCTTCTGAATTTATTTGCTGCGAGTATAAAGAATACTACTGCTTCGTTTTGTGAACCTTTTTTTATATACAGGTCACCGATGGTGTTGTAGATATTGGCATCTTCACGAACACTGATAATTTTTTTCCACGCGGCAATAGCCTTATCGTATTCACCTTTTTCAGAAAATTGTTTTGCAGATTCCTGGAGGGTAATAATACTGCTTTTCATCTTTTCATATACATCCTTCAGATTTTATATTAAAAGCTTGCCAACACAAAGTCAATCAAACCCGTATTCTTTCCATCTCGCGGTGACATGTTTTTTGATATCTTCTGACATCACTATTTCAGGAGGCCATTCGCGGGTAAAGCCTTCGGAAGTCCATTTCTTTGTGGCGTCAATTCCTATTTTACCCCCATATGCAGGAATACCGGACGCATGTTCAAGAACATCGAGTGGGCCCTCAACAATCACTGTATCCCTTTTTGGATCAGTATTGTTTCCTATTCTCCAGACAACTTCGCTGAGATCCTGAACATTTACCCATTTATCAACAATAACAATTGCCTTTGTGAAACTCATTTGCCCCATTCCCCAAAGCGCATACATAACTTTTCTTGCATGGCCCGGATAACGCTTATCAATAGAAATAACAGCAAGATTGTGAAAAACGCCTTCGAGCGGGAGATTCATATCAACGATTTCCGGAAGCTGTTTTTTCAATAACGGAAGGAATATTCGTTCAGTTGCTTTGCCAATATAGCAGTCTTCCATTGGAGGTTTCCCAACGATTGTTGCTGGATATATTGCATCTTGCCTGTGCGTGATACAGGTGATATGGAATACAGGATATTCATCAGAAAGTGAATAATAACCTGTATGATCTCCAAAGGGACCCTCGATTCTGCGCTCTCCGGGATTGCAGTAACCCTCAAGCACAATCTCTGAATTGGCAGGTACTTCCAAATCTATAGTCTCACACTTCACTAATTCCACAGTATCATTTCTCAGGAACCCTGCGAATAGCATCTCGTCTATTCCTTCAGGAAGAGGAGCAGTTGCAGAATACATAACAGCAGGATCAGAACCTATTGCAACGGCAACTTCCAGTCTTTTGCCCTGCTGTTCCGCTTTCCGGTAATGTCGCGCGCCGTCTTTATGCATATGCCAGTGCATGCCTGTTGTTTTTGAATCATATACATGCATTCGGTACATGCCGCAGTTACGATCTCCCTTGTCAGGGTCTTTTGTGAAAACCATTGGCAGGGTAATGAATTTTCCGCCATCTTCCGGCCATGTTTTCAAAACAGGGAAAATATCGAGTGAAGGATTATCGCGAATGATTACTTCCTTGCATGGTCCGGTCTTAACAATTTTCGGGAAAAAATCCGAGAGCTTTTTCAGCTTTGGAAGCGCCTTGAGTTTTTCTATGAAATTCGTAGGTATTTCAGGTTCAAGAAATTCGAGGATTCGGCCGCCTATGTCATCAAGGTTTTCTACCTCCAGTGCCAGACGCATTCTCTCATAGGAACCGAATGCATTGGCAAGAACAGGAAATTTTGAACCTTTTGGATTTTCAAACAAAAGAGCAGGGCCAGTTGCTTTTACAACCCGGTCATTTATTTCTGCAATTTCGAGGTCCGGGTCAACTTCGGCCTTGATCCGCTTAAGGAGCCCCTTTTTCTCTAATAAACTTAAATATTCTCGTAAATCTCTGTAGGCCATTTAGTGTATATGATACAGGATTGCGGATTGAGCTTACAAGGGGAATGGATATCTTCTTTACTTTACAACTTCAAACAAATTCTTCGGATCGTCCAAAACCTTAAACTCCCATGTCCCAAAGCTGCCGTTCACATTTACAGCATCAACCCATTCTCTCGCTGCCTGCCATTTTGCTTTGTCCTGATCTGTTGTCTGACCTTTAATCTCAAGGATCAAATGCCTGCTATTTTCAAACTTTATGATGAAGTCGGGAAAATAAGTTTTGGTCTGTCCCTGCCAGAGATAAAATATCTCAAAGCCGAGATGATCGTTTTTAGCCCATGAAATCAGTCCAGGGATTCTTTCTCTCTCAAACTCTAAACCCACCTTTTCCCATCCGCTGTCAACAACGATATGGCTTATCTGGCTTTTTCTAACAGGCTGTGCCGGTTTGCTGGTCCACCATGTCATTGCAGTGGCAGTGCTTCTTTTTGGTCTGACAGGGTCTAATATAATCGCAGGAGCTTCTTGGCTGGAGGATCGGATAAAATGCCCGATGTGGTTTATAATCTTCTGCGCATTGAGGGCGATAACAAGATTTCTCAATTTTTCCGTTCCTATAAAAAGAGGGACTTTGATATCGAGTTTGTTGGAGGCTAAAAACTTATCGAACAGCTCCATCAACTGGCTGATGTGACTGCCGGGGTCGCCTTCCCAATTTTTCCCAAGATGTTCATGTAGTCTCACAGCCGCCTGAAGTTTTATTCTCTGCAAGCGATGCTCTTCAGCAAGCTTTTCCAAATCGAGTTCGCTGATCTGGTCGAACTTCGGCTTGCCGTCTATAACGGGCGCGACTTCTACAATAGTGGGAGCGTCTTCAGGGGATAAAGTCAGTTTCTCAAGTTTGTCCCATTCCAGATCCAAAAAGTAATTCAGCTTATACTCAGTTCTCAATACATGAGGCCACTCAATTGTTAATGTCTTCCGATCTTTAATCGGTTCAATCTTTGTTTTTGGTTTCTCTATTCTTGGAGGGCCCTCTTCCTGTTCAGCAGGCAGGAAGGTAAATGGCACACCGAACACAGTCACATATTCCGGCTCATAACGTCCGGTGTCTTCGTTAACATCATAAGAGATTCTACGCAAACCGCGTCCGATAACCTGTTCGCAGAGCAGTTGACTGGTAAAGGCGCGTATACCGAGGATATGAGTAACCGTTCTTGCATCCCAACCTTCAGACAACATGTTGACGCCGATAACGCAATGGATGGATTCACCGGCTTTTCCCTTCTTACCTACTGTGTTGAATTTATCCCTTTCAATCTTCACCAAATCCTTTTTGGATTTATCAAGCTTTTCTTCTTCATCAGACTCTATCTTGTCCAGCGCATCCTGATCAATCCTGATGAGCCTGTTTTTATCTCCCAATTCCTCCACTGCAACATATCCGTTTACAAGTGAATATTCAAGCCTCGCCGCTGTCTCAGTCCTGTTGCAGATCATTATCATAACAGGAGGGGTTTCACGCGGAGGGTTCTGCTTTTCCCAGCTTACTTTTTCTTTTAACCAATCGCCTCCAAGAATATTTACTGCGTTTCTTACAAGATCGGGGAGACCTTCTTCTTTCCCGGCCCTGCGGTTTAAGTCTTCTTTTACATTGGGGTAGATATGAAACAATTGGGACTTGAGGTCAGGGCCTTTAATTGAATCATCTCTCACTGCTATCTTTGGCGTTTTAACAAGTCCGCTTTCGATTGCATCGTTAAGACCGAAATCGTTTACTATCCATGTAAACAGTTGTTCGTCCTGATTGATCTTGCCGGTAGGTTTGAACGGGGTCGCCGTCAGGTCGTATGCCTTCAGAACTCCTCTGGAATTGTGTATCCTGTCAATGCCGCTTACCCAAATTGTCGCCTTTTCTTTTTCCGACTCATCCTCATCTCCGGTGGGGCGGTGGCAGTGGTGTGCTTCATCATTGATTACTAAAATATTTGCCGCATTACCGAACTCCGGCAGGACTCTCTTGAAAAAAGCCTCATCACTTTCAGCCCCTTTTTTGATAACCCTGGGACCAGAGTTTTCATCAAGAGGCGCAAGGGTGTGCCAGTTGGTTACGATAATCTTTGTATCAAGAAGTTCCTGCCGCATAGTTGAATCAACGAGTCTGAATGCCTCATAAAAATTATCATCACTCGCCGGCAGAAGGACCTGTAATCTGTCTTTGACAGTTAGTCCCGGAGCAATGATTAAAATATTTTTAGAAAATCGCGGGTCTTTTGAATTGGCGATCTTGTTCAATGTCTGCCATGCGATAAGCATAGCCATTACAACCGTCTTGCCTGTGCCTGTTGCAAGCTTTAAACACTGTCGGTCCCATAGGCTTCCGTCGCCTTCAATATCAATCCCCTGCCTTTCAGCCTGATTCGCCTCAGTAAGCCATATTGCTGTTTCAACCGCCTCAAGCTGACACCAGAATAATTTCTGACTCTCAGAAATCCCGGATTCATTCTTCCAGTGATTAAGCAGCTTTCTTGTGACGCCTGTGACATTCGGATAATCGCTGTCTCTCCACTTTTTGATCCTCGGTCGGATTTTGTTTACAAGCTCTATTTCTTTATATTCGCCGGGGTCTTCTTGTCCGGGGCGTGCCCTGCCTGTTGCCCTCCAATAGCCGGATTTTCTACGTCCATCGCAGCGTTCAAATTCCTGCGTCTCCCGGATATAAAGCCAGTGCTCCTTTGGCTCTTCATAAGGGCTGTTGATGATTAACTGGTCTATTCCTTTTTGGCTCATATTTTCAGTTTTACTTGTAAAACTGTCTTAACCGTTTGATATTAAATGATTTAATTTTTATACGAAATCGATCATTACGTGTAAACCATTTTCCCGGCATCTACTTAATAAGCTTCTTATTCTGCGGAAGCCTCAGATAGTTTGTCCGTGTTGAGACTTTCTTCCCGCTTTTCCGCTCGAGTTCTTTACGCGCATTGCCGGCAATCGTTCCGCCTTCCTGTGCTGCCTGTTTATTTTCAGTGAATCCCTGCGCATCTTTATTTACAGCGATTTCTTTAGTAGACGCCTCGCCAAGCATTGAAAAGATCAGCTCCAGATCATTCATATGATCGCGCAGGTTTTCCCGTTTTAAGCCTTTAAGTTTTTTATATGTGGATGGAGTCATTCCGAAAGTTGCCTTTGATATTTCAGCGGTTAGTATTTCGTATTCTTTTGGCATTCTTACGTCTCTCTTCCGCCATTCATCAGTTAATTCTTCACGAATAGCAATTCCACGTATTCTTTTCTCTATCCAGTCCTTGCTGTATCCCTTCGCTTTATATAAAGCGCGCGTTCTCTTTGTTGCTAATTCCGGGTCTTCTATCTCCTGCACTCGCTCATAGCCAACCTTTGCCAGCCAGCGTTTAAAGGGCTCTGCTTTAGGAGATGAAATAGACTGGATGATGCGGAACATCGTTTCAGTATTAGCACAGTCAGTTTCATAATACTTGCCGTCCGTTGACTGTAATTTCAGTTGTCCGATTTTTTCGGACAACTCGGAATAACCTTCTTCAAGGAGCTTGGTTTTTAAATCATTCCAATATTTCCGTGGACGTTCGGTCCCGGTTAATACTTCGATGACATCAACAATTGAAAACCACCACTCATTATTATGAATGGTCTTTCTAATCTCTTTTTTTCTGAAAATAGCTATTCTGGTTGTAGATATTTCTTTGCCCATTTAGTCCCCCAATTTCTTAATCACAAACGACTCTATCCCTCGATTATCAATTATCTTCACCGCTATCTTCTTTTCTTCTCCTGCTGAAAACGGCAAAGACTCCGTGCCGCGAAATGCCTCCATCAACTCCTCGTTCACTTCGCCGTTTAATGCCTTTGCCAATTTTGTCCAGTCGCGTTTCGGGTCTGACTCAGGGAAGAAAATCTGATCAGGATACAGACTCCTCTCGTCATAATCAGTATCCAGAAACCACATCGCAATGTGCTTTGTGCCTTTTGATTCAATCTCACCGGTGACGGGGTTGTAATAATCAAAGCCATTTAATTTAACCTTGAACTTGCCGTCTTTCTGTCTAATCACTTCCACATCCGGCTGTCCGATGAGCCAGTAACTTTGGCTTGACGAACGTTTCTTGCGTAAATCTTTTGTGAGCAGGTCTACGCTCATCTGCGCCTTGAGAAGCTTCACTCCCTGCCAGTTTATCTGGTCAATATCTTTTGCCGCCTCGGGGTCAAAGTGAAATGCCGCAAAGATCACAAAGTCCGGTTTGTTCTTGAGGCTTCTTGCCTCTTTGACCGCTTCTTCAACCTGCCTCTGCTCAAGCGGTCCGTAATTCGGGCCAAAGCTGATGTAGGAGCGTTTGTTCACTCCTGCGTCGTCAAGGATTTCCCCTTCAGCATGGAGAAAACGGGTGGCGATCATCGGCTCAATGCGGGAGAATGAAATGACCTTTCCGCCTGTTGCGCGGATGCCGGTGGCTTTTAATTCATCACGCCATTCAGCCTGCCTGCCGGTCTCGCCTGTGCGCGCAAGCTGCTCATTCGTCACTTCGATCTTCGGCTCGCTGCCGTCAAACGGCTTTACCCGCAGACTCGGCACTGCCTCAACTGTGAAAGGTCCGGTTACACGCACCTTGCTTCTTTCAACAAACGGCTGATCGTATAATGTCTCCTCCTTTGCAAGTTCATTATTGGCAATTGATTTAAGCGTAATATGAGGAACAGTCTTGTATTTGAATCCGCTCCTGATCCCTTCAAGCGGATGGGCCAGCTCATAATAATCAAACTTCGCCGTCATCAATCTCTGCTTTGCCAGAGTAATCGCAACCCGCGAAGTGTCACAGGTAATCCAGCGTCTTCCCCATTGTTCAGCAACATATGCAGTTGTGCCGCTTCCGCAGGTAGGGTCAAGCACAAGATCACCGGGATCGGTGGTCATTAGAAGACAACGAGCGATGACCTTTTCTGATGTCTGAACTACGTAAGCCTTATTCTGTTCAGACATTTGTTCTGACCATAAATTGTTTACTGGATATAAAGAAAAATCATCAAAATATCGCTTGTAACGAAGTGTGTTTCCAACCACTACGAGACGGTTTGCATCAGCAAGCCGTTGCATCCCTTCGGGATAATTAGCTTTCCAGTGAGAATTTATACTTGGCTTATATATTTTTCCTTGAAATTCGAAAGGTTGCTCAACTCCAGCCTTACCGGAGCTTGTAAGATCAGCTTTTGCAAATAATCGAGCACCATCAGGCACTATGTGCGGGTTATTTGACTCTTCCTTACTTAGCGACCGTACTGCTCCATCAATCAAGTCAATAGAGTCGTAACCAGTTGCACCTTCTTCTCCCAAAACCTTTGTTTTATAGAGTTGACGATATCTAACTTTGCTTTTATTTTTCGCATACCAACAAATATAGTCTCCTGCTCTTGAAAGAGTGCTGGACTGAAATCCGCTTGTTGTAGCAAAAGAGATTAGACTTACAAAGTTATCCTTCCCAAATATCTCATCCATTATTTCCCGCACATGATGCACATTCTCATCGCTTATCTGCACAAAGCAACTACCGCTTTCGTGGAGGAGTTCTTTTGCAAGAAGGAGGCGTTCTTTGAGGTAGGTTAAATAGCTGTGTATGCCGAGTTCCCATGTATCACGAAATGCCTGTATCATCTCCGGCTCTGCTGGGATATCGGCGTCGTTGCCGTCTTTGACATCGCGTTTGTTCACAAACGGCTGAAAGTTTGAGTTGTACTTGATCCCATACGGCGGGTCGAAGTAGAACATCTGCACCTTGCCTGCCATTCCTTCTTTCTTTAACAGGCTGTTCATTACAAGGAGAGAATCGCCTGCGATAAGGCGGTTTGTCCAATCCTGATCATGACGGTAGAAGTCTATTGCTTTGTTCAAAGGCGGATCATTGTCCGGGTCTTCAAACAGAGACGGCTGTCTCGGCTTGCCTTCGTCTTTAAGGAAAGACTTGATAATACGCTTCGGGTCAATCCGCTCATGAATATGCAGGCTCACATTCTGGACTTCAAACTCCGTCCCTTCCTTCTTCCCTGCCCAACTTAAAAACGGATCGATATGAGGATCGTGCTGATATTTTGTCCTGCCGTTCAACTTGTCAGTTGCAGTCGAAACCAGCCCCACCGGCGGATTATTCTTCCGCTTCTTCCCCTTGTGAGAATAGGATTCAACAGAGATGTCTTTAGTTTTTCGCTTCCCTTTTGTCATAGTTTAAATGTCCCCTCTCCAAAATAAAAGAAATTATATCCAAAAGAGATTGGTATTGTCCAAGAAATTTAAAATATGGTGTATTGCAAGCACTGTTCGGCTGGACTAAAAATACTGATAAATATATTTGACAGCCAAAAACAGGATCACCAGCCCGAGCATCATCTTTATAAATTTCTGAGGAACGAATTTCTGGAATCTTGCGCCTAAATACATGCCGACAAAACCGCCTGCACCGAAAAGAACTCCCAGCAAGCAGTCAGGCGATGTGGCAAGCCCTTCCCTTGCGGGCATTATACTGTAAAAAGTTACTCCGGCAATAGATGTTAAAAACGTCCCCATGAGTGCGGCTCCGGCAACCGTATAAACAGGGAGATGAAAAACTGCAACGCAGAACGGGGCGATGATAGCCCCGCCGCCTATGCCATACGTGCCTCCGATAATACCTACGATGAATGCAAGAATAAACATTGCCACGGTACTGAATGAAAATTTCTCGCCCCAAAATTCATATTCAACTTTTGAAAAGCTGAATGAAATAGTCTTAACAACTGCCTCTCTTGGAAGCCCTGATGCAATGCGTGTAAGCTGCTTTTTTTTTAGTTCTTCTGTTCGTTGTTTAAATTTATCTTCCAATACTTTCATCTTGTTTTTCTCTGTCGCGGCTTTGCCGGTCATTTCATACAGGAGGCGTATTCCGATATAAAGCAGGACGCAGCCGACAAAAAGTTTAAATGCCCGCGGATCAGGCAGATAAATAATTCTGAGATAGTAACCGATAAAAACACCGGGCAATGTTCCGACGATGACAACCCACGTCAAGGGCCATGCCATGCGACCTTCCTTTATATACCGGTATACACCGCTTGGGATAGCGACTATATTAAATACAAAATTGGTTGCGCTCACTGAGGGGCTTGTATATTTGAGTACACTCATCTGAAAAGGCAGAAGCAGAAACGCACCTGAAACGCCGCCCATTGAAGTAAAAAATGAAATAACAAGCGCAACAAGAGGAGGAAGCAATATTGAAGTTTTAACGCCTGACACCGGGAAAAAGATCTCAAGGAAATTCAATGATTACTCCTGAATAGTGAAATAAAGCCACATTAGTTGTCATTCCCGCAGTCAGTAAGCGGGAATCCATCTAAAGAACTGGATTCCCGTTTTCACGGGAAACCCTGGATGCCCGATTAAAAAACTTCGGGCATGACAGCTAAATTATGTGTCTTAACCCATGACTGCATTAATTATTTCGGTCTCAGTATCTGAGCGTTGCTTTTAACCGTTTAGGGTTGATAATAAGATCAAGTCCGGCATTTATACTTGTAACGTGTACCTCACCAGCCATGAGAATATCTACTGCACAGCCTTCGCCTTCTGTTACCGCTATTCCGATCCGTGCGGTTCTCAGCATCTTCCGGTCATTATTGCCGTTTCCAAATGCAACTACGGAACCGGCGCCGAGTTTTTCAACATATTCTTCTTTCTGCAGATCATGATACTCTCCTTCCAGGACATGCGTTTTACACGGGATGCCTTCTGTTTCTGTCAGAGCTGTTCCAAAAGTATCTGAAGTGAGGACATGAATTCCGAGAAATTCAGATATCTTGATCAACCGTTCCTTAACTCCGGGAATAAGTTTCCCGTTGAATGATAATGTACCTGTGAAATCAGTGACAAGATGCAGCAGTTTAACAGCGCCAAAACCTGGTATGTCTATTTCAAGCATAACCCCTCTCGTTTAGAAGTATTGATTTCTTGAATATTATGCAGAAAATACATCAGATATGCAAAAGATATTTATTAAAAAAATTGTGTTACATATCCCCTTCGTGTATATGCATAATAGAACGCCCCGCTTTTTTTATTGAGTGCAGGCGCTTCTCTGCAAGGATCTTTTCTTTTGCACGTTTGGAGCGCTTGCGTTTCTGCCGCCTGATCTTCTCAATCCGCTGCTTTTCCTCGCTTTCCCGGCCTTTTATTAAACGTTCTATTTTTTCAAAGAGGAGCACCCTGGCATAATATCGGTTCAATCCCTGAGAACGGGATTTTTGACATTTAACCTCTTCACCTGTTGGTATGTGTTTCAGATAAACACAGGTAGAGACCTTGTTCACATTTTGTCCGCCTTTGCCCTGGGAACGAACAAATGCTTCCTGAAGGTCTCTTTCATGGATGCCAAGGCTATCGAGTTTTGCCATTAACAGCTTTTCTTTTTCAGGACTTACCGGGAACATGTTTAATTATAAACATATAAACGGCAATTAACCACAGAGTACACCGAGACAGAAATATTTTTATATTTTAAAAGACCTATATTATCAAACAATTCTCTGTGTCCTCTCTTTAATAATGATAAATATAATCAAACAAAACCTTGCATAAAAGAGTGCACAGAGAGAATCAGTAAAAACTATTTTCTTCTTTTCATAACAATATATTACTCTGAGTTCTCTGTGGTTGTTTGCATTATTTCAGTTTGAAGCATTGAATTTTCCCTCATCAATATGATATAAAAGTAATCTCTTTGCTCTTGCCAGTAGAGGTAAGGGCTAATCTTTTCGCTTGCGAAAAGAGTCAATTCAAAAGGAGGAAACTATGAATTATTACGAAAAGGTCATAATATTTGACCCGAACCTTGACGACAGCGCTGTTGAAGAAACTGTTGGAAAAGTAAAAGACGTCATCGTCAGGCAGGGCGGTGAAATCTTGAAAACGGAAAACTGGGGCCGCCGCAAATTAGCTTACATACTTAACAAACATCAGAAAGGCAACTACATCTTCCTGCTTTTCAAAGCGCCTTCCGCTACCATCGCTGAACTTGAAAGATTTTGCAAGGTAGTTGATTTCGTTATAAAGTTTATGGTGGTAAAACTGACGAAAAAGAAACAGATAGAAGCTGTGCTCTCAGCCCTTACGCAGTCTTCAGCAAAGAGCGAGTCCAGGGATGCAGCAAAACCTGCTCACGCAAAAACATCGGCATCCAGAGAGGGTGAAGCGGCATCGGAGGGCAAATAAGATGTTTAATAAGGTAATACTTATCGGTAATCTTACAAGAGATCCGGAATTAAGATATACCCCTCAAGGAACTTCGGTATGCAATTTTGGAATTGCTGTCAACCGCAGATACAAGCAGGGCGATGAAGTAAAAGATGAGGTTACATTCATAAATGTGGTTGTCTTCGGTAAGCAGGCTGATACCTGCGGGCAATATTTGAATAAAGGCAGCGCCGTGCTTATTGAAGGCAGACTGCAGGAGAGACGCTGGGAGACTGAAGAAGGACAGAAGAGAAGCAGGCATGAGGTTGTCGCGCAGAATGTGCGTTTCCTATCCAAAAAACAGGGCGCTGCCGATCTTGAGGCAAGCGGCGGGGTGGAAGCCCCTCCTCCTGATGAAACTACGGAACTGGAGCCTTTTTAAACTTCATTTTGAATTGAAACATTTTTAAAATAAAAGGAGTATAAAATTGCAATACAGAAAATTTCAGAGAAAGAGATATTGTAAATTTTGCGCAGACAAAACCTCATTTATCGATTATAAGGATATCAAGGTCCTCAGGAGTTATCTTACCGAGAGGGGCAAGATAGTAGCCGGCAGGATGAACGGTAACTGCGCAAAACACCAGAGAGAGCTTACACAGGCAATCAAAAGAGCGCGGAACATAGCGCTTATGCCGTATGTCGAAAAATAATGAGAATTCCAAAAACATGGGTGACTGTTATAGTAAAGGAGATCATGGGAGAACTTCTGAAGAAAGACATGATCGAATTGCAGGCGCCAAAAGAGAAGGTTACAGAAATACTGTATGAACTCATGCTCGAAGAGCTGATGGTGGAAGACAGGCTCAATGAAGAAGTGCGTGAGATGCTGAAAAGATTCGATTCTGAAATAGCAAGGGGACGGCTTGATTACCGCAAGCTTTTTGATCTGACAAAACAGAAGCTTGTTAAGGAGCGCAATATCATTTTATGAGGCTCTCTGATGACAAGATAAGCCATCTGACACACGTTGTTCTGAAGGGGCTCATTGAAAAAAAAGCGCTTACCTTTCTCGCTGAAGACAGCGCAATCAGGCGTGAGATAAAAAGGATACTCGTCAAGGAATTAAAACTCGCCGAAAGTATCGATGAATCCATCAGAAAGAAACTCCAATCCTACTCAAAGAAAATCCCCGAAGGAACTTCCGAGTGGGAGGTGCTCTATCACAAATTTTTTCAGGAAGAGTCAGCGAAAAAAGGCAGAGGGTAGGGTTATTCGTTATAAAAAATTTATTTTTTCAGAATAGAGAGCTTGCCTATTACCATTAGCGCAGAACAGGCTATACATAAATAAGCGAACAAATCACCATGTTTTGTGTAGAAGCTTTTTTGATTTCCAACTGATATTTCTTCTGTCAATGCTGCTTCTTTAAAAATATCGCTTTTATTTATTATCCTTCCTTTGCTGTCAATGAAACCTGAAATCCCGGTGTTTGCCGCCCTGACAACGGGCACCCTGTTTTCAACGGCCCTGAATACAGACATGTAAAAATGCTGATACGGCGCTGAGGTGCGTCCGAACCAGGCGTCATTTGTTATAGTTACCAAAACATTTGCCCCTCTGTCAATAAACTTCCTGACGAGTCCGGGGAAAATGATTTCGTAGCAGATCAGATCCCCGATCTTCGCAAAGGGCGTCTGCATGACCACAGGCTCTTTTCCCGGGAGAAAATCACCGATGCCGACAGTTATTTTTTCTATAAAAGGGAAGAATTTTCTTAGAGGGACATATTCACCATAGGGCACGAGATGAATCTTGTCATAGGTTGATAAAATGTTTCCGTCCGGTGAAAGCAGAACGGCGCTGTTGGACAAATGGTCCGCGTCCTTTGCAAGCATACTTCCGAAAAGCAGATAAGCGCCAAGCTGTTTCTGAAATGTGATGATATCCTGAGTAAGGTTATTGTCATAACCAAATATGAAAGGCACTGCTGTTTCAGGCCAGACAATGAGATCCGGAGAGCTCGCTGAAACTGTAAGGGAAAGCCGTTTATAAATATCAATGACTTCCCTCTGGAATTTTGCGTCCCATTTTTTATCCTGCGGTATATTGCCCTGCACGACGCTTACCATTATACTCTGTCCGCTGCCGTTTTCTCTGAGCTTTCCAAAACCGTAAAATAGTACACTCATGATAATGACAGTGTAAATCACTATGCAAAACGTGAAGGGCCGCCTGGCAAAGAGAGGGTTGTTTCTCATTCTCCGCGGCCGGGAAAAAGCTACATCAAAAATTACGCCATTTGTTGCTGCTGCAAGAAACGATATTCCGTATATTCCCGTTACGTCGGCAATTTGAATGAGAGGTAGTAATTTATACTGGGAATATCCCAGCGAAGACCACGGGAAACCTAAAATAGGGGCATAAGTGCGGAGGAATTCAAGCGTAACCCATAAAACAGGGACTATAAAAAGGGCCGGGAGACCTGAGTTTCTCGAAATATAATTAAACAGCACGGAAAATATGCCTATGTAGACAGCAAGATAAAGACAGAGCAGAATGAGTATTAAGGCGCTTAAAGGCGCTGCCAGGTATCCATAAAAATACATGGAATGAAATACCCAGTATATCGTTCCGAGAAAAAAAACAAAGCCGGTCAGTGTACCTAACAAAAAAGAGGTCCTGGCGTTTTTCTCACCCACGGCGAGAAAAAGCGGTACCAGGGCCATCCATGCAAGCGGGAAGAAATCAAATGGAGGGAATGCAAAGACAAGGAGGAGCCCGGAGATCAGGGACAGTATTATATCTGTCTTTTTAGCCATAAGGGGTTATGATGAAAAAAATAATTGTAAGATGCAGATTGTAAATTGTAAATTTAAAAATTTTAAATATGCATTTTTCATTTTGTAATTTACAATTTTCAATTAATTTCTGGACTAACTGTATTGACAATTAAAAAAAATATCGGTTATAATTTCAGCTTGGGCAGTTAGCTCAGTCGGTAGAGCAAGGGACTGAAAATCCCTGTGTCCGCAGTTCGATTCTGCGACTGCCCACCATTTTTCCTTGCCCTAATACAAACGCAATAAATGAACTGTCATTCCCGCTTGTCGGGAATCTTTTTAAAACAAGGACTCCGGACAAGCCGGAGTGACAACCTGTTTTGAATATGTCAATATATTTGTATTAGATTTTTAATCTTCCTCTTTATTTTCATTGAAAATAGGGATATGGAAGACCTTACTCATAAACTCTCTGGTCCTTTGATGTTTCGGGTTGACAAATATATCGGGCGGACTGCCTACCTCGAGAATTTCACCGGCGTCCATAAATACCACCCTGTCGGCAACTTTTTGTGCAAAACCTATTTCATGGGTTACAACAACCATTGTCATCCCTTCTTTTGCAAGTGAAATCATTACATCGAGGACATCATTAATAAGCTCCGGATCAAGGGCCGAGGTCGGTTCATCAAAAAGTATTACCTTGGGTTCCATAGCGAGGCTACGGGCAATAGCAACACGCTGTTGTTCGCCGCCGGACAATTGCGAGGGTAACGCATTCTGTCTGTGCGAAAGGCCGACTCTTTCGAGTAGTTTGGCAGCCCGTTCCCTTGCCTGTTTTTTATTTAACCCTCTTACCTTGCGTGGAGCTAATGTTATATTTCTGAGAGCTGTCTTATGAGGATAAAGATTGAAATGCTGAAAAACCATGCCAACTTCAGCCCTTAGAGCGGTGAGGTTAGTTTTTGGATCTGAAAGGTATATGTCATCAACAATAATTTCGCCGTCATCTATTGGTTCAAGCTTGTTTATAGTTCTGAGAAGGGTGCTTTTACCTGCTCCACTCGGTCCGCATATTACAACAACTTCGCCTTTAGTAATCTCCAGATTGATATTTTTCAGGACATGATGGCTGTTAAACCATTTGTTGGCATTAATAAATTTAATCAAAGCGTTAGACCGCTCCTATTATTAAATAGTGGGGCATAAACTATTTGCGCTTCAGGGCAAATTTTATTATTTCACATCATGTTTTATTTGTCAATTAAACAGCAGGGCAGTTTAGCAGCATGACATTAAAGGGATAATAGGGTGAAATTTTTTCCCAAAATCATTTTTGGTTATATATTACATTACATTTATGTAGTTTTTTTGCTGTGAATCTTACCAGTTCGGACAGATATGCCGCCCCCACCCTTAATACCTCTTCGTCAAAATCAAATCTTGGGTTGTGTGATGGTATATTTTCATTTCCTTCAACCGCCCCTCCAAACCTGACAAAACATCCGGGTATTTTTTGCACATAATAAGCAAAGTCTTCACCGCCAAGGCTCGCTAAAGGTATCTCAACTGTATTTTCTTTGCCAACAAGTTCCGCTGCCACATGTCTTGCAAATTCACAAGCTCTTTTTTCGTTTATTACAGGCGGGTAGCCGGGGTTGACAGTGAATATTATTTTTGCGTCATGAAGGATTGATAGAGAAGAAGTCGTTTTCTTTATCTTATCGATTATGAGTGCTCTTATGGATTCATCAGTAGTCCTGATGGTTCCTTTAAGAACAGCTTTTTCAGCAATTGCGTTATACACTGTGCCGGATTTCAGATAACCTATTGATATCACCGCCGGGTAGAGAGGGTCTATATTTCTTGATATTATGGTTTGAATATCCATAACCAGCTTGCTTGCAAGCAATATGGCATCTGTTGTTTCATGTGGTCTTGCAGCGTGACCCCCTTTGCCGGTAATCTTTATATCAAAAGCGTCTGTATATGCAGTGTGCACGCCGCTTTTAACGCCGATCTCACCGACATAATGATGACTTTCAATGTGACCTCCAAAGATCATATCTACACCATCAAGGACCCCTTCTTCAATCATGGGTTTTGCTCCGCCTTCACCCTCCTCGGCAGGCTGAAATATGAATACCACATTTCCGGCAGGCGGGTTTTCTTTTAAAACTGCTGCAGCGCCCAATACAATTGCAATATGACCGTCATGTCCGCAGGCATGCATTACCCCCGGGATGTCAGAAGAAAAAGGAAGACCTGTTTCTTCAATTATCGGTAATGCGTCCATATCAGCCCTGAGCGCAATGGTAGGGGCTTTTTCGTCGACAGTTAATTTCCCGACAACGCCTGTCCTGGCAATCCCTGTTTTATGCTTGATCCCAAGTTTCTTAAGCGTATCGGAAATAAGTCCGGCTGTCTTTTCTTCCTTAAATGCTAATTCAGGAGACTGGTGAATTGTTCTACGCATGTAACGTATCCATTCGAACAGCTCATCGTTTACGATCTTTTTTATTTTGTTCATCTTAATATCTCTTTTCTGCATTAATAAGTTGGTGCATTATGGACTCCAAGCAAAGCTTCGAGGGATTCTTTGATAAAAATTCCAGTTAGAACTAAAAAGTCTCCCATTTAGTATAGTCCATTCCGTTTATTTTTTTAATTGACATTTTCATGTAAACCTATAAACGGCAATTAACCACAGAGTACACCGAGAACACAGAGAAAAAAGAATTCATATTCAAAAACTTACTCACAACATTTGCATCTATTTTGATCTCATCCGAAAGGTGAAATGACTTTATGTCTTAACGTATTGTCTTTTAAGTCTTTCTCTGTGATCTCTGTGGCTCAACTGCTTTTATTAGGATAAAGAGTTAGGTGTATTGACTTGAAAGAAGTTTGTTATGCGTTGCTGGTTATGCTTTATAAATCATGATGATATACAAATAATACTTGACAAAAAGCTTAATATATGTATTAAATATAGCACAAATACCATAATTATGAATAAAATAATCATAATTATGTTTTAAATATACATGTAATAGCGGTATAATGATAACCCCTAAGAAGGAGGTAATCATGGTATGGTTTGCATTAGGCTTGATGGTTGGCGGGTTTTTTGGAATGCTATTGATGGCAATCTTTGCATCTAAGAAAAGAGCGGATGGGATTTCAGATTATTGAGAAAACATAAATTAGATTGTTTAGGAACACCTTGATGACGTAAAAACTTATAGCTATTTTTTATCCTTTCAAAATTTAAATGCAATTTCCCCCAATTGCAAATAAAGAGATCTTGTCTTATAAAAAATAAAAATAATTAAAAAAAGAAAACTTGGGAAATTAAGAAAAACAGTGGCTAAGCAGATAGGCAGTATTAAACTATATTCAGTTAAAGACTTAAATAATTCACTCGGGGTGAATGAAAGAACCATAAGAGAATGGTTTAAGAAGGGAAGGCTTAGAGGTGTCAAGATAGGGACTGAATGGCATGTAACAGAAGAAAACCTGGGCAAATTTCTTAATGCAGAGGGGGGGAGCCGATTTGAAAAATAGCTGAAGTTACGGACTTCACCCCATCTATGCCAAACTTAGTGGAAATATAGTAATGTCAGCTACGCATCTATCTTAAAATATTTTATTTTGTAGCATCATCAACTCTTTTTTTTGCATCTTCTATCGCCTTATCTATTTTCTTGCCTGCACGCTCTGCAGGACCTTCTTTTTTACAACCATAAATCCCAACTGTCATTGCTGCAACAACAAAGATCATGACTAATTTATTTAGTAATGACATGTTAATTCTCCTTTCTTGAAAGTTTAGTTAAAATTATCACAGATTTCTCATAAAATCCAGTTTTATTGGATTATGGTATATAGTACTTAAGCAATGAATAAAACAATACACAAATATTTATTGTTCACATATGCTCTTTTCTCAAGCGTATTCCTCGGAGGATTAATTGGTTTTCTAATTATCAAACCAATCCTGCAAATAATATTTGATAAATATGGATACGATGAAACACGATGGGCTTATTTAGCTGTTATATTGTGTATCGCTGTTGCCATGTACATTAACTGGAAACGGTATTTGAGGCATCTAAAATCTAAAGATCATGACACCTAAAGAACTTCAACAATGGAGATGTGATAACGGTTATAGTCAGAGCCAACTTGCTAAGGAGTTAGGGGTAATCACAATTCCTGTTAGCAGATGGGAAAGAGGGGAAAGGGAAATACCGCCATTTTTATACCTGGCTCTAAAATCTTTAAAAAAGAGCGGTGGTGAGATAAAGAGAGGCAGACCGGCAGTAAAAAAACTGAAAACGGAAAAGAGAAAGGACTCACGGAAGACCGTAAGTCCATGATTATAAATGGTAGCGGGGGATGGATTTGAACCACCGACCTTCGGGTTATGAGCCCGACGAGCTACCAGGCTGCTCCACCCCGCGATAGTTGAATATAACATACTTTAGGATTACTTTGGAAGTCAACTCAAACATATGTTACAAATTAATAAATTCAGGCTGTTTGATTTTAGTATCGAATACCACAATGGTCGCTATATCCCCAAAACCATGTGCAGTTCCCGGATTCAGCGCAATCGTTTTTCCATGAGCTATATTTTCACACTGATGTGTATGTCCAAACAGGACCACATCGTATTTTTGGCAGTTTATTAATGAGTCTTTTATTTGTGGTTCGGTCCCATGATAACATGCAAACTTCAATGCACTCTCCTGAAACTCGTAAAAGTCACCTTTAAGCTCTCCGCTTATCTCGTTAAATGCGGCAATCAGTCTGAACTTGTCCCCATCATTGTTCCCGAATATACCGATAAGCTTTATTTCCTGAAAAAGTTTTATTGAGCCCGGGTTTACAAAATCGCCAAGGTGAATAACATAATCGACTTTTTTATCTTTGAATATAACGATGCTCTTCTTGATATTCTCAAAGTGATCATGCGAATCCGAAATTATGCCGATTTTCATAATGTGGTTGACTCCCTCACCGGTATTTTATTGTTGTAATATTAAACCAATATGAATTTATAAATCAAAAATTCTTCAGTAAATGTTTTTTCTTTAGCCATCAGACTGTGCCTCCAGCCGAACTGCTGTGGAATTTCCAAAATTCTTTCAGGCCCGGCTACAGAAGAATACAGCATCTGAACGTATCCACCAGGTTTAATGTAATCCTTCGCATCCCTGAAAAACCGATAAACCAGTTCTTTATTGGGATCAAACAGGGCATGATCAAAACTGCTCTTTACAACTCCTTCCAGATAAGGAGGTGTAAAAAGTATCACGTTAAATTTATGTCCTGAATCTAATGAAGAAAAAAGGTCGCACTGAATTACTGAGATCCTGTTCTCCAACCTGTTGGCGATTATGTTTCTTTTCGCGAAGCGTACTGCCTCTGGATTAATATCAACTGCAATAACCTTTGAAGCTGTTTGCCCTGCGGTAATCGCCTGAATTCCTGAGCCGGTTCCCATATCCAGCACAACTTCATCAGACAGTACTTTAATGTTTTTTGCCATTAAAATGCTTGTGTAATAAAACCTCGGGTTGAATACATTTTCAGAAATCTCGTAGGTTTTCCCGAGGACGCTAACCCTGTGCGGACCATATCTCTGGATTTTTTTTATGATCCAGGCAGACATCGATTGTCTTAAATTTGAAAACATATCACCACTTCTTCAAATTTTGTTCTATT
This sequence comes from Nitrospirota bacterium, assembly GCA_016215115.1. Taxonomy (GTDB): domain Bacteria; phylum Nitrospirota; class Thermodesulfovibrionia; order UBA6902; family UBA6902; genus SURF-23. The sequence continues at coordinate 32,189 of JACRLN010000006.1, forward strand.
AGTTTTATTTGTTCTGTTGGTTAACTAATACAAACGAAATTAATAATGTTTCATTTGCTGTCATACCCGCGAAGGCGGGTATCCAGAAGTCCTTAAAAACACTGGATTCCCGTTTTCACGGGAATGACGACATTAATTGTTAATGTCAATTTATTTAATGCGTTTGTATTAATAAAACCAATCAAACCAATGAAACTAATTTAACCAACCAAACTATCTGAAATTAAAACCTGTAAATAACCATTCCGGTAAGAAGTTTCGGATAAAAGTAGGTTGACTTCGGCGGCATTCTTTCACCGGCGAGAGCGACTTCTTTGACAGCTTGTATCTTTGTAGGATTCAGGAAAAAAACAGCCTCAAACGAACCTTTTTGTGCCCTTTCAACAGCAACATCAGGGTCCATCTCATATTCATAATGTTCTATCTTTAACAGTCGTTCAAATATCAGTTTATGAAGCACAGTGACGTCAAGATTTTTCAGGCACTCAGGAAGGTCCAATTCTATTTTTGAGCCGTTAAACAAGAGCGCGTAGTAGGTGTTTGAGTTTGTAAGGAACATCCCAAATGAGTGCACGCTCTTCTGCATTATTTCAAACATCTGCAGTCTTGCCTGTTTTTCAGATATCTCCGCGGAGTTTATTTTTTGTATATTAAAATATTTCATGAGAATTTCTTTTGTATTAATATCTGAATCAATTTCAACTATCCGGTGTGTTGGCAAAAGGGTTAAACCGTCTTCTTCTATGTTGGCAAGAAACATTAATGCATAATTATAAGGTTCTTCACCTGTTTTAATCATTCCCTTTTGTTCCATCTCCTTTTTAAACCTGAGAGCTGTCTCATAGCGGTGATGACCATCTGCAATAAAAATATCCTTATCCGATATTTCTTTTATGATTGTCTCGATAGAAACCTTGTTATCTATCCGCCAGAGCCTGTGAATAAAACCGTCCCCGTTCTTTGCTTCAATAAAAGGCTCCTCTTTGACAACATCCTCAAGGATAGATGAAGTAAGTTTTTTCTCACTCGAGTAAAGGGAAAATATCGGGCTTGTATTTGCCTGACAATGACGGAGGACATTTAATCTGTCTGATTTTGGTTTCGAGTAAGTCATTTCATGTGGGTGAATCCTGCCCGAGCCCAATTCTTCAACCCTGACTGCTCCTAAAAAGCCCCTTGTATTTTGGGGCCGGCCCTTTATAACATAACTTATCTCGTAGCAGTAAAATGACGGCTCAGTGTCGTTTATTAGAATATTTTCATTAAGCCAGTCTGACAAACACTTTGAAGCCCTCGTGTAGCGGTTTTCATTTTCATTATCTGCATCTTCATCTTTGCCAAAGTCTATGCGGATGATATTATACGGGCTCTTTTTATAAAGGACTTCCTTGAATTCAGGCGTAATAATATCATACGGCGGCGCCATGATTTCATTTGCATCTACCTTCTTAGGGTTGTATAAAACACCTTTAAATGGAATTACTTTTGCCATAAAAAACTTATAAGCCACAGAGAGCACAGAGGAATAAGTGCAATAGTACCAAAGAGCAGAAGTGCAGAAGCAAAAAAGACTTAAGATCTTTTACTATTGCACTTCCGCACTTTTGCTCTTCTGCACTCGCCTCTGTGACCTCTGTGGTTAATTTCCTAATCTCCTTCAAATTCCGTGAGACAATAGACACTGTATCCCTTTTCCTTCAACTTCTTCTCCCCGCCAACATCGGGAAGATTGACTATAAATGCCATTTCTGAGACAACACCGCCGAGCTTTTCAATCAGCGTTGCTGCAGCTAACGCCGTACCTCCTGTTGCAAGCAGGTCGTCTACAAGAAGGACTTTTACCCCTTTTACTATTGCATCCTTGTGAATTTCAACTGTATCTGTGCCGTACTCAAGCTTATATTCGTGTCTTACCACCTCTGCCGGAAGCTTGCCCATTTTCCTGACAGGCACGAACCCCTTACCGAGGGTGTAAGACAATGCACCTCCAATAATAAAGCCCCTTGCCTCTATGCCGACGATAATGTCAAAGTTTATATCGTCTTTTATATACCTCTGCGTAAAATTGTCAATTACCAGCCTAAACCCCACAGGGTCTTTAATGAGGGTTGTTATGTCCCTGAACATAATTCCTTTCTTGGGATGATCCGGGATAGTCCTTATTCTTGATTTAATGGGCATAGTTATTGCTCTCCTTTCTTTAAAGGGTTCGAGGGTAATGTAGGGGCAATTCATGAATTGCCCCTACAAAAACCTTAAACCATGTTCATACTATTTCACACAAATATCATCATATTCTTTTATTCTGGGAATGACATTTAAAAAAAGCTTTATGACATTGTCTGCATTTTTCTTCATGGTGTTCAGTATCATCTCCCATGTCACCGGCTCTTCTTCTTCATGCCAGCAATCATAATCGGTGGACATTGCTATCGCCGCATAATGTATTTTTTTCTCCCTCGCGAGCACAACCTCCGGAACAGTACTCATATTTATTACGTCTGCGTTCCAGCTTCTGAACATGCGGCTTTCAGCCTTTGTTGAAAAACGCGGGCCTTCTATTGTGATAACTGTTTTGTTTTTATGATAAGTTAAATTCAGTTCCCCAGCAGACGAGGCGAGCAAATCTATAAGGTTTTGGCAAAATGGCTCAGCCATGGGTGTATGCACAACAACATCCTCGTCAAAAAAGGTGGTTTCCCTTTTTCTCGTATGGTCAATAAACTGGTTGGGAAATACGAGGTGCCCGGGGGCAATCTCTTCCCGGAGGGAGCCAACAGCGGTTGATGCAATGATATGTGAGCAGCCCTGTTCTTTCAGCGCCCAGATATTAGCCCTGAAATTCACTTTCGTCGGATAAATGGAATGGTCCTTTCCATGTCTTGCGATGAGGACTGCGTCGACTCCTTCAATCGCGCCGCATGTCAGAACAGATGTCGGTGAGCCATAAGGAGTTTTAACTTGAATTTCTTTTACGTTCTTGAGAATTTTCGGATCATCGAGTCCGGATCCGCCTATGATTCCTACTTTTAGCATAAATGGCCTCTTTCTTTTTTCATTATGAGTTGTTATGAATAATGCGAGGACATTAAAGACTATTTATATTAGATAATTCAGAAAGAAAAATCAAAACGACTTGCTGTGGGGCGTCTCACGCGAGAGCCCCGCTTTTTTTTATTTGTCTGGTTGAGTAAACCCTTTCTACCGAAGCCTTTCCTGAGTCTGTTAGCCGATAGAATCATATAAATAAGTATTTCATGGAATAAATTTGTTTCATAAGGAGGAGATTAAGAAGTTTTTTTCTTCTTACACACAGACTTTAAAAACCCGATAAGATTCGACCTTGCATCTTTATCCGTAAGAAATCTGAAACAGTTTAACAGCTCCTGCTCCTGAAGGGACAGAGTCTTTTTGCCCTGAATGGAGTAGTTTTTATCTTCCCGTTCTTCAGCAACAAGGAACTCTTTTGTGCTTTCAAAGAAAAAACTCATTGGAACCTTTAAATTATTGGCGATGCTGAAGAGCCTCTCAGCGCTTACCTTGTTGGTCCCTTTTTCATACTTTTGTATCTGCTGGTAGGTTACCCCTATCATCTCTCCAAGTCTCTCCTGAGAAATGTTGAGTTGCTCTCGCCTCAGCTTGATTCTGTGACCGATCGTTTTGTTATCTATAAGCATACGTTTTTTCTTCCTCCTCAAAATACAACTCCGGGCTGTAACTGTCTACCAACCGCAGGTTGTTTATTCTTGATTATTAACAACCTATGGTTGTATTGTATTTATGTGATAGTGTAGGGATAACTGACTATCAGGTTACTGATTAAGAAGATTAGAATCTGAAAGGAGCTAAAACATGGCTAAATTAAATTGTTGGGAATTCAAGAAATGTGGACGAGAGACCGGAGGATTAAAAATCAAAGAAATGGGAGTATGTCCGGATGCAACAGGGTCATGTATGTATTGTATTTTTTAAACTGGTTAAAAGAGAAGAAGGTGCAACTTAATTCAAATTACTAAAAGCAGGACGGAATTCAGCAACTTGACATCACTATGGCTGTTTAATATAATGACTTCCCTAATTGATGCTGTTGCTGTGCAAGAAAGAAGGGGACGACAATTATGAATGACTCTTTAAGATTATATGTACAAAAGATATCAAAACTCCCCACTATCCCCATTATCGCGCAGGAGATATTAAATATCGTTGATGATGATCTCGCCTCGATTAATAAGCTGGAGAATATTATTGAGAAAGACCCCGCCATATCAGCGAAAATTCTCAGCGTTGCCAATTCCGCATTCTTTGGCTATCAAACTCAATCCGGAACTATTGCTAATGCAATAATAAGGATAGGTGTCAATAATGTAAAAAATATCGCTATCGGAATATCTATGATGACCGTTTTTATTGATGAGAAGCCTATCGGTACGGTTGATGCTCAATACCAGAGAATCTTTAAACATTCTTTAGCAGTAGGAATGGTTGCGAGACAATTATCAAGAGAATTGAAGATAAATATCTCTGATGAGATTTTTATTAATGGGATATTGCATGATCTCGGATTTATGGTCCTGAACAGGTACTTCCCCCAGATGTTTTTGAACGTGTTAGGTGAATTCAGAAAAATAAAATGTCTTCTTGAGGCTGAGAAAAAGATTCTCGGCTTCACTCATGCCGATATAGGCATGTGGCTTGCCGACAAGTGGAATTTGCCCGAAGATATTATAGACACGACCCTCTATCATCATACCCCTTTACTCGCAAGATCAAATCAGAATCATGTTGCGCTTATGCACATAGCAGACTATATAACGACTAAAAATGTCTTCAATATTACCGAAACCGACCCGGACTATCCTCTGGATATGTCAACATTTGATATCCTCGGGATATCCGAGAATGATTTCAATGAAATTGAGACAACAATAAACAAAGAAATACTTTCTGATGAAATATTTAATTAATGGGTAACGACTCTTTATTAACATGGTTGAATAACGTATTTGCAAAAGAAGGCCATAGCCCTTCTTCATATGAGGGGTTGCGACCTGAAGAAAAAATCCTGGCAGAAAAAATAACAGAGCTCTGTAAAAAAGCCGGAAATTACGAGAACCGCTCAAAAGTTTATCTTCAGGCGCTTAACAGAACAGAAGGATTTTATGAAGTATCAATAAGGGCCCTTTCTGCATTAATAAAAGTCGGCAGACTCGGAGAAGAAGTAAAAGACGTATATACATTGTGCAAGAATACCCTTGAAGTATTTTCTCATGAACTTGAATTCGAAAATTGCTCGTTAATGCTCAAAGACACAGACGGCGAATACCTGATATTAATGGCCGGCAGGGGGCGCGGGGACAGGTATTTGACAAGAGCCTGGGAAAAAGGGAGAAGGATAAAAATAGGCGAAGGGATTGCAGGGCAGGTAGCAAAAACAGGAGAGCACATATTTATATCCGATGTGACCAAGGACAGCCGGTTTAAAAATTTTAAGATGAAAGTGAACATCACTTCTCTGCTCTCTGTCCCTTTGAAAAGCGAAGACGAAATAATAGGCGTTATCAATTTCAGCCACCCATTTTTAGAGGCCTTCGATGAAAACAGGATTAACCTTATGCTCCTTCTTTCAAATTTTGTGGGACAGATGATAACACTGACAAAGCTTCACAACAAGATAGCAAACTGGAATGAGACATTGAAAAAAGAAGTTCAGGGGAAAACACAGGAATTAATAAAAAAGAACAGGGAGTTGCAGAGAATTGCAGTGAGCGATCCTCTTACCGGGCTTTACAACAGGAGATTTTTTTCTACACGTCTTGAAGAGGAATTTTCAAGAGCAATCAGATATCACGAGCATTTTTCACTGCTCATTCTCGACATAGATAATCTGAAACCGATAAACGATACTTACGGGCATTTAGGTGGTGACAGGGTCATAATGGAACTTGCAAGGGTTTTGAAGAAATTAGGCAGGAAAGGCGACGTAATGGCGCGAATCGGCGGCGATGAATTCGGATATGTCCTAATTGAAGCTCACAAAAGAGATGCGTATCAATTTGCATCGAGGATAAAAAAACACTTAGCAATGGTTAAAGTAAGCGGTCTCAAGATAAAACCGACCGTCAGTATCGGTATTGCCCATTCTACAATAAAAGGATTGAAAAGGTATCAGGACATCTACAAAGCAGCTGATGACGCCCTGTACGTAGAGAAGAAGAATAAGAAGACAACAAGCTTACTTGGCAGTTCCACGCCTAAAAAGCAATAAAATAAAGTAGTTATAACATGATTATAAAGCAACCTGTTTTTCATAGAACTCTCTGGCAACGGACTGCTTCTCTGTTACGTATGAAAATATCTCGTCGTAATTTTCAAAAAGTACATTAATTATTTTTTTATCTAAAAGCTGTCCCTCTGAAAATTGTTTTAGAATCTGAACAATTCCTTCTCTGGACATCCCTTTTCTATAGGGCCGGTCTTCGGCCAATGCCGTAAATATATCCGCCACACCTAAAATCCTTGCGCCCGTGCTGAGGTCGTCCGCTTTACAATGAAACGGATAGCCTGAGCCGTCGAGCCTTTCATGATGATAAGCCGCCCATTCGGCAATATGTTTAATTCCCCCGATAGTGTTGATTACCGCATAGGTGTAATACGTATGCGATTTCATGACAGCCATTTCTTCTTTTGTGAGCTTTCCGGGTTTGTCAAGAATGCTGTTGGGTATAGCCAATTTGCCTATATCATGCAAGTTGCCTGCAACCTCCAACAGTTTTGTCTCCATTTCCGTCAGACCGAATATCCTGGATAATATCGATGCAGCAGCGGCAACACCGGAAGAATGCGTTGCGGTAAAACGCGAACGGAAATCAATTATATTCCGGAACAACTCGGCGATTAAGGTTATATTGGAGAACTCTATTTCCGTCTTTCTGAAAGGCCCTTCGTTAAGTAAAAGAGAATATAACCTGGGCGAAACCAGATCCAGCCAGAATTCCTCCCGATTAGATGCAATGGAAAATAAATCCACGATCTGAGGGTGCAATGAAGAACCGGAAAGAGATGTTATCTTCGAGATAATATCTTCATGCTGATGAAGAATGTATTGATTGCGATTAATTGAACGTTCGATGTGATCTCCCAAAAAAAGCAACTGAGAATCTAAAACAAGAGGGGTTTCGATTGATTCATTCCAATCCTGCCACTTTTTGTGATGAAACCTGATAATCTTTGCTGTGCCCTCCAGCCAGGGGACTTTATTAAGTAGACGTTCACCTTGAATACAATGTTTATCAGTATATTCAAATTCTGAATTGTGTATGGCAATTTTTTCCTCTAATGAAAGTGCCCCGACATCGTGAAGAAGCGCGGCTATAAAATTATTCTCCATCCTTTCATCAGATAATTTTGCAATCTTTCCCAGTTCCCATACAATAAATGCCGTTCTCTGCTGGTGCTGCGATAACAGCGGGCTTGCCAGGTCCATTGCATCAGACAGCGAAAGAACAAGATTTCCCAAATTGACCGAAACTATGCGCTTCATATCAACCCTTTTAAGTGAAGCCGTCAGTATCGCTGACCTCACCGCATAAATATAACTGATTAATTCATTTAAACGGCTGTCAGGCAGAATTACTTTAAATCTCTGTCCTGAAATAATCCCCATTCCATCTGTAAAAATATAAAGGATGTGTCCGGCAGGATTGCAGATAAGATGGGGCGGCAGACCGAGTTTGATACAATCCGCCTACACCCCTTCCCCATAAGGACAAAAAATTATGTTGTTCATGCATTATCTCCTTACAAAATTGAAGCAAAATAAACAATATTGTAATTTCTCATAAATCTCTTTACTGAAAAAACAACAGGTTGCCGTCTGGCATGATTTTAGCAGTTAACCTTGAGGTCAAACAGTAAAACAAAACTTGAAAGGAGATTTCTATGAGACAGATTGCAATTTACGGGAAGGGCGGTATCGGTAAATCAACAACAACACAGAACCTGGTCGCGGCGCTTGCCGAGGCTGGACGCAAGTGCATGATCATAGGCTGCGACCCCAAGGCTGACTCAACGCGGCTTATTCTTAACCGGAAGGCGCAGAACACGGTCATGGATATGGCGCGTGAAAAAGGCACTGTTGAGGACCTTGAACTTGAGGAGGTGCTGTTGCACGGGTTCAAAGGCATCAAGTGCGCCGAGTCAGGCGGTCCTGAGCCGGGCGTGGGATGTGCAGGCCGCGGTGTGATCACGGCCATCAATTTTCTTGAGGAAAACGGCGCATACGGTGAGGACACGGAATTTGTTTTCTACGACGTGCTCGGAGACGTTGTCTGCGGCGGATTCGCCATGCCGATACGGGAAGGCAAGGCCAAGGAGATCTACATAGTGACCTCCGGCGAGATGATGGCGATGTATGCTGCAAACAATATTTCCCGTGGTGTTCTTAAGTACGCCCAGAGCGGCGGCGTGCGTCTCGGCGGCCTTATCTGCAACAGCAGGAAAACGGACAAGGAGTTCGAGCTGATATCGGAACTGGCCGCAAAGCTCGGCACTCAGATGATCCACTTTGTGCCGAGAGACAACGAGGTCCAGCGCGCTGAACTCCGGAGAAAGACCGTGATCGATTATGCCCCGGATCACCCGCAGGCAGACGAGTACCGCGAGCTTGCCAGGAAGATCGCAGACAATAAAAACTTCGTGATCCCCACGCCTATCACCATGGACGAACTGGAACGGCTCCTGATGGATTACGGAATTATGGAGAGCTAAGAGGCGGCAGTTTAAAAAAAAGCGTTCAGCGGTCAGCGCTCAGCTTTCAGCAAAGAAATGAACTGCTTTTACTGATAGCTGACGGCTGATAGCTGATTGCTATAAAGGAGGAATGAAATGAGCACAGCGATTAAAGAGACTCAGAAGATGATAGAGGAAGTTCTGGATGCGTATCCTGAGAAGGCAAAGAAGGACCGGGCTAAACACCTTGCAGCCAATGACCCGACGGGGCAGTGCAGCGCCTGCCAGGTTAAATCGAACGTCAAATCCCGTCCCGGCGTCATGACAGTCAGGGGATGCGCGTACGCAGGCGCAAAAGGCGTTGTCTGGGGGCCGGTCAAGGACCAGATCACGATAAGCCACGGACCTGTCGGCTGCGGCCAGTATAGCTGGTGGTCACGTCGGAATTATTACAACGGCCAGACAGGTATTGATACATTTGGAACAATGCACATTACAACAGACTTTCAGGAGAAAGATATTGTTTACGGAGGCGACAAGAATTTAGATGCGGCGCTGCACGAATTAAAGGAGCTGTTCCCTCTTGCAAAAAGCATGGGAATACTTTCGGAATGCCCGGTCGGCCTTATAGGAGACGACATTGAAGCGGTATCCAAAAAGACTGAAAAGGAGTTTGGCATGCCTATCGTGCCGGTGAGGTGCGAGGGGTTCAGAGGCGTGAGCCAGTCGCTTGGGCATCACATTGCCAACGATACTATAAGGGACCACATTCTCGGCAAGGGGCAGCTCGAAAAATTTACGCCCTATGATGTTGCGCTTATCGGAGATTACAACATCGGCGGAGACGCATGGGCTTCGAGAAAGATGCTTGAGGAACTCGGACTTAGAGTTATTGCGCAGTGGACCGGCGACGCCTCGATAAACGAGATGGGGATAGCGCACAAGGCAAAGGTGAATCTTGTCCACTGTTACCGGTCCATGAACTACATATGCAGACACATGGAAGAGCAGTACGGCATCCCGTGGACGGAGTTTAATTTTTTCGGCCCGACAAAGATATACCAGAGCCTCAGGAAGATCGCCTCGTATTTTGATGACAGTATCAAAGAGAAAGCTGAGAAGATGATCGAAAAATACAAAACAATGATGGATGCGGTCATTGGAGAGTTCAAACCGGGACTTGAAGGCAAGAGGGTAATGCTTTATGTGGGCGGCTTGAGGCCGAGACATACTATTGGCGCATATGAAGACCTTGGTATGGAGGTTGTGGCTTCAGGATATGAGTTCGGCCACAGCGACGATTATAAAAGGACCTATCCTGAGATGAAGGAAGGAGCTGTGATCATGGACGATGCAACGCTTTACGAGCTTGAAGAGTTCACAAGGCGGCTCAGTCCTGATATGGTCGGATCAGGGATAAAGGAGAAGTACTCCTATCATAAGCTGGGCGTGCCTTTCAGGCAGATGCATTCATGGGATTATTCAGGGCCATATCACGGTTTTGACGGGTTTCCTGTTTTTGCAAGAGACATGGACATGACGGTAAACAGCCCGACATGGGGTTTGATAAGGAGGAAGAAATGAAGCTGAAGATAAAAGATCACAATGAACTGTTTCAGGAGCAGGAGTATGTCGAACAATTCGAGCGGAAGAAAGAATTTGAGAATTGTCCGTCTGCAGAGGAAGTACGGCGCATAGCAGAATGGACCAAGACAGAGGAGTACAAGGAATTAAATTTCAAGAGGCAGAACATAAAGATCAATCCTGCGAAGGCATGTCAGCCTCTGGGTGCGGTATTCTGCGCATCGGGTTTTGAAGGGACACTTCCCTTTGTGCAGGGAGCGCAGGGGTGTGTCGCTTATTTCAGGAGCCATCTGAGCAGGCATTTTAAAGAGCCCATGACAGCGGTTTCCACGTCCATGACAGAAGATGCAGCGGTCTTCGGAGGTCTTAACAACATGCTCGAAGGATTAGAGAACGCCTATACTCTTTATCATCCGAAGATGCTTGCGGTCTCTACCACCTGTATGGCTGAAGTAATTGGAGATGACCTGAATGCCTACATAAGGACTGCGCGTGAAAAAGGGGTTATCCCTCAAGAGCTGCCGGTTCCCTTTGCGCACACGCCGAGCTTTGTCGGCTCAAATATCACCGGGTACGACAACATGATGAAAGGCATACTCACTGCCGTTACAGCAGGCAGGAAAGGCGAGCCGAACGGAAAGATAAATATCATCCCCGGCTTTGATACTTACACGGGAAACTACCGGGAATTGAAAAGGCTTCTCTACATAATGGAAGTAAAGCATACGATACTTGCAGACGTGAGCGATATTTATGATTCTCCCAATTCCGGTGAGTACAAACTCTATCCTGGAGGCACTCCGCTTGCGGATGCGGCGGATGCGATTAACGCTTTGGCAACCATTGCGCTTCAGAAGTACTCGACTTCAAAGACCCTGGACTATATCAGTAAGGAATGGAGCCAGACAGTTTCAGCTCTTCCCCCTGTCGGTATAAAAAACACGGATAGATTTTTTGAAGAGATAAGCAAAATTACAGGTAAGCCGCTCCCGCAGGAAATTGAGAACGAAAGGGGCCGGGCAGTGGATGCGATGATAGACTCGCATCCCTATGTTCACGGGAAGAGGTTTGCCCTCGTCGGCGATCCGGACCTGCTTCTGGGCCTGATCAGCTTTTTAATGGAGATGGGCGGCATCCCCGTATATATCGTTTGCACAAACGGTGATAAAAAATTCCAGGAAGATGCCGAAGCCATCCTGAGTGAAAGTCCGTTTGGACAGGAAGGCAGGGTTTATATCAATAAAGACATGTGGCACCTGAGGTCTCTGATGTTCACTGACCCGGTCGATATTCTCATAGGGAATTCGTACGCAAAGTTATTATGGAGAGATACGGGCACGCCGCTCATAAGGATCGGTTTCCCGCTTTTTGACAGGCACCACCTCCACAGATACCCGATTATCGGTTATCAGGGGGTATTAAATCTTGTGAACTGGGTTGTAAATACGGTGCTTGATGAGATGGACAGAAAGACGATGAACACAACGAGCTTTGATGTGATCAGATGAGATTGCAAACAATAAACATCGGATAAACAGATTTGCATTTAATCCGTCATTCCCGCAGTCCTTAAGCGGGAATCCAGAATATTAAGGAACTGGATGCCCGATTAAAAACTTCGGGCATGACAACTTGGATGAGGTTTGTGATGAAAACAAGCATAGACAAATTAACACAGAGTGGATGTGAACGGGAGAAGAAGGACAAGATCTGCCGTTCACGCGGAGGGGAATCCTGCGCCTTTGACGGCGCAATGATCGTGCTTCAGCCCATTGCCGATACGGCGCATATCGTTCACGGTCCCATTGCCTGCTGCGGCAATGCATGGGAAGGACGAGGCACGTTGTCTTCAACCGGCAATTTGCACAGAATGGGTTTTGCAACCGACATAAATGAAATGGACATTGTCTACGGCTCTGAGGAAAAGCTGTACATGGCGGTTGTTGAAGCCGTTGAAAAGATAAAACCAAAGGCGATATTTGTATATGCAACATGCGTAAGTGGACTTATCGGAGAGGATATAGAAGCCGCCTGCAAAAAGGCAGAAGCCGAGATCGGAGTTCGTGTCATCCCGGTTAATGCGCCCGGCTTTGTCGGCCCGAAAAATCTTGGTAATAGAATAGCAGGCGAGGTATTGCTTGATCATGTGATAGGAACCGGCGAGCCTTCAGTCTCAACTGATTACGACATAAACCTCATCGGAGAATACAACATTGCCGGCGACCTGTGGCATGTTGAACCGGTTTTGAATGATGCCGGGATAAGAATCCTCTCAAGGATCACAGGCGATTCAACTTTTGAAGAAATAAAGTATGCCCACCGGGCAAGGCTGAATGTAGTTGTATGCAGCCGGGCATTGATAAACGTTGCAAAAGAGATGGAGAGAAAATACGGTATTCCGTATGTTGAAGTCTCTTTTTTCGGAAAGACGGAGATGATAAAGGCGCTGAGGCGGATCGCCTCAAATTTCAAATCTCAAATTTCAAATCTCAAATTGACGGAAAAGGTCGAATCGACCGTTGAAGAGAAAGAAAAGCGGCTCGAAGAAAGATTAAAGGCTTACGAGCATCTCAAAGGCAAAAAAGCCGTTCTCTACACCGGCGGGGTGAAGAGCTGGTCCTTTATCTCCGCTCTTCTTGATCTGGGGATTGAGATAGTTGCCGTTGGCACAAAGAAGAGCACATTTGAAGATGAGGAGAAGATGAAAGAGATACTCGGAGAGAATGCGCCGCTTGTTGAAGATGTGACGCCTAAGAATCTCCTGAGACTCATGAAAGAGAGAAACGCTGACATTCTTGTGGCAGGCGGGAGAAATCAGTATCTCGCTATAAAGGAAGGTTTTCCTTTTGTTGATGTAAATCAGGAAAGGCATACAGCATATGCGGGCTATGAAGGATTGGTGAATTTAGCGGAGCAGATAAGCAACAGCTTGAGATTTTATGAAAGGGTTCAAGGGGCCAAGGATTCAAGGGGTCAAGTGAAAGGCATGAAAAACAAACCCTCGAACCCTCGAACCCTTGAATCCTCAACCCCTTTCTTAAAGATCAATCCCCTCAAGCATTCCCAGTCCATCGGGGCTGCGATTGCGTTTCAGGGGATCAATAATTCAATCCCGGTTATTCATGGCGCGCAGGGCTGCACGTTCCTGGGTAAAGTTCTTTTGACGAAACATTTCAGAGAACCAATTGCGCTGCAAAGCACAAAACTTTTTACTGAAGACGTGGTGATGGGCAGTGATGAAAATCTTATTAAGACCATCGATGGGATTATAGAGAAAAACAACCCCGATGTTATCGGAGTTTTGACTTCAGGACTCCCTGAGGTGAAGGGGGATGATGTACAATCAGCAATCAGCAATCAGCTGTCAGCTGTCAGCAGCATGAACAAGAAATGCTTTGTTATTCATGTCCCAACTCCTGATTATGAAGGCGGGCTTGAGACAGGATATGCAAAGGCGGTAGAAGCAGTCATTGAGTCTATAGTGTCTAAAAATACTGTTGACTCCCGACCCTTGACTGATGACCGTCTTGTCAATGTCCTTGCCGGCTCTCATCTGACCCCTGCCGATTTTACGGAGTTAAGGGAAATCATTGAATCGTTCGGACTCAGGCCGGTAATACTTCCCGACCTTTCCGCGCTTGACGGCAGCAGGCAGGGCTTCTCACCCCTTGCCGCGGGCGGTACCGAGGTTGAGGACATAAAGACAATGACGCAGGCCGCGTTTACAATAGCGATAGGGAAAAGTATGGAACAGGGCGCAAGGAGGTTGAACGAGAGATGCGGCATTGAGTATACGGTGTTTGAAAGCCTTTCAGGGCTTAGGGATGGGGAAATTTTCATGCAGATCCTTACATTCCTGAGCGGCAATCCAGTTCCTGCCAAATATGAAAGGCAGAGGCGAATCCTGATCGACGGGATGAGGGACGCGCATTCCTATTTCGGTAATAAAAAGATTTGTATTGCCCTTGAGCCTGATATGGCTATTCAAACTTCAAGATGGATCAGTGAGATGGGCGCAGAGATAACGCTTGCGGTCATTCCTCAGAATACAGAGAGCGCAAGGGAGATTCTTGCGAAAGAAGTGGTTGTCTCTGACCTGTTTTCGATAACTGGTGAGCTTGATCTGCTCATTTCAAACTCACATGCTGAAGACACGGCAAAGCGTCTTGACGTCCCTTTGTATCAGATAGGTTTTCCCGTTTATAAGATTATTGGGAACAATTCGAAGACTACAATCGGATACAGAGGAACTCTTGCAATGATAAATGAAGCGGCTAATATTCTTTTGAGGAAGAGGGAGCATGATGGACAAATTTAAAGGTGTCTTGAAACAGGCGGCACGCTCCATATTGCAGGCGCTTGATGATATGGCGAAATATTGTGAGCAAAATCAGATTTTTTAAAAGACAGGAGGTTGGATATATATGAAGGTGGCTTTTGCGACAACAGACGGAATAAATGTGGATGAACATTTCGGCAGGGCTGGGATGTTTGTCATATACGAATTGATTCAGGACGGTTACGTATTTCTCGAGATAAGAAAGTTCGCTGACGGCAGGGATGCGGAGATAGAAGAGACAAAAGGCAGGGGACATATCCATGACGACAGGGTTCAGATGAAAGTAGATAAGCTTGAGGATTGCAAAATCATATATCTTACGGAGATTGGAGGGCCTTCAGCAGCGAGACTTGTCAAAAAAGGCATAATGCCAATAAAGATAAAAGAGACGGTATCCATTGAGGAGTCAATGCATAAGCTTTTTGAAACAATAAAAGGAGCTCCGCCGCCGTGGCTGAGGAAGGCGATAGAGAATAGGGAATAGGCTATGGGCAATAGGATAAGAATTAATTCCCATAACCTATTCCCTATCACCTATAGCCTGCAATCATATAAATAAGAAAGGAGGAAAGAACAATGAAAATGATCAGAGCATTTATAAGACCTGAAAAAGAGCAGGAGATAGTTTTGGCATTGGAGGGCGCAGGGTTTACATCGCTCACAAAGATGCCGGTATTCGGGAGGGGGAAACAAAAAGGACTTCAGGTGGGGCCGGTGCATTATGATGAGCTTCCTAAAACTCTCATTATGACGGTTGTTGACACAGAGGATGTGGAGAAAGTGATTAACATAATTTCGTCCAGGGCAAAGACAGGCTTTATTGGAGATGGGAAAATATTTGTAAGCCCGGTCGAGGCTGCTTATACCGTAAGGACAGGGGAGATGGTGTTATGAAAGAGATTACCGCGATCATAAGGAGAGACAAGCTGCCTGAAACAAAGAAGGTTCTTGATGAACTGGGATATTCTTCGCTCACAATTCAGAGTGTGGATGGAAGAGGAAAACAAAAGGGTGCGATGTGCGCGGAGATGGATTCTGAAATGCCTGAGAGTTTTTGCACCACAGTTAAATTAAAGCCGACCCCATCCACGTATGCGCTTGAACATACATTGCCGAAGGTCGCCCTCTATGTGCCCAAAAGGATGCTCACGCTAATTGTGCCTGATGATGTTGTGAGCAAGCTTGTGAAATCAATTATAAAGGTCAACCAGTCAGGCAAACGCGGAGACGGAAAGATATTTGTATCGCCAATAGAAGGAGCTGTAAGGGTGAGAACGAGTGAGAGGGACGGAGAGGCGATTTCATAAGAGCGGAAGCATCGATCGTCATTCCCGTGAAGACGGGAATCCAGTTCTATTGTATTCTGGATTCCCGCTAAAGGAATGCGGGAATGACCAACTTAAAGGAGAACATTATGCAGATTACAAATTACACACGAGGCGGCCAGACATGGACGCCGAAATTTATAGAATCCATTGATGTGGAGAAATGCATCGGCTGCGGACGCTGTTATAAGGTTTGCAGCAGGGAGGTGCTTGAGCTGATCGAGAAACCCTTTGAAGGTGACGATGAGTATGGAGATGACATGGGAAACAAGGTGATGTCTATTGCAAAGCCTGAGAACTGCATCGGCTGCGAGGCGTGCTCAAAGATCTGCACAAAGAGATGTCATGTGCATGTGGAGTTGTGATCAGACCGTGGCAACGTCTTTGAGAGGCGTCATTCCCGCAGTCTGTTGAGCGGGAATCCAGTCTTCTTAAGAGGTTCTGGATATCCGATTACAGACCCCCGATTACGAAATTCGAGGGCAGGCTTTGGGTATGACAAAAATAAAAAAGGCACTTAATACACGGACACTAATTTCATGAACGTTTCAGTACGACATGCGAGGCCGGACGATGTCCCCGATATGTGCGGTCTTCTTTCGGAATTATTTTCCATTGAGCAGGACTTCAAGCCCGATATGGAAAAGCAGTCGGCAGGGCTGAGTCTTTTACTCGATAACAAATCAGGCTCATCTGTTGTGTTTGTGGCTGAGAAGGATAATGAAATAATCGGCATGTGCTCTATACAGACATTGATCTCTACCGCAGAAGGAGGGGCAGCCGGGCTGCTTGAGGATTTAATCGTATTAAGGGAATACAGAGGGAAAGGCG
Source organism: Nitrospirota bacterium (assembly GCA_016215115.1). Taxonomy (GTDB): domain Bacteria; phylum Nitrospirota; class Thermodesulfovibrionia; order UBA6902; family UBA6902; genus SURF-23. Next base: position 48,995 of record JACRLN010000006.1, read on the forward strand.
TAGGTTCAAAGCTCCTTTCGGAAGTCATCAAGTGGTGCAGGACAGGAAATATATCAAGGCTTCAGCTCCTTAGGGACATTGATAATTTAAAGGCGGTTGATTTCTATCTTCGCAAGGGCTGGAGCGATACAAAGCTCGTATGCATGAGAAAGTTGTTATAGAGCATTAAAGGAGAAGACTTTCTTAAGCCCCCCGCTTTCCGCGCAAACTCCGTTAAATAGACACTACAAAATTGATTCATCAGAAACATAATTGTAATTGCTTCACGCCCTTATTATTTCTCTCGAATACACATTATCAACGAGTTAACAAATTGGCATGTTTATTGCTCAATTAATTAAAAGACGATAAAGAAAGAGAGGTTTGCAATGAAAACAATTCTTAAGCATTGCGACAAAAGGCATATCGTAAATATACATCCCTGTTTCTCACAGGAGGCGCATAACAGGTTCGGCAGGATTCATCTGCCTGTTGCGCCTGCCTGCAATATTCAGTGCAGATACTGTCTGAAAAAATACGATTGCACCAATGAATCAAGGCCCGGTATTACGAGCAGGGTGTTAACTCCACATGAAGCATTGGAAAGAGTCAGGTTATTAGTTGAAAGGAATGAACGCCTGACTGTTATAGGCATAGCAGGGCCTGGAGACCCGCTGGCAAATGACTCGACATTTGAGACATTCAGTGCGATTCACAGGGAATATCCCGAACTGACACTTTGTGTCTCAACAAACGGGCTTCTACTTTACGACAGGCTTGATGATCTGGTCGAGGCAGGAGTAAGCAGTCTGACGGTTACCATAAATGCAGTGACTAATGAGATAGCTGAAAAAATATATTCATGGGTATCGTACAAAGGCAAGCTTTATAAAGGGAGAGAAGCCGCCGAACGTTTATTGAACAGTCAGTGGGAAGGACTCAGTGCTGCAGTTGAAGCAGGTCTTATCGTAAAGGTCAACACGGTTTTTATTCCCGAAATTAATGACGAAGAAATTCCCTTCGTTGCATGGTTTGCCGGTCACAGGATAGCGGATTTAATGAATATCATGCCGCTGATCCCAAAGGCTGAATTTGAACATTTACACAGGCCGTCTCATGAAGCTTTAAACACACTGCGCAAGAAATGCAAGAAGCACATTCCCCAGATGACCCATTGCAGGCAGTGCAGGGCGGACGCCTGCGGCGAACTTGGAGAGGACAAGGACATGGAGCTTGAGGTTCTGCATTCGAGGATTGGAGAAGAGTATTGTGAAATTGTTAACTGAAAAAATCAGCCGGCTCTCTGATGTAGAAATGGAGCGTTACCGCAGACAATTGATGCTTCACGGCTTCACTGAGGAACATCAGCGGAAGCTGAAAGATTCAACCGCGCTGATCGCAGGCATCGGCGGTCTCGGCGGAACCGCAGCAATCTATCTTGCCGTTGCAGGAATAGGAAAAATGGTCTTTGCCCATTACGGAAATCTGACCCTGTCGAATATGAACAGGCAGATATTGATGAAGCATGAATGGATAGGCAGCAGCAGGGTTGTGCAGGCGAAAAAGACAATTGAGGAAATAAATCCCGATGTGGAGGTTGAGATATTCGATGAAAGAATATCAGGAGACAACATTGGGGATTTTCTGGATGGAGTACAGATTACCCTTTCTGCCCGCCCCAATTTTAATGAAAGAAGGATACTGAACGCAGCTTGTGTCAGGAGAAATATTCCGATGGTTGAAGCTGCCATGAACGGCATGGAGGGCTATCTTTTCAATATCGTCCCTCAAGTAACTCCCTGCCTTAATTGTCTGTATCCCGAAGACAATCCTGAATGGGAGGAATTGGGTTTCCCGGTGCTCGGCGCTGTATCGGGAATTCTTGGCTGTATTATGAGCATTGAGGCGATAAAGCTGCTGACAGGATATGGGGAACCATTGCTTTCTCAAATGCTGGTATTCAATACCATGAATATGGATTTCAGAAAACTGAAGACATGGAAAGATGCTCAGTGCACGGTTTGCGGCAATATGAATTAAGCAGCCAAATATATTGAATGGTTGCATAGAGAGGGAAGGCTGTGGAGAAATTTCTATACGACACCTATTGAAAAAAGTCTTGGGACAGGAGTTGATAGATAAAAGATAAAAAGAATATAACTGCTCTGAAGCAAAAATGTAAAATGCCGTTTGTCGATTATAGAAATTTTGGAACAGACTTGCCTCTCCTGAAAAGATGTTAACTGAAATTAAAATGTCTGATAATTTATAAGATATGAGGAAAGGACTCTTGTTCCAAAAAAATGAAATAGAAATCCTCGATACAACCCTCCGCGAAGGCGAGCAATCAAGAGGCATTCTCTTTACCACAGGACAAAAAATAAAGATTGCTGAAAAGCTTGACGGCTTCGGGGTTGATTATATTGAACTGGGACATCCGGCTGCGTCACCGTCTGTACGGAAGGCTGTTACCGTAATTTCCTCGCTGGGGCTGCAGGCGCAAACAGTTGCTCATGCAAGGGCAAAAAAAGAAGATATAGACATTATCCGGAAATGTAAGACAGCATGGGCGGGGATATTTTCCGGCATCAATACTTTCAGCCTTAACTACCGGTTGCGCTCAGACAGGAAAACGGTTGTCACTAATATCCTTAATGCCATTAAGTATGCAAAAGACTGCGGCCTCAAGGTCCGCTTCACCTGTGAGGATGCTTCAAGGACCGGCAGAAAGGAGTTGGTTGACCTCTATGCGATGGCGGTTGCTTCCGGAGCGGACAGGATATGCGTTGCTGATACTGTCGGGATATTAACTCCTTCAAAGACAAAGGCATTGCTTGCTTACATTAAGAAGTATGTTACAGCAGATATGCACGTCCATTTTCATAATGATTTTGGATTGGCTGTCGCTAATTCGCTTGCAGCATATGAAGCAGGGGCGCGGGCGCTCGATGTTTCCATTAATGGGATAGGAGAACGCTCGGGTGTGGCAGCGCTTGCTGAGGTTTGTATGGCGCTAAAGCAACTGTATACTGTGAATAATATCTGGATCTGAAGCTGCTGCCTGAACTTTCAGGAATGGTCTCAAGGTTCACAAGATCGCCAATTGAATACTCACGGCCTATAGTAGGCAGAAATGTATTTTCTCATAAAGGCGGCATGCATAGCGCATCTGTTGTGAAAAACCCTGAAACGTATGAGCCCTTTCCACCGGAAATCCTCGGAGCAGACCGCACAATCGTTATCAGCAGACTAATCGGCAGACACGGCCTTGAAGGCGTATTGAAATCAGACGGGAAGCTCTCACATAAGGATATCGCACATATGGTCAAAAAATTAAAACGCAACGACAGTAAAGAATTTACAGACAAAGAGATAGACAAGGTGATGAGAATTTTCCAGAATGAAGACAATTCCTGAAGCAACCGGATAGAGTTCCATAATTATTGAAAAATTGCTGATAGAAAGATGTGCCGCCGTCGTTGAAGATTTTTTTAGCCTGTTTATGTCTTCTTGTTAGTACCATGAATCCCCGCACAGGTTTAATACCTACAAAATTGAGCCTACAATATTGTTATAAAAGGACATAATTGTAGGCTCGTCTGGTTTGAGAATTCATAAAATACAAGAGGTTTTGCTCTGGCACAGTTTTAGCAATATACAAAAACAGAGGAAGCAACCATGAATTCATTGAAGGAACAAATCAGGGAGATTGAGAAGGAAGAAATAATCAGGGCATTAAAAGAATGCGACTGGGTTATGGCAAAAGCTGCAAGACAGCTCGGAATAACAGAGAGGATGATCGCGTACAAGATAAAAAAATACGGGATAAGGAGGGAGGCAGAAGGAGTAAGGGGTAAGGGGTAAGGAGTATGCAAAGGACAAGCAGGCTTTAGCGTGCGAAATAAATTAATTGGAGGTGCGTGATGAAAGTTTTAAAAATAATGATCTTGATAATGGCTTTGACTTTGTCCGGTTTTGTAAGCAGTTTAAAAGCCGAGGAGACCAAAACAGGAAGTATGACCCTTGATGAATTCAAAAAAACGCTCGGCATGAGCGTTTATCTGCAGGGCGGTTACACCTATAACTTCAGGAACCCTGATTCGCAGGAAAATGAACTCCGTGTTTTTGACCATAAGGCAAACAGCTTCACATTAGACCTTGCACAATTGGTGTTTGTTAAAGATGCGCCAATGAATGGGGTCGGCTATAAATTTAAATTATCGGCAGGTGAAACTGCAAAATGGATACATTCAAGAGGTCTTGGCGCTGCTGATGATTCATTTGATCTTACCGAGGCTTATATTAGTTACCTTGCACCTCTCGGTAAGGGGTTAAGGTTCGATTTCGGTAAATTTGTCACATATCACGGCGCTGAGGTAATTGAGGCAAAGGATAACCCCAATTACTCACGTTCGTTTCTCTTTAACTATGCGATTCCATTTATACATACGGGATTGAAAGTCAGCTACCCGTTCACAGAGACTTTTAATGCCGGTATTCACATAGTTAACGGTTGGGACAATACGGATGACAACAACAAGAGCAAGACAATCGGACTGAACGCAGGTTATGCACCAATGGAGCAGCTATCTATTTTACTTAACCTCATGTACGGGCTCGAGAAGGATGATAACAATTCAGATAACAGATTCCTCTTTGACTGGGTTGGGATTGTAAAACCGGTAAAGAATTTATCCTTCGTTCTCAATGCAGATTACGCAACAGAGGAAGAATCAGCCGCTGACGGCGATACCGCAAAGTGGTATGGGTTTGCAGGCATAGTGAAATATGATTTTAATGACCCCTTCAGTCTGTCTCTCAGGGCGGAATATTTTAATGATAAAGACGGAGTGAGGACAGGGGCGGAGCAGGCATTAAAGGAGATTACCGTAACTCCGGAAATAAGGCTGGCAAACGGTCTTATTATAAGGCCTGAATACAGGCATGACTGGTCTGATAAAGAGGTGTTTGATTCAGGTCAGGCAAAGAAGCAGGATACAATTGCGGTTGGCGTGATGTATACCTGGTAATTTAAAAAAATGAAATCAGGAGGCAACATGAAAAGGTTATTAAGTATCTTGATGATGATTGGTTTGTTGAGTTTTGCAAACCGTGGCTTTGCAGAGGATGCACAGGTTGAGACTTCGGTTCCTGCAGCGGTTGAACAGACTGCGCCTGCTCCAAAAGTAGATACAGGAGACACTGCGTGGGTTTTAATCTCCACCGCCCTTGTCATGCTGATGACGCCGGGGCTTGCACTTTTTTATGGAGGGATGGTCCGGCGCAAAAATGTATTAGGGACAATAATGCAGAGCTTCATAGCGCTCGGTGTTATAACGATCATATGGGTGCTTTACGGGTACAGCCTGGCATTCGGCCCTGATGTTGGACACGTTATAGGCAATCTTGACTGGCTCGGGTTAAAAGGCGTAGGGCTTGATCCGAATCCTGATTATTCAGCCACGATCCCGCATCAGGCATTCATGATATTCCAGATGATGTTTGCAGTAATTACACCGGCGCTGATAACCGGCGCATTTGCTGAACGGTTCAAATTCAAGACGTATCTTTTATTCCTTGTGCTCTGGGCGACATTTGTATATTTCCCTCTTGCACACTGGGTATGGGGAGTAGGGGGCTGGATAAGAAACCTCGGGGCCCTTGATTTTGCCGGCGGTCTTGTAGTGCATATCAGTTCAGGGGTATCGGCTTTGGCTGCTGCAATTGTTGTCGGGAAAAGAAAGGGATACAGCAAAGAACCGATGATGCCGCACAACATTACCATGACCTTTCTTGGCGCCGCGTTATTGTGGTTTGGCTGGTTCGGGTTTAACGGAGGAAGCGCAGTTGCATCAGGCGCTCTTGCAACGTCTGCATTTGTTGTTACGCATATTGCTACTGCAGCAGCGGCGTTATCATGGATGATCGCTGAATGGATGCAGAGAGGAAAACCGACAGCCCTCGGCGCTGTATCAGGAGCAGTTGCAGGACTTGTTGCAATTACGCCTGCCTCGGGTTTCGTTGGCCCAATGTCTTCTATTATTATCGGGCTTGCAGCCGGGGTAATCTGTTACATGGCAGTTAATCTCAAGTCAAAACTCGGGTACGATGACTCTCTCGATGCTGTAGGTGTTCACGGCGTCGGCGGCACCTGGGGCGCAATTGCGACCGGTCTCTTTGCATCAAAGGCGATTAATTCAGCAGGCAATGACGGTTTGTTTTTCGGTAACGCATCACTTCTGTCAAGCCAGCTAATCAGCATCGGCGCTGCATGGATATATTCTTTTGTGATTACGCTGATTATATTAAAAGTCCTTGATGCAACAATGGGACTGAGGGTTGACGACCAGAGCGAATTTGTAGGACTGGACCATGCACAGCACGGAGAAAGCGGGTACACATTATAGCTAATGGCTAATAGCTGACAGCTATCAGCTAATAAAGGAGGATACCATGAAAAAAATTGAAGCAATAATAAAACCATTTAAACTGGATGACGTCAAAAAAGGACTGAATGAGCTTGGCGTGCAGGGAATGACGGTAACGGAAGTAAAAGGATATGGAAGGCAGAAAGGGCATTTAGAATTCTATCGCGGAGCTGAGTATGATATAAACTTTGTTCCCAAGTTAAAGATAGAAATCGTTATCCCTGATCAACTTGTAGAGCAGGCAATTTCTTTAATTTTAGATAAAGCAAAGACAGGAGAGATCGGCGACGGGAAGATTTTTGTATCAAATGTTGAAGAGACAATCAGGATAAGGACAGGGGAAAAGGGAGATTCAGCGGTTTAGACTGTAGGGGCACGGCGCGCCGTGCCCCTACAAAATTGTAGTTCCTACAGTTTTGTAGGCTATATTTGCATCTCATTGTATTTTCACATGAAATTAGGAGAAAAGCTGTAAGTTCCTACATTTTTGTAGGAAAGTAAAGATTTAAATTTCTATTAAATCAATAAGTTAGGGCAGGCATAGCTTTTGCGATACCCCCTTCAAAATATCTTGAAGGGAGGGAGTATGAAATTGATCTTTATTCTTATGTTGTCCCTGTTGCTGCCAAATATGAGCTATGCACAGGAAACTAACGCCATAAACAGCGGCGACACTGCCTGGATGCTTATTTCAACGGCGCTCGTTACGCTTATGACGCCGGGACTCGCATTATTTTACGGCGGAATGGTCAGGAGGAAGAACGTGCTCGGCACAATCATGCACAGTTTCATAATGCTTTTTATGGTGAGTGTAATCTGGGTAATATGGGGATATACGCTTGCGTTCGGACCGGACAAGGGAGGTATTATCGGCGGGCCGGAGTGGTTTGGATTGAACGGAGTTGGACAGACTCCGTCACCTTTTGCGCCGACCGTTCCTCATCTGCTGTTCATGATGTTTCAGGGAACTTTCGCAGTGATAACTCCTGCGCTTATTACAGGCGCATTTGCCGAAAGGATGAAATTCTCCGCATTAATCATCTTTACCGCCATGTGGGTAACGCTGGTTTATTCTCCGTTATGCCACTGGGTATGGGGCGGAGGATGGATGGCAAAGACCCTTGGCACTCTTGATTTTGCAGGCGGAATTGTTGTTCATATTAGTTCAGCCGTTGCCGCTTTGGCGGCGATAATAGTGATCGGCAAGCGCAGGGGATACGGTAAGGAACCGATGCTGCCGCATGATCTGCCGATGACCATTCTTGGACTGGCGCTCTTATGGTTCGGCTGGTTCGGCTTTAACGCAGGCAGTGCGTTGACATCAGGCGGGCTTGCATCTGTTGCATTCGTTACGACAAATACTGCCGCAGGCGCTGCAGCAATGAGCTGGATGGTCATTGAATGGCTGCAGAGAGGGAAACCCACAGCGCTCGGGGCGATGAGCGGAGCAGTTGCCGGTCTTGCCGGGATCACACCCGCTGCCGGTTTTGTCACCCCTTTATCGTCAATTGTGATTGGAATAATTGCAGGGTTATTATGTTACGTAGGCGTTAATATGAAATCAAAATTCGGTTACGACGATTCCCTTGACGTAATCGGTATTCACGGTGTCAGCGGCACGTGGGGGACATTGGCAGTCGGACTTTTTGCATCAGCCGCGATAAATCCCGCGGGCAAAGACGGTTTATTCCATGGCAATTCCTCCCTGTTTGTAACCCAGGGTATTTCTGTGATAGTATCTTTTGTATTTGTCTTTACCGCAACGCTTATTATCCTCAAACTCGTTGACTGGATAGTAGGATTGAGGGTAAAGGACGGAGAAGAGTTTCTCGGTCTGGACCAGTCGCTTCACGGAGAGAGCGCTTATACACAATAGCTGATGGCTAATAGCTGACAGCTATCAGCAAATTAAGGAGGCAATGTGAAAAAAATTGAGGCAATTATAAAACCCTTTAAACTTGATGAGATAAAAAAGGCGCTGCATGAATTAGGCGTTAATGGAATGACGGTTACAGAAGTAAAGGGTTTTGGAAGGCAAAAGGGACATATAGAATTTTACCGCGGAGCCGAGTATGATATAAACTTCGTTCCGAAACTTAAAATAGAAGTAGTATTGCCTGATGAGATGACGGATAAGGCTGTATCCGTGATTCAGGAAAAGGCAAAAACAGGGGAGATTGGAGACGGCAAGATTTTTGTATATCCAATCGAAAATATCATAAGAATAAGGACCGGCGAAAGAGGAGACGCTGCGGTATAACATATGTCAGTGCTTATCTGTAAAAATATTAAAACAGAGGGTCCCGGGACGATTGAGGATTATCTGAAGGAGCAGAAGGTCCGGTACACAATAGTTGATCTGTCGGAAGGTGAAGGCATTCCTGTAACGAACAGTTTCAGCACTCTTGTAATGATGGGCGGACCGATGAGCGTTAATGAAGATGGGATATATCCCTACATAAAAGAGGAAGAAAAACTTGTCAGGGATTTTATTGCGGAAGGGAAGAAGATTTTAGGTGTATGCCTCGGAGCCCAGATAATGGCAAAGGCTTTGGGCTCGAGGGTCTATGCAGGCCCCCAAAAGGAAATCGGATGGTATAATATTGACCTGACGGAAGAAGGGGTGAAAGATCCGCTTATGAAAAACCTCGCATTTCATCCGCAGGTAAGGGACTTCTGGAAGAAGTTTGAAGTCTTTCACTGGCACGGTGAAACTTTTGATATACCGGCAGGCGCGGTGAGACTCGCTTCCTCAGCGCTCTATCCGAACCAGGCCTTTAGGTATGGTTATAAGGCATATGCATTTCAGTTCCACATAGAGGTGAGAAAGGAGATGATATTGGAATGGTTGAAGGATGAACCGAATTTTCAACAGCTTGAAAGAGAGACAGAAACATTTTTTCATGAATATAGAGGACGGGCGGAGAATTTCTATAAAGGATTTTTCTCGTAGATATGAATTTATTTTCTTGTCATTCCGACTTGTTCGGAATCTTTCTTTTTCAATTCGTTGTATATAAGGAGATTCCGGACAAGCCGGAATGACAGAAACAAGACATTAAACAAACCAAAAAGGAGGAAACATGACACCAAAAGACGTAATCAAGATGGCGCAGGAGAACAAGGCGGTTATGGCGAATTTCAAGTTCCTTGATTTTCCCGGCATCTGGCAGCATTTTGCAGTGCCGATAGCAGAATTAAAAGAGGAGATATTTGAGGAAGGACTCGGCTTCGACGGCTCTTCAATCAGAGGATGGCAGGCGATCCATACATCAGACATGCTGATAATCCCGGACCCGAAGACCGCATTCATGGACCCGTTCATGGAGTATCCGACGATAAGCTTGATCTGCAATGTTGTAGACCCGATTACAAAGGAATTTTACACGAGGGACCCGAGATACATTGCTCAGAAGGCGGAGGCATATCTGAAATCAACCGGCATAGGCGATACCGCCTACTTCGGTCCTGAGGCGGAGTTCTTTATTTTCGATGACGTAAGATTTGACCAGAACGCGCAGAGTGGATACTATTTTATAGACTCTGTCGAAGGCATCTGGAATTCGGGACGGGTGGAGAATCCGAACCTCGGATATAAACCGAGGCACAAAGAAGGTTACTTCCCCGTACCGCCGACAGACAGCCTTGTAAATATCAGGACGGAGATGGTTCAGGAGATGCTGAAATGCGGCATCTATGTAGAGAGGGAGCATCATGAGGTTGCAACCGCAGGACAGGCCGAGATCGATATGAGATTTGATTCCCTGGTAAACATGGCTGACAAAAATATGCTTTTCAAATACATAATCAAGAATGTTGCAAGACGGCACGGCAAGACCGTAACATTCATGCCAAAGCCTTTGTTCGCCGATAATGGCTCCGGTATGCACTGCCACCAGAGCATATGGAAAGGCGGTAAACCTCTGTTTGCAGGCAACGGGTATGCAGGATTGAGCGACATGGCGCTTTACTATATCGGCGGCGTGTTGAAACATGCGAAGGCGCTTGCCGCTATTACCAACCCGACCACCAATTCCTACAAGAGGCTGACGCCCGGATTTGAAGCGCCGGTCAATCTTGCATATTCGGCAAGAAACCGCTCCGCATCAATAAGAATCCCGACCTATTCTGCAAACCCGAAGGCAAAGAGAGTTGAGGTAAGGTTCCCTGACCCTTCATGCAATACCTATCTGGCATTTAGTGCGATGATGATGGCAGGTCTTGATGGGATTGAGAACAAGATTCATCCCGGCGAGCCGCTTGACAAGGACATTTATGAACTTGGTCCCGAAGAACTGGCAAATGTGCCGACAATGCCGGGAACTCTTGAAGACGCACTTAACCATCTGGAAGTGGACAATGAATTCCTGATGAAGGGCAATGTCTTTACAAAGGACGCCATTGAAAAATGGATAAGCTACAAGAGGACGAATGAGGTTGACGCATTGAGACTAAGACCACATCCGTATGAGTTCTTCCTGTATTATGATATTTAAAATTCAACGGGGGGCTTCGGCCCCCCGTTCCTCTAATTTGATAACACTATTTGTTCATTAACTAATAAAATAAGTTGTTAGTTTCAATACACTTTTTCAGTATATTCCCTGTACAGCAAGGCTTACACTATGTACATTCAACACAAGCTATTAACGCACTATATTGCATCCTCTCCTTTTTCACCTGTCCTTATTCTAATGATGTTCTCAACCGGATAAATAAATATCTTCCCGTCACCTATCTCGCCTGTGCGCGCTGTTTCAGATATGATCCTTGCAATCTCTTCAGCCTTTTCATCTGAAACAGCCACTTCAATTTTAATTTTAGGTAAGAAGTTTACTTCATATGTTGTTCCCCTGTAGAGTTCAACATGACCTTTTTGACGGCCGAAGCCTTTTACCTCAGTCACAGTCATACCCTGCACCCCTGCATCTGTAAGAGCCTTTTTTACATCATCAAGTTTAAACGGCTTAATAACAGCAGCTATCATTTTCATAAGTTATCCTTTCTTGTTATAAAATTGCTAAACCTGTAATTTGTAGCGCCTCGTAAAAATTCAGCCGTCATGCCCGAAGCCTGCCCTCGCAGGTTGTAAGCGGGGGTTTTTAATCGGGCATCCAGTTCTTTTAACTGCCTGGATTCCCGCTTACTGACTGCGGGAATGACTAACATGCGGCATTATTTATGATCACTTTAATAATATATACTATATTATGCCTTCTGATAAGGAAATACATAAAAACATAATCGATGCTTCCTGCGCCACACCTGACCCCAAAAGGGCTGAGGCAAATCTGCTCAGGCTTTTTGAAATAGCGTCTGAAAGAGAGCGCTTTATTCCTAATATAAAAGATGTTGCGAAACTCTTTGCCGTGAGTCAGTTTCTTGCTAATTATTGCATCTCCAATCCCGATGATCTCTTTAGTGCATTAAAGGAAATAAAAACACCTGTCACAAAGAAGTTCCTATCCGGAAGGGGTAATACCGAACTTGCTTTCCATGAAGAAACAGATGTAACAGGCGCAATGAAAAGGATAAGATTATTTAAAAAGCACAATCTCCTGAGGATTACCATGAGAGACATTATGGGGATAACTGATACACTCACCTCAATGGATGAGCTGACTTATCTTGCAGAGGTAATTATTTATTTTACGCTCCTTTATTCTTTTGAAATGAATGTTCGGAAGTTCGGGGATCCCTCTGACGAAGGACTCACCCTTATGGCTCTCGGTAAGCTTGGCGGCGAGGAACTTAATTATAGTTCCGATGTTGATCTAATGGCAGTCTATGCTGAAGAAGGAGAGACCTCGGGTATCCTAACGCTCTCCAATGTAAGACTAAACAGAATCAGCAACAGCGAATTTTATTCTAAGGTTATAGAACTTTTTAACAGGATGCTTTCTCAAAATACAGAGGAGGGCATTGCCTATAGGGTTGATCTCAGACTAAGGCCTCAGGGAGAGAGGGGTCAGGTTGCGCTTCCGCTGAAGTCATATCAGACGTACTACGAAACATGGGGGCGCACATGGGAGAGAATGGCGTTGATAAGGGCGAGACCCGTAGCCGGCAACATGCGGCTTGGCAAATCGTTTATGGAGATTGTAGAATCCTTTGTCTGGAAAAGGGCTGCGGATTATTCTGATATTGAAGAAATAAAGGCGTTAAAGAAAAAAATAGATTCTGCTTTTTCAAAAGATGATATAAAGCGGGGCTACGGAGGCATTAGAGAAGCGGAATTTTTTATACAGACCTTTCAACTTATATACGGCAATGAAAATGAAGGGCTTCGAACTCACAGGCTTTTAAATGCAATACAATCGCTGAGATGGCTGGGAATGCTGCCTGAAGGAGACCTCATTACACTGAGGGATAATTATCTTTATTTAAGGAAAGTTGAACATCTCCTTCAGATGAAGGATGACCTTCAGACACATTCGTTGCCGGCGTTAGAGGATGATTTGAGGGCGCTTGCAATAAAGACAGGCTTTATTTCTGCAAATGATTTTATGTCTGACCTCAGGCTGAGAAGGATGAAAATAAGAAATATGTATAACTCTCTCCTTGGCACAGAAGAAGATGCTTATGCCGAAGCGCTTTCACTTCTTGAAGGAGACCTCAGCGATGAGGAACTTGAAGACTATCTCTCTTTCAGGGGATTTAAAATGCCGTCTTCCGGTATGAAGAATCTTAAAGGCATAAGAGAACAGCTCAGTATCTTCAGGACGCAGCATGAACGCACTGCCATGAGGAAGATTGTCCCTATGCTCATTGAAAAGGCATTAAATGCAGAAAGCCCTGACAGGGCGCTCAGGGGTCTTGAGAGTTTCTTTGCTGCAATAGGCATTAAAGAGACTTATCTGACAGGGTTTATGGAGAGAAAGGAATTAGCGGATGGCGTCATAAAAATACTGTCTCTGAGCACATATCTCACAAGAATCTTTTTGAGCAGTCCGAAATATTTTGATTTGCTTCTTGAAGGGAATATTATAAGAAAAACATTCAAAAAAACAGAAGAAGAACTGAGAAGAAGTGTTACAGGGGAATATTCCGGGTCAGTAATTGCCGGGTATAAGAATACCGAGGAAATCCGTCTCGGAAGTTTCTTCCTCATGCATGTTATCAGGGTAAATTATTTAGTCAGGTGCCTGTCACACCTTGCAGATGCGGTAATTGGGATAATAACGTCAGCAGTAGGGGCGAACAGCCGTTCACCCCTGCATATCGGTTTCTCAGTGCTCGGAATGGGCAAGCTTGGCAGCAGGGAAATAACATTCGGTTCTGACCTTGATATAATCTTCCTTTCAGCACAACCGGAAGACCTGAAGATTGCGGAGAAGATTTTAAAAACATTAACTGCATACACCGACAGAGGCATAATTTATAACGTTGACATGAGGCTCAGGCCTGACGGCTCCAGGGGTGTGCTTTTAATGGACATCGAAGGGTACAGGAATTATTACCTGAATAGCGCGCATCCCTGGGAGATACAGGCTCTCCTTAAGGTAAGACCGGTTGCAGGCGATATGAAATCTGCAAGGTTGTTTATAGAAATGGCAAAGGAAGTTGTTTTAAAAAGGGGAGCGGAACTGAATAGAGACGATATAAGGACCATGAGAGAGAGGATAGTAAAAGAATTATCTCTTGAATCAAAAGGGATAGATGTAAAACTCGGTCCCGGAGGCATAGAGGAGATAGAATTTTATATACAGTGGCTGCAGCTTTATCATGCAAAAGGGTCTCCCGAAATACTTGTGCAGGACACGGTATCTGCGATACGGCGTCTTGTTAAAAGGAGTATCTTGAATGAACGGTACGGAAAAACTCTTCTGCATGCCTATGAATATTTCAGAGCATTGGAAACCCTCATGAGATTAAATGAGGAACATGTGATCGCAGAAGATTCCGGGTTTGCTGAATTAGCTGCAATTTTTATGGGGCATAAAAACAGGAATGAGTTTCTGGAATATCTGAAGGCGATTAGAAAAAAGGTTATGGAAGTTGCAGGGGCAAATGCCTGATAATTTTATTAGCGGGAAAGTTCGTAAGTACGTAAGCGATGAAGTCAAGAAGCGATGTCCTTCTTCTTCCGCGCTTCCCCACTTCCACGCTTGCGCACTTATGTACTTCTCCGCTGACAGCAATTGTGAGGGCTAATACTATGAACTTCATCAGACTTTTACCTGTAATATTGAGTTTGCTTCTTCTTGGAGCACACTTTTTTCGAGCAGCTAACACGGTTATTTTTTTACTTACTGTAGCGACCCCGTTGCTTTTGCTGATTCGTAAACCCTGGGTTGTCCGGTCATGCCAGATAGTTCTTGTTGCAGGAGGAATTGAATGGATAAGAACCATGGTCGTCCTTGCAAAGATGCGTCAGGCTTCAGGAGAACCATGGGAGCGTCTGGCCCTGATTCTCGGAGGAGTGGCATTGTTTACAGTCTGTTCAGTGCTTGTCTTCAGATTCAGATCGTTGCGGGAACGGTATAAGCTTACCTAATGTAATCAATAACTTTAAGAACCTTATGAACTAAACCGTCTACTGAAAAACCAGATTGAACTCAGAGATTGACAATAATATCTGATTTTCTTATAATCAGATTATCTAATAATCAGAAAAGGAGGGCGCATATGTCTTTAGTGAAGATGAGGGAAAGAGGTCAGTTGACTATTCCCTATGAATACAGAAAAGAGCTTGGGCTGGAAGAAAAAGGAATGATTAACCTCGTGAAAGTAGGCGATGTGCTCGTCCTGACCCGCAGGCCGCTTATTGGCGATGAGACATCAAGAAAAATCGAGAAGGCGATGAAGAAAAAGGGGCTGTCTCTTGACGACCTGCTGAGCAATCTCAAAGAGCAAAGGAAAAAGTACAACAAAGAGGCTTATGGAAAAACCGGGGCTTAGGGTTTTTCTGGACACAAGCGCCCTTATTGCGGGGATAGCATCTTCAAAAGGCGCCGCAAGGGAAGTGCTCCGTCTCGCGGAGATCGGGTTGATAGAAATATTCGTCTCAAGGCAGGTGATTGTGGAGGCTGACAGAAATATGGAAGCGAAACTGCCTGAAATGTTAAATGAATACCGCGCCTTCATTGAAAACCTCAGCCCCGTACTCGTTGATGACCCCCGTCCCAGGGAGATCAGGAAATATTTTTCAATAATTAATTCAGACGACGCCCCTATTCTGGCCGCAGCCGTATCATCCGGGGTGAATTATCTTGTAACATGGGATACGAAGCATTTCATTAAGAAAAAAATCCAGCTTGATTCTGATTTGAAAATTGTCACGCCGGGAGAGTTCTTAAGATATTTCAGGGAATATGTTGAGGGTTTATGATAAGAATCCGGAAAGAACGTCCCTTTTATTTCTTCTGAATTTTGTATTCTGAATTCTTCTTCCCAACCTTACAAACCTCCAAGCTTTAAGTACCTTATGAACTATTTTTTCTCCTTCTGAAAATATAGGATGTGGAGCCTGTCAAAAAAATCAATTTATCTGTCTGTCATTCCGGCAGTCCTTAAGCCGGAATCTATTCTTTTCAATGCCTTCTGGATGCCTGATTACAGACTTCGGGCATGACAAAAATAAAAAATGGCAGTTTTTAGAAAGGCTCTGTGTCCCTTTCCCGTCACGATAGATGAAATAATTCTTGTGAATTCTTATAAACATAAGGTATATTTTTGATGATATACAGAAACCGTATAATAATTTATTAGCCGCTTCTTCTCAAGCTAAAGGAGGCTTTATGAACCTAATGACTCGTATCAATGAGATTGGTAATGATATGGTTGCATGTGACAATCACTGCCTCAGAATAGCTCTGGATTTGCGTAAGGGCATATTGCCTCGATGCTTGATTCTGGAAACAAAGGATCGCGAACACGGTAAAGGCTCCATCATTGTCGGCATGAACCCTGGCCGCTCAAAGGAACCTGAGCGGAAATTCTACCGCGACAATGGGCAAACTTATGAGCAAGTCATAGCATATTGGCAGGATCATATTGGCTATCGCCGTAAGTATTACAAACGACTGCGTGCGTTAGTGACCGACTTAGGGTTAAAAGGGCCCATTTTGTGGACAGAACTGGCAAAATGTGAAAGTAAAGATACCATGACTGTCCAAGAGCTATTACCAGCTTTTCGTACTTGCACGCAAAGCTATTTGCAGAAAGAATTACAGGCCGTTCCGAGTCATTGGCCACTGATAGCCGTCGGTAACGAATCCTACAAAGCACTGGCTTACATTTTTACGAGACGTGCCGTCATCGGCGTTCCGCACCCCACTGGTTCATACGGCCACTTCGAGAGCCTATTTGACACGAAAGATCGATTATTGCCGAAAGTCAAAATGCCAACAAAAGACATTGTGAATGGAAAAAGTGGAAAAGCAGTTTGGCTCACGGTAAAACAGAAGCGCGGCTAATACCTCGTTGCACCGGACGGCTTCGCCTCGTTGTCGGTGAACGCGACCGTTAGTTACAGAAAAATATTAAAAAATGGGAGGTGCTACGATGCACAGAGAATCGCCGACAACGATTGATATCAACGAGGATTTAATCAGGAATATTGAAGCTGCAATGAAAGCTGCATTGATATACGAAAAATCAACAGGCGGAAAAAGAAAACTTGGCATTACTGGTGAAGTTGGTGAAGTTATCGTTGTTCATTCGCTAAAAGAACAGTTGGGCCTCAAACTGGTTGCTGACCCACGATCACAGGGGTTTGATGCCATAGATAAAAACAATAAATATGTTCAAATCAAGACATGCAGAAGTGAATCGGGAGAGGAACCTAAGTTGATTGGGCGCATGAGTCGATTTTCTAAGCACAGATTTGATTATGCATTACTGGCTTTCTTGGGCAACGACTACAAGTTACGTAAAGTCTGGAAACTTTCATATCACAAATTGGAACCGATAATAAATAAGGAGCAGACAGAAAGAAGCGGCCCGAGGTTAAAGACTTTTATTGATGCGGCAGGCAAACCGATATTTGACGAAACAAATATGGAAAAGGTCTAACACTTATAATGCCTCCGGTTGTCAAGCATGTATGTATACTCTCCACAGGCATTACTGAAAATTCTGCTTCAGAAAGAATCTTAAAGTAATAATTCAGAAGTTCCGATAATTATGCATAAAGAAGATGGGACAGTTATGATATCTATTCGAGTTGCCAAAGCAGTCATGCTGACACTGCTGTTTACAGTCTTCCTGGATGCAGTTGCACTTGCTGGAATCATTGGCGCAGAAAAAGTGCAGCACAAGGAAATCAATGAGGCCCTTGCTATCGGACAAGCACAAGAGGTGCTGGTGATCTTCGATGAATCCACTGTTTTACAGACCGCAGCCGCTTTACGCAAGAAGGCCAAAGCTGTGCATGATAACGCTGCTATTCTGGAGACAAAGGCATCAATGTACAAGTCGCTGAAGCAGACTGTCATGAAAGACGTGTCAATTAACGACATTGAAATATTACAGGATTACAGCCATCTCCCAATAATGTTCCTGAAATTGAAAACGATGAACAGCCTGCAAGCGCTCCTTAGGCATCCATCCGTTATCAGAGTCTACAAGAATGAAACCCGGGAACTTTTATTATCTGAAAGTCTGCCGCTAATTGAGCAGCCCATTGTCGCTGATGCAGGTTATGACGGCTCCGGAACAACAGTTGCTGTGCTTGATACTGGCGTAGATTATACAAGAGCTGCATTTGGTTCATGCAGCAGCCCAGGATACCCCGCCGGATGTAGAGTGATAGCCGCATATGAATTTGCCCCTCAAGACTATTCTTTGGACAACGACGGTCATGGCACAAATGTTGCGGGAATTGTTCTCGGAGTGGCTCCGGATACCAGAATCATAGCATTAGATGTATTTCGAACTGATGGGTTAGCCTACAGTTCGGATGTTATCGCTGCCATTAATTGGGTGATTGCCAACAAAGCCACCTATAACATAGTCGCTATGAATTTGAGCTTAGGATCCGGTGGGTTTACATCACCCTGCACAACCGATGTTTACGTTTCTCCTATAAGCAACGCTCGGAATGCGGGCATTCTTGCATCTATCTCCTCTGGGAATGATGGCTATATAAATGCCATAACATCTCCCGCCTGCGTGCCAGCAGCGATATCAGTCGGTGCAGTGTATGACTCTAATGTGGGATCGAAATCATGGGTAGATGGGGACTGTACCGATAGCGTCACATATGCCGACTTGGTAACTTGTTTTTCAAATAACGCTAACTTTTTGACAATGCTTGCACCGGGCGCAATGATAACCGCTGCGGGAACAACACTTGGAGGAACATCCCAAGCTGCTCCGCACGTTGCCGGAGCTATTGCAGTACTGCGTGAGGCCTATCCGTCAGAATCAACTGATGCCATTATAAACAGACTTACAAACACCGGTGTGCTTGTAAGTGATCCCAGAAATGGAATTACAAAACCTCGGCTCGATCTACTTGCAGCTTATAATTATGATGTTACTCCCCCACCAGCCCCCATCGGGCTTAATGTGACTCCAAGTTCATATACGAATACAAACTCATTTTCTATTAACTGGACTAATCCGTATGATTTTTCAGGTATTGTAGGTGCATATTACAAACGTGGAACTCCTCCGGCATCAAATGCAGATTATGATGGTTATACGACAAGCAAGCCATTTAATGTTTCTGCTACAGCTCAGGGCGGACAGACGATTTATGTATGGCTGAAAGACGGTAAAGACGGTCAGGGTAATGTAAGCTACGAAAACAGTGCATCGACTACTCTCTACCATGACGATATAGAGCCTTATAGTGGCATCAACAATGCATCAGCAGGCAATGCACAGGTTACGCTGAGCTGGTACGGCTTTGACAGCGGCGGCAGCGGCCTGAAAAGCTTTGATACATACAAGGTGGTCAGAAGTACCGGCACATTTCCAAGCGATCAGTGTTCAGACGGCGATCAAGTCTATCTCGGTGCTGGGACATCCGTCACTGATCCCGAACTTCTGAATGGTGCCCAGTATTACTACAGAATATGCGCCTACGACAACGCAGGGAACGTCTCGACAGGAGCAACAGCAAGTGCGATGCCTTCTTCCTATACAGCGATGCAGGTGCTTACTCCGAACGGCGGAGAAATCATCCCTTCCGGTTCGACATATGCCATCACATGGGGGGCACCGCCTAATGTGGTTAAATTTAAACTGAAGTATTCGCTGAATAACGGTGTAAAGTGGACGGCGATACCGGGATACATATACGGTTACAGTTACGACTGGACGGTGCCTGTTCCGGTGAAAAACCAAAAGGCCTGCAAGATAAAGATCATCGGCTACAAGGAAGGCGCAACGGTGAGTTCCGGGGCCGATGTGAACAATTTGCTGTACACCATTGAGACTGTCAGCATAACAGCGCCCAACGGCGGCGAACCCCTTACCAGCAGTGTGCCCTATACAATCGGTTGGAAGATAAACGGCATGAAGCAAGGGGCATCAATTGCAAGAATTGATTTATCGTATAGCAAGGATGGCGGCGTGACATGGATTCCGATCAAAACCATAGAGGAGAATTTTTCGCAGAATGCCGCGTATGAATATTTATGGGATACCATTCCAGTTGTTTCAAAACCGAAAAACAAGTGCAAGGTCAGGGTTATTCTCAAAGACTCGTCGGGTGCTGTCCTGGGCATTGATGCCAGCGATGGTTTGTTCACAATTCAATAATGTCTTGGTCCGGTAGTCTTTAAGGATTCCGGTAAGGATTCCGGTTATTGAGACGTCAGACGTTATGATGTATAATTAGTTCCATCTGTAAGAAAGCAATAAAAAAACTGGATTCCCGTTTTCACCAACAGTAGGTGCCTTAAGCACGGGAATGACAAAGAGAGGAGTCAAACATGGACAAGCCCAGAGACAAAGAAGACGTTTTAGAGCTGGTAGAAAAAAATAATGTGAAATTCATCAGACTGTGGTTTACGGATATCCTCGGTCAACTGAAAAGCTTTGCCATTACAAGCGAGGAGCTTGAAGGAGCGTTTGATGAGGGGATGGGTTTTGACGGTTCATCAATTAAAGGGTTTGCACGTATTGATGAAAGCGACATGATCGCAAAGCCGGACCCGACTACTTTCCAGATCGTACCATGGAGGCCGAAGGAACAGGCGGTGGCGAGGATGTACTGCGATATACTCAACCCTGACGGCACTCCTTATGAGGGCGACCCGCGATATGCTTTGAAGAGAAACCTTGAAAGACTGAAAGAAAAGAGCTATACACTTTATCTTGGGCCGGAGCTTGAATTTTTTTATTTTAAAAATGATAAAGGCACAGAGGTGCTGGATGAGGGAGGATACTTCGATCTGACAACTCTGGATGCGGCAAGCGACCTGAGAAGGGAGACAGTGCTCACCCTTGAATCAATGGGAATAAAAGTTGAATATTCACACCACGAGGTTGCGCCTTCACAGCATGAAATTGACCTGAAATATGCAGACGCCTTAACAATGGCAGACAATGTCATGACCTACAGAGTTGTAGTTAAAGAGGTTGCGTCAAAATACGGCTATTACGCTACATTCATGCCAAAACCCATCTTTGGTAAAAATGGAA
This sequence comes from Nitrospirota bacterium, assembly GCA_016215115.1. Taxonomy (GTDB): domain Bacteria; phylum Nitrospirota; class Thermodesulfovibrionia; order UBA6902; family UBA6902; genus SURF-23. The sequence goes on from JACRLN010000006.1 coordinate 70,000, forward strand.
GCGGGATGCATACACACCAGTCGCTTTTTAAAGGCGACAAGAATGCTTTTTTTGATGCTAAAGATAAGTTTTATCTCTCTGAGACAGCAAAAAAATATATAGCAGGATTGTTAAAACATGCACCCGAGATTACCGCAGTGGCTAACCAGTGGGTTAATTCATATAAAAGACTTGTCCCCGGATATGAAGCGCCTGTTTATATTGCATGGGCGCGGAGAAACCGTTCAGCGCTCGTCAGGGTGCCTCTATATAAACCCGGCAAGGAAAAGGCGACAAGGATCGAACTTCGTTCACCTGATCCGGCATGTAATCCGTATCTTGCCTTCTCTGTAATGCTTGCCGCGGGATTGGAAGGCATTGAAAAAAACTATGAGCTTCCTGAACCTGTTGAAAAAGATATTTACCACCTTAGCGAAGAGGAGAAACAGGAACTTGGGATAAAGTCTTTGCCGGGAAGCTTGATTGAGGCAATAGAGATAGTCGAGAAAAGCGAGGTTGTACGCAAGGCTCTTGGCGATCACATATTCAACAATTTCATTGAGAACAAGAAGATAGAGTGGGACGACTACCGCACAAAGATTCACCCTTATGAGTTAGAGCGGTATCTGCCGATACTGTAAAATTAGCGATCTTCAGAAGCTTGGTAGACAAGACATTGCAACATCCATGCTGATAATCTCCTGTGCTTTCTTAATTCTATAAACGGCAATTAACCACAGAGTATACTGAGAACACAGAGATAAAAGAATTCATATTCAAAAACTTACTCACAATATTTGCATCTGTTTTGCTCTCACCCGAAAGGGGAAATGACTTTATGTCTTAACATATTGTCTTTCAAGTCTTTCTCTGTGATCTCTGTGGCTCAACTGCTTTTTTTAGGTTAATGTGTTCTCCTTGAATTCAACATCGTCAAAAAGAATATCCCGATACTCACAAGCACGATAGTTGGTCCGGATGCGGTATTGAGATAAACGGATGCTATAAGCCCTATAAACCCGGACACAAGACCGAAGACGCAGGAGAGGCTGAAAAGGTGTTTCATGCTTGAAGCAAGATTTTTGGCTGCGGCAGCAGGGACAATGAGGAGCGATGTTACAAGGATGATGCCGATAATTTTCAGGCTCACCGTCACGACCACTGCGATGATAAAAAAGAGCAGATATTCAAAAAGCCTTACATTTATCCCCTCCACCTGCGCAAGGTCCCTGTTGAAGGTGATCTGGAGAAGCGGTTTTGAAAAAAACAGCAAAATGACAACGGAGAGGATACTGATAATAAAAAGGAATAACAGGTCGGTACTGGTAATTGCAAGAATGTCGCCGAACAGGTAGGTAAAAATATCCACCCTGTACCCTTTGAGCATTCCGATCACCAGCATTCCTGACGCGATAGCGCCTGAAAATGCAATGCCAATGACTGTGTCGTGTGACAGCGTTGTCTTTTCAGACAGGAATGCAATCAGGAGGGACACAAGCATTGCAACAATAAGAGATGACATTGATAAATCAATGCCGAGCAGTGCGCCCACTGCAATGCCTGCAAAGGCCGAATGAGAGATAGCGTCAGAGAAAAAAGACATCCTCCGCAGCACTACAAAATTCCCCACAAAGGGGCAGAGTACTCCCACCATCAGTGAGGCTAAAAAAGCCCTCTGGATGAACGGATATGATAAGAATTCAGTAATCATATTCATTTCTTAGGCATTCTTTTTTGTAATACCGGCGATCCTTGTATCCGTCATTCCCGCAGTCCTTAAGCGGGAATCTATTCTTTTAAGTTCTGGATTCCCGCCTTCGCGGGAATGACAGCGTAATCTGGATTCCAATATTTCAATCATGTTCATGGCAGCTATGTATATAGGCGCCCATCATTTCTCCATAGACCGTCTTGATAACTTCATCAGTAAGTGTCTCCGCCGGCCTGCCGGTGCATATCAGTCTGCGGTTCATGCAGAGAACGCTGTCTGCAAAACGGTAAACCACATTTAAATCATGTGAAATGAGGATAACGGTCAAGCCCTTTTCCTTATTCAGCCTTTTTATTAAATCGTAAAATCTCTCCTGTCCTTCGATATCCACGCCTGACGCAGGTTCATCGAGGATGAGAATTTTTGGATCATTAACAATCGCCTTTGCAATCATGGCCCTCTGGAGTTCTCCTCCGGACAGGCTTCCAATGCTCCTGTCTGCCAACTCGTGCACACCGACGCTCTCAAGCAATTCGCTGATATGTTTTTTTTCTCCCTTTTTTCTAATAAAAGGAAATGAGTAGATCGGTGGAACAGTGAACCCGAGAAGCTCTGAGACGGTAAGCGGGAAGGTCCTGTCAAACTCAAGCTTTTGTGGGACATAGCCTACCTTGCCGTGTGAATTTGCGTGTTTCATGGGATGACCGAAGAGCAGCACTGATCCCGGCGAGTATGGGATAAGTCCAAGGATGGCCCTTATTAAAGTAGTCTTCCCAGCGCCGTTCGGCCCGATAATCGCAATTATCCTGCCTTCTTCAACCGAAAACGTGATATTTTCTATCAGGTGACGGTTGTCAGCCTTAACACAAAGATTTTCAACGCTCAATGCATTCATGGTTATTGACTCATTGCCATCTTCAGGACTTCAAGGTTTGCCCTCATCATTGCTTCATACCATTCAGGATAAAAAGCCCCTGTCTCAAGGGTATCAAGGTTGTATACCTGTAAATTCAGGTCTTTTGCAAGGGTCTCAACAACCTTTTGGGGAACACCCGGTTCCGAAAAGATCACCCTGATATTGTTTGTCCTTATCGCGTTCATAACATCTGTGATGTGCCGTGGGGTTGGTTCTGTTTCCGGGAACTCCTGAATCACCGCTGCCTGCCTGAGCCCGTAGTCTCTCGCAAAATATAAAAATGCCGAATGCAGAGAGACAAATTCCTTTCTCTTCAATGAACCGGTGATTTCCATTATTCCCCTGTCAAGACGTTCAAGCCGTTTTATATAAGCTTCAGCATTCTTAGTATAGTATCCAGCGTTAGCAGGATCAGCCTTTATAAGGGCATCCCTGATGTTTTTGACCTGAATGACGGCATTTCTTGGAGATAGCCATATATGGGGATCGTTGGAAATAATATTTATTCCTGAACTCGAATCAGCAACAATCTGTTTTCCCACCCCGGCAGATTCATTATGAACATCACCCTGTGCAACCAGTTTATCCAGCCATTTTTCAAGTCCGACGCCGTTTTCTATAAGAACCTGTGCCTTTGAGATTTTTATTACATCCTCAGGACTTAAGGAATATTCATGCGGCCCGGCCCCTGAAGGCAGGAGGTTTTCTACATCAGCATAGTCTCCGGCTACATTCTTTGTAAAACTGTAAAGGGGGGCAATAGTTGTGATAACCCTGATCTTTTTATCATCATGTTTTAATCCTTCCTGCATCTTGCCGTTTTCAAACTTCTTTTCCTGCTGGCATGCAGACAGAATCATGAAAGAGAGAAAAAAAGACAGGGATATCAATCTCCTGAAGGTTTCCACGGATAAAATTATACCACAACAATACAGAGAGGAAAACGTATGGTATTATTATCTGGATGAAATTCAAACCCTTGACAGCTTTGTCATACAGGAACTTCAGGCTTTTCTGGCTGGGGCAGATCATATCACTCAGCGGGACCTGGATGCATTCGGCAGCGCAGGGCTGGTTAGTATTTAAACTCACAAATTCCCCATTTTATCTCGGATTGGTCGGCTCAGCCATGTCAATGCCGATTCTTCTTTTTACAATGGCAGGGGGTGTTGCTGCAGACAGGTTCTTCAAAAGAAATATTATTTTGACTGCGCAAATCATTCTCATGTTTCTCACGCTTGCACTTGCGATTATGGTGTCAACGGGGATTGTTACTGTATGGCACGTGCTTGTCATTTCTTTTCTCATCGGCACTACAAATTCATTCGAGATACCGGCCAGACAATCATTTTTTGTGGAAATTGTCGGAAGAGAAAATCTGATGAATGCCATTGCTCTGAACTCTGCCGCCTTTCACGGAGCGAGGATGATTGGCCCTACAATTGCAGGAATAATTATGGGTTTTTTCGGACTGTCTGCCTGTTTTTACCTAAATTCATTAAGCTTTCTTGCAACCATCACGGGTCTTTTAAGGATGCGCTTTAAACCTGAAGAAATAAAAACATCTCCGGGTTCAGGAATTAAAAAAGAATTTAAAGAAGGTCTTAAATACATCTTTAATGATTCCAGGGTTTACACTCTCATACTGTCCTCAGGGATAATAAGTTTCTTCGGATTTCCTTATGCTACATTTTTGCCTGTTTATGCACATGATATCCTGAAGACAGGCGCTCCGGGTCTTGGCATACTTATGGGTTCCGCAGGAGCAGGGGCCTTTGTTGGAGCGATTACACTCACAATAAGAGGGGATTTTTTAAATAAAGGAATTCTCCTTGCGGTTTCCGGCATCGCCTTCTCAATTGCGCTTCTTGTATTCTCTATCTCGACTACTGCGTGGCTTTCATATTTAATGCTTTTTCTCGTTGGCTTCGGAGCCATTAATCAGGTAGCCACCGCAAACAACATGCTTCAGCTTGCGGTGCCTGATAAATTAAGGGGAAGGGTAATGAGCTCCTTCACAACTGTATTTTTGGGCATGACCACAATAGGAAATCTTTCTCTCGGCAGTCTCGCACATTATATCGGCACTCAATATGCCCTTCTTACAGGGGCCGGGTTGTGCCTGTCCGTATCTTTGCTGCTTATCCTGAAAAGACCTGAAATTTTAAAAATCAAGATGCAAAGTGATGAATGATAAAATGGAGTAATACGTTGGCAATTAATAACTCGAAGGCCGTCATTCCCGTAATCTTTTGAGCGGGAATCCAGAGTCTTTTACTGGGAACTGGATTCCGGCTTAAAGACTGCCGGAATGACAACTTTAAAGGTATTTTCGGGTCAATGACATAGAGAAAATTTAATAACTAACACAAACTATCCAGAAAACTGTGGAGCAGGGTTTAATTACCCCCGCTCCACAAATTTTTTTAAATTTATCTGACATTCACTGTCACTGCATCATAATAATATTCTCCAGGATCCCGTACGCCGTTCATGTTTGTGTCAACTCCAAAATAGAATTTGTGTTTACCAATTGGCATGCTTGAACTGCTGAAGACCATAACAGGGCCTTGTTTTACAAGGGGGCCCTGGTAGTAGGATGAAGAACCACGGCTCCATTGTAGGGTCTCTGCACTATAATACTTCCATTTGTTCAAGTTTTTCTTTAACACCCACCAGTCTGTATTTTTGTTTTCGTAGCTTCCGGGATCAAGCTCAAATGTTACGATGACTTTTTTCCCTTTTTTTACATTGACAGATCCTGTTAACCCATTTACTTTTACAGTTGGTTTAGGATTCACAATCACTGTTCCGGTACCAGCTAAAGGAACGGTAAATATTGGCGTATTTGGGTCATTTGACGGGATAGAGAGATTCGCACTCTTTGTTCCTCCAGAAGTTGGTAGAAAAACAACATCAAGAGTACAGCTTTCCGATGGTAACAATGTCTTGTTGGAACAAGTATCGTTACCACTATCAATAATAAAATCAGATGTGTCAGCACCTTCAATACCAATAGCATTTATCGAGAGACTCTCAGAACCTGTGTTAGTAATCATAATTGTTTGCACTTGAGAGGGCATCTGATCCTGGCTTGTAAACTCAAGTTGAGTCGGTTGGCAGGTTACCCGGATATTGTCAAGAGCCCAATATCCATCTCCGGTATTGTCTGCGTATTTAAATTTTATTTTTGCATCTTTAGTATCTGCAATATTGCTTATATCTATATTTTCCCAGTTTGCTGCAGGATATCCATCATCTGCCGCCATATACAGACTGTTCATCCAGGTCGCTCCGGCATCATTGCTGATATCCACTTCGACATTTCCACTATTCTGGTGATATTGATTACTGAATGTAAGTTGTGCAACATTGCAAGAGCCTGTGTCAAGTGATGGAATTATTAACTCATCAATGCCTGTAGTAGTACATGATGAATCTACAATTGCATAAGGGGATATCATTGGACTATCTATATTCTTTCCACATGAATTGTCTGTACCCCATTTCCCATTTACTAACCATGTATTTGGTATTCCATTGGCAAAATCTTCACTTAAAAGTATCTTGCTTACCGTTATAACAGGCGCACATTCTTCGTCAATCTGACCATCGCAGTTGTTGTCTAATCCATCACATACTTCAGCAGTTGGTGCATACGGAGTGCAAGTATTAATTAGTTGGCCGTTTGTACACTGCTGAACCCCTGTAGAAGCACAGACCCCAACACCGCAGGTTGTAGTTGTTGCCACATAACCTTCGTCAACCTGACCGTTGCAGTTATCGTCTATTCCATCGCATGTTGTATCGGTTGCAGCAGGTGTCCCTGGAGAACAGGTATTAACTACCGTACCGCTCTGGCAGGTTAGCTGGCCTGCGGCAGAGCAGGCCCCCACTCCGCAGGTTGTAGTTGCCGCCACGTAACCTTCATCAACCTGGCCATTGCAGTTATCATCTATTCCATTGCAGTTGGTATCTGATGCGTTGGGTTTGATATTCCCATTATTATCGTTACAGTCGTTGCCTGCTGTAGTCGTGCATCCAACCGGCTCACAACCGAGTATAATTTCCTGAACTGATGCCAAAATAGATTTTATACCCGGCAAGGTCTGTCAAAGGGGTACCGTCAGCTCTTGTGGTGGGGGGGATCCAGGAAAGTGTTACATTAGCTGCGTATAGATTATATGAATTAAAAAGGCTTAGAAATAAAAGCAATAATCGAAAATATACCCCTTTACATTTTAAATTGGTTCTTAACATGGTCATTCAACCTCCTACTGACGCTAAAAAGCCTGTTTCCGATATGGGGAAACAGGCTTTTTCCGGAGGTAAATGCCAGCTAAGCGCTGTTTCTTCGGCAGCCCGGCTGTCCCGATGCTTTGGGACCCGTGGCTTTGTGCCCCCTGGTTACCCAGGGTTTACCTTTTCGGAAACCTATGTTGTTTAATCTCTTAATTTAAGAATAAATGTTAAGTGGAGTTAAATCAGTGACATGAATCACTTAGGGAAAAAACATAGAAAGTCAATTTAAAGCATTTCTGTGATGCTCTGATGTGGTATAATCCTCTATAAATTTCATAGGAGAATTTTTATGAACCACCATGAAAATATAATTGAACGTATCGGAAATACTCCGATCGTAAAGCTGAACAAAATTCCCGGCGCAGACGATGCTGATATTTGGGCCAAGCTGGAGGGCTTTAACCCCGGGGGATCTGTTAAAGATAGAATAGCATTGAGCATGATTGAGACTGCCGAGAGGGAAGAAAAGCTGAAATCCGGAGGGACTATCATAGAACCGACAAGCGGTAATACCGGTATCGGGCTTGCCTTTATAGCTGCAGTAAAAGGATATAAGCTTATTCTTACAATGCCGGAGACAATGTCTCTCGAAAGAAGACAGATGTTTCAGGCCTTCGGCGCTGAACTGGTTTTGACACCGGGGACCAAAGGAATGCTCGGCTCAGTTGAAGAGGCAGAGATAATATTAAAGAAAAATCCTGATTATTTTATGCCAATGCAGTTTGAGAATCCCGCCAATCCCGAAATTCACCGAAAAACCACTGCGCTTGAGATTATTGAATCACTTGGGACAGAAATTGATGGTTTTGTTGCAGGGGTCGGAACAGGAGGGACCATTACAGGGGTAGGTGAAGTCCTGCGATCAAAAAAACCTGATATCTGGATAGCTGCAGTTGAGCCTGCCGGCTCGCCAGTGCTGTCCGGAGGAAATCCCGGTCCGCATAAAATTGCCGGGATAGGTGCAGGTTTTTACCCGGGGGTATTAAATACCAAGATTTACGACGAGGTCATTCCTGTAACCGATAATGATGCGGTATCAATGGTGCGGCAATTATCCAGAAGAGAGGGGATACTCGCAGGCATCTCTTCAGGCGCAGCAGCATGGGCAGCGCTGAAAGTTGCAAGGAAATTAGGAAAAGGCAAGAAGGTAGTTGTTGTTTTTCCGGATCGCGGTGACAGATACTTAAGCACAGGGATTTTTAATGTTTAAATTTAGAAGGAGGATTCATAATGAAGCTGCCGGAATATGTGACTGTTAATGAAGTTAAAAGAGTCTGCAAAGAACTTAAGATAAGGGATTGGAGCAAACTGAAAGAGATCAAAATACCACACAAAGAGGCAAAAATTATTTTAAAAGAGGTTAATACTAAAGGCATGAAAATCAATCTTGATGATTTTTGCGCAGGGCTTGAAGTTGAGCTCGAACATGGCACGAGATTCAAAGATGCAAATGTTACAAATAATCACCCCATCCTGACCGGAAAAATTGTACTGGCGCATCTAAAGGAATCTCTCGATTATTATAAACGCCTTGACGTTGCCGAGCTTGAAGGGGATTTGCTAAAAGCCCTTTTAGCAAGGAATTCAGCAAAGATCGAATTAAAACTTAAAAAGCTTGTTGAGGCAAGGCGCATCCTTAGCCAGGCGGAATCCAAACAGTTAAGATAATCAAGTGGCGGCAAGATGTTAATAGACTTTATCTTAGGCTGCTTATCTATTTAGCCGGCGCTACAGGTTGTTGCTGCTGGGCCCCGCCCTGTCCGGGTGCGGCAGGTTTTTCCTGAAGTGGTCCGGTTGCTGTACTTGGCAGCGGCTTTGCAGGCGATTGTTTTACAGGGACTGATGACATTACAGATTCTCTTCTGACAGAGAATATTGCCAAAGAAAGTGAAGTAAGCATAAATACGATAGCTGCAATGGTTGTTACTTTGCTCAATACTGTTGCGGCGCCCCTGCTTCCAAAAAGGGTCTGACTCGATCCGCCAAAGGCAGCCCCCATTTCCGCACCCTTACTGCTCTGGATTAAGATTATGAAGATGAGAAAAAGACAGACTATTAGATGAAGTATGACTACTAACGTATACATATTAAATTATTATCCTCCTGTTAACAGCTTTTCTGCATTTATAACCAGATTCTATTTCCTGGCGCCTTTCACTATCCCGGCAAAACTGTCCGGTTTCAGGCTTGCACCCCCGACAAGGGCTCCGTCAACTTCAGGTTCTGCCATGAGTGATTTAATATTTTCCGGAGTAACACTGCCGCCGTAAAGTATCCTTGTCTTGTCAGCGCCTTTCCTGTTTTTATTCAGCCACTCTCTTATGTGAGCATGCGCCTCGTTGGCCTGCTCTTTTGTAGCTGTTTTCCCGGTTCCGATAGCCCAAATCGGCTCATATGCGATTGTTATCCCTTCGAGGCTTATATCCTTAAGAGAACCGGTCAATTGCCTTTCCAGCACCTCGAAGGTTTTATTCTCTTCTCTTTCTTTCAGTGACTCACCGATACAGAGAATTACTTCAAGCCCGTTTTTTCTTGCAGTTTTAATCTTTTTATTTACAATTTCATCGGTCTCCATGAAATATTGCCTTCTTTCTGAATGTCCAATGATCACATAGGAACAACCGGCAGACAGCAGCATACCGGGAGATATTTCACCTGTAAATGCTCCTTTTTCTTCATAAAAAACATTTTGTGCCCCAAGTTTCACATTAGTCGCTTTTAAAAGGCTGGCTGCGGCTTGTAATGAAGTAACCGGCGGAGCAATAAGGATATCAACATCTGTGACATCCTTAACCATCGGCAGGAAGGAATTAATGAATTCCCCGGTTTCCTCAATGGTTTTGTTCATCTTCCAGTTTGCAGAAATAAACGGTTTACGCATAAGAATTTACTTTAGTTGAATTACCCCTTTAAAGTCAAGGTTACGAAGGGCGTTTCAGGTTTAGTTACACCCTGCCGACGGAATAATATTTGTAGCCCATTTTCCTTAATCTCTCGGGTTCGTATATATTCCGGAGATCAAAGAAAAAGTCGCCTTTTGCAATCTTTTTTATCCTGTTGAGATCAAGATTCCTGAACTGGTTCCATTCCGTGACTATTACGATAGCATCAGCTCCTTTTGCAGCATCATAGGCATCTTTACAATAGGTTATTTTAGGCAGAACGGTCCGGGCGTCTTCTACTGCTACCGGATCATAAGCCCTTATCCTGGCTCCTGCTTTAAGAAGCCGGTTAATGATGAAAACCGATGGCGCATCCCTTATATCATTGGTGTTCGGCTTGAATGAAAGACCGAGGATACATATGGTTTTATTCTTTAACTTCCCGAAGGTGCTTATTATTTTATCGGCTGCTTTTTCTTTTTGCCATTCATTTGCCTTTATCGTTGCTTTGATAATTCGAAGATCGATGTTATTCTCTTTTCCTATTTGTAAAAGCGCAAGTGTGTCTTTTGGGAAACACGAACCGCCATAACCCGGGCCTGCATGGAGAAATTTAGGACCTATTCTCCGGTCCAGTCCCATTCCCTTAGCAACAACCTGTACATCTGCGCCGACACTTTCGCAGAGGTTTGCAATTTCATTTATAAATGAGACTTTTGCAGCAAGGAAGGCGTTTGATGCGTACTTTATAAGTTCTGCGGTCTTTACATCTGTTATAACAATTGGCGCTTCAATCAGATATAAAGGACTGTAAAGATCTTTCATTATTGCGATGGCCTGTGCGCTTGAAGCTCCGATGACGACCCTGTTAGGCCTCATAAAATCTTCAATTCCCGCTCCTTCCCTCAGAAATTCAGGATTGGATACGACATCGAAGTCAATATTTTCTCTTAAATTTTTCGATATGATCTTTTTAATTTTCTCTCCAGTGCCTACGGGGACGGTGCTTTTGGTCACGATAACTTTATAGTTCTTTATATGTTTGGCAATTTCTCTTGCAACACCCTCGACGTACTTCATCTCTGCTGAACCGTCTCCTCGGGGCGGGGTGCCGACAGCTATAAAAATTACAAGTGAATTATCAACAGCCTCGGCAAGATTGTTAGTGAAATGCAGCCTGCCGGATTTGAGGTTTCTCTGCAACAGTTCTTCAAGTCCGGGTTCGTAAAATGGGGCCATCCCTTTTTTCATTAACTGGATCTTTTTTTCATCGTTGTCCACACACATTACATTTATACCAAACTCTGCAAAACATGCCCCTGTAATTAATCCTACATACCCGCTTCCTATAATAGTAATGTTCATTCTTTCTCCTTTAAATTAACCCGAATAATGCAATTAACCACTGAGAACACAGAGTAACATATTGTTGCAAAAAGAAATATATTGTTTTTTACTGCTTCTCTCTGTGCACTCTGTGGTTTTATTTAACTGCATTTTCTGGGTTAATAAAACTTTATTGGGATATTATATAATATAGTTTTTATGATATCAAAGTAGAATTTATTGGCGGACAGTGTTAAAAATCACCTTCTGCCAATTCCACCGTAAAAGTTCCGATTACAGCTTTACTTTTAAAAAGGACCGGGATTTTTCTGTCGTCGTCAGTTACCCATATAAACATATCGCCTGTTCTTCTGAAAATGCCCTCTGATTTCATGAGCGGTTTAACCAGTATTGTGTTGAACTCACGTGACTGGACCCGGACCTTTTCTTTCCTTAATACCAGAACTTCAGTATGCCAGACCTTTTTGCTGTCAAATATGTCGATAAACTCTGAGTGTCCGGCTTCCAAAGACATTTTTGTCATCGCGTTGAATGCCGATAAGGGGTCGTGTGCCGGTTTGTTAAGGAGAAATTCAATTTTTTCATCCTCAAGATTGTTGTGGTAAATTACCTTCTGGGGTTTATTATCTATTCTTGGTTCAAAATATGTAGCTTTATCTCTTTTGTGGCGTCCTTCCTGGGTTTTCATAATAAATCTTTCGGGATATCCGTCAGGATAAATAGTGCTCTCTGCAAAATCATCAACCTTGTAAAAAATGGAAATGATAGGGGCAGATGTTGCGCGTGTACTGATTATAAAACCCGATGGAGTGGTTTCATAATCCATAACAGCCGTACCTCCCCTGATTCCAGACCAATATATGTAGTAGACGAATCTTTTGTTAACAGAAGAGGATGCTTCGAGAGGAAGAGGAAAAATAAAATTCAGAAGACAGAAGACAGTGAACATATAAACAGAGATAATATATCTATTACGTTGTATTTGTTCTTTGCTCTGCCTTCTGACTCCTGACTTCTGACTCCTGACTTCTTTATTCTGACTTCTGACTTCTGTCATATATATTCTTTTATTGCGTTGAAAACTTTTTCAACATTTATCATGTTCATACAGGTAAAATTTTTGCACTTTTTCCTGAAACATGGACTGCATGAAACGCCGGATGTTAGAACCTTGAGATTTTTATTTTTCTGCCATCCATACGGCCCTGTTTTTACAGGATCGGTTGGACCGAAAAGGGCAACAATCGGCTTATCAAGAGCGGCAGCGATATGCATCGGGCCGGAATCATTGCTCAACACTACCTTTGATCCTGCAATAAGGGCCACAAGTTCTTTTAGATTTGTCCTGCCGGCCAAATTGAGTATTTGAGTTTTGAGTTTTGAGTTTTGAGTTTTGAGTTCGGATGGATTATCAGCATTCCGGGTTCTGTGCTCTATGTTCTGTGCTCTTTCAATTATTTCCTGTGCTATCTCTCTGTCTCCCTTTCCTCCTGTTATAACACAGGGGATAGGAAGTTTTGTTATAAGCTGTGCAAAATATTCCACCGGCCATCTTTTTGTGACCCATCTCGCTGAGGGAACTACTACTATATATTCGCTGACATCGCCTATAAGCTTTTTAATCCTGTCTTTTGATGTTTCATCAATCTTGAGAGGAAACTCTACCTTGCTTATTCTGGCGCCAATTGCCTTTGCTATCTCAAGGCATTTATCTACCGCATGAACAGTTCCGTTAACAGAGATTTTCCTGTTATAAAAAAAACTGCTCCCTTCCCGTGCATCGGCAAAACCAATTTTTGTATCAGCAGGTGTATAGTGAGTTACAATCCCGCTTCTAAGGAGACCCTGCAAATCAACTACCATGTCGTACCGTTTTTCCTTCAACGTCTTCTTGAAAAGAGATATTTCGTTAATAGTTCCCGTGAGGTTTCTTATATTTTTCCATGAGTCTTTATCAAATATTATAACTTCATGGATCAACGGATTATCTTCGATCAGCCCCTTTAAATTCTTACTTATTACCCAGTCTATTTTGGCATCAGGAAGGGAGTCTTTTACAGCCTTCAGAAAGGGCAGGGCGTGGACAACATCCCCCAGCGAACTGGGTTTTATTACGAGTATTTTCATCGGCTAAGCTATATCCTCCGGCGGTCTATAACATAGCAGCTTTCATGTGATTTCTTGGCAACCTTTTTAAGTTCAGCAGCTACCTCTGCCACCTTTCCATAATGCTGCAGCTTAGGAGAATCAGTCGGTACGACAGAGATTGCTATTCCTAATAAGGGGAACTTCTGTTCATGTCCTTTTCTGTCTTTGGCTACATAATGACCTTTTGCTTTGTCCTCATCTCCAAAAAGATCGGAGACAATGATATTGAAGTTTGCAATAATGGTTTTGCATACCGGTTCGGCACGATCAAATGACACGATAAAGACAAAATCATCGCCTCCGATATGTCCTGCAAATCCGCCCCCTGCATCTTTGACCGCATTTGACATGATGCGCGCAACCATTCTTATTACCTCATCGCCGCGGCTGAATCCGTATGTGTCGTTATAAGGTTTGAAATTGTTGATATCTATATAGCAGACTGCCATTGGTTTGCCGAGGGCTTTTTCTATTGCGTGCTGGATGGAGGTATTTCCCGGCAGTTTAGTGAGGGGATTATTGTCAAATATCCTTTGCATCCTCTGTAAAGAAAGGGAGATGCGGTTGAAGAGTTCAGTATATTCAACAGGAAGGGTAATAAAATCATCCAGGGGACAAGACTCCCAGTCAAATAATTCGTCCATGGTTTCGTGGATTATTCCTATTACAGGGACTACGCTAAAATAGTTATCCCTTTTAAGTTCATTTACAAGTTTCTCAGTTTCATAGTCTGAAGAAGAGAGATCAATAATCATTATATCCGGAGGATCGGAGTAGATAAATCCCATGATAGTTGATATTTTGGAAAAAATTATGACCTGATACCCTTTGCTCTGGAGGCGGAGATCCATCTGGGTATTTAGTTCATGATTTTTTGAAACTAATGCTATTCTAAGTCTGCTGCCCACTTTTTGACTGGATATCCATACTAAAATTTTTGGCTTCTATCAGATTGTCTTCAAGCTCTTCTACTATTTCTTTTAACATCAAATGGGTTAAACCAAGTTTTTCCCATGCTACCTTTTGAATATGCGGCACAAAATCATCTCCGCTAAAGCCGAATCCACTTGCTTTAGTAAGGACATCAGCGATATGCACTACTGCAGTCTTTGCACGCTGCGCGTTTGATTTCTCCACATGATGATGGCAGGCGATCGGCTCAATCAGTTTTTCAGGAAGAAGCCAGGACTTCCCGAGCCATTCGCCGATCTCTGCATGATCAATATTGAACAGCTCCCTTTCACAGTCTATCATGGGAAGTTCTTTTTCTTTTATTACATTAACCAGATGGTCATAATCTTCCTCAAGCTTTAGCTTGATAATTACCTTGCCTATATCATGTAGAAGTGCAGCGGTAGAGATCTCTTCACGTTCAGGGAGATTGAGTTCTCTTGCAATAATATTGGCAGCCACTGCAGCGCCCAAAGAATGCTCCCATAGCCCAACAATATTTTTCTCCATAATATCAAAAATTGAACTGCTGATAGCAAGGCTTTTCACAACATTTACACCAAGAAGTATCAAGGCCTTGGACACGGTAGAAATACGGCCTGAAAAACCGTAAAAAGGAGAATTAACCAGTTTCAGGACCTTTGCTGAAAGCACCTGGTCAGATGTAACCACTCTGGCCATTTCATCAACAGATACCTTTCCATCATCTGCAAGAGAGCTAAGTTTTGTAATGATTCCCGGAAGCGTGGGAAGGGAACGAGTATCTTTTATTATACGTATTATTTCAGTTCTCCGGTCCCGCATCCTGCCCTTCCATAGATTGAATGATATGTTCCCTGTAAATATCTTTTAATTTAATCATTAAAGGATCATCCATAACCTTGCTGAAACGTTTATCTAATGCTTTGAGCAATTCATCGAGGGATTCATCTCCCTCCATCTTGACAGGATGCCCCTCGACGGCCACTGCCTGAATTCCCATTTTCTCTAATCGTGAAAGCAGCGATTCAGTCAGAGCAATCCCCTTCCCGCAGATCGGCGGACTCACATCATCATCTTCTTTTCTGACTTCTTTTGCCAAAACCATTCCCGGCTTTGCAAGGGAAAGCGGTATCTTCTGCATACATAATCTCCTGACAGAGAAATGCTAACTTCGTTTTTCTGTTCTATGCCTTTATTCTTTATGTCATGAATAGTATAACATTTGAGAACGCTATAATTTCAAAAGTAAAGCATTGCAGGCTATTAAAAAATTAAAACCTAAATTGAGCGATTCTTAAATGAATAGACAGCATTTTAAGTTTATCGGTCTTGGTTATTTAATCTCACCTATCAGGTGATGCATTATCCCCTCTTGATAGAGGGAAAGAAACAAAGAATCGCTCAATTTAGTCAAAGGGAATAAAATTGGATAGAGTTAAAGACTCGTTTTTTTGAAGGCCTTGAAACCGGCCTCTGTAGTTATTTTATAGATATCAATATCGTTGATGGTATATTCGGAAACTATACTTGCAAGATTCTGGAGCTTCCTCCATATAATGAATTCAAGCGAGGCTTCATATATAACAACACTTCCAAAAACCCTCCCTTTCCCATAAATATTGGCTATTTCAAGAAATGCATTTGCCTGGCTGGAGTTTTTGAAAGAATATGATTTCTTTAGCTTGTACACCTTATTCTCCATCTTAATCTCCTGCCTATTTATCGGATTTATTATCAATAGACTTTAACCAGAAACTCTCATTAGCAATCGGCTTACAATGGAAGATAAAATACTGTTTATGAATAATGTGTCTGATTAAAGTTAACAGGGAAAACGCCGATATACAAACTGACGGTGTATAATATGAAATACATACTGGTAAACAAGGCATGTCATGGAAAGATTATTGATCCCTATAGAAAAGATAAAGTTAATTTTTCATTATAAAGATAGAACGGTACAGCGATTAAAAGGCAAAGAGTTTATTTTAGGATATGCACTGCTGTTTACAGCGTTACTTATAGCCTTCTCAGTCTATGAATTAAAGACCTCGCGGTTTCAGGCTTATTTCCTTAATAAGATAGCAAAAGATATGAAGTTTTGGGTTGAACCGGGTAAAAGCTCTTCTGTCCGTTTTCCAAAAGAAGGTCCTTACGACAACCGGTTAGGGTACGTTTACCTGCCTGCTTTTATTGACAGATTGACAGCTAAAGGTTATGAGATTGAAGCTCAGGCACGCTTTTCAAAAAATCTCGCTGAGATTACAGAAAGGGGCTTTTTTACTACATTTCATGAAAAAACCCAGGCAGGTCTCCAAATTATGGATCGGGATAACAACGTAATGTTTGAAGCCACTTACCCTGAGCGGATATATAATGATTTCAATGAGGTGCCGGACGTAATGGTCAAGAGTCTCCTTTTTATCGAAAACAAGGAACTACTTAATCCGCAACTGCCATATCTTAATCCGGCGGTAGAGTGGGATCGTCTTGCCAAAGCGGTACTGTTCAAAGGACGCCATCTGATCGACAGAGACGAAAGAGTACCTGGCGGAAGCACGCTGGCAACTCAGATGGAAAAATACCGTCATTCACCTAACGGGTTAACCTCTTCTGTTCGTGATAAATACAGACAAATGACCTCGGCTGCTCTGCGGGCATATATCAATGGAGAACAAAATATTGAGGTAAGGCATCGTATCGTGCTTGACTATATCAACTCCATGCCGCTTGGCGCGGTTCCCGGTTATGGACAGGTTAATGGCATGGGTGACGGCTTATATGCATGGTATAATGCTGATTTTAATTACATAAACAACTGCCTTAAGAGTTCAGGTAAAAACCAGGGAGACACTAATCTCATTGAGTGGGCGCTTGCCTATAAACAGGTTTTAAGTATGTTTCTTGCTCAACGACGTCCCTCGTTCTATTTACTTGAAAACCATAATGCACTTGAAGCCAAGGCTGACAGCTATATTAGATTACTTGCCGAAAACGGTATTATCTCGCCACGTGAGCGGGATGCTGCTTTACAGACCAGATTAACCATGCGGCAATACATGCCGGCGCAGCGGAAGTCTTCTTTTATTGAACGCAAGGCAGCAAATGCCATACGCCCCATGCTTCTTTCTCTTCTGAAAGTTCCAGGTCTTTATGATCAGGATCTCCTCGACCTTACAGTAAAGAGCAGCCTGGATTACCGCGCACAGGAGGAAGTGACAGACATCCTGCGTAAATTGAGTGAACCCGAATTTACCAAAGCAGCCGGTCTGAGCGGCCCTCACATGTTGGGGAACAGAAACCCTGCAAATATTATTTATAGTTTCACACTCTATGAGAGAACACCCGGCGCAAATCTTCTCAGGATACAAACTGACAATTTCGACCAGCCTTTCAATATTAATGAAGGCGTAAAGCTTGAACTGGGCTCTACAGCCAAACTGCGTACCCTTATTACATATCTCGAAATTATTGCTGCCCTGCACAACCGCTATTCCAGCCTTTCTGATGAACAACTAAAGGCAGTCTACATCCCGGGAACTGATCAACTGAGCAAATGGGCAGTTGATTATCTTTCAAAAAGTGATGATAAAAGCCTGCAGTCCATGCTGAAGGCAGCTATGGAACGACAATACTCAGCAAGTCCCGCAGAACATTTCTTTACCGGGGGCGGCGAACATACTTTTTCAAACTTCGACAATAAATATAACTACAGAGTTGTTTCCGTACGGGAAGCATTTCAAAACTCGGTCAATCTTGTCTTTATACGCATAATGCGGGATATTGTCCGTTATTACACATTCCAGCGTCCCGGTATCGCAGAGCTTTTTGAAGATATTAAAGACCCCAGAAGACAGGTCTATCTGGAGCGCTTTGCTGACCGGGAAGGGAAAATATTTATCAAACTTTTCTACAGTAAGTACAAGGGGAAAAGTTTTGAAGATGCGCTTGGGATCCTTCTTCAGGGGATACGCCCGGCCCCCTCGCGTCTTGCAGACATATTCCGTTCCGTGAAGCCGGAAGCAGGAATTGAAGAATTTACTTCTTTTATGCGCTCCCGCTTACAAAATTCGACACTCACAGATAATGCATTCCAAAAACTTTATGAGGACTACGCACTGGGAAATTATCCTCTTGTTGACAGAGGTTATATTGCCCATGTCCACCCTCTGGAACTCTGGACGGTTGCATATATGCGCAACCACCCTGATGTCAGCCGTTCTGAAATAATAGAAGTCAGTAAAAACGAACGTCAGGAGGTTTATACCTGGCTGTTCAAAACTCACTGGAAGAATGCGCAGGACCTCAGGATTCGTACCCTTCTTGAGGTCGAGGCCTTCTCAGAAATTCATCGTGCGTGGAAGAATCTTGGTTATCCTTTTGATTCCCTTGTGCCTTCTTATGCAACTGCAATCGGCAGTTCGGCCGACCGCCCCGATGCTCTTGCAGAACTGGCTGGAATCGTCCTTAACAATGGCGTGTTGTATCCATCCCGGCGAATACAGGAGTTGCACTTTGCAAAGGATACGCCATATGAAACAATAATAAAGCGTCAGACAGAAAAAGGAGAAAGGGTATTGCTTCCGGAAATTGCAAATGCAGTAAAGGATGCTATGATTGGTGTTGTGGAGAAAGGAACGGCCCATAGTATGCATCGGGCTTTTACCGGGTCAGATGGGAAAATGATAGTTATAGGAGGAAAGACCGGCACAGGTGATAATCGTCACGATATATACGGGACCGGAGGCCGCCTGATAAAATCCGAAGCCATAAACCGTACGGCTGTTTTTGTTTTCTTACTTGGCGACCGTTTTTTTGGTACTATAACTGCATATGTGGCAGGAAATGAAGCTGATAACTATACTTTCACGAGTTTATTGCCGGTTCAGGTATTGAAAACCCTTGCCCCGAAACTCATGCCGTTAATAGAGAGGGCTGATACGGAAGACCAGGTGCGAATTGCCCGTAATGATGCTAAAAGAATTATGTAATTTTTACCGTACAGGACAACAGTGGAATGCAGATAAAATAACAGGGTTACAGAACAGTTATTAGATTGTCGATAAAATCCAGATAATTTTGCGGGGGATTTAAAACCTCAACCCCTACACCGTTATAATAACCTTGTATATTTTCCTCTCTGACAATTTTCCCTGAAATATGTATAGATTCATCCTTTAAAGGGATAGTTATATCAATCTGTGATTGTATGGGAGAGGGCATTCTGTTTGTTCTAATGAACATGCCATGTTCAGAAATATTAATCAGAGTTCCTGTAACGACCATATTATTACAGTTAATCTTTATATCGATAAGAACAGGAATTCTGTCAAAAGTCCTGAATCCCATATGCCAAAACTCCGCAAAGGAATTGTTTAACTCCCCAAAAGCATCTTCCGGGGTAACGGATATTAGATGCTATTTATATATCACCAAATATTGGTGGTGTCAATAGTTTGAATAAGCCCAAATCCCGATTAGTGAACAGATCACCTTCAAGGTTACCCCTCCCCCTCGCCCCCTCCCGCAAGGGGAAGGGGGATTTACTGTGAGAACAGTTTTCTATCTCTTTTTTAGGGATAAGGATCTGGAAGATATAATGCGTTTTATCCGGATTCTGATTTATTTTTCATTGAATATATAAATGCGAGGATTTCGGCGACAGCCCTGTATAGTTCTGGAGGGATTTCCTGGTAGAGGTCCAGCATTGAGAGGAATTCGACAAGTTCTTTATCTTCCTGTATCGGAATGCTGTGAGTCTTTGCAATCTCGATGATCTTTTTTGCGACCTCTCCCCTGCCTTTGGCTGTAAGTTTTGGGACAGAGTCTTTTCCATGTGTATATTTTAATGCTGCAGCTTTTGGTGACTTTTCTTTCATGGCATCTCAAATCAAATCTTTACATTAACCCCCTTGTTTTGTGCTTGCCCAAAGGTTAACCCCTGTTTTCGATTCACGTTTACTGCTTTCAGCGGAAGCCCCTGGGATGCAAACCGTTTCTCGAGTGTTTTCTTTTCTGAACTGATTAGGGCCGCAATTTCCGGCTGCTCAATAAAAAATGTGACATAGAATGATTTTTCCATAATTGTCACGGATACAGACAATTTCCCCAATTTTTCAAGATCGAGATTTATATCACAGGTATAAGAATCGTTTTTTTCATCTTTGTTTTTCTTAAAGAGAAATTCACTGTCTTTTAAGCCTTCCCATAGAACAGGCATAAAGGTACAAAACATATCATTTATTTTTGATGTCACCTGGAAGAATTCGATATTCCGGGTGAACTTCTCCACCATATTTGATATATCCGAAATTTTAAATCCTGCCTGTTTAAGGGTTTGAATGACATTAGAATCTTTCAAAAGATTATTAAGCTTAAGAAGCAGTCCCTTCAAGTCTCCTTCTGACTGAAGCGCAATGATATTCCGGAGAACTGATTCAGGATCGCTCAGAACCGCAACTTTTAATTTTGTCTCAAAAGCCACACCTGATGTCTCAACAAAGGCACGGAGTACATTACCACTTAATCCCTTTGTATCAAGCATGAGTTTTTCAAGTCCTTTAAATTCAGGTATAGCATTCTTTATACTCTCTGGAAGAGATTTCAGCATATTTAAAAGCTCTTTGAATTCCGAATTGCTGAGTCTTGCCTCAGAAAGTCTGGCAAACATATCGAGAATCTTTACCGGGATATTTTGCTGTAAAGACGCTGATGAGTCCTTCATATCACCAATGAATTGCATCTTAATACTATCCTTGCCGCCAAGTACCTCGAGGTATATGTTCTGTCCTTTTGTCAGAGGGACTTCGGTGAAGGCCTTAATAATTATTCCCTGCATCGCTTCCTTGCTGCTTCCGGCTGAGATGATACGAAGCAGCGCATTCCCGCCTTCAGTGACCTCTACAACTTCAGCCTTAACAACAGTGCCTGCTTTTATTGAGAGTCCTTTACCCGGGGAGGTTGCAGATGCCAGAAGATTGCGAGTATCACCTATTCCGATGTTTTTGATCATGAATTATTTTTTCGCCATTTTATGACATTCAAAGCACTGGTCTTTAGGAGGGTGCTCTTTTTTTAGCGGTGCAATCCTGTCCTGTCCATGGCATTCAAGACATTTTTCTTTTACGTTTATCTTGATATGTTGTTCGTCAGCAGGGATTGGCAGAAATTCTTTTCTCGAAAGTGTATAGAGGAGAGTTACTATTAATAAAACAACCGCAACAAAAACAATATTTTTCTTCATAGTTACAATCTAACAGAAATTGAAGGATACATCAATAATCATTCAAAATTAGCAATAGATCTGACAGCATATTTTACATTTTTTATGAGCTTGTGCTAAATTGACTTCACAGATTTGAAAAGCAGATTACACAGATTAAAGAACGTTTTTTAATCAGTATAATCATGTTGTTAAAATCTGCGTAATCGAGGATAACAGGAGAAAAAATGAAAATAAAAAAAGTAGTGCTTGCATATTCCGGCGGACTTGATACATCTGTAATAATCAAATGGCTTAAAGGGACATATGGCTGTGAGGTTATAGCATTTTGCGCGGACCTGGGTCAGGGGGAAAATCTCAAGGCTGTAAAGAGTAAGGCTCTGAAAACGGGCGCTTCACAGGCATATGTTGTAGATTTGAGAGAAGAGTTTGTAAAAGATTATGTGTTTCCGATGCTCAGGGCCAATGCCGTTTATGAAGGCGCTTATCTTATGGGGACGTCAATAGCACGTCCTCTCATTGCAAAAAAACAGGTAGAAATAGCAAAAAAGGAAAAGGCGGACGCTGTTGCGCATGGCGCTACGGGCAAAGGCAATGATCAGGTAAGATTCGAGCTGACTTACTACGCCTTGCAGCCCGGCATTAAGGTTGTTGCGCCATGGAGGGAATGGGAATTCGATTCAAGAGAGTCGTTAATAAAATATGCAAAAAAGCATGGCATCCCGGTTCCTGTAACCAAGAAGAAACCCTACAGCACTGACCGAAATCTCTTCCACATAAGTTATGAAGGCGGGATATTGGAAGATCCGTGGGCAGAACCGCCGGCGAACATGTTTACATTGACGGTGTCTCCTGAAAAGGCCCCGGCTAACCCCCGGTACATCGAAATCGGATATGAAAATGGAAATCCGGTATCTGTTGACGGCAAAAAACTCTCACCTGCAAACCTCCTGAAAAAGCTCAATGACATTGCAGGAAGCCACGGCATCGGAAGACTGGACATTGTTGAAAACAGATATGTCGGAATTAAATCCAGAGGTGTTTATGAGACACCCGGAGGAACAGTGCTTCATATCGCTCACAGGGCCATTGAATCAATTACACTTGATAGAGAGGTTATGCATCTGAAGGATTCTTTGATGCCAAAATATGCAGAGCTTATATATTATGGTTACTGGTTTTCTCCTGAAAGAGAGGCGCTGCAGAGCCTTATAGACGAGGCGCAAAAAGGAGTAACCGGCACTGTTAGATTGAAACTTTATAAAGGCAATGGCGTGGTAGTCGGGAGAAAGTCCCCGAGGTCTCTTTATAACCCTGAGCTTGCAACATTTGAGGCTGAAACGGTATACAACCAGAAGGATGCGGAGGGGTTTATTAAATTGAATGCGTTGAGACTGAAAATAAATTCAAAATGCAGAAATGAAAAATAAATAATTTTGGATGGAAAATTTAAATAAATAGAGCTTCTTGCAAATGTATCGAAGAAATCGCTTTTGCCGTCATACCCGCGAAGGCGGGTATCCAGAAGCCTGCCCTCTAAGGTCTTATCGGGGGTCTTTGGTTTTAAAGAATACTGGATTCCCGATAAAGACCTCGGGAATGACGAATAAAGACTTTTGCAAGAGGCACAATAGACTTATTTTAGTTTATCATTACTCATTATTAATTTTTAACTGATAATTATGTCTGATCTTAAATATTGGCTTGCCTTTAATTTTATTCCTGATATCGGACCTGTGCTTGCAGGGCGCTTGCTGTCGGCATTTGGGAGCCCTGAAAATATCTTTCAGATGTCTGTACGTGAGTTAAAACGGGTTGAGGACATCGGCGAAACCAGGGCGAAGAATATTGTCAGTTTTAATCAATGGGATATAATTGACAAGGAGATTGAGAAGGCAGAAAAGAGCAGGGTGCAGTTGATTCCGAGGAATGACAGGGCCTATCCTGAAATGATGAAGCGCATTCACGGAGCCCCGACTGTACTTTATGTGAAGGGCGAATTGAAAGATACTGACAGATATGCTATAGCGATGGTCGGGTCCAGGATATCATCTAATTATGGTATGCAGATAGCAGAGAGAATGAGTCACAAACTATCTGCATCAGGATTGACCGTAGTGAGCGGTATGGCAAGGGGAATAGACAGCGTCTCTCATAAAGGCGCCCTTAAGGCAGAAGGCAGGACTATCGCTGTGCTCGGTTCAGGACTTGATGTTCCCTATCCGCCGGAAAACAGGAGACTGATGAACGAAATCGCAGTTTCGGGAGCTGTTATCAGTGAGTTCCCTTTTGGTACTTTGCCAAATAAAGAAAATTTTCCGAGGAGGAACAGGATCATCAGTGCGCTGTCTCTTGGAGTTATTGTTATCGAGGCTACGCTTGACAGCGGCTCTCTTATTACAGTAGCCTATGCACTTGAACAGGGCAGGGAGGTCTTTGCAGTTCCCGGGAATATCACATCAAGGAACTCAAAAGGGACCAATGATCTTATTAAAAAAGGCGCAAAGCTTGTTGAGAGCGCTGAAGAGGTGCTTGATGAGCTAAGTCCCCAGATAAAGGGTATTCTCAGAGAAGAAAAAATGAACTCTGAGAAATTGCTGCCTGTAATGACTGATGACGAAAAGACGCTCTATAATTATTTGAATAATGAACCTAAACATATAGATTCAATTATCAGAGAAATAAATATGCCGACAAGCAGGGCTTTGTCAATACTTTTGAATCTTGAACTGAAAGGAATTGTAAGACAGTTGCAGGGGAAACATTTTTCCCTGAATTAACAATTACTAATCAGTTCATTAGTATGAAGACACGTTTGTCATGCCCGCAGGTAGTAAGCCGGCATCCAGTGCCTTTCTGGATTCCCGCTCAAAAGACCGCGGGAATGACGCTTATGTATTCTTACTTATGAACTACTTAGTAAAAATAAGTAATTACTAATTCTTTTACGGTAAAGGTTTTCCAAAAACTACCGATAAAGAGAAACGGTATAAGCATTTTTTGACATAAGGGGTATTTTCAGATGAAATCACTTTTAATTGTTGAGTCTCCGGCCAAGGTTAAAACTCTCAGTAAATTCCTTGGCAAGGATTTTACCATCAAGGCGTCAATTGGTCACGTAAAAGACCTTCCCAAAAAGGATATCGGCGTTGACGTTGAGAATAACTTTACTCCTACGTATGTTGTTATTGATGGGAAAGAAAAGGTAATGAAGGATTTAAAGAAGGCGGCAAAGGCCGCTGATCAAGTGTTTCTCGGTCCTGACCCTGACAGAGAAGGAGAAGCGATAGCATGGCACATTGCCGAGGAATTAAACGGCGATTCAGAAAAAGTCTTCAGAGTGGAGTTCAATGAAATAACAGAGAAGGCCGTTACAGAAGCCATAAAGCATCCGCGCAAGGTAAACATGAATCTCTTTGACGCACAGCAGGCAAGACGGGTTCTTGACAGGCTTGTCGGTTATAAACTTTCGCCGCTTCTGTGGCGGAAGGTGCGGCGCGGTCTCAGCGCGGGAAGAGTTCAGTCCGTTGCGCTCAGACTTGTCGTTGACAAGGAGCGGGATATAGAGGCGTTCAAGTCAGAGGAATACTGGAGCATCACGGCAGCGCTGGAGGGGCAAGAGCCGCCGCAGTTTGATGCAAGACTTTTCCAGATCGCCGGGCAGAAGGCGGATATAAAAAATGAAGAACAGTCAAAGGGCATAGTTGAAGATTTACAGGGCAAGAGCTTTATCGTAAAGAAGATAGAAATGAAGAAGAGAAGACGCTCCCCCTCGCCGCCTTTTATTACAAGCACCCTTCAGCAGGATGCCGCAAGGAAGCTCAGATACACCGCGAAAAAGACCATGATGATAGCGCAGAAGCTCTACGAGGGCGTTGAGCTCGGTGAAGAGGGTCCAACCGGTCTTATAACGTACATGAGAACTGATTCCGTCCGGACTGCGTCAGAGGCGCAGCATGAGGCGAGGGAATTTATCATCAAGGAATATGGCAATGATTACGCCCCGCAAAAACCGCCTGTTTACAAGAGCAAGAAGTCGGCGCAGGAGGCGCACGAAGCAATAAGGCCGACGTCCGCTTACAGGACTCCTGCTGCCGTAAAGAAATTTCTTGAGGCGGACCAGTACAAACTCTATAAGCTTATCTGGGAGCGCTTTGTTGCGAGCCAGATGGAATCCGCTCTTCTTGAGCAAACCTCCATTGATATAGGCGCAGACAAATATATCTTCCGCGCAACAGGAACAGTCGTTACATTCCCCGGGTTTATGACGTTGTATACGGAAAGCACCGATAACGGAAAAGAAGATGAAGGGCTTCTGCCTTCATTATCAGAGAATGAGGTATTAAAGACTCTTGGTATCACGCCGAGACAGCATTTCACACAGCCGCCTCCAAGATACACAGAAGCAACTCTTGTAAAAGAGCTTGAGGCAAAGGGCATCGGCAGGCCGAGCACTTACGCCACTATTCTCTCAACTATACAGGAGAGGAAATATACGGAAAAAGTCGAAGGCAAGTTTAAGCCGACAGAACTCGGTGTTGTTGTAAGTGATCTGCTTGTTGAAAGGTTCGCTGATATTATGGACTATAACTTTACTGCGAACATGGAGGACAACCTCGACAAGATAGAAGAAGGCGGCTTCAAGTGGATTGAGGTCGTGAATGATTTTTACAAACCTTTTGACAAAGACCTCGCAGAGGCAATGGCAAGCCTCGGCAAGGTAAAGCCTCAGGACATTCCAACGGATCAAGTCTGTGAAAAATGCGGCAAACCCATGGTCATCAAATGGGGCAGACATGGCAGGTTTGTAGCATGTACAGGCTATCCCGAATGCAAGACCACAAAGCCGCTTGAAAATGGAGGGACGGGGAACGGAACACAGCAAGGTTCAGAAATACAGGAGACAGATGAGAAGTGCGAAAAATGCGGTTCACCGATGGTTATACGTTCAGGAAGGTATGGGAAATTTATCTCCTGCAGCAAATATCCTGAATGCAAGACAACAAAAGGGTTGAGCATCGGCGTCAAATGCCCTCAGGACGGCGGAGAGATAGTTGAAAAGAGGACGAAAAAGGGAAAAGTGTTTTTCAGTTGCGGCAATTATCCCAAATGCAAATTTGCCACATGGTATAAGCCTGTAGATAAACCGTGCCCCAAATGCGGCGCAAGTATCTTAATTGAGAAGAAAACTAAAAAAGAAGAAGTCCTTGCATGTCTGAAAAAGGAGTGCGGTTATAAGGAAGATCTTCAGCCGGCAGGTAGCGAACAGCCTGCGTGAAATGAGAAAAGCTGACAGATATGAATTTACTCCAGAATAATAATTCTTAAATTCTTTAGCAGCATCTTTTTATTGTCAGCCGAAAGCTCGCCAATGTGCTCCTTAAACCTTCTGTTATCGATTGCCCTGATCTGATCGACGAGGATATCGGACTCTTTTTTTAAGCCGGATTATTCTTCTAACTCCTCAATCGCCTTCTTCATATCCTCAGGCATTGGGGCGGTGAATTCCATGATTTCTTCCGTGACAGGGTGTTTAAGTTTCAGACTGTATGCATGAAGCATCTGGCGGGGGAAGCTGATAGTCTTCTGAGCAAGTGTGATGGCTGTTTTTTTGCCATACAGTTTATCCCCTAATACAGGAAATCCGATTGACGCGAAATGGACTCTTATCTGGTGAGTCCGTCCGGTTATGATCCTGACTTTAGTCAGTGTGGCGGATTTAAACCTTTTCATTACTTCGTATCGAGTGATTGCCTCCTTGCCGCTTTTAGGTTTTGCCGACATCTTTTTCCTGCTTGACGAAGACCTGCCG
This sequence comes from Nitrospirota bacterium, assembly GCA_016215115.1. Classification (GTDB taxonomy): domain Bacteria; phylum Nitrospirota; class Thermodesulfovibrionia; order UBA6902; family UBA6902; genus SURF-23. Next base: position 97,252 of record JACRLN010000006.1, read on the forward strand.
ATAAGGGTTTTTATCTCACCGCTGTCTGCCTTTAAATTGCCATACAAGAGGGTTAAATAATATTTTTCAACTTCCCGCTCCCTGAATTGTTTTACGAGATTATGATGGGCTGTGTCGTCTTTGGCTATGACTATCAACCCTGAGGTATCTTTATCGAGACGGTGTACAACACCTGGTCGTAACGGCGCGCCGACTGATGAAAGTTTCCTGCATATTGAGACGACGGCGTTCATGAGGGTGCCGCTGCTATGACTCAGACCGGGATACATTACCATATCAGGAGGTTTATTCAGGACTATCATATATTCATCTTCGTAGATGATGTCTAAAGGGAGGTCTTCCGGAATGAGTATGCCTTCCTGTGCGGTAGGCAATGTCAGTTCTATCAGATCGCCTTCCTTTACTTTATAGCTGAGTTTTTCTGTTTTTGCATTGACTGTGACCATGCCGTCTTTGATTAATCTCTGGACGTGCGAACGGGTAAGGTTGCTTTGCAAAGAAATGAAAGTATCAAGCCTGTCGGTTCTTGTTTCGGAAGTGACGATGTAAGTGTTTTTTTTCATTAACCCGGGAAATGCAGTTAAAAAACCACAGAGAACACAGAGAAGAGTTTTGATATATTAAAAGACACTATTTTCAGAATGCTTCTCCGTGTTCTCATTATTTTAAACTTTAAGGGTTTTTAAACATAACTATTGCATAAAAGAGTGCACAGAGTAAAAAGAGAAATTATGTATTTTCTTCTTTATTTCAATAAATTTCTCTGTGACCTCTGTGGTTAAATGCATTATTTAGGTTATGCTATTTTAACAGAAGACCGTTTTTGTTGTTTTGATTTAAATGGTTCTATATGTGTAAACTATTATTAGAGGCCGTATATAAAGTCAAACACTGAAGCGTCATTCCCGCAGTCTGTTGAGCGGGAATCCAGTCTTCTTAATAAGTTCTGGATGCCCGATTAAAGACCCCCGATTACGACATTCGAGGGCAGGCTTCGGGCATGACAAAAATAAAAAATAGCAATTATGGACAAACACTATTTAAGATCAATAAGGCTAACTAAAGGAAAATTAACCCCTGCATGGATTTAAAGAAAAGCCCCGACACCGAACAAGCTGACAGTTTTTACCCATCTGTTCTTGAGAGCATTGCAGAGGGAATAGTTGTAATTGGGTTAGACAGAAAAATCCTCTTCATAAATAGTATGGCGAAGGCCCTTATAGGCCTGCAGAGTGAAATCGTAGAGGGAATGTCGTGTAATAAGGTAATGAACACGGACCTTTGCTCAAAGAGTTGCCCTCTGGATTGCAGTGATAACAATATTAGTTGCAGCCAGGCCGCATATTTCATGAACATCAATCTCCATAAAAAAGATGAAACCTCTATACCGCTATGTCTTAATGTGGCGCCGTTAAAAGATGCTGAAGGAAATGTAATCGGCATAATAGAGAACTTCAGACCCATGAGTGAAGCCATAAAGGCAATAGAATCTCTTGAGAAAAGCAACGTCGTACTAGCCCAGGAAAAAAACAAGATTGCTTCAATTATCAACAGCCTTGCTGACGGTGTGTTTACGGTTGATAGAGAGCTTCGCATAATAAGTTTTAATAAAGGAATGGAGAATCTTACAGGACTGAAGGAATCAGACGTCATAGGGCGCGCATGCAGAGAAATATTACATGCTGATAACTGCACCGGTAATTGCCCCTTTTCATATACGCTGAAAAATGGTTATGGTCTGGCAAATATTATGGAGCGGATTGCCGGAAAAGATGGAAACGTGATCCCTGTATTAATCAGCACCGCCTTTCTGAAAGACGGCGCTCAGGATATTGGATTGATCGCTACAATCAGAGACGCCTCGGAGATTGAGAAACTGAAGAAAGAGATTAATGATAGATACAGCTTTTCGAATATTATCGGTAAGAGTGTTCCGATACAGCAGATCTTTGAGTTAATTGAGGCCCTTGGCGATACAGATTGCGCGGTGCTTATAGAAGGTGAGAGCGGCACAGGTAAAGAGCTTGTGGCCAGGGCCATTCATCATGAGAGTTATAGAAGGAACAAGCCTTTTGTAAAAGTGAACTGCAGCGCAATTGTTGAAGGCCTTTTTGAAAGCGAGCTTTTTGGCCATGTGAAAGGAGCTTTTACCGGCGCCATAAAAGATAAAATCGGAAAATTCGAGCTGGCTGACGGCGGCACAATTTTCCTTGATGAAATAGGAGAAATGCCCATGTCCTTGCAGTCCAAGCTGTTAAGGGTTATCCAGGACAAAGAATTTGAAAAGGTCGGGGACACTAAAACAGTGAAGGTGGACGTAAGGGTTATTGCCGCTACTAACAGGAACTTGAAGGATGAAATAAAAACCAGTAACTTCAGGGAAGATCTTTATTACCGGCTTTGCATTGTACCGATAAAAATGCCTCCGCTGAGAGAAAGAAAAGAGGATATTCCCCTGCTTATTAACCATTTTTTAGAAAAGTGTTCACTGAAAATACCTAACAGGCCTAAGATTATTGAAGTGACTCCAACCGCTTTATCTGCCTTTATAGACCACAACTGGCCCGGAAATGTTAGAGAACTTGAAAATGCAATAGAGCATGCATATATACGTTCAAAGACAAACAGGATTGACAATGAATCCCTCCCTCATTCGATAACAGGAAACAGCTTGAAAGAGATTTCAAATAACATTGTGGAGGGCATGGGAGGGGAAGAGACGGAACGCCTTCAAATAAAAGCACTCCTTAAAAAATATAATGGTAATAAAACTAAGGTAGCAAAAGATCTTGGTCTGAGCAGAACGACACTGTGGAGAAAATTTAGAAAGCATAATCTGCATGAAACGCTCTGAAACATAGTGTTTCTTTTTATGTTTCACTGATTCAATGTATTGAAACACTTATTGTTGTTCTTTTCCGCATTAACTTATCTTCCATTTAATTTTCCTCATAAAATCAAAAAGTTATAAAATACATTAAATCTGGCATTTAATTTGCGATAATCTAATTAGAGTCTGTACATAAAGTCAAACATTGAAGCGTCATTCCCGCAGTCTGTTGAGCGGGAATCCAGAGAAATTTGGAACTGGATCCCCGTTTTCACGGGGAACCCTGGATTCCGGCTTAAGGACTGCCGGAATGACAGACAAGCAGAGTTTATAAACAGACACTCATTAAATTGCAACTCCCTTGAATGAGGTAGTAGCCGCTGAAATTGACAGCATCAAGTTGAAGTGAAATAAAGATATAAATATAAAAAAAGAGAGGTGATATAACTATGGAAGAAAAAAAGAAACGAATGGCTCTCATAGCATCGAAAGGAACCCTTGATATGGCTTACCCCCCTCTGATCCTGGCATCAACAGCAGGCTCAATGGATGTGGAGGTAACAATATTTTTCACGCTTTATGGTGTGGATATCATAAACAAAAAGAAGTATGGTTCTTTAAAGGTAGCGCCAATCGCAAATCCTGCGATGCCGTCGCCTATTCCCATGCCCAATATCATTGGTATGCTCCCCGGAATGACGGCAATGGGCACTTCAATGATGAAAGGGATGATCAAGAAAATAAACTGGCCCACAATCCCTGAACTTGTCAAAACATGCCTTGATTTGGATGTAAAGATGATTGCCTGCACGCCTACACTCGAAATGACAGGGGTGAAAAAAGAAGACCTCGTTGAGGGTGTTACCGTTGGAGGGGCGGCAGAGTTCCTGGACTTTGCATTGGATGCAAACATTAGTTTGTTTATATAGAAGGAGGACAGATGGAAGCTACCAAAACTATAGATTGCAAGGGACTTAATTGTCCGATGCCTGTTGTGAAAACTAAAAAAGCTCTGAGCGAGATGAAGCCTGGAGAGGTTCTGAGAATGGAAGCTACTGATAAGGGTTCAAAGTCGGATATTACAGCCTTCGCAAACAGGACAGGAAATGAATTATTAGAGGTTAAAGAAGAAGGCGGAACCTTTATCTTTTTTTTAAAAAAGAAATGATCAGGATACCGGTAGTAAAAGAAGGCATAAGGGCTCTTTTTTTATCTTTTGTAATACTTCTCTTTGCAGTTGTTCCTGTTATAGCGGGTGAAAAGTACGGCACGTTTGTAAAGGTCATTGAGAATGTTAGAGGAGGATTCGATGATATCAGCAGAGCCGTGGAATCCGGACTGGGGAAGGCCGGATGGGAAGTTCTCGGGACCTATGATACGGGTGTTCCGCAAGGATGCAATTTCCGTTCGCGGGTCATTATATTCAGCTCGAAAGACTATGCAGGATCGATAATGAAAAATGGCGTGAAGGCGGCCTTCGCACTTCCTTTGAGGGCAGGCGTATATGAGGATGAGACCGGTATAAATGTCGCCCTCGTCAATCCAGCATCGGTTAACAGGACCACAATTGACGAAACAAAGCTCGATAATTTTTCTTCAGTTTTAGCCGAGTCCCTTATTGATGTTATAGCCGGAGCGGTACCCGGCACAGTTGTGAAAAAACAGATCGGGGAGATCAGGAGCAAGGGCAGGATAGGCGGCATGGGAGGAGGAGATTTCATTTCCAAGATTAAAGAGATCTATGCTGCAAAAGACGATACTGGTGATACATTTACAAAGGTATCGGAAGACGTAAAGAAGGGGATACTCAACAACACTAAAGGGTGGAAGTTGACTTACACATATAATCTTTCAGATCACGGCGCTATTATTTTTGGAGTTACCAATACTATGATGGAAAGGAGGGCTTTTACTATTGCGGGTGAAAAGCGTTCATCCGGTTCTTATAAATTCCCCGGTATAGACCACGGCGCATCCTTCCCAATAGAAGTGATAATTTATAAAGACAATGGCATAGTAAAAGTTGTGACACTTGATGGGATGTACAGGATGAAGATGTATTTTGAAGATGCTGGCATGTGGGCTTTCATGAAGAATATGGGCATGCCGGGCGAAATAGAAGATGAGATAGTAAAGATGTCAGTCTCTGAACTTAATAAATAAGCGGAGACCAGGCAGGTTATCCGCAACATAATGAAAGGAGGGTTTATTTATGAAGGAAAAAACATTTCTTTGTCTTAAAGGACTTGTGATTTTTTCAATTGTTGTGATGATTGCATTGAGTTTTGTCGCAACAGCCTCTGCGACGAACGGATATTTTGCTCATGGCTACAGCATAAAGAACAAGGCATTGGCTGGTGCGGGCACAGCATTACCTCTGGATTCACTGGCAGCATCTACCAACCCCGCCGGAATGGCATTTGTAGGTAAACGCATTGATTTTGGGCTTACTTTTTTTAATCCGAACAGGGAATATACTGTCAGAGGTAACCCCTCTGGTTTCCCGGGCACTTTTGGTTTCAAACCAGGCACATTTGAAAGCAATTCCAATTGGTTTATAATTCCCTCTTTAGGAGGTAACTGGATATTAGATGAAAAAAGTTCTCTGGGCATATCAATATATGGAAATGGCGGTATGAATACAGATTATGACACACACACATATTATGATTTTTCAGCGTCAACAACAGGGATAGATCTAATGCAGTTGTTTATTGCCCCAACCTATGCCAGAAAGTTGCTTCCCAAACATGCCATAGGTGTTAGTCCTATTTTTGCTTATCAAAGCTTTGCACAGTCAGGATTGCAGACTCTTGGCGACATGGGATTTTCCAGCGAACCTGACAAGATCGCAAATAACGGTCATGATAACTCATATGGTTACGGTGCAAGAATAGGTTATCTTGGAGAGGTGTTACCCAACCTGAATCTTGGCGCTTCATATCAGACCGAAATCAAGATGAGCAGATTTGATAAGTATGAGGGCCTGTTTGCCGAACAGGGTGACTTTGACATACCATCCAACTGGTCTGTCGGACTGGCATACAACGCCACTCCAGCTTTAACACTTGCGTTTGATGTGCAGCAAATCTATTACAGCGATGTTAAGTCAGTTGGCAATCCAATGCTACCCAACTTGACAAATAGCAAACTTGGTAACGATGGCGGTGCTGGGTTTGGGTGGGACGATATGACGATCTATAAGGTTGGCGTGCAGTGGAAGAGTAGCCCGGATTGGGTATGGCGTGCCGGTTATTCCTACGGAAAACAGCCGATTCCAGACAGGGAAATGCCTTTTAATATCCTTGCTCCAGGTGTTATTGAACAGCACGCAACCGCTGGTGTTACAAGGAAGATAGGCAATAATCAGGAGTTGGATTTCGCTCTTATGCGTGCTTTTTCCAATAGTGTTAGAGGTCCAAATAAGTTAGAAGCACCAGGCCAGCAGACTATCGAGTTAAAGATGGACCAATGGGAGATATCGGCCGGATATTCCTATAAGTTCTAATCCGGATAATTAATATCAAGCATGGCAAAAAGAGAGGCTGAGAAGCCTCTCTTTTTGTTTCATAACATCCTAAATAATCATTACGCTCTTTGCAGATTAATTACTTAATGTAATATATTAACCGATGTCCACTGACAAAAATTCACGTAATGAGTATTACAGTTACCTGCTTGTAACCCTGCTGTTATTATCAATATTCTTCGTGCAATATATCTTCCGTCACGCTGATGACAACAGATTGACAAGCTGGGTATGGACCTTTACAAACGTTGATCTGAAATTGTTTGTTGCAACATTTATTCTCGGAATAATTCCAGCTTATATCTTATCAAGAATCCCCTTCCTTGTAGGGGCAACCCCCTGTGGTTGCCCAGGGCAGGCACAGAGGCCTGCCCCTACATGTGAGAAAGAATTATTTTCATCTCTCCGGCAAAGACCTGCTGTTTTCTTGTTTGTTATTTCATTTGCAGTTAGCTGTATTTTCTGGCGCGAGCCGGAAGTCATCGTTGATGCATCACGGTATTTTACCCAGGCAAAACATCTTGAGATATACGGAATAAAATATTTCATACAGGAATGGGGCAAAGGGATTAACGCATGGACCGATCTGCCTCTAATATCTTTTTTTTACGGTCTGATTTTTAAATTATTTGGAGAATCACGGATATATATCCAGATCTTCACGACTTTTCTCTTTTCAATGACATGCGTGATCACTTTTTTCATAGGTAAAACTCTCTGGGATGAAGAGACAGGATTTCTTGCAGGTTTATTGCTTTTAGGAATACCATATTTTTTCTCACAAATACCGCAAATGCTTACTGATGTACCGACAATGTTTTTTCTTACACTTTCAGTTTTCACATTCATCCTGGCAATTGATAAAGGCGGTATATGGATTGGAATTACATCCATTGCCATATTCTGCGCAGTCCTCTCCAAGTATTCAACGTGGATGATGCTGTCGGTGTTGCCTGTTGTATTTCTGGTCTATTTGATTAAAGAAGTGCAGAAGTCAGAAGTCAGAAGTCAGAATAAAGCGGTCAGCGGTCAGCAGTCAGGAGTCAGGAGTCAGGAGTCAGGAGTCAAAAAAAACAACTCAACACTCAACACTCAACACTCAAAACTTCAAACTCTCGTTTACCGTGGATTGTTAGTTACTTTTATTGCCGGATTGCTTATTGCGGTTGTGGTTTTTTTGAAATATGATGTTATTTCACAACAAATAAAATTTTTGCAGGAATATCAGTCGCCTGGTTTGAGACGGTGGGGAGAGAGTTTTGTCTCAACTTTTCTCTTTCAAATACACCCGTTAATTACTTTGGCGGCAATGTATTCCGTCTATGAAGCATATAAAAAAAGAGACTTGAAGTTCCTTATAGTATGCTGGCTGATGATCCTTGTTCTACTGCTACAGATCAAAAGATCCCGCTATGTTATGGTCATATTCCCGATGTTCACGCTTATGGCATCTTATGGTCTACAGAAAATTAAGACCATTGAACTCAGAAGGTTTATTGCTTTCAGTATTATATCCTCTTCACTTGTTGTAGCGATTGTTGCATATCTTCCTTTTTTACAGAAAATGAGCATGGTGAACCTCAATAATGCAGGAAGCTATCTGGATTCGGTTAAAGCAGAAAGAATAGAAGTTTTCACTATCCCTTCAGCAGAAACAATCGTTAATGTTGCGGTAGCGGTTCCTATTCTCGATCTGTATACTGAGAAAGATATTTATTATTCCCATGAGGAGACGTATGCACCGCCTTTTGAGGAAATAAAAGAGTCGCCGTTAAGATTTACATGGGAGTACAAAAATCCCAGGTATTATAGTGATGAGTATAAAATTTCACCCTCCCCTACATCCCCTCCCGTCGAGGGAGGTGAGATAAAACAGTTCCCTCTCCCTTTGCGGGAGAGGGTCAGGGTGAGGGGGAAAAATTCAGCGTTCGTCATCATTTCAAACGGGCCTGTAAAATCATTTCCGGATTATATTGCTGAAAAATTAAAGGGCTACAGGGAAAACAAGGTTTTTGATACTTCAGACGGGATATTCGGATTTAGTCCTGTTGTGACGGTGTATTTGCTTGAAAATAGTAAGCATTAAAATGGGTTACAACTCGTTTTATTCTAATGGCAGGACTTGCATGAAGAGGAACTGCATGAAGAGCACCCTGAGCCACCTGCGGAGGTGACCGGTTTTTCAACCCCGCTCATGCCAAAGAGGGAAAATTTCTTTTTGATATTCTTTGAATTGCACTTCGGACATGAGACGTCAGGGTTTGTCCCTGATACAAGCTTTTCAAAGTCTTCTGAGCAGTCAGTGCATTTATATTCGTAGATCGGCATATGCTATTTTCTCCGTTTTTTACTAAACCCTAATCCCTAATCCCTGACCCCTGCATTTATTTGGGCACCTTCTCCCAGTCCTTCAAAAACTTCTCAATGCCGATGTCCGTAAGCGGATGTTTTGAAAGCTGGTCGATAACCGAAAAAGGGATTGTCGCCACATGGGCGCCCATCCTCGCAGCATCAAGAACATGGAGCGGATTACGTATGCTTGCAACTATAACCTCGGTTTCGAAAGCATAGTTGTCATAGATTTCAAGTATCTGTCCTACAAGTTCCATGCCGTAATGTGTTATGTCGTCAAGCCTTCCAACAAAAGGACTGACAAAGGTTGCGCCTGCCTTGGCAGCCAATAATGCCTGATTCGGAGAGAAAATCAGGGTAACATTTGTTTTTATTTTGAGTTTTGAGAGGACTTTTGTTGCCTTCAACCCATCTTTTGTCATAGGAACTTTTATTACTATATTCTTGTGAATCCTTGCCAGTCTCTTTGCTTCCTTCACCATTCCCTCAGCATCCAGGCTTACAACCTCTGCGCTCACGGGGCCGTCAACTATCTCACAGATTTCCTTGAGTAACTTTATCGGCTCTTTTTTCTCTTTTGATATAAGGGAAGGATTGGTAGTAACGCCGTCAATTACTCCCAGCTCCCAGGCTTCTTTGATCTCTTTTGTATTTGCCGTGTCAATAAAGAATTTCATATAAGTCCTCCTTAAGTTTTATTATCAAGATTAACCACAGAGAACACAGAGATAATAAAAAGATTCATTGTTAATTTATCATTGAGCAATTATCATTTTAAATTTGAAATGTTAAATGATAATTTTGCAATTTAAAATGTTCAGTATTATTTCTCTGTGCACTCTGTGGTTTCTTTATTAGACTTCTATTTTACAGAAGCTCTCATTGCTTCATCAACTACTTCAACAATATGTTTAATATTGAGTTTCATGTTTGTCTCTCTCTTTAAACCTTCCAATTGCATTATGCACCCGGGACATGAAGTAACGACAGTATCAGCCATAGTACAGGCAATGTTATCAATTTTTTTACTTCCTATGTTTTTGGAAATATCTTTGAAATGCAGACTGAAAAAACCTGCAAAGCCGCAGCATTCGTCAGAATGCTGCATTTCAACAAATTCAACTCCCTTGATACCTTTAAGGATTTGTCTTGGCTCATCTTTTATCCCGAGGCCATAGTGAAGATGACAGGGGTCATGAAACGTAATTACCGTGGGTTTGATTTCAAGATCTTTTGTAATATTATATTTGATCAGGAATTCATTTATATCCATGATGGTTGAGATTGTATCGCCTGTAATGTGTGGATATTGTTCACGAAGGACCATAGTGCATGTCGGGCACATGCTGATTATTGCCTCAGCCCTTACCCTGCTGAAATGTTCAATGTTCTTTTTTGCGAGTGATAACGCTTCATCTTCGAGACCTGCTGATCTTAATGGAGCGCCGCAGCATAGTTCGCCTTTGAAAACAACAACCTCAAACCCTTTTGCGAGAAGTATTTTCGAGAGAGCCCTTCCGAGTTCGGGATAAAAGTAATTTACGCTGCAGCCGGCAAAGATCGCTATCCTGCTGAGTTTTTTAAATTGTTTATAAACCTGGAAGCTGTTTTTAAATGGTTCCGGGGTTATCTCAGGTATATAAGGAAGGAGGCTACTGTAATAAAGAGGCTGATAAAAATATTTCTGCACTCCCCGTAATATTGAAAAAACAGTATCTAATCGTGATACTGAATGTTTTAAAATGGTCCTGACGAGACGTCCTCGGCTGAATGAGTTTTTCAGTCTCGCCCTTCCCTGATAAATAACTTCGGGGATATTAATTCCTGTAGGACAGAGATTTTTACAGGCCCCGCAGAGCATACAACTGAATATTTTTTCTGCAAGTTTTTTCGTTGGTGCAAAGCGGGTCTCTTCAAGTTCGCCTAACATTGCAATCCTGCCTCTGGCCCCCATGGTTTCATTAAGCGTAGTAAGGTATGTAGGACATAATGCCTTGCAGGCGCCGCAGCGGTTGCACTTTAAGAGTTCCTGATTATAAGTGGTTTCGTTCATTCAAACTACCGCTTCTAAACCCCTGAAGATCGAGTGTGACATTTTTATAGCCAATTGACTTCAGAAAGGCGACAATTTTTTCTCTTACTGTATCATTTATAAATATCCTGAAATCTTCGGGATTAACTTCAAGCCGTGCTGTTTCAGAATGATCCCTGACCCTGAGTTCCCTGAAGCCGAATTTTCTTATAAAACTTTCGGCTTTATTAACTCTCTTAAGGGCTTCTGCAGTAATCTTTTGCCCGTAGGGAAAGCGTGAAGAAAGACAGGGGGTTGCAGGTTTATCCCATGTTGAGAGACCATATATTCGAGAGAGTTCCCTGATTTCCTTTTTGCTGAGGTCTGCATTCAACAGAGGACTCTCTACTCCTTCCTCTATTGCAGCGCGCCTGCCGGGCCTCCAGTCATGGGCATCATCTGCGTTAGTGCCGTCGAGTATAAAAGAAAAATTTTCTTTTTCTGCTATTTCCCTGAGCCTGCCGAAAAGATATTTTTTGCAGTAGTAACATCTGTCAGGGGGGTTATTTGCATAATTTGCATCCATAAGTTCTTCGGTTAATATGGTCCTGTGTTTTATATTTAAAGACGCTGCAAATTCGGTAGCAAAAGAAAGTTCTTCCTGCGGAAGGCTTTCAGACATTCCTGTAACAGCGAGAATTTCACTGAGACCGGCCAGGGATGCAGCCTTTAATAAAAAGGCGCTGTCAACTCCGCCTGAATAGGCGATAATTACCCTCTTCATATTCTTCAGGTTTTCTTTTAATTTATTGAATTTGTCGTCGAGTGTCATAGATTTTAACTAAGAAATAAGAAGTAAAAAGTTAGAACTAAGAAGTAAATTATAAACATCTTCACTTCCCAGTTCTCAGTTCTCACTTCTCACTTTTTACAACGTTGCCACTTCAAAAAATTCCTGATGGAAGGTGTTATCAGCTTTTAGTATTATCTTAAATCCGTTTTCTTTTTCGATTAGTTCAAGACCCTCTCTTTCATCTTCAAATATGAGGTCTGCAACATAGGGATGTGCTGTTACCATGATTTTACAGTTTTTCTTCTTCAGGGCAATGCGTCTTAATTCCATGAATATCTCATAGCATACGGTGGTTGGAGATTTTACAAACCCTTTACCGTCACAATAATGGCAGGGCTCGCATAATACGCGCTGAAGGCTTTCCCGCACTCTTTTTCTTGTCATCTGGATAAGTCCGAGTTCTGAAACTTCAAGTATCGTACATTTAGCCCTGTCTTTTGCCATAGCTTCCTGAAATACATTAAATAGTTTTTTCCTGTTTTCTTCTTTTTCCATATCAATAAAATCAATAATGATAATTCCGCCGAGGTTTCTGAGCCGTATCTGGTAAGCGATTTCCTTGACGGCTTCCATATTGGTTTTGAAAATAGTATCTTCAAGCGATGCCTTTCCCACAAATTTACCTGTATTAACGTCTATTGAAGTCAAGGCCTCTGTCTGGTCAATTACAATATATCCGCCGGACTTCAGCCATATGCGTTTCCCCAAGGCCTTTGGTATCTCAATCTCAATACCATATGCGTCAAAGATCGGTTCTGCGCCTTCATAGAGTTTGATTTTGGATGTTAATTTGGGGAAATACGTATTAACAAAGTCCACAAGTTTCCTGTATTCTTCCTTTGAATCTATCATAACTTCGTCAATTTCATGGCTCAGGAGATCCCTTACGCTTCTCAATGCGAGGTCCAAATCACTGTAAAGGAGATGAGGTGTGCCGAGCTTTTCTTTCTTCTTCTGAATGTTTTCCCACAGGAGCGTAAGGTAATCAATGTCTTTCCTTAATTCTTCTTCTGTACATCCCTCGCTTGCGGTTCTTATAATAAAACCGAAATTTTTTTGTTTTAATTCACTCACGATATTTTTGAGCCTGGTCCTCTCTTCTTCCTGTATTATTTTTCTGGAAATTCCAATATGCTCAACACCCGGCATTAATACCAGATATCTTCCGGGAAGAGTTATATAGGAAGTAACCCTCGCGCCCTTTGATCCTATGGAATCTTTGGAAACCTGGACAAAGACCTCCTCCCCTTCGCGGAGGAGGTCTTCAATTGGAAGATGAATCGGTACGGTTTCCTCAATATCTTCTCCGAAAATAGAGTAGTCAAAACCCGAAAGCACATCAGCGGCATGAAGAAAGGCTGCTTTTTCAAGACCGACATCCACAAAAGCAGACTGCATCCCGGGCAGGATTTTGACAACCTTGCCTTTATAGACATTGCCGACAAGGCTGGCGTCTTTCTTCCTCTCAATATACAGCTCGGAAAGCTGCGTACTGTTCTCAAGAAGCGCCACCCGCGTCAGTTCAGGAGTTATGTTGATTATTATTTTTCCAGCCATAATTTCTTTATTTAACCACAGAGAACACAGAGTTTTATAAATTCAAAATACGAATATCAAAATACGAAACAAATTCAAAACAGCAAATACTGTTGATCATTTGAATTTTGGTAATTTGATATTGTTTAGGAAGTCGGATTTCGTGCTTAACATTTTTCTTTGTATCTCTGTGACCTCTGTGGCAAATGTATATACAGGTTCAATCCATCCTGTACTATTATAACCAAAAAGGCGGACTCTTTTTATCATTGTCGCCTGTATCTCTTCTACGGGTCTCTGAAGCATTTCCTTTAATATTTCATACAGCCGCACCTTGGCCCTGTCTGTATCAACGAGCAGAAGATTAAGAGTATTGCCTGTAATCTCTGCCTTCTCCGCCATGGGACGAATGTCTACAGATGGTCCTGAAAATGGGCGACTGAAGTCGCCCCTGTTTTTGTCTTCTCTTGAAACAAGACAATGTTGTTTCCCCATAAATGAATTTATGTGGTTATATGTTTCTTTTTCAATGGTTATTTCATATTCATAACGGGAAATGAGGTCATTTAAAGAGCGCTCTTCCGGAGAAATAAGACATGCTTCGTGAACTTTAAGTCCTTCCGGCAGGCAGGCATTCATCATCCTCAGGAAATCCGATGTGTCCAATAAGGCTGTCAGTTCAATATCGAAATATTCATTTAATCCCTCAACGCCTGATGCAAGGGCAGGTCCAAAAGAGATCTTTGGATGTGGATGAAACCCGGTTGTGTATGCAACAGGGATTTGGGCCCTTCTCAAAGCCCTTAATATGGCGGTCATCAGCTCATTATGTGAAAGACAGCGCATTTCACCGGTCTTTGAGAACCTGATTCTCATCCTGGTGGCTACATTGATTTTACGTGATGAAGCAGTGTCATAAAAAGTTTTGAGTTTTGAGTTTTGAGTTTTGAGTTCTTCACTTTCTGACTTCTGACTTCTGACTTCTGACTTCTGTTTTTTGCATTCAAGTCCGCAGCTGTAACAAACATCCCGGCAGTCAGATGTTGTTTTTTGCTGCAAGGCATTGTTATACTCTGATATCAGAAAATTCTTTGTTATTCCTGTGTCAATAAAATCCCACGGAAGTTCTTCGTCAAGGGCCAGATTGCGGGATGCATAGCTGTAAAGGTCCATGCCTGTTTTCTCTGATGCAAGCAGCCATTTGTCAAAATCAAACAATTCAGACCATCCGTCAAAACGGCATCCCAGTTTCCATGCTTCCTCCAGTAACAAGGCACATTCCCTCCCGCCCCTTGAAAATACTGCTTCCATAAGACTGTTTTCAACATGCTGTCCTTTAAAGTTAACGCCTCCCCTTTTAAACGCCTTTCTGAGATAGTCCTGTTTTTCCCGAAGGCTTGCAAACGATTCTTGCCCTACCCACTGGAACGGTGTGTGGGATTTTGGAACAAAGGCTGAGATACCTACATTTATATTTACCTTTCGGCCTGTTATTTTTCTTCCTTTTTTTGAAGCAGTCACTGCCATATCAATCAACCCGTCAATATCCGTAATGGTTTCAGTCGGAAGCCCGATCATGAAGTAAAGTTTCAGGTTTTTCCAGCCTTCGGCAAAAAGTTTTATTAAAGTCTCTTCGTATTCTTCATCTGTAAAATTTTTATTAATGACATTTCGGAGCCTTTTAGTGCCTGCCTCAGGTGCTATGGTAAAACCTGTCTTCCTTACGCTTTTTATTTCCTTAAGTACCTCGCTGTTTATAGAACCGACTCGCAATGAAGGAAGAGAAATTGAAGTGTAAGAGGCTGAACACAGTTTGTTGAAATTCCTGATTAATGGCAAAAGACTGCTGTAGTCTCCTGTGGTTAGAGAGGTAAAAGATATTTCTTCGTATCCAGTAGTGTAGATAGAATTTTGCGCTAATGAAATTACCTTTTCCAGTGACCGTTCCCGAAGCGGCCTGTAAATCATTCCTGCCTGACAAAAACGGCATCCTCTTGTACATCCTCTCGCTATTTCTATTACCGCACGGTCATGAATAATCCGGGTATATGGCACAACCGGCTTATCAGGATAGGGAGATTTATCAAGGTCTTTAACTATTCTCCTTTTGACCTTTTGTTTGCTTGTATCGTGAATTGACGGGACATAAACTCCCTCAAGTTTAGCAAGAGTATTCAACAGATTTTCTTTATTCCTGACCGCTGATCGCTGACTGCTGACTGCTTCCAGTATTTCTCCAATCACTTCTTCACCGTCACCGATTACAAAGGCATCAATAAATGGCACAAGAGGGAGAGGATTTACTGCACATGGTCCTCCTGCAATAACTATAGGATAATTATCTCCTCTATCTTCAGTTTTTACAGGAATCCCGCCTAAGTCCAGCATATTAAGTATGTTTGTATATGAGAGTTCGTACTGCAGAGTGAAACCGACTATATCAAAATCTTTCAATGGTATTTTATTTTCCAGTGATGTGAGCAACAGGTTGTTTTCTCTGAGATATGATTCAAAATCTACCCATGGCGCATAAACTCTTTCTGCTGAGGCATAGGGTATGTTATTGATTATTGAATAAAGGATCTTAAGCCCTGTATGGGACATCCCGATTTCGTAAGTGTCAGGGAAACATAGAGCTACCTTAATTTCACTGTCTTTGCGAATGACATTAATTTCATTTCCGGTATATCTGCTTGGTTTATTAAAGCGTGCGAAATTCATGGGCAATGTTCATTATCACACAGGGAATTAGTTAAATGCAATTTAACTACGATGTTTGTTTTTTCTTTCTGAACTTCAGGCACTCGGAACCTGATGATTTGTAAACAACAGCGGATGGCATTTCTCTTGATTTAAATCCCATGGCCTTGCATCCACGGGGAAATTTTTCATCCCATGTTATATAAAAGTAAATGCAATTAAAACAATTGATCTTTTTTTCTTTCATATGATTAAATTAATTATAAGTTCATAGGTATGAGGACACTATTAAAGCATGTCATTCCGGCTTGTCCGGAATCTTTCTTAATGCGGATTCCCGACGCGCGTTGCTTGCGGGAATGACGCTTAAGTGTTTTTACTTATGAACTTCTTAGTAATTATACTGCTTTTGTCAAAATGATATCAGATAGAATAAGGAGGCGCTATCATGGCAGACAAGGTAATTATCTACGGCAAAGCCGGTTGACCTTTTACCGAAAAAGCCAGGTCGGCTTACGGCTGGGGTGCGGAATATTATGACGTAAAAGCAGATAGACTAAAGCTGGATGAAATGCTTAAGTATTCAGGCGGACAGAGGAAGGTCCCTGTTATTGTAGAGGACGGAAAAGTTACCATTGGATATAACGGCGCCTGAGGGGTGTGATCGCCGGCAGGCTGCCGGTGTGATATGGGGATTCTTATTGTAGGGGCAATTCATGAATTGCCCCTACTGTCCTGCCCATTATATAATCATCAATCGCCCGCGCCGCACGCTTGCCGGCGCCCATGGCGCTTATAACGGTGGCGGCGCCTGTTGTTATATCGCCGCCGGCAAAAATTCCTTTCAGGTTTGTTCTGCCGTCGTGATCGACTTTGATATAACCTTCTCCCCAGAGATTTAATCCGCCAATTGAACGGACGAGAATAGGGTTTGATGTCTGCCCGATCGCCATTATTACCTGGTCCACATCAAGTGTAAATTCTTCACCGGAGCATTCAGGTCTTCTCCTGCCCGAAGCATCCGGCTCGCATAATACCATCTTGTCACACCTGAGCTCCTTTACATACGCTTTGTCGTCACCGATTATCTCTTTTGGGTTTGAAAGGAAGAGGAACTCAATCCCTTCTTCTTTTGCGTTTTCCACTTCTTCATGTCTTGACGGCAATTCATGTTCGGTCCTTCTGTAAACGATATAAACTTTTTCCGCGCCGAGACGTAATGCTGTCCTTGCAGAATCCATGGCAACGTTGCCTCCGCCGATAACGGCTACGCTGCGGGCTTTTTTCACCGGTGTGTCGTATACCGGGAATTTGTGCGCCTTCATAAGATTGACCCGCGTTAAAAATTCAGAAGCGAAATAGACGTTATTCAGGTTTTCACCGGGGATGCCGAGATACTTCGGGGAACCCGCTCCCACGCCTATGAACATTGCTTTGAAGCCGTCTTTGAAAAGTTCTTCAACAGTCTGTGTTCTCCCTACAACCCAGTTGAGGACAATTTTTACCCCAAGGTTTTTTACAAATTCGATCTCTTTCCGGATTATCTTTTTCGGAAGCCGGAATTCAGGAATGCCGTAAGTAAGCACTCCACCCGGCTCATGAAGCGCCTCAAAGACCGTGATGTCGTAACCCAGCTTTGCAAGGTCTGCCGCCACTGTCAAGCCTGCAGGGCCTGAGCCGATGACGGCCGCCTTGTGGCCGTTGGGCGGTATAATTTCGGGAATCTCTGTCTTTTCTGAGGTCAATTCATAGTCGGCGACAAAACGTTCAAGCGCGCCTATCGAGACAGGACGTTTCTTCTTTCCAAGAATGCACTGTCCCTGGCACTGGTTTTCCTGCGGACAGACCCTTCCGCATATGGCAGGCAGCATGTTAAATTCTCTTATCTTCCTGAGCCCGCCGAGGTAGTCCTTCTCTTTAACAAATGAAATAAATTTTGGGATATCAATCTCAACAGGACACCCTGCAACACAGTGGGGCTTTTTGCACTGAAGGCAGCGGCCGGCTTCCTTAACGGCCTGTCTTTCCGTCAGACCGAGGGAGACTTCTTTGAAGTCATTTTTTCTTTTTTCAGGATTTCTGAATCTCATTTTAAAAACCGTGACGAGTGACTTGTGACGCGTAACGAGTAAACATTTTTTCACATTACCGTCTCGTTACTCGTAACTTTTCTCTTCGTTTTCCTTAAAAACAAATTATACGATTGTTCCTCTTCCTTTTTATAAAAGTTCAGGCGGTTTTCAAGTTCCTGAAAATTTACTTCATGACCGTCAAACTCCGGTCCATCAATACATGCGAATCTTGTTTTGGTCCCGATATTTACCCTGCAGGCTCCGCACATGCCCGTGCCTTCAACCATGATAGGGTTAAGGCTGACAATGGTTTTTACGTTATAAGGTTTTGTCAGTTCTGAAACAGCTTTCATCATTCTGATAGGGCCGACAGTGATAACTATCTCAACAGATACTCTTTCGATAGCTTCTTTAAGAGCTTCAGTAACCAAACCTTTTCTGCCGGAACTTCCATCGTCTGTAGTTATTACCAGTTCATCTGAATATCCCCTGAATCTATCCTCCCATACCAACAGCTCTTTGGTCCGTGCCCCGAGAATCACTGTTGTTTTATTATCTGCATCTTTCAAAGACTTTAGAATAGGAAAGAGCGTTGCAGTTCCTATTCCGCCGCCCACCAGAACGCAGTGCCCGTATTTTTTTATGGGTGTTGGATGTCCGAGGGGACCGGCAATATCTTTGATTGAATCTCCCTGTTTCGTCAGGCCTAATTCATTTGTTGTCTTGCCGACTTTCTGGAAAAGCAGAGTGATGGTCCCATTATTGTAATCTGAATCTGCAATTGTGAGGGGGATTCGCTCTCCTTTTTCGTGAAGCCTGAGGACGACAAAATTTCCTGCTCGTGCGTGTCTGGCGACATATGGCGCATCAATAACCATTTCATCTACCATCGGAGCAAGCGATTTTTTATGTAAGATTTTGAACATGTTTGTTTAATTTTTAAAAAATCTCCCCTAACCCCTCTTTACCAAAGAGGGGTACACACCCCTGTATCCCCTCTTGTTAGAGGGGAATGAAGGGGGATTTTTCATTATTCATAAACCCTAATCCATCATTCCGTGTGCAAGCGTTATGACATAAATATTTTCAACGCCAGCTTTCTTTAAAACGTTGGAGCATTCCCGGACAGTTGCTCCTGTTGTCACTACATCGTCTATAAGGATAATATTTTTCCCTTCTATCATTTCCGTCCGCCTGATCTCAAAGGCCTTTTTAATATTTTTCCTCCTGTCCTTGGAACTAAGTCCTACCTGCGGTGCCGTATCCCTGATTTTGATGAGACAGTTGAGTAACACCGCAATCCCCAAACTTTCTGCCAGATATTTTGCAAGAAGGGCGGACTGGTTAAACTCCCTCTGCCTGAGGCGTTTTTCATGAAGCGGGACAGGAATAACGGCATCAACCCGCGGCATGTCAATGCGGAGTATTATATCAGATAGAGGTTTGGAAAGTCTTTTGATCCCGTAAAATTTCAGCAGACTGATCGCCTTCTTCAACACGCCTTCATAAAGTCCAAAACTTCTTGCATATGAAAATGCAGGCTCATCCTCCAGGCATTCCCCGCATGTCGTTGAAACATCGGAGACAAGCGGCTTTCCGCATTTTTGACATATTGGACCTTCATACGGTGAAACAGACTGCCAGCAGTCAGAACATATGGGTGCAGTTTTATGATCTGTCGCCGGATTTTGACAGACAGGGCAGGTTTCAGGGAAGAGTATGTTCAGGAAGTTGTTGAGCATAGCGAACTATTATAATATCACTATACATAGAGATAGTGTTATAGGTGAGTGTTTTGTTTTATCAATTAAAGTTACTATGATTATTGTTGAAAGATAGTCAACAAGTAACCATTCAGTGACGGGGGGTAATTGTAACCATTCCATTAAATAAATAGCCGCAAAGTTTGCTTATCTCTGCTTAAATTCCATTTAATCTTCCGAATCAATTAGTTGTTTTCATTTATCGTGTTTTTTATCTTG
>JACRLN010000007.1 GCA_016215115.1 Nitrospirota bacterium
GAGATGGTGATGCCCGGAGACAATATAACAATGGAGATAGAGCTGATAACGCCGATAGCGATGGAGAAGGAGTTGAGGTTTGCAGTGAGAGAAGGAGGAAGGACCGTAGGAGCCGGCGTTGTTACGGAGGTTGTTGAGTAACTGAAAGCTTACAGCTATTAGCTATCAGCCTCAAGAAGATGAATAAAAGATTAAATTTGAATATATAGGCAAGATGAAAAAGGAGAACGACGAAAAATGCAGGACATAATACTTTTACAATGTACGAGCTGCAAAAATAAAAACTATTCGACTACAAAGAACAAAAAGAATACAACAGAAAAGCTTGCTCTGAAGAAATATTGTAAACATTGTCGAAAGCATGTTGAACATAAAGAGACAAAGGCGTAGGCCAGTAGCTCTAACGGCTAGAGCGTCGGACTCCAAATCCGAGGGTTGGGGGTTCGAATCCCTCCTGGCCTGCTATTGTCGAAGGATATAATTTAAAACGTGTGACATTGCCGGAGTTTGTTAAACGGGATTTTAAAAATATGAGGAAGAAAAAATGTTTGAAAGAATAAAGAACTTTTTCAGAGAAGTAAAGATAGAAATAAAAAAAGTAGTATTCCCTTCGATGGAAGAAGTAAAAGGCTCTACTAAGGTAGTGGTTGTAATGGTTTTTATCATAGCAATATTCCTGGGATTAATTGATTTACTGCTTTCCAAGCTTGTAGGAATGGTAGTAAAGTAGGAGAAATTATGACAAAGCAATGGTACGTAGTACATACTTATTCAGGGTTTGAGGAAAAAGTTAAACTTAGTATAAATGATAGCGCACAGAGAAGGGGGATGGCAGATAAAATTACCCAAATCATGATTCCGACTGAAAAGGTTATTGAACTGAAAGCAGGCAAGAAAAAAGAAAAAGCAAAGAAATTTTATCCCGGGTATATCCTTATTGAGATGGATCTTGATGATGAGACCTGGCACCTTGTCAGCAGTACCCCGCGGGTTACCGGATTTGTCGGAGGGGAAAGACCCACTCCTTTACATCCGGAAGAAATAGATGTTATTGTTCAGCAAATAGAAAAAGGCCCTACAACTCAGGTTAGAACCCAGTTTGAAAGAGGGGATTCAGTGAGAATTATTGATGGCGCTTTTGCCAACTTTAACGGTTTTGTTGATGAGGTTGATAATGTCCATAACAAACTGAAAGTAATGGTAACTATTTTTGGCAGGCAAACTCCTGTAGAGACAAACTACGTACAGGTTGAGAAAACGTAATAATAAATTAAGTGAGAAGTGAGAAGTGAGAAGTGAGAAGTTTTACTTCCCAACTCCTATTTCCTCTTCCTACTTTCAATTGGAGGTTTAGATGGCTAAGAAGGAAATAACAGCACAGGTAAAACTTCAGATTCCATCAGGAAAGGCAAATCCTGCTCCGCCAATAGGGCCGGCATTGGGGCCTCATGGTATTAATATAATGGATTTTTGCAAGGCATTTAATGCTCAGACGCAAGCGATGGGAGACACGATTATACCGGTTGTTCTTACGGTTTATAAAGACCGATCCTTTACATTTATTCTGAAAACCCCTCCTGCATCTGAATTGATCAAAAAAGCAGCAGGTATAGTAAAAGGTTCCAACACGCCCAATAAAGAAAAAGTTGGAAAGCTTACCATGGATCAGGTTAGGGAAATTGCAAAAACAAAGATGCCCGATTTAAATGCAAATGATGTTGAGAAAGCAATTAATACCATTAAAGGAACGGCAAGAAGTATGGGAGTTGACATAGTAAATTAGTTGTTAGTTTTTAGACTAAAAACGAAAAACTTTATATAATTTTGCGAGGTAGAAATGAATAAAAAACATATTAACGCTAACGAGAAAATAGATAAAACAAAACAGTATGATTTGAAAGAGGCAGTTGATCTCGTTAAGCAACTTGCTCATACAAAATTTAATGAAACAGTTGATTTGGCTATGAATCTTGGAGTTGATCCAAAAAAGTCAGACCAGATGCTGAGAGGAAGCGTTGTGTTACCTCATGGACTCGGTAAAAAAATAAGGGTGCTTGCTTTTGTAAAGGGAGAGAAAGCCGTAGAAGCAAAGAATGCCGGCGCTGACTATGTGGGCGCTGAGGATCTTGTAGATAAAATTAACGGAGGATGGCTTGACTTTGACAAAGTAGTTGCAACACCGGATATTATGGGGTTGGTCGGCAAGCTCGGAAAAATTCTCGGACCAAGGGGGCTTATGCCAAATCCAAAGTCGGGGACCGTTACCTTTGATGTTGGTAAAGCCGTAAAAGATATAACCGCTGGAAAAGCTGATTACAAGACCGAGAAAGCCGGTGTTGTACATGTATCGATTGGAAAGGTATCGTTTGACAGCGACCAACTTGTAGAAAATGCAAAAACGGTAATACGCGCTATTGAAAAGGCAAAGCCCGCATCGAGTAAAGGGAAATATCTTAAGAAGATTTCTATTTCATCTACTATGGGAGTTGGAATTCCAATAAATGTTGCCAATGTGGCAACGGTTTAAAATAAGAACTAAGAAATAGGAACTAAGAAGTTAAGAATCAATTATTTCTCATTTCTCAGTTCCTAGTTTTGAGTTTAAAAAATAGGTCAGAGACCGCAGGCGCTGATCCCGGAAAACCGGGACAGTTTAATTGAAAAAAGTGTTCAACCTGCACAGACCGGAAGAAAAGTTGAAAGTTAAAAGTGAGGAGTTGAAAGTTAAAGAATGTTTTTTAACTCATAACTCACAACTCATAACTCTTAACTCTTTAGGCCTCTGGGGTTTCTGATGTAAAGAAGGGGGTGAGAAAGCTGAACAAGGAAGAGAAAATAAAGGTAGTTTCAGAACTCCAGGGTAAATTTCAAAAGGCAAAGGGAGTTATTTTTACTGATTACAGGGGGCTCAATGTTGAAGAGATTACAGGTTTGAGAAATAACCTGAGGTCCGCCTCACTGGAATATAAGGTTGTTAAAAACACACTTGCCAAAATTGCTGCGGAAGGCACTCCTGTAAGTACTGCAAAGGATAGTTTTTCAGGACCTGTCGGGATCGCCATCGGTTATGACGATCCTGTGCTTCTTGTAAAAAAAGTTCTTGAATACAGCAAGACAAATGAGAAACTCCAGATTAGAGGCGGTGTTATTGAAGGTAGCGCTTGTACTCTCGATGCGTTGAAGACTATCTCGGGATTACCGTCGAGAGAAGTCCTTTTGTCTATGCTTGCCGGGGTAATGCAATCGCCTATGAGCACATTTGCCAGGTTGTTGAATGCTACGCTTGCACGGTTTGTTTATGCAATAGAAGCGCTGAAACAGAAACGAGGAGAGTAAGGAGTTTCAGTCATTCCTGCTTCCGTGGGAATGACGACAAAAGCAAATAAAGATAAAATTTAAAAATAATATATTAGGAGGAACAATGTCTGCAACAAAAGATCAGGTTTTTGAATTTATTGATAAGATGACAATTCTGGAAATGTCAGAATTTATAAAAGATTTTGAAACGCGCTATGGAGTGTCAGCAGCCGCACCGGTTGCAATGGCTGCCGTAGCAGGTCCGGCAGCGGCAGCGGGTCCTGCAGCAGAAGAGAAAACGAGTTTTGATGTGGTACTGTCTGCTGCCGGCGATAAAAAGATTCAGGTCATTAAAGTAGTGAGAGAGCTTACAAGTCTCGGCCTTAAAGAGGCTAAAGAACTTGTTGACAGCGCGCCCAAACCGGTAAAAACCGGGATCTCCAAGGAAGAGGCAGACGCCATCAAGGCAAAGCTCGAGGAACAGGGAGCAACTGTAGAATTAAAATAAAACAAGTGAAAAGTAGGAAATAGGAAGTGGGAAGTTAAGTTTTTTTACTTCTCACTTTTCACTTCTCACTTTTAACTTTTCAAAAAGGAGAATTATGGCAGAGGCTTTAAGGGTCAGAAAAAACTTCGGGAAAATACCCGAGATACTTGCAATCCCGAATCTTATCGAAATCCAGAAGCGTTCATTTGAACGTTTCCTGCAGGAGAAAACTCCAGCCGATAAAAGAGAAGATAGTGGATTACAGGCTGCATTTAATAGTGTATTCCCCATTACTGATTACAATGAAACCGCTTCTATTGAATTTATGGAATACATAGTCGGCAATCATAAATACGATATAAGGGAGAGTCTTGAAAAAAGCATTAATTACGCCGCTCCTCTCAAGATAAGAGTCAAGCTGAACCTTTGGGAAAAAGGAGAGGCAGGACAAAAGAGATTAAAGGAATCGAGAGAGCAGGAGGTTTATCTTGGAGAGCTTCCGTTAATGACCGATACAGGCACATTTATAATTAACGGTGTTGAAAGAGTTATCGTGAGTCAGCTTCACCGGTCCCCCGGCATATTTTTCAGCCATGATAAAGGCAAATCACCAATAGGCAGCAAGGTGCTCTTTTCTGCAAGGATAATACCTGCAAGAGGATCCTGGTTTGATTTTGAATTCGATACAAAGGACACACTCTTTGTGCGGATTGACAGAAGGAAAAAACTGCATGCCACAATTATACTTAAGGCCCTTGGTTATACAGAAGAACAAATACTGAGAATATATTATCCGATAGAGGAAATTAAAATAAAAAATGGTGTGGCGACACGTAATGTAAGTGACGTGCTTGCCGGATTAAAAGCCTTTAAGAATATTTATGACACTAAAACAAAGGAAGTAATTGTCAAGGAAGGCGGAAGGATAACAAGGTCCGCTATTAAAAGGATGGAGGCTGCACATATAAAAGAGATCCCCATCCTTAAAGAAGAACTGCTTGGCAGGGTAACATTGACTGATATCATTGACCCTGAAACAGGCGAAGTAATCTTAGAAAGCAACGAAGAGATTAAAGACCCTGTTATAGAAAAAATTATGTCTTTAAAGGTCGTTTCGCTCCACCTGCTGTACATTGATGGTATACGTTATCTGTCATCCCTCAGAGATACTCTTCTGCTGGATAAAGTTAACACTACCAACGAGGCCTTGATTGAGATTTACAAAAAACTCAGGCCGGGCGAACCGCCTTCAATTAATGATGCAAAAGTGCTTTTTGAGGGATTGTTTTTTGATCCCAAGAGATATGACCTTTCTGAAGTAGGAAGGCTCAAGCTTAATAAACGGCTCGGGATTGATATCCCTCTGGAAAACAGGGTCTTAACAGATAAGGACATAATAGAAATACTGCGGTATCTTTTTGATCTCAGGGCCGGCAAGGGCGAGGTAGACGACATTGATCATCTCGGAAACAGGAGAGTGAGGGCGGTTGGGGAACTCCTTGAAAACCAGTTCAGGATCGGTCTTGTAAGAATGGAGCGTGCGATTAAGGAAAAAATGACTCTTACAGAACTCGAGACCGCAATGCCGCATGACATTATCAATGCAAAACCTGTCATTGCTGTTATAAAAGAATTTTTTGGTTCAAGCCAGCTGAGTCAGTTTATGGATCAGACAAATCCTTTATCCGAAATAACCCATAAAAGAAGATTGAGCGCTCTGGGTCCGGGAGGCCTGACAAGAGAGAGGGCAGGGTTCGAAGTGAGAGATGTGCATCCAACGCACTATGGCCGTATTTGCCCTGTTGAGACACCGGAAGGACCTAATATCGGGCTTATCACTTCCCTTGCTTCGTATGCGAGGGTAAATGATTATGGCTTTATTGTTTCACCTTACAGAAAGATAAAACATGGCAAGGCAACGGATGAGGTTGAATATCTTTCCGCAATAGATGGTGAGAAGCATGTCATTGCACAGGCAACATCACCAATGGATGAAAAAGGCAACCTTATCGGCCCGACAGTGTCGGCGAGGGTTGGTGGAGATTTCAGGCTGGTGACAACAGAAGAAGTTCAATACATGGATGTTTCTCCAAAGCAGATAGTGAGCGTATCTGCTTCTTTGATACCTTTTCTCGAGAATGATGACGCCAACAGGGCGCTGATGGGTTCCAATATGCAGAGGCAGGCCGTTCCCCTGCTTCAGACAGATGCTCCAAGGGTAGGCACAGGAGTAGAAGCAGTGGCAGCCAGAGACTCCGGTGTTATTGTTACAGCGAAAAGACCCGGCATAGTAGAAACAGTTGATGCCTCGAGGATAATCATAAGATGTGACAACGGCGGAGCGGATGTATATAGTCTGATCAAATTCTACAGGTCTAACCAGGCCACCTGCGTCAATCAGAAACCGATTGTTAAAACCGGGCAGAGAGTCAAAAAAAACCAGGTAATTGCTGACGGCCCGGCAACAGACAAAGGGGAACTGGCCCTCGGTAAAAATGTCCTTGTGGCCTTTATGCCCTGGGGAGGGTATAACTTTGAAGATGCGATTATTATAAGCGAACGTCTTGTAAGGGATGATACTTTTACCTCAATACATATTGAGGAATTTATGATAGAGGCAAGAGAGACCAAGCTCGGACCTGAAGAAATAACAAGAGATATTCCGAATATCGGCGAAGAAGCACTGAAAGACCTTGATGAAAGCGGGATTATCAGAATCGGGGCCCCGGTAAAACCCGGGGACGTCCTTGTCGGAAAGGTTACTCCGAAAAGCGAAACACAATTAACGCCCGAAGAGAAACTGCTAAGGGCCATTTTTGGAGAAAAGGCTGAAGAGGTAAGGGAAAATTGCCTTTATGTTCCGCCGGGAATTGAAGGGACGGTCCTTGATGTTAAGGTATTTACGAGAAAAGGCGCTTCAAAAGACAAACGTACAAAGAGTATTGACGAAGAAAAAACAGCACATTTACAGCGGAACCTTGAAGATGAAGCAAGAATTCTCAAAGAGAACAGTTATGTAAAAATGAGAGCGTTGATGCTTAATGAAAAAGTGGCAGAGGATTTTAAGATTCCCGGTGTCAAAGAGGTCATATGCGAAAGCGGTAAAAGACTTACAGAAAAAATTCTTGATGAAATACCTGATAAATCTTTGCGCAAAATAAAACTGCATAATCCTGAAAAAAGAGAAATACTTAAACAAATTGAAGAAGAAATTTCAGGACAGGTAAAATTGCTTGAAAGCGAATATGAGAAAAAAATAGAGCAGTTTAAAAAGGGAGATGAACTCCCGCCCGGGGTTCTTAAGATTGTAAAAGTTTATATTGCCATGAAAAGGAAAATACAGGTTGGAGACAAGATGGCAGGAAGGCACGGGAACAAGGGTGTTATTTCTATTGTAGTTCCGGAAGAAGACATGCCTTACCTTCCTGATGGAACCCCTATTGATGTAATTCTCAATCCCCTTGGCGTTCCTTCCAGAATGAATGTAGGCCAGGTGCTTGAAACTCATCTGGGATGGGCCGCAAAGACGCTGGATATCTATGTCGCTACGCCTGTATTCGAGGGAGCAAGCGAACTTGAAATCAAGAATCTTTTGAAGGAGGCAAATCTGCCGACGAGCGGCCAGGTTACCTTGTATGATGGGAAAACCGGTCTGTCTTTGCAGAAACCCATTACAGTAGGGCATATGTATATTATGAAACTCCATCATCTTGTTGAGGACAAAATACATGCGCGTTCAATTGGACCTTATTCACTTGTTACCCAACAGCCGCTGGGGGGCAAGGCACAGTTTGGAGGACAGAGACTTGGGGAAATGGAGGTGTGGGCGCTTGAGGCTTATGGCGCTGCGTACACGCTTCAGGAATTTTTAACTGTCAAGAGTGATGATGTTGCAGGCAGGGCCAGGGTATATGAGGCGATTGTGAAAGGTGATGTTAACCTTGAACCGGGAGTGCCCGAGTCGTTCCATGTTTTAATAAAGGAACTCCAGAGCCTGGCCCTTGACGTGGACCTGCTGGAGGAGAAGATTTTGCCGGAAAAAGGCAAAAACGGCGGCAGCGAGAAGGGTGAAAAACGCAAAGCGCTTGCCGGAGGAAAGAAGAAGTAAGACAATTGCAAATGGAAGTTAATTTTTAAAATTTAAAATTTTCAAATTTCAAATCTAAAATTTGAAATTTGAAAAGGGGGATTTACGTGGAAGATATTTATTCAATATTTGAAAAGCCGAAAAACCCAACGGAATTTGAGGCCATAAAAATAAAGCTGGCTTCTCCTGAAAAAATAAGGGCGTGGTCTTATGGCGAAGTTAAAAAACCCGAGACCATAAATTACCGTACATTTAAGCCTGAAAGAGACGGGCTTTTCTGTGCAAAGATCTTTGGGCCTGTAAAAGACTGGGAGTGCATCTGCGGCAAATACAAGAGGATGAAACACAGAGGGGTGGTCTGCGACAAGTGCGGAGTTGAGGTCATACAGGCCAAGGCAAGGCGTGAAAGGCTGGGTCATATAGAACTTGCAACGCCCGTTGCGCATATATGGTTTTTAAAAGGAATACCATCAAGGATAGGCACTCTGCTTGACATGACAATGCGTCAGCTCGAAAAAGTGCTTTACTTCGAGAGTTATGTTGTGGTTGACTCCGGTGATACAAAGTTGAAGGATAAAGACCTGCTCAGCGATGAAGAATATAGAAAGAACGTGCAGGAGTCTGGCGACAAGTTTAAAGCCGGAATCGGCGCAGAAGCAGTAAAAGAGCTTCTCAGAAACATAAACCTCGATGAACTTGCAAAAAGCCTGAGAACAAAGATGCATGCCACAACTTCTCTCGGCATAAAGAGGAAACTTACAAAGCGTTTGAGGGTGGTTGAGGCCTTCAGAAAATCAGGCAACAAGCCCGAGTGGATGATAATGGATGTTATTCCAGTTCTTCCTCCGGACCTCCGTCCGCTGGTTCCTCTTGAAGGCGGAAGGTTCGCCACTTCAGACCTCAACGATCTTTACAGGAGGGTAATAAACCGGAATAACAGACTGAAGAGATTGATGGAGCTGAATGCCCCGAGTGTTATTATCCGTAATGAAAAAAGAATGCTGCAAGAGGCGGTTGATGCACTCTTTGACAATGGCAGGAGAAGCAGGGTTCTGAAAGCCACAACAAAGAGACCGCTTAAATCCCTCAGTGATATGATAAAAGGCAAGCAGGGACGTTTCAGACAGAATCTGCTTGGTAAGAGAGTTGATTATTCAGGCCGTTCAGTTGTCGTGGTAGGGCCGGAACTTAAACTCCACCAATGCGGACTCCCCAAGACAATGGCTCTTGAATTGTTTAAACCGTTTATATTCAGCAAGCTTGAGGAAAAAGGCGCTGTTACAACAATTAAAGCAGCAAAAAAACTGGTTGAAAGAGGCGAAGATATTATATGGGATTGTCTTGATGAAGTGATCAGTGAACATCCCGTACTGCTTAACAGGGCGCCGACCCTTCACCGTCTGGGTATGCAGGCCTTTGATCCTGTGCTTGTAGAAGGGAAAGCCATAAAACTTCATCCTCTTGTATGCACTGCGTTCAATGCAGACTTTGACGGGGACCAGATGGCAGTACATGTGCCGCTTTCGATAGAAGCACAGATTGAGGCAAGGGTCCTGATGATGTCTGTCAATAATATCCTTAGTCCCGCAAACGGCAAACCGATTGCAACTCCTACGCAGGATATGGTTCTCGGTATCTATTACCTTACAAAAGAGAGGACAGGGGCCAGGGGCGAAGGGAAAAAATTTACCAGCCCGGAAGAAGTAAGGATTGTATATGATGCAGGTATCGCGAGAAGCGGAAGAAGGAAGGGGAAGAATATCGCTGAAGATGACGCTGAAATAATTGATATACATGCAAAGATCCAGGTAAGAATGAACGGTTCCTTTGTTGATACAACAGCCGGGCGTATTATTCTCAACGAGATATTGCCACAGGGAGTTTCATTCTCAATGATCAACAAGGAAATGACAAAGAAGGAAGTAGGGAGACTTGTAGAATTTTGTTATAAGAGACTCGGGAAAAAGGCAACAGTTGTCTTTCTTGATAATGTTGAAAAGCTCGGATTCCAGTATGCAACCATATCAGGAAGCTCAATCTGTATTGATGACATGCACATTCCAAGCAGAAAGACTGAATTAATAAAACATGCTGAACATGAAGTGCTTGATGTCCAGAAACAGTATGCCGACGGTCTTATCACAAACGGCGAGCGCTACAATAAAGTTATAGACGTATGGGCCGAGGTCACGGAAAAGATTGCCGATGAAATGATGACGGAATTGGGAGTTGAAAGCGGTGAAGATATCAGTAAGTTATCGGAAAAAGATCTCAAGGAAAGGCGGTCCTTCAACAGTATTTTCATGATGGCTGATTCAGGGGCCAGAGGCTCTGCTGCCCAGTTAAGACAGCTTGCAGGGATGAGAGGTCTGATGGCAAAACCTTCAGGAGAAATTATCGAGACACCGATTACGGCGAATTTCAGAGAGGGCCTGACGCCTCTCCAATACTTTATCTCAACACATGGCGCAAGGAAAGGTCTTGCAGATACGGCCTTGAAGACAGCCAATTCAGGATACCTTACCAGAAGGCTTGTTGATGTTGCGCAGGACGTGATAATAATGGAGGACGACTGCGGCACACATAACGGCATATATCTGACAAGCCTGATTGAAGGTGGTGAAATCATTGAGGCGCTTGAGGAGAGGCTATACGGCCGGACCGCGGCTGAAGATATAAAAGATGCGGACAAGGTGAAGATCGCATCTTACAATAAGGAAATAGATGACGACCTGGCAAAGAAAATTACTGAAGCAGGAATTGACCGTGTAATGATAAGATCGGTCCTTACCTGTGAAGCCAGTTACGGTGTATGCAAAAAGTGCTATGGACGGGACCTCGGCAGGGGTGAAGTAGTTGAGATGGGCGAAGCAGTTGGAATCATTGCCGCACAGTCCATCGGAGAGCCGGGAACACAGCTTACGATGAGAACCTTCCATATCGGCGGAACTGCTACAAGGCTGGTGGAGCAGACTGTTCTTGATGCAAAAAACGGCGGCACGGTAAAATTTATTGATCTTGCAACTGTTAAAAACAGGGAGGGCTCTCTGGTTGTTATGAACCGGAATGGCAGCATATCAATTATTGACTCAAAAGGAAGAGAGAGAGAGAAATATTCTGTTGTATACGGCGCCAGACTGAAAGTTAAAAACGGTCAAAAAGTAGATGGCGGACAACGGCTCGTTGAATGGGATCCTTATTCAATTCCGATTATTACAGAGGTTGGCGGAAAAATCGCGCTCGGAGACATAGTTGAAGGCGTGTCAGTCAAGGAAGAGGTCGACGAGGTTACAGGACTTCACCATAAAGTGATTATAGAATATCCTGCCCACATGAGACCAAGGATCTCACTAAAAGATGAACAGGGGAAAGCGACTTTAAAGATCCCCGGCACCAACAACATAGCCCGCTATCTGCTGCCTTCAGGCGCCCATGTCCTTGTTGACAAGGGAACTATTGTTCACCCCGGTGACGTCATAGCAAAGATACCGAGGGAGACGACGAAGACAAAGGACATAACAGGAGGTCTGCCGAGGGTCGCGGAACTGTTCGAGGCCAGAAAGCCCAAGGAACAGGCGATTGTGAGCGAGATAGACGGAGTTGTTGAGTTTAAAGGCTTCCATAAAGGCATGAGAATTGTTGTCGTTAAAGGCGGAGTGGATTCAAGAGAGTATTTTATTCCGAAAGGCAAACACCTGAGCGTACATGAAGGCGACTGGGTAAAGGCCGGAGAGGCGTTAATGGACGGCTCAATCAATCCGCACAACATACTTGAGATTCTCGGACCCAATGAACTCCAGAGATATCTTGTTGATGAAGTGCAAAAGGTCTACAGGCTTCAGGGTGTTTCCATCAATGACAAGCACATAGAAGTTGTTGTAAGGCAGATGATGAAAAAGATAAGGATTGAAGATTCAGGCAATACGGACTTCCTTGTAGGCGAGCAGGTAGATAAAGCTGTATTTGAAGCAGAAAACAAGAGAGTATTGAAAGATAAAGGCAAAGCTGCGCAGGGGAAACCTCTTCTCCTGGGTATTACCAAGGCGTCTCTGTCTACAGACAGCTTTATCTCTGCTGCATCCTTCCAGGAAACCACAAGGGTCCTTACAGAAGCTGCCATCAATGGAATGCTGGACGACCTGAGAGGGTTGAAAGAGAATATTATTATGGGAAGACTTATTCCTGCCGGTACAGGTACGGAGATGTACAAAGAGACGTTTGTAGAAGCTACTGCGGAGGAAGTTTAGCCGCGGATTTCGCAGATTAACACAGATATAAAAAAAGAAGCTGAGAAGATAAGAAGTTATGAAGTTGAGAAAAGGCATGAAATGTTTTCTCCCATCTTCTTAACTTCCCAACTTCCCATCTTCTTTTTCTTTCTATGATCTGTGGCTAATATGAAATTCATCGCCGATTCAATGCTGGGACGTCTTGCGCGATGGCTGAGACTGCTCGGCTGCGACACCATTTATTATCCCCATATTGAAGACAGGCGGCTGATAAGGATTGCAAGTGAAGAAGACAGGGTCCTTATTACCAGAGACACACGGCTTGTAAAAATGAGGGGATTAAAACATTTTCTGTTATTGCATGAGAATGATCCATTTGAACAACTGAAAAAAGTAATAATAACTTTTAATCTGAATCCATTTGAACTGCATAAGGGCGGGTTTGAAACCCGCCCCTACAGCAGATGTTCCCTCTGCAATACCCCGCTCAAAAGTATCCCCAAAGAACAGGCAGAGCCGCATGTACCGGAATATGTCTATCAGACTTCAGAGATGTTTAAGCAATGCCCGACGTGCGGGAAGTTTTACTGGAAAGGAACGCATCCTGAGAAGCTCAGGAAGAAGTTGATGGAGATTTTGTAATTTTCCCTTCTGAATGTTTGACTTATCACATAATTATGTGGTACACATAATTATGTGAATATCGGAAGGAGGTGTGTATGGAGAGACAAAATGTAACGTTATCGCTCCCGAGGTCCCTGATAAGAAAAGCTAAGGCGTTGGCTGTGAAGAGGGATAGTTCGTTAAGCGAGTTGATGCGCAAGGCACTTGAAGAAAAGGTAAAAGATGAGTCGGGGTATCAGAGTGCCAGGAACAAGCAGATTGCGCTTATGGAAAAGGGCCTCAACCTTGGATCAAGAGGGAAAATTACTACGTTAAGGGACGAGCTCCATGAAAGACGGTAAGGTATTTGTAGATACTAATATTATTATTTATGCTTATGATGTTTCTGCAGGAGAGAAACACGATAGGTCTCTGGAAATAATGAAAGACCTTTGGAATACTGGCAGGGGTGTCATAAGCACTCAGGTTCTGCAGGAATTCTTTGTTAATGTAACAAGGAAAATAGCCAGGCCTGTTAATGCAGCTACAGCGAAAGAGATAGTA
This sequence comes from Nitrospirota bacterium, assembly GCA_016215115.1. GTDB lineage: Bacteria > Nitrospirota > Thermodesulfovibrionia > UBA6902 > UBA6902 > SURF-23. The sequence continues at coordinate 13,268 of JACRLN010000007.1, forward strand.
AAGGATTTCCTGAAGTGGAAAACGGTGGTTATTGACGGAGAGCTGATATTGGATGCTATTGATATTCACAGCGCGCATAAATATTCATTCTGGGATTCTATGATTATCGCATCGGCTATTGCAGGCAATGTTGAGATGCTTCTTTCCGAGGATCTTTCGGACAGACATGTTATAAAAGGAATTACGGTTAAGAATCCGTTTAACGGCAAAAAGTTAAAGTGAGTTTGAGAATTCAACTTTCCGCACTTCTGCTTTCCCCTCTATCAAGAGGGGATAAAGGGGTGTGTTTTCATCTTCTGCACTTCCGCGCAATTAATGTTTCACCAAACAGATTCAAGTTTTGACAGAAGATAATATTTTTGAGCCAGAGTTTTGAGCTTATTCTTATCCGCTTTTTTTAAAAGCGCCGTAATATCGAGAATATCCTGATTGCTTAACGGCAGGAGTTTTAGCAGAATTAAATATTCCGGAGTAACGACCTTGACGTTTATTCCAAAAACATCTGCTATAACTGCATCTTTGATTGCAGCATCGGCTAATCGAAATCCCCTGGTACTGATAACATCAACTTCTATTTGCCCTGAGACAAAAGAAAAATTTTCCTTAATGTTGGTCCGTTGGGTTCCTTTATGTATAGCCACCCTCTTATGCAGTCTTGTTTCGACAATTGAAATCAGGTCAGCCCACTTTATTCTTTCCGAAACTGTGACTGCCAAATCTATATCCTGTGTGGTACGGGGCCTTATCCATGCAGAGAGCGCAAGCCCGCCAATCAACGCATAATCTTCAATAACACCTTCGCTTTTAATCTCATCAAAAAAAATAATGGTTTTTTTGAATGACTCAATGATGGACATTATTTTTTCTTTAGAGCTTTTTTGACAGATTGTTTAAGGAGCAGGGAGAGTTCAAGGAGTTCGAGGGAGATTTCAATATTCTTGCCATTGGGTTTAGGGGGATATTTTTTCTTCATCTCTTCTCCGTTGGTTTATATTGAGACATTATACAACGAAGACCGCGTGAAGATAAACTGCAAAGGATCTCCCCTCTATCAAGAGGCCTATGGCTCGTGAGCCACGGCTCATAGAGGGACAAAGGGGTGTGTTCTTTCAAAAGCTGATAGCTGACCGCTGAATGCTAATAGCTGCTTTTCTGAAACACAAACACATGCTCATGCATTATCAAAAGGAAATTGTAGAGCTTCGACTTCTTGACCCAGAACCCCGTCGCCTTGCAGTTGTGCTGGACTTTAATAATGTCCTCCCGCAAAACAAATCCCGCCTTTAAAAACCGATCCATGACTTTGAATGAAAGGGGAATATAGAACTTCTTCCTCCTCGTATCGCCGATGAGGATGGCGAAGGCGTTAATCACATTGAAATTATCTCGTGAAACCATTAGTATGTTTGCAGTATAAAGTCAGTAAATGAGGGGAATATGGCTTATATCTTTATGGACGAATCAGGGGATTTGGGTTTTGATTTCAGAAAAAAGAGAACAACCTCATATTTTTTAATTGCTTTTCTCTTCAGTAAAAATAAAAGGACAATTGAAAAATGCGTCAAACAGGTACATTCTTCTTTAAGAAAAAAGTACAGGAAGGTTAATGTTCTCCATGCATTCAAAGAAGAACCTGCAACAAAAAAGCGAATGCTCTCCCTGCTTGCACAAAAGGATTGTAAGATAATGACAGTACTTTTAAACAAAAAGAAAGTTTACACAAAACTGAAAAGCGAAAAACCTGTGCTTTATAATTATGTTGTCAACATTCTTCTTGATCGTATATTTTCAAAAAGGCTGCTTCAGTCTGATGATTTCATCGAAATTATAGCCTCTCGTAAGGAAACAAATAAATTTCTGAATCAGAATTTTAAATCTTATCTGAAAGCACAACTGGCAGAGAATCACAATATGAAGGTATCTATTTCAATCAGGACACCGGCAGAAGAAAAGGCATTGCAGGCAGCAGATTTTGTTAGCTGGGCTATCTTCAGGAAATACGAATACAATGACGATACGTATTACAATTTCATCCGGAAGAATATCATCGAAGAAAATCCGTTATTTCCCTGAAAACAACAAAGCCCCGTTCGCTATTTGCGAGGAGCCCTGCGGTACCCCACGAACGAGGACTTACTTGTTTATATAATCATAAGAGAAATTGAACCTGGATGTCAAGAATTAAGCCGTATTTAAAAGACGTCCAACTCAACTTTCGCTCCCTGACTTCCGTACTTTCTCGCTTCCGCGCTTCCCCGCTATTTTTGTAACACAAAAATGTGCTCATGCATTATCAAAAGGAAATTGTAGAGCTTCGATTTCTTCACCCAAAAACCCGTTGCCCTGCAGTTGTGCTGGACTTTAATAATGTCCTCCCGTAAAACAAATCCCGCCTTTAAAAACCTTTCCATAACCTTGAATGCAAGGGGAATATAGAACTTCTTCCTCCTCGTATCGCCGATGAGGATGGCGCAGAATTTATCGGGTTTTAAAACACGGAAGCATTCCTTTGCAACAAGTTCTATTTCATCGCAGAATGAATCAATGGAATGAATATTCGATAGGTCTCCGTTAATCTTTCCTTCAGAATATTTGATAATGTCTGTATAGGGTGGATGAGTTAATATTAAATCAATTGATTCATCTCCAATGGCTTCAAGAGTCCTTGCATCGCCAACATAGCATTCCTGCGGTTGCGAATAAAGATAATCAAAATTTAATCTCTCTTTTGTAATTTTTAGCGCATCCGGATTTATGTCAATCCCTATCCCTCTTCTTCCTGTCAACTTACATTCAATCAATGTCGTCCCTCCGCCAACCATTGGATCGAGGAGGATATCTCCTTCATTTGAATAGCGAAGGATTAAGTTGCGGACAACCTGCGGCGACCAGTTCCCTCTGTAGTCGGATCTGTGGGTTGCCCAGTTGCCTCTTTTCGGAAAAGACCAAACTGTGGTGCATTCAAGGTCTAAGCTTTCAGGTTGAAGCCTTTTTACACCCACCGCCGCCTTCTTAAAATTCTATTCAGGCTCTCAAGGCGATCCTCGATCGTATGAATTGATGTAAGACATTATTTGCAATAAATGAAGACCGCCTGAGAGCCCCTCTTTTGATCGATCATTGATCGAATCGGCAGGAAATGTCAACAGACTATAAGTAACATTGAAAAAAAGTGTAAAATAGCTTCAAATTATCTTTTGGGGGATTGCATGGAGCTTTGTTTTGATGTTGATAAAGCAAGGAATTATAAAAGCCATTCTCAGATAGCGAGAGTTTTAACAGAAGACTGGGCAGTAAAGAATTTGTTCTGCATATCATGTAATCAATCACGACTGCAAGCTGCCCGTGATAATACAAAAGTGATTGATTTCATATGCGATAAGTGTTCTGAAACTTACCAGCTAAAAAGTCAGAGTAAAACTTTAGGAGACAAAATCGTTGACGCCGCATATGAACCCATGATTGATTCGATCAAAAGAAATCGAACACCAAACTTATTCCTGCTGCATTACAATTCGACCAACTATTGCGCTGAAAACCTCTTGATTGTCCCCCGGTATTTTCTAACACTTTCCTGTATAGAAGCTCGCAAACCTCTCTCGCAAAATGCCCGCCGTGCCGGATGGATCGGCTGCAACATTGTTTTAAAGGAAATCCCTCTCGACGGGAAGATAACGATTATTAAAGAGAGAGAAATTATAAGTCCTGAATCAGTCAGGGCGAATTATGACAGGTTCAGGTTTTTATCAGAAAAGAAATTTGATTCAAGAGGCTGGACAGCCGATGTTTTAAAAGTAGTTAGAGACCTCGGCAAGGCAGATTTTACTTTGGAGGAGCTATATGCCTACGACGAACAACTTCAAAAACTCCATCCCGATAACAAACACATCCGCCCCAAAATCCGTCAGCAGTTGCAAATCCTCCGCGACAAGGGGATTGTAGAATTTAAGGGAAGCGGAACATACAGGATTGTTTAATGGATAGGGGCGAGTGACCGTTCTATCCTACTTCAAAATCTTCTTAATCTGTTTCCTAAGCTCAGGAATTTCAACAGTTATAATATCCCAGACAATATCATAATCAATGCCGAAGTAATCATGGATTAATTTGTCTCTGGTTCCTGCCATTGCTCTCCAGTCAACAGCGCCATGATTTTTTCTGAAATCATCCGGAAGTTTCTTAACTGCTTCTCCGATTATTTCAACGCTGCGGACAAATGCCCTTTTGAGCGTTTCATCTTTAAGAAAATTTTTCTTGCTGAGTCCTTCTGATTTGCCGATTATATAGTCCGCTTCATCAAGGATATGTCTGAGGTATTCCTTATAGGACATATTCGATTTCTTTGAGGATATGAGGTTTCAGATACGGGCTCAGGCTTTCAGGTGTTATAAGCTCAACTTTACGATGAAGCAGGTCTTCAAGAAGATAGGCAAGGTGAATGAAGTTTTTAAAATTTTTCTTTCCGCGCATAAACTCCACAATCAGGTCAACATCACTTTCTTTTTTCTGTTTCCCTTTAACGAAGGAACCGAAAAGACCAATCCGTTTTACCCCGAGATTCTCTATCTCCTGTCTGTGAGAGGAAAGAATACTTGAAACATCTTTTCTTGTCTGTACCGTTTTCATAATTGCTAACCTCTGAACAATTATACCAAAACCCTGACAAAAGATACATTTCTCCGGCTTCAAAGACTCCACCCGAAAATAGAAACATCCACCCCAAAATCCGCCAGCAACAAAACAGTGCAAAAGCACAAAAGAGCAAAAGAGCAGAAGTGCGGAAGCGGGAAAGTGAGAAAGTGAAGAAAAGCAAAAGTGACAAAGGGGTTGTGGAGTTTAGGGGGAAAGGGAGATATGGGGTTGTAAAGTTAAGGTATTTATTATGCTTTCAAAATCTTCAACAGTTTTGCAGTTGTAAAAACCTCAATGCCTGCATGTTGAAAATCTCTGTCATTGCTCCAGACAGGAACTTTCAGTTTCATTGCAAGTGCAAGCAATTCTATATCGTCTTCATCCCTGCCTGAAAATTTCTTGGACGCCTTTTGAATTAAATCTTCGTAAGAATGCCGGGGATAAATTTTAAGGGGAAGGAGTTTGAGTTGGGACTCAAGAATTTCTTCGCTGATTTTATACCGCTCCGCGATAACATCAAGGTATTCTCTGACTTCATCAATATTAAACTGTGTTGTTACGATATCAATATCTTCTTCCAGAAATACGCGGAGCGCCGCCTTGCCTGCAACTGCGGAAAGGATAACGTTAGCGTCTGCGGCGAGTTTTTTTAAAGGTGTTAAAATCTGCAAGTAGTTTCCCCTCTGTTATTCCCTTTTTCTCAAGTGAACGGCCCACGAATTCACCAAGACGGACCAGCAGTTCTTTTCTGAGTTCCAAAGGAAAGCTCTCCGGATGGTCGATTGGCAGATAAAGTCCTGCTACTTTGCCATGCCTTGTAACAAGAACAGGTTCATCAGCCTTAAAATAACTTGTAGCTTTATCCCTGAATTCTCTGACTGTAGCCACCTTCATATTGCCTCCTGCAATAAGTATAGCAGGTAAATTTTGATTGTGTCAACAATTGTGACCACATCTGTCAGCAACAGAACAGTGCAAAAGTGCGGAAGAGCGGAAGCGCAAAAGTCAAAGAGCCAAAGCGCCAAAAAAGGCATACTGGAATCTAAGGTGTAAGGGCGGACAATTTATCCTTCATAAAAATTTCACATTTATTATGTATAAAATAGCCAAAAAGTATAAATTGAAAAGGGGGTGAATATTACCACTTGCACTGGCAAGGGAAAAGTGCTATATAAAATAATGAACAATGCATAATGAGTAATTAACAATGAAAGAAGCTTCCTTAATTAATAATTACTCATTGATAATTTCTAATTAATCTTAAGGGAGGTTGGCATGAAAACATTTATTTCATTAATGATGGTGATGGCGTTGCTGGTGTTGGCAGCCGGCTGTACACAATATCATGCCCAGGGTGTAGGGGCAGGCGGAGCTATCGGTGGTATAGCAGGCGCGCTTCTTGACAGACACAACCCCTGGAGAGGCGGAGTTGTCGGGGCAGTGCTTGGCGCAATTGTAGGTGCAACACTTACTGATATCTCTATGAGGGCGTCAGAGGAAGCAGTACAACAGAACAGACCTGTTCAATACAGAACAACCGACGGCCGCGGTGTTTATGAGGCATATCCGTTGGATTATAATGAACAAACAAAATGCCACAAAGTTCAGGAAAGGGTCTGGGAAGACGGGAGGCTGATTAAGGACCAGATAAAGGAAGTTTGTGAAGGGCAAAAGACTGAGAAAAGATATTAACTGCTATAAAATTAAAAAATAAGAGAGCACTAATTAAAGGGCTGCAGAGTTGCAGCCCTTTTTGTTTTTCAGGGTTTGTGATAATATTAGAAATTTCAGAGTTGATTCGTGGATGGATTGAAGTCTGTTCATAAATTAACGAAAACGTCATTCCCGTGAAAACGGGAATCCAGAAATGTAGGGGCAGTGCCTTGTGCCTGCCCTGATAAAGGGCAACCACAAGGGTTGCCCCTACAAGATTCCGGACAAGCCGGAATGACGTCTAAACTGAGTTTAGAAACAAACTCCAATTAATTTATATGGAAGAAAGACTTCAAAAAATATTGGCCAAGTGCGGTATCGCCTCAAGGAGACAGGCGGAGGGGATGATATTGGAAGGGTTGGTAACAGTTAATGGAGCGCCTGCAGTGCTTGGCATGAAGGCGGACCTTGATAGAGACCATATAAAAGTAAGAGGCAAGCTTATCCACACGGTCGAATCAAAGGTTTATATGATTTTCAACAAGCCGGAAAAATGTCTTACAACGATGTCCGATTCCGAAGGGCGGACGACGGTTAAAAACTTTTTAAAAGGGGTGAAGGCGAAAGTATTTCCTGTTGGCAGGCTTGATTATAATTCAGAGGGACTTCTTATTTTGACGAATGACGGGGATATGGCCAATGCGATACTTCATCCAGGCAAAAAGATACCAAAGACATATCTTCTGAAGGCTGACGGATTTCTTGAAGATAAGGATATTGAAAGACTGGAAAAAGGGATTAAACTTGAAGACGGCATGACCGCGCCTGCAAAGGTAAAGAAGTTAAAATATACAAAGGCAAATTCATGGCTTGAGATAACAATTCATGAAGGCAAAAAAAGGCAGGTCAGGAGGATGATGGAAAGGGTGGGGCATTCAGTTATCAAGCTCAAAAGGGTCAGGATTAACGGTATCTCGCTCGGCAGGTTGGAACCGGGCTTATTTAGGTATATGACGCCGGAGGAGATTAAAAGACTGAAAAAAGAAGTTGGGAGTATGCAGTAGGGGCAGGCCTTGTGCCTGCCCTGATAAAGGGCAACCACAAGGGTTGCCCCTACAAGATTCCGCATTAAGCGCGGAATTACATAAAAGATGATACAAGGTAAACTACTATGCTGCGTGACAAATATTGTGCTGAAATAAGCGAAAAAGATATTGGATTAAATCTGAATATTGCCGGCTGGGCCAACAAATGGCGGGACCACGGCGGCGTTGTTTTTATCGACCTTCGTGACAGAACCGGTATAGTTCAGGTGGTATTTAATCCTGAAATCAATCAGGATATTCATCAACTTGCGCATAAGATAAGAAGCGAGTACGTTCTCCAAATAAAAGGCGAAGTGAGGAAAAGGCCTGACGGCACCGAAAATCTTTCAATTCCTTCAGGACAGATCGAAGTTATTGCAAAAGAATTAAAAATACTTAATGACTGCAAACCCCTGCCATTTATAATTGAGGACGAAACCGATGCCTCGGAATCCCTGCGCTACAAACACAGATATCTCGACCTCAGAAGGCCGGTTATACAGAGAAATCTCGTAATAAGACATAAAGCCGTAAAGGGCATACGTGAGTATCTCGATTCACAGGGATTTATAGAAATAGAAACACCTGTTCTGACAAAGAGCACACCCGAAGGCGCGCGTGATTATCTTGTACCGAGCAGGACAAATCCCGGCCATTTCTTTGCTCTTCCCCAGTCGCCTCAGATATTCAAACAGATACTGATGGTGGCAGGGCTTGAGAAATATTATCAGATTGTCAGATGTTTCCGTGACGAGGACTTAAGGGCGGACCGGCAGCCGGAATTCACACAGGTTGATATGGAGATGTCTTTCATTAACAGGGAAGATATTATCGCAGTTATTGAGGGTATGATAAAAAAGGTATTCATAGAGACGGTCGGGGTGGAATTGCAAATGCCTTTTCAAAGACTGACCTATCACGAAGCTATGGAGAGATTCGGCTGCGACAAACCGGATTTGAGGTTCTCGCTTGAACTGAAGAATGTAAGCGATATTGTAAAAGGATCATCTTTCAAGGTATTTCTTGACACCCTTTCAAAAGGCGGAATTGTAAAAGGCATTAACGCAAAAGGTCTTGCCGGCTATTCAAGAAAGGAACTCGAGGACCTCACAAAGGAGGTTCAGGGTTATGGCGCAAAGGGTCTTGCATGGATAAAGATCAAAAACGGCTTTGAATCACCTATAGCAAAGTTTTTCCCCGAACAATCATTAAAAGAGCTTGCTGAAAGGCTTGAAGCAGAGGAAGGGGATCTCCTTCTTTTTGTTGCAGACAATGAGAAGGTTGCCAATGATTGTCTGTCCCGTTTGCGTAATGAGCTTGGCAGGAAACTCGGTCTTATAATGGAAGGAGTTTACGCGTTTGTATGGATAACGGACTTCCCCCTCTTTGAATGGAATGAAGATGAAAAAAGATTTGAAGCAATGCACCATCCGTTCACAAGCCCGAGGGAAGAGGATATGGTCAGGTTTATGTCAGTTGAAACTTCCGCGCTTTCGAACTTCCGCGCTTCCGAACTTTCTTCACTAAGGGCGCAGGCTTACGACATTGTACTGAACGGCTACGAAATCGGCGGGGGGAGCATACGTATACATAAAAAAGATGTGCAGGACAGGATGTTTCAACTCCTGAATATCAGTCCTGAAGATGCAAATGCCAAATTCGGCTTTTTACTTGAGGCGCTGGAATACGGTGCCCCGCCTCATGGAGGTATTGCACTTGGACTTGACAGGCTTATCATGATTATCACAGGCGCTCAATCAATAAGAGACGTTATTGCATTCCCAAAAACCCAGAAAGCCATCTGCCCTCTCAGTAATGCCCCTTCTACGGTTGATCCAAAGCAGTTGAAGGAGTTGAGTATCAAATTGGATATTGTGGAATAACGTGTCTTATTGTCTTTCTTCTATCCCCTCTTAATATTTCTTTTTTAAAAAATATTAATAATTAGATTCTGTCCATAAATTGCCATTTTTTATTTTTGTCATGCCCGAAGTCTGTAATCGGGCATCCAGAACTTATTGAAAAGACTGGGTTCCCGCCTTCGCGGGAATGACGACTTTTTCCCCGGCGCCATAGTTTATGGACAGGCTCAAAATCAATTTGTGCCAGGAAACACAAGTGTGACATCATGTCACAGTGCAAGAAGGGGAACACTGGTCATATTTATTATATAAATCAGCAAGTTAAAAGTTGGCATATCTTTTGCAATAAACAGCAGTATTCCTATTAGGCGGACATATATCCTACATACTTTTAAATCAATTGCAAGGAGATAAACAAATGGAATTAAAAACTGTAACTACAAGAAGAATCTCTGTCAACTCTAAAATATACGGGTTGACTTTATGTGCACATCTTTTTTATCTTGTTTTTTTTGTTATGAGCATTCTGGTTTCACCAGCCCAGGCAAATGTTATAACTGTCAGTGATGACTTTAAAGGTAGCACTATAAATGCAGCGTGGGATATATCCTTTATGGGTATGAAGGAAACAGACTGGAAGTATTCTTTATCCAATCCTAATTTAGTTGTGACTAATATTGTTGATAGAGGTGTTAATAAGAACGGGTCTATTGTTAAACTCAGTCAGAGTTTCGCTCCACTTACCGAATTTAATGTTGATCTTACTTTCTCATGGGATCTAAAGCAGCAGAAAAAGAAAATACAGAATGCCGTACAAAATTTTTATGTCAATCTCTATGATACGGATAATAACCTGATATCTTCAGTTGGTTATAAGGATACCTTAATAACTAAAACCGGCAATAAAATTGCAAATATAGCAGATAAGAGCTACACCAGCAAAGTAAGCGGCTCGAATGGCAAGGAATCTATCAATCTCTTAAGGCAGGATGATACATTAAGTGTGCTCTGGAATGATAAAAATATATTATCCGGAACTTCTACCGGTAATCTTGGAAGAGTTGATGTATTATTTTCCTATTCCAGGAAAAATAACATTAATGGTTCTTCGTACTTCGGTAAGGAGGCTGTTGAGTTCGTTAAAATAGAAGGATCTCCTTCCATTGCACTTGCACCTGAACCGATAAGTACTGTTCTTTTTATTTCTGGCGGAGGTATTTTAGCGGGCAGATGTTATTTTAAGAAAAAAAGAAACTTGTAAGAAAATGTTTTGTATTAATCCTGAGTAAAACCCGGCACGAATCATTCCTCACGATGAAATCATCAATACAGTTTCAGGTATACCAGGGTTCCAGCCATTTGGCAGATTGTAAAGATAATTTACAGTTTAATTGCCGTCGTGATATCTCATTTGTTGCACCGAAACTAATTGTAAATCCGCGGGGTTACCACCAATTTCAGTAGAATCAGTAAAATCGACATCAGGACTGAGAAGCACAAATAGTATTTATAAAGACTTGCTTATTTTAAAGAGGATATTGAGTGTTTGCGTCTGCTGTTTGGTATTGATAAGCAAAAATTATAAATTAATTTAAATTTTTATATTGACTCTCATGTGATTTCTAAAATATTATATTTACTCGTTATCTTTCTTCTAATAATTTTTACGGATTAAGACCCTTTAAATAAATATTCTTCGTAAATTTCTCCGAAGAAAGACAAATATTTTATCCTTCATTAAATAAAAGGAGATATAGATGAGACTTGTATTGTTAGGAGCACCAGGCGCAGGCAAAGGCACGCAGGCAAAAAAGCTTATTGAAAAGTATCGCATCCCGCAGATTTCTACCGGCGATATCCTCAGAAAAGCCGTGACAGACCGCACCCCCCTTGGGAAAGAAGCAAAATCTTATATGGACAAGGGCGAGCTTGTCCCGGATTCTGTAGTTATCGGGCTTGTCAAAGAAAGACTCGCAAAGGATGACTGCAAAGAAGGATTTATTCTGGATGGATTTCCAAGAAACACTTCCCAGGCACAAACCCTTGACGGTGTGCTCGCTATGATGAATACGCCACTCACGGTGGCTCTCAGTGTTGATGTAGACAAGGACGATCTCATGAAAAGACTCACCGGCAGACGTACTTGCAGGGGTTGCCAGCAGATGTATAATGTTTATTTTTCAACACCAAAGAAGGACGGGATATGCGATAAATGCGGCGGAGAACTTTTTCAAAGAGACGATGATAAGGAAGCAACTATAAAGAACAGGCTCGATGTATATGAGAAATCAACTGCGCCGCTGATAGATCATTACAAAAAGAAAGGCATTCTTAAATCTGTTATGGGTGTAGGAAGCATTGATGAAATATTTAATAAGGTTTGCGCTGTATTAGATAAAAAGTAAACTGGTCAATCAGTAAATAACTTTTTGACTAAATAAAATAATAAACAGGAGGAAAAATGGCACTTGTAAGTCCGCATGGAAAACAAAAGAAATTAATGCCGCTGCTTTTAACAGGGCATGCATTGGAAGAGGAAAAGAAAAAGGCTAAAACCCTTACGCAGGTACGCATAGCTTCAAGGGAAGCGGGCGACCTGATAATGATGGGAATAGGCGGCTTTACCCCGCTTACGGGGTTTATGGGATATGACGACTGGAAGGGCGTTTGTGATGTATTCAAGATGGCGGACGGCACTTTCTGGCCGATACCGGTAACTGTTTCTACATCAGAAGGACAGGCAAACAGCATTAAAAAGGGAGAGGAAATAGCGCTTGTAGATGAAGAGTCCGGTGAAATAATGGCTACGATGAAGGTTGAAGACAAATACAAAATTGACAAAATGCATGAATGCAAGCAGGTATTTAAAACAACAGATATGGAGCATCCCGGAGTCGCTAAAGTGATGGCCCAGGAAGAAGTCAATCTCGCAGGTCCGGTGAAGGTTTTAAGCGAAGGCTCATTCCCGAGAGAATATGCCGGTGTTTACATGAGACCCGCAGAGACAAGAAGGATGTTTGAGGAAAAAGGCTGGAGCACGGTCGCATGTCTGCAGTTAAGAAATCCGATGCACAGATCCCATGAATATCTTGCAAAAATTGCTATAGAGACTTGTGACGGAGTGCTTATTCATCAGCTTCTCGGAAAGCTGAAAGCAGGCGATATACCGGCAGATGTCCGGGTCAGAGCGATCAACAAACTCACCGAGCTTTATTTTGTAAAAGACACCAGTATCCAAGCGGGTTATCCGCTCGATATGAGATATGCCGGACCGCGTGAAGCATTATTACACGCACTGTTCAGACAGAACTATGGGTGCAGTCACCAGATTATCGGCCGTGACCATGCGGGTGTTGGCGAATACTACGGGCCCTTTGATGCACAGAAGATCTTTGATGAGATTCCTAAAGACGCTCTCGAAACAAAACCGCTCAAGATTGACTGGACCTTCTATTGCACTAAATGCGACGGCATGGCATCAATGAGGACCTGTTGTCACGGCAAGGAAGACAGGATGCTTCTCAGCGGAACAAAATTAAGAAAGATGCTTTCGGAGAATGAGCAGGTCCCGGATCACTTCAGCCGTCCGGAAGTTTTGGAGATACTGAGGGAATACTACTCAGGCTTAACAGAAAAAGTTCAGATAAAAACTCATAAATATTCTGAAGGGGTATAATCGATTTCGTAGGGGCGGGTTTGAAACCCGCCCCTACTCTAAGAATGAGAGGGGGTGAAGACTTACAGGAACAAAAAATGGGGCTTTAAGTATTAAAGCCATTTCTTAAATTAATTTTAAAAGGAGGTTTAAAATGCCAAGTTTTGTAATCACAGAAAAATGTGACGGTTGTAAAGCACAAGATAAGACAGCATGTCAGTACATCTGCCCTAATGACCTCATGGCCCTTAACAGGGATCTCATGAAGGCCTACAATCAGGAGCCTGACCAGTGCTGGGAGTGCTACAACTGTGTAAAGATTTGCCCTCAGCAGGCAATTGAAGTAAGGGGTTATCAGGATTTTAACCCGATTGGAGCCAATGTTATTCCGCTGAGAGGAACAGACTCCATCATGTGGACAGTAAAATTCAGAAACGGAATACTGAAGAGATTCAAATTCCCCATCAGGACCACAACTGAAGGGTCTATTGATCCTTATACAGGCAAACCGGAAGCTGATTTCTCAAAAATAAAATCAATTGGCTTTTTCAATTACGAAGCCAGGAAAGAATAAATAAAGGAGGGATAACAATGGAAAAAGAAACTTGTACTTTTTCGTACTGTACAAAGCCAGAAATTGTTGAAGTTGAAACAGACCTTCTCCTTATCGGCGGCGGTATGGCCTGCTGCGGCGCTGCGTATGAAGCAGCCAGATGGGCTACACCGAAAGGCATGAAGGTTACAATGGTTGACAAGGCTGCAACAGACAGAAGCGGCGCAGTCGCGATGGGCCTGTCTGCTATCAATACATATATTGGTGAGAATAAAGTTGAAGATTATGTAAGGTACGTAAGAGGAGACCTGATGGGCATAATAAGGGAAGACCTTGTTTATGACCTTGGAAGACACGTTGATGACAGCGTTCATCTTTTCGAGGAATGGGGTCTCCCGGTCTGGAAGAAAGGTGACGATGGTTTTTCATTAGACGGCTTCCAGGCAAAGGAAGAAGGAAAGAAATCATTAAAAGACGGCGGCGCACCAGTCAGATCCGGTAAATGGCAGATCATGATAAATGGCGAGTCGTACAAGGCGATCGTGGCAGAGGCTGCAAAGAAAGCCCTTGAATACAACAGAAACGCAACCGGCGGCGCGCAGAACCATTTCGAGAGAGTTTTTATTGTAAGGCTTCTGAGAGACGCCAATGATCCCAAGAGGATTGCAGCAGCAGCAGGTTTCAGCGTCAGAGAAAACAAGATGTACATCTTTAAAGCCAAGGCAATGGTATTGGCTGCCGGTGGAGCTGTGAATTGCTTCAGACCGAGATCAACAAAAGAAGGACAGGGAAGGGCCTGGTATCCAATATGGAACTCAGGTTCAGGTTACGCCCTCGGCATGCAGGCCGGCGCTGAGCTGACCCTGATGGAAAACAGATTCGTGCCCGCAAGATTTAAAGACGGATACGGACCTGTCGGAGCATGGTTCCTGTTCTTTAAGGCAAAGGCAACCAACAGCCTTGGTGAAGACTATTGCGAAAATCCGGAATACCTTGCAGAAGCAAAGGCAAAATACGGCGCTTATGTTGACAAGATGGGAACAGCCATCAGAAACCACTTGATGATGAAGGATATGAAGGCCGGCAAAGGCCCCATCATCATGAGAACCCATGAAGCAATGGATGCCATCAACAAGACATTCATTGAAAAACTCGGCGAAAAAGAAGGCAAGAAGAAGGTTAAACACCTCGAAGCCGAGGCTTGGGAAGACTTCCTCGACATGTGTATCGGACAGGCGGGACTCTGGGCCTCAAAGAATATTGAGCCCGATAAAGAGCCTTCCGAAATTATGCCGACAGAACCGTACATACTCGGTTCACACGCAGGCTGCGCAGGCTTCTGGTGCAGCGGCCCCGGCGATATACCGGGCACACCGGCAGACTGGAACCTGGGGTACAACAGGATGTCCACAGTACCGGGCCTCTTTATGGCAGGCGACATCTGCGGAGCATCCGGCCACAAATTCTCTTCAGGTTCTCATGCTGAAGGAAGAATTGCAGCAAAGGCTGCAATGGCTTTTATACTCGACAATCCCAATTACAAGCCTCAGGCCAGAAAGACTGCTGATGAGGTAGCGGCAGAGCTTTATTTGCCATATGAGGTTTATGAGAAAAATAAGACCTATTCAACGGATCCTGAGATAAATCCGTTCTACATCAAACCGAACCTGCTCCAGACAAGACTGCAGAAGATCGCAGACGAGTACATCGGCGGTATTTCAACATGGTACATGACGTCTAAGACCATGCTTGATGAAGGCTTGAAACAGCTAAAACTGTTGAAAGAAGACTCCGCAAAGATGGCAGCAAGCAATCTACATGAGCTTATGAGATGCTGGGAGAACTACCACAGGATACTCTCACTTGAGGCACATGCGCGCCACATACTTTACAGAGAAGAGAGCAGATACCCTGGTTACTACTACAGAGGCGACCACGACTTTATTGATGATAAGAACTGGAAGCTCTTCACCTGCTCTACGTACAACATGGAAACCGGCGAGTTCGCAATGTCCAAGAGGGATTACAAACAGATTATCAGCTAAACTGGCAGATCTCAAATAATATTCTCCGGGCGCTTACACAGCGCCCGGAGAGTTATTTAAGTTATCAAGTCATTAGAATTATTAATGAAATACCCCGAAGAAAAATATTGTCAGACGTTACTGGTTTGTAGTAAAGTATATCCCGCTTAACTCTGGACTTGATAATTTAAATAACTCTGTTGAAATGGAGGATTAAGATGTCAGAGCAACAAAAGACAGTTTTAGTAGTCGGAGGTGGTTTTAGCGGACTTACAGCAGCAGTTGAAACCGCTGAGGCCGGCTTTAACGTAGTTATCATAGAAAAGACGCCGTTTTTAGGCGGCAGGGTAACACAGCTTAATAAATATTTCCCGAAATTGTGTCCGCCGAACTGCGGACTCGAGATAAATTTCAAAAGGATTAAGAATAGCGGCGATATCTCTTTCTATACTCTTGCAGAGGTTGAGAAGATATCAGGGCAGGAAGGCAACTACGATGTCACGATAAAACAGAACCCCAGGTTCGTAAATGACAAATGCGTTGGATGCAATGCCTGTAACGAGGCATGCCCTGTTGAGATGCCGAATGAATTCAACTTCGGTCTGGATAAGACAAAGGCTGCATATATTACACACAACCAGGCCTTCCCGTTTAAATATGTCCTCGACAGCAAAAACTGTAAAGGCAAGTCATGTGCAAAATGCGTTGAGGCATGCAAGTACGATGCGATCAATCTTGACATGAAGCCGGAAGCAGTCAATCTCAAGGTTGGAGCAATTGTGTTTGCAACAGGGTGGGATTTGTATGACGTAACAAAATTGGACCTCCTTGGCGGCGGGAAGATTAAAAATGTAATTACAAACATGCAGATGGAAAGGCTTGCGTCTCCTAATGGGCCCACATCAGGTAAAATTCTCAGGCCTTCCGATAATAAGGAAGTCAATAACATAGCCTTCGTCCAATGTGCCGGGAGCAGGGATGAAAACCACCTTCCTTACTGTTCTTACATCTGCTGCATGGCTTCTTTAAAACAGGCTACATATTTAAGAGAGCAGTACCCCGATTCAAAAGTGCAGATCTTTTATATAGACATCAGGACCCCCGGGCGATATGAGCAGTTTTACTGGAAGGTGAAGGAGGACCCGAACGTAACGCTTACTAAAGGCAAGGTTGCAAAGGTTGAAGAAGATCCAGCCACAGGCGATGTCCTTTTGACGGTAGAGGATGTGCTTTTAGGTAAAAAGATTACAGCTAAATTCGATATGGTGGTGCTTGCAGCCGGCATGGTTCCTTCAACAAGGACTTCAAAGATACCCACCGATATTTCGTACACAAATGATGGTTTTGTCGTGCCCGCTTCCTTAAAGAAGGGCATGTTTGCTGTTGGGACCCTAAAGAGTCCTGTTGATGTTTCACGGTCCGTCCAGGATGCAACAGGAGTAGCAATAAAAAGTATTCAGAGCGTTAGGAGGTCTATATAGATGGAAAAGAAATTCGGGGTATATATCTGCACAGGATGCGGCATCGGAGAGACCGTTAATATAGAGAAACTGAAAAAGAAATCTGCACGCGTCTCGAAAATAGAGGCAGACAATATCAGGGTACACCAGATCTTATGCAGTCCTGAAGGACTGGAAGTTATAAAGAATGATATAAAGGAAGGCGTAAATACAATTATCATCGGCGCATGCTCCCCGCGCGTAAAATTTGAGGAATTTGATTTCCCCGGCGCAATTGTAGAGAGAGTCAACCTGAGGGAGTTCGTTGCCTGGACCCAGGAGCCGATGACCGACGACACGCAGAGTCTTGCAGATGATTATATGATGATGGGGATAATCAAGACCCAGAAAGGCAGTCTGCCTGAGCCTAACATACTTCAGGATTTGAGCAATACAATACTTGTTATCGGCGGCGGGATGGCTGGGCTGTCCGCATCTCTTGAAGCTGCTAAAGCGGGCTATCAGGTGGTACTTGTTGAAAAAGAGGCAGAGCTCGGCGGCATGGCGGCAAAGCTTTACAAAGAGACCCCGAGACAGTACCCATATGACCAATTAGAAGAGCCGAGGATTTTTAACATAATTAAAGAAGTTGAATCTAATCCGAATATAAAGGTTTTAAAATCTTCAATGATAGAGAAGACAGATGGACAGCCCGGTCTTCTTGATGTGACCATCAGGAACAACGGCAATAGTGAAACAATGAGGGTCGGCGCAGTCATTATGGCAGCAGGGTGGAAACCTTACGATGCCTCAAAGCTTGGACATCTGGGATATGGCAAACCAAATGTTATTACCAGCGTTCAGATGGAAGAGATGGCAAAGAAGGGAAAGATAACCCGTCCGTCCGACGGCAAAGAGGCAAAGAAAGTCGCCTTTATCCAGTGCGCGGGATCAAGGGATTCGAACCACCTTCCGTACTGTTCATCATTCTGCTGCGGTACCTCGCTCAAGCAGGCAAAATATGTAAGAGAGAAAAACGAAGATGCGATAGCGATGATCTTCTATAAAGATATCAGGACCCCGGGGCAGACAGAACTTTTCTACAAGAACATGCAGAACGACGCTGGTGTATTATTGACAAAGGCTGAAGTAACAGGAGTCAATGACGCAGGAAACGACAACCTTTACATTGAGGCAGAGAATACACTCCTTGGAGAAAAGATAAAAGTTGAGGCAGACCTTGTGGTTCTGGCTACAGGTATAGTGCCTGCGACGCGCGCTTCACAGGAGTATCTTGACGGACTTACAGAAGCGCAGAAGAAAGGCGACGATGCAAAGAAGGCATACATAGAATCAACACCGAAACCGGAGTTTATTTTAAATCTTACATACAGGCAGGGTCCCGAACTCCCATCGCTTGAAGGCGCATATGGTTTTGCGGATTCAAACTTCATCTGCTTCCAGTACGAGACAAGAAGGACCGGCATTTATGCCGCGGGCTGTGTAAGACAGCCCATGACTATGTCCGATGCTGCAGAAGATGCTGCAGGCGCAGCGCTGAAGGCAATCCAGTGCGTTGAACATGTTGCAAAAGGCATAGCGGTTCACCCGAGGGCCTGGGACGCGACATTCCCTGATCCCCTGATGATTAAGTGCACTTCCTGTAAGAGATGTACAGAGGAATGCCCTTTTGGAGCAATAGATGAAGATGAAAAAGGCACCCCGTTTTACAGGATTAACCGTTGCCGCAGATGTGGTACATGTATGGGTGCATGCCCTGAAAGGATCGTGTCCTTCAAGGATTTCAGCGTGGATATTGTCGGCTCCATGATAAAGTCCATTGAATCGGAAGAGGATGAATTCAGGATAATAGTGCTCGCCTGTGAAAATGACGCGTATCCGGCAATAGACAGCGCAGCTATCAAACGCCAGAGATTGAATCCGAAGGCAAGGATTATCCCGGTCAGGTGTCTTGGTTCAACCAATCTGGTCTGGGTTACCGATGCATTTTCAAAGGGAATCGACGGTCTGATGCTGCTTGGATGCAAGTATGGTGAAAATTACCAGTGTCACTTTGTAAAGGGCAGTGAACTTGCAAACTACCGCTTCAGCAAGGTTAAGGAAACACTCGACAAGCTCCAGCTTGAATCCGAGAGATGCCAGCTTGTACAGGTCGCAATATCAGAGTATGACCAGATTCCAAAGATGATCAATGACTTTGTTGAGAGGGTAGAAGAAATAGGACCGAACCCGTTTAAAGGAATGTAAAAAGCGCGGAAGCACGAAAGCGTGGAAGCGCGGAAGTTAAAAACTTCCGAACTTTCGAGCTTACGAACTTCCTTACTTGTTAATAGGAGGAATAGATGGCAGAAGCAACAGTAATAAAACCTGATCTGGATTTTGTAAAAGGGGTTATCGAGGGAGGAGGGGATTCTCTCAAGAAGTGTTACCAGTGTGCTACCTGCACGGTTGTCTGTAATGTAACTCCTGAGGACCATCCATTTCCAAGAAAAGAGATGGTCTGGGCGCAATGGGGTCTAAAGGAAAAATTTGCCGGCAATCCTGATGTATGGCTCTGTCATCAATGCAATGACTGCACGGCGCATTGTCCCAGAGGAGCAAAGCCAGGTGAAGTTTTAGGCGCTATCAGGAAACAAACAATCAAACAGTACTCATCACCGTCTTTTCTGGCAAATCTTGTAAGCAGCAAGGGTCTTGTCTGGCTTGTCTTCCTGATCCCTGCCCTGCTTCTCGGGGCCATACTTTCAGTTGACGGTACTTTTATACCAAATGAAGAAGAGATAAAGTTTTCATACTTTGCCCCTACACTTACTATACAGGCCGTTTTTGTCCCTGCCCTGACATTTGGTCTTCTTGTAGGTGTTCTGGGCCTTATGAAATTCTGGGCTGATATGAAGAAGGCAGCCGGAGTCACTTCAGGGGACCTGGGCGGAAGCATTTCAGCAACAGCAAAAGAGATCTTAAGCCATGTCAAATTCAAAAGCTGCGGGGTGAGTGCGGACAGGTTTACCTCGCACTTCCTGGTATTTTACAGCTTTGTCATGCTCGGCATTGCCACCGCTTTGGGAGTTCTCTATATTGACATTATGCATATGGAGTCGCCGTTCAGATTCGGCTATGGCACTCCTGTAAAAATCTTTGGACTGATTGGCGCCATCGGACTTCTTGCAGGCGTTTTTCTTATGATCAGCAACAGATTTAAAAATGCTGAAAAAGTCGGCATCGGAAGCTATTTTGACTGGCTCCTGATAACAATTGTCGGAGTTATTATGGCGTCGGGTATCCTGTCCTGGGTGATGAGGGTTGCGGGCATTGCAGGTGTCGCTTACACGGTCTATTTTATCCATCTTGTTTTCGTGCTCTCTCTATTTCTTTATCTTCCTTATTCCAAACTTGCGCATATGTTTTACAGATCGGCAGCGATATGTTTTTTGAAATATTCAGGAAGAGAGAAGAAATAAGGTGATGTATTTTCCCCTCTTGATAGAGGGGAAGAAACAAAGAATCGTTCAATTAAATTTATATTAAATTTGACTCGTAAAAACAAAACTCAAAAAAAGGAGGTAGCAATATGAGCAGTACAATTTTATTTGCGCTTTTTTGCGGCGCGCTGGGCGTTATATACGCTCTGTTTACAGCAGTCTGGGTATCAAAACAGAATGCAGGTAATACTAAGATGCAGGAGATTTCGAATGCGGTGAAAGAGGGAGCATATGCGTTCCTTGCACGTGAATATAAAACTGTTGCTATGGTTGCCATTGTTCTGGTGATTGCCATTGCAGCGATACCGCAACTCGGCATGTGGCCGGCTATCGGTTTCATAATTGGAACGGTTGGTTCGGCGCTTGCAGGATTCGTGGGTATGTGGGTTACCGTCAGGGCCAACGTACGTACCACACAGGCTGCGAGCAGGGGGCTTCAGGCTGCACTCGGACTTGCCTTTAAGGGCGGTTCGGTGACGGGCGTTATGGTCGTTGGTCTTGGCATCATAGGCCTTGCGGGTTTTTATTTTATAGCACAGCAGGCAAATCCCGGCAATCCTGAGACGGCATTCCGTGCACTTATCGGACTTGGCTTCGGCTGCTCCCTGATGAGCGTATTTGCTCGTATCGCAGGCGGTATCTACACAAAGGCCGCAGACGTAGGCGCTGACCTTGTTGGTAAGGTCGAGGCAGGTATTCCTGAGGATGACCCAAGAAACCCTGCAGTTATCGCAGACAACGTCGGCGATAATGTAGGCGACTGCGCAGGTATGGCAGCAGACCTTTATGAGACATATACGGTCACGCTCGTTGCAGCTATGCTTCTTGCAAAGACTGTTTTTGGCTCTGAGAGCCCATGGGTGGAATTCCCGATGCTCCTCGGCGGGATATCGATCATCGCATCCATTATCGGAACCTTTGCTGTAAAACTCGGCAAGAACCAGTACATCATGGGCGCCCTCTATAAGGGGCTTGCTGTTGCAGGCGTGCTTGCGGCAATAGTATTTTATATTGTTACAGGTGAGTTCCTGAAAGACCCGTCAGCACAGGCGTCATTAGTTGCTCATCCTTCATTTACACAGATGAACGTTTTCCTTATGTCTCTCATTGGCCTTGCATTGACCGGGTTGATCGTGGTTATAACAGAGTACTTCACCGCAAAGGAATATGGCCCGGTGAAGCACATTGCAAAGGCCAGCCTGACCGGTCACGGCACAAACGTGATCGCCGGTCTCGCGGTCAGCATGAAGTCAACCGGTGCGCCTGTTGTAGTTATCGTCGCCTCAATCCTCGGCGCCTATCATTTAGGCGGTGGCTTTGCCGGTGATATGGCGGGCGGTCTTTTTGCTATTGCCCTGTCAGCGGTTTCTATGCTTTCAATGACAGGAATTGTTGTTGCGATTGACTCGTATGGACCGATAACAGACAATGCAGGCGGTATCGCAGAAATGTCAGGACTGCCTGAAGAGATCCGTAACATCACAGACCCATTGGATGCAGTCGGAAACACAACAAAGGCTGTTACAAAGGGGTATGCTATAGGTTCAGCAGGTCTTGCAGCGCTTGTGCTGTTTGCAGAATATTCAAGATCGTTTATAGATCCTGTAACTAAAGCAGTTATCAACATGAAGTTTGACCTCTCGAACCCTATGGTTCTGGCCGGCCTTTTCATCGGCGGGCTGCTCCCTTATTATTACGGCTCACTCCTTATGGAGGCTGTTGGAAAGGCAGCAGGCAGTATTGTTGAGGAAGTCAGAAGACAGTTCAGGGAGATCCCCGGCATTATGGAATATAAGGCAAAGCCGGAATACGGTAAGTGCGTTGACATTGTCACAAAAGGAGCTATCAAGCAGATGATGGTTCCTGCGCTTATCCCGGTGGTGGTTCCTATCGCAGTAGGTCTTCTCCTCGGCAGGGAAGCACTCGGTGGAGTTCTTATCGGAAGTATCTTAACCGGACTCTTCCAGGCCATCGCCATGACAAGCGGCGGCGGCGCATGGGACAACGCCAAGAAATCCTTTGAAGATGGCGTTACAGACGACAAAGGCGTCGTTCACAAGAAGGGGAGCGATGGACATAAAGCATCTGTCACAGGCGACACAGTCGGCGATCCTTACAAGGACACAGCAGGCCCGGCGATTAACCCGATGATCAAGGTTATCAATATCGTTGCACTGCTGATTGTTCCGCTTATATAGCTGAAAGCTGATAGCTGTCAGCTTACAGCTTAATAATTGTCTCTCTTTAATAGAAGGAGGGATTGGGGCGAGGGAATACCCCGCCCCTTAAAAGAAAATTCAAGGGCTGTTCCCGAAGGTTAGGGATCAGCCCTTTTTGTTTTTAAAAATCTTGTCCCTGCCCTTTGCCAGGATTAGAAAAATAAATTATAATAGTCATTCCAGACAATACTTACTAAATTTTTAAAGGAGATGAAAAATGTTCAGACCTGAAATCAAGGTTATAGACTGCTCCGTGCGTGACGGCGGATTAATGAACAAGTGGCAGTTTGACGACGCCTTTGTCTGCAAGGTTTATACGGCTTGTACAGAGGCAGGCGTTGATTATATGGAAATCGGCTATCTAAGTTCGGAGTCCGCTTTTTCACGGAATGAGGTAGGGCCGTGGAAATTTTGTGCTGAACCGGATATTCAGCGCATTATCGGTAAGAGTGAAAAAAAGATTAAACTTTCCGCAATGGCCGACATCGGCCGTATTGATTATGACGACATACCGCATAAATCCGAAAGTTCCCTTGACATGATACGGGTCGCATGTTATGCCCATCAAACCGATGCTGCCATAGACCTGGCGCACCATTGCATTGATAAAGGTTATGAGACAACCATTAATCTTATGGCGGTCTCCACCGTGGGGCTGCGGGAGCTGGATGAAGCGCTTGACGATCTCTCTAAGAGCAGAGTGCCAATCGTTTATGTAGTGGACAGCTTCGGCGCTTTCTATTCCGAAGATATAGAGTTGCTCGCAAAGAAATATATGGAGCGCCTGCCTGGCAAGACGATAGGAATTCATTGCCACAACAATCAGCAACTTGCCTTTGCAAACACCATATCCGCTATTATTTGCGGCATCAATTACCTCGACGCCAGTTTATATGGCATTGGACGCGGAGCCGGTAACTGCCCGCTGGAACTTCTTATTGCATTCCTTAAGAATCCCAAGTTTAAAGTGCGTCCGCTTATCGAGGCCATAGAGGCTGAGATCCTTCCATGGACAGAAAGAATCGATTGGGGGTACTATATTCCTTACATGGTCACGGGCGTCCTGAACCAGCACCCGCGTACCGCTATGGCACATATGGAATCAGACAAAAAGAATAAAGTTACACAATTCTTTGATCAGATGACAAACGTCACCGAGCTGGAATAAGAGTGTTGAAAGCTCGATCCGGAATCCGGACGCTAACTGTCATGCCCGGAGCCTGCCCCCGCAGGTTGTTAGCGGGGGTTTTTTAATCGGGCATCCAGTGCCTTTAATCTGGATTCCCGCTTAAGGACTGCGGGAATGACGGCGTGGCAGCATGGAATGAAGTTCGACATGAACAATTCGAGACAGGGAAAAAGGAGTAATTATGACTAACGGTCAAACACAAAAATTAGCGGTATTGATTGACGCAGACAATGCCCAGCCCTCAATCATAGAGGCTTTATTAGCGGAAATAGCGAAGTACGGAACGTCGAATGTGAAGAGAATTTATGGAGACTGGACCGGATATCACCTGAAAGGATGGAAGGAAGTATTACTGCTGCATTCAATTCAGCCGATACAGCAATTCCGCTATACAATAGGGAAAAACGCTACGGACGCCGCCATGATAATTGATGCGATGGATCTGCTCTATACAAATAAATTTGATGGTTTCTGTATAGTCTCAAGCGACAGCGATTTTACCAAGTTGGCTTCAAGAATAAGAGAAGCCGGTCTTGTTGTATATGGGTTTGGAGAGAAAAAAACACCGGAACCTTTTGTCTCCGCCTGTGACAAATTTATTTATACAGAGGTTTTGGTATCCAAAGCAGATGAAAGTATGTCTATAAAGCGAAAATCCGCTAATGACCTGAAGCAGGATACGAAGCTTGTCAATCTTTTAAGGAACGCCGTAGAGGCATCGTCAGACGAAAGCGGATGGGCTCATCTCGCCACAGTGGGAAGCAATATTGCCAAGCAGGCTCCGGATTTCGATCCGCGAAACTACGGCTACAACAAACTCGGTGAACTGGTTGCCGCAACAAAACTCTTTGAAATAGAAGAACGTGTCGTAGGAGAAGGGCATTCAAAAGCGATTTACATAAGGGATAAACGCAATAAGTAAAACTGCTATTTAATCAACGGAAGTTAAACCTCTCTATTGCATGTGCATTTGTAAACGATCCAATCGGTACTACCCGATTCCGAAAATAAAAAAAGAGGAGCCCCCACCCCTCCTTGTAAAGGACTGGCTTCTGCCTTCAATGGAGGGTTTCTGAGATAGTTATTGCTTAAACAAATATCCCTGACGTATGATATATAGTTTTTAATTATTGAGAATAGTTGTAAAATCTTACTCAGGTAAATGCGATGAAAGGCATTATAAAAGCGCTGGGGCTTGTATTCGGAGACATCGGCACAAGTCCTATTTATACTGTAACTGTAGTTTTTCTCCTTCTTCAACCTACTGTTGCTAATATCCTGGGCGTTATGTCGCTGATTGTATGGACGCTCGTGATCCTTGTCTTCCTTCAATACAACTGGCTTGCCATGGGGTTGAGTATCAGAGGTGAAGGCGGAACCATTGTGCTTAAAGAGATACTCGCTCCGCTTGTCAGCGATAAAAAGAAGACTGTTTTCATAACGATGCTCTCGTTTGTCGGCATATCGCTTCTCATAGGCGACGGTGTTATTACCCCGGCCATCAGTATCCTCAGCGCGGTTGAAGGAGCTGTTTTGATACCGGGATTGGAAGACATCTCGCGGGGGACGATAGTATTCATTGCAATATTGATTGCCGTGCTGTTGTTCGTCTTTCAAAGTAAGGGCACGGAAAAGGTTACCGGTGTATTTGGTCCTGTTACGGTCGTTTGGTTTTTGTCGCTCCTTTCAGTCGGAATAACATCCTTATCCGAATCGCCACAGATACTCAAAGCGCTTAATCCGCTCTATGGAATAAATTTTCTTCTTGAGAACGGCTGGAAAGGATATATCGCTCTTGGAGAAATTATACTTTGTGCGACAGGCGGAGAGGCGCTTTATGCGGACATGGGGCATCTGGGCGCGAAACCCATAAGGCAGGCATGGGCCGGTGTCTTTATCGCGCTTGTTGTGAATTATTTAGGACAGGGCGCGTTTCTGCTGAAACATCCTGAGGCCAGGAACATCCTTTTTGAAATGGTATTTCATTATGCCGAAATTTTATATATCCCCTTCCTTCTGCTCAGCATCACAGCTACTGTAATCGCCTCACAGGCAATGATCAGCGGCATGTTTTCAATTATTTATCAGGCAATGACGACAAGGATCATGCCCCTGTTTAAAGTTGACTATACGTCAATTGAGAGGAAATCACAGATATATATCGCTTCTGTGAACTGGTTTTTGCTTGCTGCCGTCATTTTCATTATGCTGCAATTCGGAGAATCAAGCCGCCTCGCCGCAGCGTACGGGCTTGCTGTCACCGGTACAATGACAATCACGGGCATTATGATGACATGGATTTTTTATTTGCGTGGAAAGGCCGTGTATTCTCTTCTGTCATTTTTCATCACATGTGTTGATTTGCTGTACTTTTCCGCCAACTTCTATAAAATTCCTCACGGTGGTTACTGGTCTATAATACTGGCTATGATTCCTCTTTCCATGATATTCCTTTATACGCAGGGACAGAGGAGGCTTTACAGGGCAATGAATTTTATGTCCTTTCAGGAATTCATCCCGAAATTCAAGGAGGCGTATGCAACCTCTCCAAAAATAAAAGGCACCGCTCTTTTTCTCATACGCGATGTCAGAAACATCCCTTCTTATATCACCCAGACCATGTTTTCTCACGGCATCATCTATGAAGATAATGTCTTTGTCTCTATAACCGGCAGGAACGATCCATTCGGGATTACTGGTTTTTACAGGGAGGATATGGCATTCGGCATCAGGTCCTTCGAAATACAGTCCGGGTACATGGAGGTCATAACAGCAGATGACATTCTCAGGGAAGCGGGGATAGATGAGAGGGCGGTTTATTATGGTCTCGAGGATATTTCCGCCAAAAATATTTTCTGGAAGCTCTTTGCGTTGATAAAAAGGGTTTCGCCCACGTTTATAAAGTTCTACGAGTTCCCGCCTGAGAAACTTCACGGCGTAATTACAAAGGTAATGATGTAGTTATTGCAGGTTGTCCGCCCCTGCAAGGATTTCACTATTATTCTTTTGTTTTTTCTCTTTTCTCATTTCACTCAGAAAAAGTGGATAAGGAATTTTTGACAGTACCTCTTCCACAGTAGTTATGCCTTCTCCCACTTTGGCCCAGGCATCTTCAAAAAGTGACTTTGTGCCTGTTTCACGTGCGACATCCCAAAGCTCATCAACAGTGAAATGTTTTGAAATAAGCCGTTTCAGTTTTGTTTCCATTTTCAACAGCTCATAAATCCCTATCCTGCCTTTATACCCGGAATTGTTACACTTATCACAGCCTTCCCCTTTATAATAGGTTTTAAAATGCGTGACTTCAAACCTGACCAGTTCTTCAGGCGCCGGCGCTTCAACCTTGCAGTTAGTACAAATTTTTCTGATAAGCCTTTGTGCGATTATGCCGCTGACAGCCGCAGTCACGAGGAAGGGTTGCAACCCTATATCAACCAAGCGGTTAATTGTAGAAACCGTGTCATTCGTATGCAGGGTGCTTAATACGAAATGTCCTGTCAACGCAGCTCTTGCACCGATCTCTGCTGTTTCCATGTCCCTGATCTCTCCTACCATGACAATATCCGGGTCCTGTCTTAGTACGGATCGGAGCGCATTTGCAAAGGTAAAACCAATAGCTTCGTTTATATGCACCTGTGTTATTTCCCCAAGTTTATATTCCACAGGGTCTTCGAGGGTAATAATATTTTTTGTCTCGGTGCGAAGCTGCTGCAGGACGGAATACAATGTCGTCGTTTTCCCGCTTCCTGTCGGGCCTGTAACAAGGAGCATTCCCTGCGGTTGTGTAAAGATTTCAATAAGCGGTTTAAGGATGTTATCAGCTATACCAAGACGACTGAGAGGGATCAGTCCTGTTGAGGCGTCAAGCAACCGTATTACAACGGTCTCTCCGTAAACTGACGGCAGTGTCGATATCCTGAGGTCCACGTTCTTGCTTTCAAGACGTAATGCGCTCCTGCCGTCCTGTGGAAACCTCCTGTTGGTGATATCGAGATTCGATATTATTTTTATTCTCGAGGCGACAGCCTCCTGGATCTGTTTGGGATAAATCTGTATGTTCTTCAGATTACCGTCTATCCTGTATCTAACCTGGACATTTTTTTCTCTGGGCTCTATATGAATGTCGCTTGCTCCTGATTTCACGGCGTCTGCAATGACCATAGTCACAAGTCTGACGATGGGAGGGGCTTCGCTGTCCTGGTATACTGACTGAACAACTGATGTCTGTTTCTCGTCGTCAACTGACTCCTTGATAAATTCTACCCCGTCATATGACGGCAATTCCTTGAGGACATTCCATGTTTCATCGGAAGAGCCATAGTATTTTTCTATTGCGTTCAATATATTGTTTTCTGATGAGATAGCGACGGTCAGCTTAAGTCCTGTTTCAAATGAGATATCCTCTATGGTTTCCCATTCGAGAGGATTCGCCATGGCGATCAAGAGGTTTTTATTTTTCAGTTCAAGCGGTAATACGAGTTTGCTCTCTGCAATTTCTTTTGGAACAAGAGATAATACTTCTTGTGAAGGGTTATAATTTTTGCAATCAACCATATGAAGTGAGAGTTGTCTTGTCAGCGCTTCCGCTACCTGCATGTCGTTTATGTAGCCCAGCTCTATGAGGACCTTCCCGAGCTTTTTATTTTTTCCTTTTTGAATAGTGAGGGCGGTTTCGAGCTGTTCGTCTGTAATTAGACCTTCTTCTAAAAGTATTTCACCTAATTTCTTTCTCTTCATATTGTGGTCCCTTTAAGTTATTTTAAAAAAGCGTACTATTCCTCTATCTATATAATCGGTTTAAACTTGTATTAACTTAAATGAGGGAGGTGAGATTGACTGGAAGCTGTTTCCCGATTTTATTGCTATTAAATTAAGGAGTTGTATCTTTTCCGGATTTTTTTTGTTTTTTGTCCTCATACATCAGGGCATCAGCCTTTACCAGGAGTTCATCTATGGAAGATGGATATTTCGGGTCAAAATGTGCAAACCCCATACTGACGGACAGGTTGTACTCACGTTTCATTTCTTCATTGTGTATTTTGAGCCTGTTCTGAATCTTTTTATTAATGATTTTTTCAATATCAGGGTATTGGGGGGCTATTATAAGTACTGTAAATTCATCTCCTCCAATACGGGCAATAATGTCAGACGACCTGAAAGTGTTCTTGAGTAAATCAGTAATATCAAGAAGCGCCTGATCTCCTGCCTTGTGTCCAAGGTTGTCATTAATTTTTTTCAACTCGTTTATGTCCAGGAAAAGAATCGAGAGGTTTCTCTTGCTGCGTTTGGCAAGCTCGATCTGTTTTTCGGTAAAATTAAAAAACCCCCTGCGGTTCATAAGGCCTGTTAAAGGATCCGTTATCGAGGCCGTAAGCAGGCTTTCTTCCATTTTCTTGCGCTCTGTAATGTCGCGTATTGCTCCTGCAGAATACCACTGCCCGTTTAATTGAAAGGAAGATATGGAAAGTTCCACAGGGAATCTCGTGCCGTCTTTTCTTGTAGCAGTCACTTCAAGGATTTTTCCGACAACCTGGCATTGTCCTGTTTTTTCGAAATCAGGGAGTCTTTGATAATATTTTTTTCTGGCGTTTTCAGAAACAAGAAAGTTGTGGAGTTCTTTGCCAACGGCTTCTTCTGCTTTGTAACCAAATATCTTCTCGGCAGCATGATTAAAATATGTAATTACGTAACCATTCAGTGACGGGGGGTAATTGTAACCATTCCATTAAATAAATAGCCGCAAAGTTTGCTTATCTCTGCTTAAATTCCATTTAATCTTCCGAATCAATTAGTTGTTTTCATTTATCGTGTTTTTTATCTTGA